>NZ_JBQQCD010000002.1:0-533209 GCF_052245555.1 Streptomyces sp. KR80
CCTCGGCACCCTTCCCCCACTTCGGAACCTGTGGGGAAAGGGCGCCGAGGCGTCTGGGCGGCCGAACGGGATTGGCGAGGATCGGCCGGCCACACAGGACGGGGTCGGACGGTAGCAAGGTCGGACGGCATCAGGCGGAGCAGACATCGGATGACTGTGCCCGACGCGGGCGGGCCTCACGCGTGCGCGAGACCCGCCCCCGGGTGGCGGCACCTAGTCCTCCTGCTGCCGCTTCGTCCAGAACTCGACCTCGGCGACGTTCGCGTGGCCGCCGTCGGGGCCGAGGTAACGCAGCCAGCGGTAGCGGCTCTCGTCCTCGACCGGCAGCTGCAGCCAGTCGTAGCCCGGCGGGCGCCACATGACGGTCGCCAGATCCACGCATCCCCGGTCCGGGCCTTCGGTACAGCCCTGCAGCTTCCCGCCGGTCATCCGCTTCAGGTCCGCGGCGGCCTGACTGCGCGGCACGATCCGCACCTTCGTCACGCGCGCCCGGTGCCCGAGGTCGAGGCCCGCGTACCCGCCGTTCGCCTCCGGAGAGTCGAAGAAGGTCCCGGGGTCGCCGTCGAAGACCTTGTCATAGGTGGGTTCGGAGCCGCCGCCGGCCGGGCCGGTGCCGTACGGCGTCCCCGTCAGGCGTACGCCGTCGGCCGGGACGGCCGCGTACCCGTCCGTCACTCCGGGCGCCGGTCCGATCCGGTCCACCCGGTTCTCGTAGTCCAGGTTGCTGCCTGCACGCGGCCCGCCCCAGGCGCGGTCGGCCAGCACCTGCTGCGCACGGTGGGCGAACCAGTCGTGGTAGGCGTCCGACTCGGTGGTGGAGCGGTCGGTCCAGCGGGAGATGAGATAGCCGGACAGCTTGGGGTGATCGATGGGCTGCCACTGGCCGTACAGCCATACGTCGTTGGGGACGAGGGCGCTGTTCCCGGGGAGCGTTCCCGGTACCACGTACAGCTGCCGGTACGGCGAGATGGCGACCTCGTAGCCCTTGTCGAGGTACGTCTGCTCACTGTTCCACCAGACCTCGACCTTGATGTCGCGGTTGGGGTCGATGGTCGGGGACAGGTTCGGCTTCCACGGGTGGACCTTGACGTCCCACCAGTTCCAGATGACGGTGCGCTTCCCGTGGCTGCGCACGATCTCGTCCAGGTAGTCGATGAAGCGGACATTCACATCGGCCACGTTGGCGTAGCCGTTCTTCTTGGCGTAGTCGACGAGTTCGGGGCACTCCTCCAAGTTGGCCTGCCCGGGCGTTTCGTCGGCTCCGACATGGAACTCGGGGCTGCGCGGGAACCAGGGGATGAACTCGTCGAGCAGCTCCTTGGCTACATCACGCGTGGCCTGCTTGGTGACGTCGAGGTTGACGGGGTAGGGCTTGCGATTCATCGACTCGCAGGCCCACTTGGTCTCGGGCCAGTGCTCCGCGATCGCGCCCGCATGGGCCGGCAGGTCGATCTCGGGCACGATCGTCACGTGGTACTTCGCGGCCACTGCCTCGAAGCGCGCGATGTCGGCCTTCGTATAGGCCTGTTCGGGCGCCAGGCCGGGGAACTTCGGGCTCTTGAGGCGGAAGGCCTCCGACTCCGTCAGGTGCAGGTGGACGGTGTTGAGCTTGTACCAGGCCGCCGTACGGATCTGCTGCTCGATGTAGGACGGCTGGTAGTACTTGCGCCCGGCGTCCATCATGAATCCGCGCTCGTCGAGCCGGGGCCAGTCGGTGGCACTGCCGCGCGGGATCGAGGTCTTCCGGGTGTCGAGCGCGAAGAGTTGCTCCACGGTCTGGGTGCCGCGCGAGACTCCCGTCTCCTGTCGTGCGGCGACCGTCACTCGGTCACCAATGGTCAGCGCATAGCCTTCGCGGTGCTCGGGGGCCTGGTCACCGAGGGAGAGCACGAGATCGCCGGGGTGCGACCGCCGACCGGCTTCCACCGGCAGCCGTCGTCCGGTGATCCGCCGCAGGTCCGCCGCGAACGTGCGGGCCTCGTCGGCCAGCCGACGGTCGTGCGCCACGACTCTGGCGCGAGACGACAGGGTGAACCTGCCCTCACCGCCCTTCCACTCCTGCAGTGCCGGGGCCACTGGAGGAACCGGGTTGCTCTGGCTCTCGGCGGCGTGACCGGTCGGGACGACGCCGAGACCCAGAGCGGTCAGGGCGGCCACGACGGCCACGGTCGCGACGGACAACAGCTTGCGCATGCCTGACATGGGCCGGTGAACCTCCTGAACGGAACGCACGCCGGAGACGGCCGCGGTGAAG
Source organism: Streptomyces sp. KR80 (assembly GCF_052245555.1). Classification (NCBI taxonomy): domain Bacteria; kingdom Bacillati; phylum Actinomycetota; class Actinomycetes; order Kitasatosporales; family Streptomycetaceae; genus Streptomyces; species Streptomyces sp. KR80. Next base: position 2,255 of record NZ_JBQQCD010000002.1, read on the forward strand.
TGGCGGCCTGGCGAGGGGGCGGACGACCGCGCCTGTCCTGCCGTGACCTCAGGGGGCCAAGTACGCATCGACCAGGCGCCCCTGAGGGAGCGGCGATCGGGAATCTAATTGGTATAGACATCGGAGGTCAAGGAGAACGGCAGGCTCAGTGGTTCGGCCCGTGACGGCCCAGCGTCGGCTTGACCGGCCGATGTTCGGCAACGCGGCACGTCACAGCGCTCGGGCCAGGACGGCCTGAGGACGGGCTTCCGGCCGGGCGGCCGCGGGCTGACCGGGACCGCTTTCGGATCAACCGTCGAGGTTCCGGATCCTCAGGCGGCGCGCAGCTCTTCGGCGCTCTCCTTGTCCAGGGCGACGCGTACCAGGCCCGCCGCCAGCCGGGGCAAGTCGCCCTCGTCCACCAGCCCCGCGAGGTCCTTCGGGGTCGTCGGCAGGCCGAGGCGTTCCGCCCCCTGCAGCGCCTTCGCGTCGAGGTACGGCGCCACCTCCGGCCAGACGCCCTGAACCTCCCGGAGGAAGATGTCGACGCCGGACGGCCCGATGCCCGGGAAGTCGCGCAGCAGCTTCTTGGGGTCTCCGGCCTCGCGCAGCCGCCGCAGATCGCCCTGGTACTCCCGCTGCAGCAGTTCGGCCGCGTCCCCGAGCTGGGTGGCGGTCCGCTCGTCGTAACGCCGGTAGCCGCCTTCGCCGAGCGCGTCGACGCGCTGCTGCCAGGTCGCCTCGGCCATCCTCCGCGCGTCCCGCATCCCGGCGTTGAAGAGCGCGCGGGCGGCCGCGACCGCGATGTCCGCCTTGATACGGGCGGACAGCAGATGGGAGAGCACGAGGAGCTGGTACAGGGGTCCGGGCGTGTCCCGCAGCGTGATACCGGCCTCGGATGCGTACGTCCGGCCCTGCTGGTCCAGCAGAGTCCGCACCACCGCTTCGTGCTTCCTGCTCATGGCGGTCTCACCTGCCTGCCTCGTGCGTACGGGTGTGGGGACGTCCTGCGCCGGGTGCCCGGCCCTGGGGCGGGTAATCGGCCCTCGGAGGGTTTCCTCCCGGTTTGCTGGCACGGCGTACGGGCACTCGTGGCGCATGGCCGGCAACGACAGGGATCGGCTGAAGACCTACCGCTCCAAGCGGCATGAGGGCCGGACACCCGAACCCATGGGTGGTACGCCGTCCCGGGGCGGCGAGCCGCACTTCGTGATCCAGAAGCACGCGGCGACCACCCTCCACTACGACTTCCGCCTCGAGGCGGACGACGTACTGCTGTCCTGGTCGGTGCCGAAGGGCCCGTCCACCGATCCGCGAGACAAGCGGCTGGCCATGCGAACCGAGGACCACCCGCTCGACTACCTCGATTTCGAAGGGGTCATCCCGAGCGGCGAGTACGGCGCGGGCCGGGTCATCGTCTGGGACACGGGCACGTACCAGAACCTGACCGAGCTCCGCCACCGGGAGGTCCCCCTCGCCGAGGCGGTCGAGTCGGGCCACGTCACCGTATGGCTGGAGGGCGAGAAGCTGCGCGGCGGATACGCGCTGACGCGCATGGGCGGCGACGACGAGCGAGAGCGTTGGCTCTTGGTGAAGAAGTCCGACGAAGGCGCCGACGCCCGCCGCAACCCGCAGAGCTCGCAACCCGCCTCGGTCCGCAGCGGCCGCACCATCGAAGAACTGGCCGAGGACTGCTGACCGTGGGCCCCTGCACAGGGCTTCGGCAGCCGGGACCGGCGGATGCGCGGTCCACGGGCACGCGCGGCACCGCCGAGGGTGCCTGCGGTCGCCGCCGGCTCGGACGGACCCCGTAGGAGATCTGGGAGGAACGGCATGACCAGCGGGACGACGGGCGGCGAGGGACTGCGGATCGTCGTGGTCGGCGCCACCGGGAACGTCGGTACGAGCGTGCTCGAAGCGCTCGGCACCGACCCGCAGATCGGTTCGATCCTGGGCCTGGCCCGGCGGATCCCCGCGTGGACGCCGCCGAAGACGGCTTGGGCGAGTGTCGATGTGGGCAAGGAGCCCGACCTGGTCGAGCTCTTTCGCGGCGCGGACGCGGTCATCCACCTCGCCTGGCTCTTCCAGCCCACGCACGACCCGGAGACCACCTGGCGAACGAACGTGCTGGGCAGCATCCGGGTCTTCCAAGCCGTCGCGGAGGCGGAGGTGCCGGCGCTGGTCTACGCGTCCTCGGTCGGCGCGTACTCGCCCGGCCCGCGGGACCGGGCCGTCGCGGTCGACGAGTCATGGCCCACACACGGCTGGCCCGGGGCCGCCTACACCCGCGAGAAGTCCTACCTGGAGCGGACACTCGACGCCTTCGAACGCGAGCACCCGGCGGTCCGGGTGGTGCGGATGCGGCCCGCCTTCATCTTCAAGCGAGAGTCGGCGAGCGAGCAACGCCGGCTGTTCGGCGGGCCGCTGGTGCCGGGCAGCCTGGTCAGGCCCGCACTGCTGCCGCTCGTACCCGACCTCCCAGGGCTGCGCTTCCAAGCGCTGCATGCCGCCGACGCGGGTGAGGCGTACCGGCTCGCCGCGACGCAAGATGTGCGGGGCGCCTTCAACCTCGCGGCCGAGCCAGAGGTCGATGCGCAGTTGCTGGCCGAGCTGCTCCAGGCACGGGTCGTCAAGCTGCCGGTGCCGGCCGTACGGGCGGGGCTCGCGGCGGCCTGGCACCTCCACCTGGTCCCGGCGTCACCCCATCTCTTCGACGCGGTCCTCCGGTTGCCGATCATGGACACGTCGCGAGCCCGCGAGGAGCTGGGCTGGCAACCGCGCCACACCGCCGAGGAGGCGCTGCGGGAGTTCCTGTCCGGTCTCCGGGAGGGCGCGGGCGCGCCGACGGCCCCGCTGGCGCCGCGAACCCGGGGCGGCCGCTTCGGTGAACTCGTCACGGGAGTCGGTCACCGGCACTGACCCACCCACCTGCGGCTCCGGAGCGGGCAGGGCTCCGGAGCCGCCAAGGGGTCAGGGCAGGGGGACCACCTGCTCCGCCTGTGGCCCCTTCGGGCCCTGGGTCACCTCGTATTCGACCTTCTGGCCCTCCTCCAGCGACTTGTATCCGCCGGTCTGGATGGCCGAGAAGTGGACGAACACGTCCGGGCCGCCCTCGTCCTGGGTGATGAAGCCGAACCCCTTGTCGGCGTTGAACCACTTCACAGTGCCCTTTGGCATAAGTCCCGATCCTCATCCGGTCCACGGCGTGACGTCGACGCCGGCCGCAGTCCATCGCGCGCGACTGCGGCATTTGATCATTCCTCCGCGGCGCCGACCGTGTGCACATCTGCTCTCCAGGTCACCCGGAGGGAGGTTCCGCGTTCTCGCGTTCTGTCGTGCCGCCGGCCGACGGGGCCGCGTAGAGCCCAGGGAGCGCCTCCTAGTCCTCGGGCGCCATCTGATGGACCAGCGGTGTCAGGGCCGTACCGATCAGGGTGGCCGAGGCGATCGCACCGAGCGTGATGCCCCAGGCGACCGGGCCGAGTGGGGTGCAGCCGAAGAACTGGCTGACGCCGGGCGTCTGGACGATGGCGGCGAGTGCCACGGCCGAACCGAGGCCCGCGATGAGGACATGGGGATCCAGGCCACCGGTGGTGAGGGTCTGCGCCAGCTGGGTGCCGACCACCGCTGCCAGCGCCACCGTACTGGCGCGCCGCCGGGTGCCCGTCAGGCGTGCCGCGCTCCAGGCCAGTCCGGCGCCGAGCGCGGTGATGGCACCGCGCAGCAGCATCTCGTTGGTCAGCGCGGTGCCCAGGGAACGGTGCGGGCCTTCACGCAGCAGCCGCTCGCCGGTCTGTCCAGTGGGCTCGCGTACGGCGATGGCGAGCGCCGGAGCGAGATCGGTGAGGAGGTTCACCAGCATGATCTGACGGGCACTCAGCGGCGTGCTGCCGGTGAGGGCGGAGGTCAGCACGCTGAAGGTGACCTCGCCGAGGTTGCCGCCGATGAGGATGGCGAGTGCGGCCCTGACGGAGGCCCACATCGCCCGCCCCTCCATCAGGGCGGAGACGATCGTCTCCAGTCGGTCGTCGCTGACGACGAGGTCGGCCGCGGCGGTCGCGGCCGGGGTTCCGCGCCGTCCCAGGGCGATGCCCACATCCGCGAGCCGGATGGCGGGCGCGTCGTTGGCGCCGTCGCCGGTCATCGCCACGACCTGCCCGAGTCGCTGATAGGCCTGGACGATACGGACCTTGTGGTGCGGGCTGCAGCGGGCGATCACGTCCACGGTCGGCAGCAGTGCGTCCAGTTCGGCGTCGTCGAGCTCGTCCAGTTCGGGGCCGGTGGACACCTTCGGATCCGTGACGTCGCTGATGGTCGCCGCGATGGCGTCCGCGGTGGCGGGGTGGTCGCCGGTCAGCATGACGGTCTGCACACCCGCCTCGTGCAGGCGGGCGGTGGCGGGGGCGGCGCTGGTGCGGACGGGGTCGGCGAGGGCGATGAACCCGAGGAAGACCAGGTCCTCCACGGCGTCGTCGGTGAGCACCTCGTCCGCGGCCATGGGGCGTTCGGCCACCGCGAGCACCCGCCGGCCGGCGCCGGCGAGCTCTTCCGCCGCACCGGTCAGCTCCGTCACCGAGGCCTCGTCGAGGTCGGTGTCCCCCTCCGGCAGCCGCCTGCGGCGGCAGCGGTGCAGCACGTTCTCCGGGGCCCCCTTCACACTCAGCAGTACGCCGTGTGCGGTACGGCCCGTGGTGGCGTGGTAGGCCCGGGAGGGCTCGAAGGGCAGCGCGTCGGTTCGCCGCCAGCGGGGCGCGCCACGACCCACGGCGACGCGCGCCCGGCGGGCTCCGGCCGTCACCGCGCGGTCGGTCTGGTGGGCCATGGGCTCCGCCTGCCGCGCCGGCGGGGTGGCCCGCAGCGCGGCGGCGAGCACCGCCTTGCGCGGAGTGTCGAGGCGCTCCGCGGGCAGTGTGCCGTCCCCGTCGCTGACCGCCGCGAGCTGGAGGTTGCCCTCGGTGAGGGTCCCGGTCTTGTCGAAGCACAGCACCTCGGCGCGGCCGAGCGCCTCGATGGTGCGGGGGTTGCGTACCAGCGCGCCGAGGTCGGCAAGCCGGCGGGCGGCGGCCAGTTGGGCCGCGTTGACCAGGAACGGCAGGCCTTCGGGGACGGATGCGACGGCGAGGTTCACCGCTGAGGCGAGGTTGTCGGTCAGGGCGTGTCCGTGCAGCAGCCCGGCGCCTGCCACGGCGGTCGCAGAACCGAGTGCGACGGGCACGCTGGCCCGGGTGAGCGAGGTCAGGCGCGCCTCCACGCCGGTCACCGGGGCCGCCTGCCGGGCCGTGGCCAGACTGCGCCCGACTTCGGTGGCCGGTCCCGTGGCCACCACGACGGCCAGGGCCCGTCCGGCGGACACGACGGTTCCCTCGTAGAGCATCGAGCTGCGGTCCGTGAGGTGCGCGGCGACCACCGGCGCCGGGTCCTTGCCCACGGGGAGGGACTCCCCGGTCAGGGACGACTCGTCGACTTCGAGCCCGTCGGCCTCCAGCAGCCGGCAGTCCGCCGGAACCACGTCCTCAGGACGCAGCACGATGACGTCCCCGTGGACCAGGTCACCGGCCGTCACCAGCCGTTCCGTACCGCCTCGGCGGACGCGCGCGCCGATCGCCGAGCGGGCGAACAGCTCTGCCAGGGCGCGCTCGGTTCTGACCCGCTGGAAACCGCCGACCAGCGCGGACGTGGTCGTGATGGCGGCCACGAGCGCGGCGTCGACGCGTGAACCCACGGCGGCGGCGAGTGCGGCTCCGGCGGCGAGGACCGGGGTCAGCGGGTTGGCCAGTTCCTCAATGAAGGCCGACGGCAGGCTGGTGCGCGTCGGCTCATCCGTACGCCGGGCCAGCCCGGCCCGGGAGGCGGCCTCCTGCGGTGACAGGCCGTCGGTACTGGTGCCCAGGCGCTCCAGCACCCGGTCGGCGGGCATCAGATGCCAGGGAATGGTGGTCACCGGCGGGGCCAGGGGACGGGCGAGAAGCTGCCGGGCGCGCCAATTGCCCAGCCAGAAGGCCACCGCCCCGGCGGAGTTGCCCACCGCCATCTCCCGCGCACACGCCTGCCACGGGGGAGCCTGGAGGGCGGCGACCGCGCCCACCCCGCTTCCTCCTCCGGCCAGCACGGCGCTCTCCCGGTCGACCCGCGCGGCCACGCCGACCGCGTCCACGATCAGTCCTGCCGACTCCAGGTCCGCCCCGACCAGCAGGTGTGCGCCCCAGGCCGGAGGCTCGCCCGCGCGGTGCACGCCGACCCCGCAGTCGGCCGCGCCCAGCGCCCGGCGGTTCCCGGAGACGAGCAGGACGACCGCGCCGTCGGCCTGCAGTCCGCGCACCGAGGCCACCAGCCTGCTGCCGGCCGGCACCATCGCGTCGGCGAAGGAGAACGCCGGGTCGCTCCGTTCTCCGGCCATGACCACGCGCGCGCCTGCCCGGCGGGCGGCGGCCGCCACGGCCTCCGCGCCCGGCGCCGTCTGCCCGGCCAGGCCTGCTACGGCCTGCAGCCGACGCCCTTTGGCCAGGCCCAGCTCCCGCTCGCTGCCCTTGCGGCGCAGCCGGCCGGCCGCCTGCCGCCCCGTACGGCCCGAGAGGTCCAGCCGGTCCAGTGGCCCCAGGGTCCAGCCCGCGTCGTCGCGGCGGGTCTCCAGAGGCTCTTCCGGGTCGAAGAGGGCGAAGAGCCGCTCGGTGGTCTCCTCGGGCTCCGCACCGCTCAGCAGCTCCAGGTCGATCGGCTCGTACCGCTCGGTGCGCAGCGCCTCCTCGTCCAGCACCACGGTGTCCACCTGGCCGAGCCGCCGCAGTGCGCCGCGGTCCATGGCCACGACGCCACGCAGAGCAAGGAACCGGCCGAGTCGGGTGGCGAAGCCCTCCCGCCCGGCCTCCGGTGCCTTGGGCACGCCGGCCAGAGCGACGGCCAGGCCACGGCGGGGCCCGGCGAAGGGTACGGAGAGGGCGCCGGCCGCCGCACCGGCCGCTATCGACCACTCGGCATAGCGGTCAGTGGCCGCCATCGGGGACGGCCCGGGCCGCTCGACCACGATCGGTTCGGCCGACGCCTCGTCCGGCCCGGACACGAGCCGCGGCTCGGCCTCCGCCCACGACTCGCGCTCGGCGTTCGCCTCCCGCCACTGGGCCAGCCGCTGGAGCGCGTCCAGGGCGATTCCGCCGCCGCGCGTCGCTACTCCCTGGGCCAGCGCGCTGACCACCGGCAGCACCGACTCGGCCTGCTCGGTGCTGCTGACCGCGGCGACCAGGTGCCGCAGCCGCGGATGGTATTCGAGGGCGGTGGCGAGCGCCCCCACCTCGGTGGGCAGCTTGAGCCAGGGAGCCATCCGCAGTCCGGTGGAGATGCCCAGGCCCAGGGCGTCGGCGGTGAGGGCGGAGACGGACTGCCGGGTCTTCGGCCCCTCACAGGGGTGGTGCGGCTCCGGGCACCATTCGTCGAACTCGTCGGCGTGCGGGGCCGCGCCGTGGGCTTCCGCGTGCGCGACCCGGGCGACCAACTCCCGCTCGGGCGGGGGTGGTGACGCCAGCGCCACCACGACCCGTTCGGACGGCGCGTTCACCCGCGCCCACAGCACGCCCGGATGCTCCTCGAGCGCCCGCTCGACGCGGCGGGCCATGCGCTGTCCTCCGGCCCCGTGCACCCCGTGGACCTCGATGTAGCAGCGGCCCGGACGCGACCACACCCCGCGTCGCGGCAGACCGACCAGCCGGCCGGCCAGATCGGCCACGCCGTGCACGCCCGCCGTCACACTGTCCGCGAGCGGGCCCAGCGGCGGTGTCGGTATCCGCAGCCCTGACAGCGGTGACATCGGTGAGGCCTCCGGTCCACGATCGCCAACGGGGAGTGACCCCCGGGTTACCCGCCATGCGCCGCTGACACCTGTGGAGCGCCGTGGTCCGGCGTCCCGGTGAGTGATCGCGACTACCATGAATGATGGGAAGAAATACTCCGACGTGATGCACGTGTGGACGTGAGACTCGTGACTACCCCGACCACTCCCAGGAAGCGCACCCCCGCCGGCAAAGCGAAGGCACCCTCACGCCGGGCCGGCACATCGACGAAGAAGCCGCCGGCGAAGTCCTCGACGACGGCCAAGGCTTCGGAGAGCGGTGCTCGGCGCACGATCACCATCACCGTTCCCGACGTCGGCCGGGTCGCGAGCGGCGCGGCGAACGCGGCGATGCTGCCGGTGGCGGTGGCCCGTCAGGTTCTCCCCGCCAAGGGCGGCCTGCCGCTGTACGTGGGCCTCGGGGTGCTGGGCGCGGCGGACGTCCTCGACTGGCCGGTGGCGTTCGGGATCGGCATCGGCTACGCCGTTCTCCGCCGGAGCGGATCGCTGGCTCCCGCGCCCGGCCAGGGGTGAGGGCTGACGCTCCGGGACTCGCCGACGGTCTGATTCGACGTGTGTCAACATGGGCGTATGCAGACCGTCGAAGTCCTGTCAGGGCCGGAACCGGCATCGGAAGCCGTACCGTGCTGCCCGCCGCTGACCGAGCGTCCGCTGAGCGTCGCGGAGGCCGAGCGGACCGCGGTGATGTTCAAGGCGCTCGGCGATCCGGTGCGGCTGCGGCTGTTCTCCCTGATCGCCTCCCACGAAGGCGGTGAGGCGTGCGTCTGCGACATTTCCGATGTCGGCGTCTCGCAGCCCACCGTCAGCCATCACCTGAAGAAGCTCCGCGAGGCCGGACTGCTCACCTCCGAGCGGCGCGGGACGTGGGTGTACTACCGGGTCGAGCCGTCGGTGATGGCCGCCATGGGGCAACTGCTCACTCACTGACACCTCCGGGACGATCTCGGCGGTCGGCCCAGCAGCTGTCGCGGCGCCAGGCGTCGCGGCATTCCCTGACCGCGACCGCGCCGGCGGCGACCGTTACCACCGCGGTGCGCGGACGTCCAGGGCGCGCAGCCGCGCCTCGAACAGCTCCGAGCGATGCACCGCCGACCGGTGACAGGGGCCGACTCCGCTTGTACTCTCCGTGACTCAGCAGCCCGGACCGGCCTTGCGGGCCTGTGCGGTCATCCGGCACAGGGGGGAACATGGAGGCGCCGGACCAAAGCGGGCGCAGGCGACATGCGGGCCGGACAGGGCGCCGAGTCCGCATGTCGTTGGGACAGGCGGAGGGAGTGCCTGGGGTGAGCACAGCTGGACCCTTGGGGACGGGCAGCGATCAGCCGTTCCCTGAGGCGTCCCGGCCGAGCGGGCTGCTGGACGTGCTGGGCGTCGCAGCCGTGCTGCTCGACGCCCAGGGGCGAATCGTTCTGTGGAGTCCACAGGCCCAGGAGCTGTTCGGCTACACCGCCAAGGAGGCACTCGGCCAGTACGCAGCCCAACTCCTGATCCACGAGCAGCACCGCGACCTGGTGGTCAAACTGTTCATGGACGTGATGGCCACCGGCCGCAGCTGGGCCGGAGCCTTCCCCGTCCGGCGCAAGGACGGCAGCACCCGGCTGCTCGAGTTCCGCAATATGCGGCTTCTGGATGACCGGGGAGACCTGTACGCCCTGGGCATCGCCACCGACCGGGCGACCTTGCGCCAGGTGGAGCGGGACCTGGCGCTTTCCGTGCGGCTGGTCTCCCAGTCCCCCATCGGGCTGGCAGTCATGGACACCGATCTGCGGTACGTGGCCGTGAACCCCGCGCTGGAGCGCATCAACGGGATTCCCGCCGAGGACCACCTCGGCCGCACCTGCCGCGAGGTCCTGCCCTTCCTGGACGTCGAGACGATCGAATCCGGACTACGCCAGGTGCTGGAGACCGGAGTCCCCCTGCTCGACCAGTACGCCGTGGGCCGCACCCCGGCCGATCCGGATCAGGATCACGCCTGGTCGGTCTCCTTCTATCGGCTCGAGGATGCCGCCGGAACGGTTCTGGGCGTGGCCACCTCGGTGGTGGACGTCACCGAGCGGCACCGGGCGGCCACCGAGGCCGACCGGGCCCGGCAGCGCCTCTCCCTCATCGCCGATGCCTCCACGCGCATCGGCACCACGCTGGAGCTGGACCGGACCGCCCGCGAGCTGGCCGAAGTCGCCGTGCCCGAGCTCGCCGACATAGCGGCGGTGGATGTGCTCGACTCCGTACTGGAGGGCCGCCGCACCGATCTGTCATCCGACGACCCGGCGCTCTTCCGGGCCCTGGCCGTCAAGGCCGCCCACCCCACTGAGGCCCTCCGCGCCGCCGATCCCCCCGGTGACCTGGCGCTCTACGCCGCCGACCGTCTCGTCACCCAGTGCGTGCACACAGGTCGCCCGGTCATGGTGCGCCATGTGAACCACCGGGACCTGCCGCGCATCGCCCGCGACGCCGACGCCGCCACGCTTCTGGGCCGGGCCGGCGTCCACTCCTACCTCGCGGTGCCGCTGACCGCCCGCGGCGAGGTGCTGGGCGCCCTGGACCTCAAGCGCACCCGCAACCCACTGCCCTTCACCGACGACGACCTCGTCCTCGCCCGCGAGCTGGCCGCCCGGGCGGCCGTGCAGATCGACAATGCCCGGTGGTACCAGCGGGCTCGTACCACTGCGGTCACCCTTCAACGGAGCCTGCTGCCGGAGCACCCACCGGCCATGAAGGGTCTGGAGGTCGCCTCCCGCTACCAACCGGCCGGGGCCGCGAGCGAAGTCGGCGGCGACTGGTTCGACCTCATCCCCCTGGAAGGGGACAAGACCGCACTCGTCGTGGGCGACGTGATGGGCAGCGGCATCGACGCGGCGGCCACCATGGGCCGCCTGCGCACCGCGACCAGCACCCTGGCGTCACTCGACCTCGAACCCGCCCGGCTCCTCCAGCACCTCGACAAGATCACCGTCGGCCTCGAGCACTACATCACCACCTGCATCTACGCCGTCTACGACCCCCACCGGATGCAGTGCCAGATCGCGAACGCCGGCCACCTTCCCCCCGCTCTGGTGCGCACCGGTCACCCCCCGGAACTCCTCGACCTGCCCACCGGCGCGCCCCTCGGCGTCGGCGGCGTCACCTTCGACACCACCACCTTCACCCTCGAACCGGGCGACCAGCTGGTTCTGTACACCGACGGCCTGGTCGAAACCCGTCGACATGCACTCGACGAACGCCTGGACACCCTCCTCAACCTCCTCGACGACCCCCAACGTTCCCTGGAGAAGACCTGCGACCGGCTCCTTCGGGCGCTGCGCCACCCCGACACTCACGACGATGTCGCCCTGCTCATCGCCCGCGCCCAGAACCTGGCCCGTCCCCCTTCAGCCGTGGCGAGCGGGAGCCGTCCGCCCGCCCCCTGAGGCAGCTGATGCTCCCGAGCCGCCGTGCCGAATAACCGTCGGCACGCAGGGATCGCGCAGGGATGCCGTACGCGTCCGGGGACGTCCCCAAGTCGGGGCCCTGGTCGCGTTCCCGGGCCGATCGCTGTCACATGGCCGCGTCAGGCCAGCCGAGCGCAGGCTTGGCCGGTGGGTTCGCGGGACCCGCGCCGACTCCCTCCAGATCGCGGTCCGCCGCGCGCATCAGCTGCCGTGCCAGGTCGCTCATCGCCCGGCTGGCCGCGAGCTCGTCACCGATCTCCGGCACGTCGACGTCCTCAGGGTTGCAGCGGGCGACGCCTCGGCCCGTGAGCGATGCGGACCCGGTGTCGGTATCCAGCACCGCACGGGCCTTCGTGATCCCGTCTTCTTCGACGAGGTAGAGGCGGACCTTCCACTCCACCGTGCGTGACATGACGATTCTCCTCACCTCGGTCCGGGCCGCCTCGGTCCGGACTCGTCGGCCGCCCGGACTCCGCCGGGAGCGAGCACCTCCTCCTCGATGCGGTGCCGTACGCGGTCGGCCAGCGCGGTCAGCTGCTCGGAGAAGACGGCGCGCGGGGCGGTCGGGTCGGTGATCCGCCGGGCGTCCTGGGGGAGTTCGGCCAGGTCGGCGGTGAACCACGCCCGAGCCTCGTCGAGCGCGGGGCGTTCCCCGGTGCGCTGCCCGTCGCGCATGACCGTCGCCAGCAGCGGCTGTCCGTCGGGGGGCGGCCGTTCGTCGCGGAGCCCGACCACATCAGGATATCCGGGGCGGCGGAAGATCTGTTTGGGCCCTGGTGCCGTGACCTTCGCCGAGGAGAGCTTCATCACCGGCCGACCGTCGTATTCGACCAGCTTGTAGGCGGAGTCCAGGAAGGGGGCGTCGGCGGAGACCCCGACGCGAGTGCCGACGGCGTAGGTGTCGATCGGCGCTCCGGAGCGGACCAGTTCGGCCACGGCGTACTCGTCGAGTCCGCCGCTGGCGACGATCCGTACGTCCGGCAGCCCGGCGGCGTCGAGGATGCCCCGCGCCATGACCGCCAGGGAGCCGAGGTCGCCGCTGTCCAGCCGGATCGCCGATCCGGACCCGAGGTCCAGGTCGCGCAGCACGCGCGCCGCCGTGCGCACCCCTGTCTCGGTGTCGTAGGTGTCCACCAGGAAGGTCACCGGTCCGGGGTGGGATCGGGCGAAGGCGCGGAACGCCTCCTCCTCGGCGCCGAACGCCTCCACGAACGAGTGGGCCATCGTGCCGACGGCGGTCAGCCCCTCGGCGCGCGCGGCCGCCACGTTGCTCGTACCGGCGAAGCCCACCATCGCGCCCAGCCGGGCGGCCTCGAATCCGGCCTCCGGGCCGTGCGTGCGGCGCAGGGAGAAGTCCACGACGGGGTGCCCCGCCGCGGCGAGGACGCACCGCGCCGACTTCGAGGCGATCGCCGTCTGATGGCTGAGCCGGTTGAGGAGATACGTCTCGACCAGCTGCGCCTGAGGAAGCGGCGCGGTCAGTTCGAGCAGGGGCTCCCCCGCGAGCACGACCCGGCCCTCCGGCACCGCCCGCACCTGGCCGGTGAGTTCCAGGCCGAGCAGCGGTTCCAGGTCACTCCTCGGCCGGTGCAGGGCCGCGGCGAAGTCGTCGACGTCCTCGGGCCCGACGCGGAAGCCCGACAGGAAGTCCAGCGCCGATTCCAGACCGGCGCTGACGAGGAAGCCGCGGTCGGGCGGCAGCTCGCGGACGAAGAGACTGAACGTCGCCGGGGCGGTCATGCCCTCCCGCAGATACGCCATCGCCATCGTGACCTCGTAGAGATCGACGGTCGTCGCGCCCGACATCCGCACCTCCTCCACACCGGTCCACCCCGGTCCGAGTGCCCCTTCCGCCTGACCGGAAAGCCATGCCGGGTCTGCACATCTGCACATCGACGACATCCGGGGCCTCCCCCGGGCGGGATCAGAACTACGGGGCGCAGCGCATCGTGCACGATGCGCAGTCTTGTGCGAATCGGGCCGCTCTCCCCCACCCTGGAATCAGAGCGTGACGCCGGAGCGGGCCGACCATGGCGTGGGACCGCACCGACCGGGCTGAGCGCCGGCTTCCTCGTCGAACCCACGGAATAAGGAGGCCAACGATGACCGAGCACGTTGCCCAGAGCATGCATGAACGACTGGGCCTCCTGGAGGACCAGGTGCAGGTCCTGGCCCAGGCCGTGCGGGCGCTGGCCCAAGGTCTGGAGGAGCTCCCGTCACAGGAAACGGAGACGGAAACGGAGACGAAGGAGAAGGCAGCCCGGGGAGCGAGGCTGGCGCACGAACTCCTGCTCTCCCAAGGGATGTAGCTGCGTACGTGCCCGGCTGGTCACGAGGGTGATCAGCCGGGCACGGGTGTCAGGCGAACGTGAACGCGGTCATGACGAGCAGGTGTTGAGCATGCTCTGCAGAGCCGACTTCTCGCTGGACTGGAGTTTCAGACCCCAGTGGTACTTGGACCGTATCCACATCTTGGAGTACGTGCAGTGGTAGGAGGACACGGGCGGTGTCCAGGTGGAGGGATCCTGGTCGCCCTTGGACTGGTTGCTGTTGTCGGTGACCGCGATCAGCTGCGGGTAGGCCAGGTCGTTGGCGAAGTCCTGACGCTTGCTGGTCGTCCAGGTGTTGGCTCCGGAGCGCCACGCTTCGGCGAGCGGCACCACGTGGTCGATGTCGATGTCGGACGCCAGGGTCTCGGTGATTCCGTCATACGGGCTGTACCAGCTGCCGGAGTCCGGATAGCAGTCGCTGCCGACCACCACGTTCGTACCGTCGCGCTTGAGCACTTCCTCCCGGGTGTTACAGGTGCTGGAAATGGTGATCCAGTGCGGGAACAAGTCCCGGGAGTAGCCGGTCATGCTGCCCTCTGCGGCGACGGTCAGCGCGTTGAGCTCGGCCTGCGCGGTGGCTTTGCTGGGGATGTTGGGCGGGGTCGCGTACGTCGGGGTCGTCAGCGTGACCGTCAGGGTGACGGCTGCCAGGGTCGCGACGGACAAGCGGGCCCAGTGGCGACGAGCGGGGGCCAGGGAACGGGTCACAGGTCCTCCTGCAGGCAAGGGCCGGTGGGCGCCGGGCATGCCGGCGCCCACCGGTTACGGGGGTGCTTCAGGGATCAGAGGGAGGTGCGGAACGGGCCGGTCACCTCGTAGGTGCCGAAGTCCTGCGAGGAGAAGTACAGCCGGTTGCCCGCAGGGTTGAACGCCGGACCGGTGATCTCGGAGGAGGACTGGTTGAGGACCCGCAGGAACGGGGCGATGATGTCGTCCGGGGTGATGATGCAGATCTCCATGTTGCCGCCGTCCTCGGCGACGTAGAGGTCGCCGACGGCGGCAGACGCGGTGATGTTGTCCACGCCGGTGAGCGGGGCGCCGGAGACGTTGTCGTCGTAGACGATCGCGATCGTGTTGTTGGCGGCGTGGTAGGCCCAGACGCGGTTGTCGCCCTTGGTGGTGAAGTAGCAGATGTCGTTGCGGTACCAGCAGCCCTCACCGCCGTTGAACAGCTTGGCGCCCGAGACCTGGTCGCGGGTGGGGGTGGGGCTGCCGTCCGGGTCGGGCACGTTGGCCCAGGACAGCACGCCGGAGACCTCCTTGAGCACCTGCAGGGTGCCGGAGGACAGGTTGCCCCAGGTGGTGGGCACGAACCGGTAGAAGCAGCCGTCGGAGGCGTCCTCGGTCAGGTAGATGACCTTGCGGACCGGGTCGGAGGCGGCGGCCTCGTGGTTGAACCGGCCCATCGCGGGCCGCTGGACGGCGGCGTTCACGCCCCACGGGTCGGTCTCGTAGACGAAGCCGGTAGGGACCTCTTCGCAGGACAGCCAGGTGTTCCACGGGGTGGAGCCGCCGGCGCAGTTGCGGTTGGTGCCGGACAGGATCCGGTACGCGCCGGTGATCTGAGCGTTGCTGTCGAACTTGATCGCGCCGACACCGCCGGCACCGCTGCTGAGCTCGGCGTTGGAGACGTAGATCCAGCCCGAGCCGTCGGCGAAGCACTCGCCGCCGTCGGGGGCGCCGTGCCAGGTGTAGTTGGTGCCGGCCACTTTCTGCCCGGAGCGGGCGATCAACCGGCTGGTGAAGCCTGCCGGGAGCATGATGCCGTTGGCGTCAGCGGCCTGCAGGTCCCCATACGGGCTGGGACCGGGGAGAGCGGGGTAAGCGGCGGCCTGCCGCCACAGGGAACCGGAGAAGGCTGCCGCGCCGGCGCCGACGACGGCGGCACGAAGCAGGGTACGGCGTTCCACATCTACTCCTTCGTCAAGAAGGGCGAACGATGACGTTGTTGAGCGCCGCCGACTGGTCACGTGGACAGTAGAGCCACCGCACGAGGACCGTAATACTCCCCAAAGAGAACTCCTTCCGACGATGCGGTGCGTGAAAATCGCGCAGAAACGATCAGTCGCGTCACCAAGTTAACGAGCGGGGAATTCATGGCACTTCACAGAACGAAGGACCGGGATCTGCGCTATGCGCCACCTACGTCGACGCCGGACTCCCGGCACCGGAATGCGTACGCAAGTACGGCCGGAGTCTGGCTCCTCGGCCGCCCGCCGTGACATCGCGGGTGCGCCTCCCCGGAGGCCAAAGGCAACCGTTGACCTCGAGGCGGCGAGCCGGGTCGGAGTCCCTGGGAGTGTTCGGGTAGAACTCCGGTGTGGACGACGGCGACGAGCCGAATGCGGAAGAGCTGCCCGAACTGTGCGACCTGTGCGGTGTGACCATCGCCAACGGATCGGAGGTCTATGACCTCGTACCGGATTCGTCCGTCATCCACGCCCAGGACCCGACGCTCGACGGAAAGCGGTTCCTGACCGCCTGCTCCCCGGACCATCTCGAGGAGCTGCGGGAGCAGTACCGGCGCAGGCCCTTTGTGAACGAGGAACTCTGGGCGGGCAAGATCCTGCGTGCGCTCGAACAGCACCCTGAAGGCCTCGACCAAGATCGGCTACTGGAAGCGACGGGGTTGAACCCGCTGCAGATCGAACGGGCCGTGGCCTGGCAGAACGAACGCTATCGCCGCTGGCGTGAGGAGTACGGGGAGTACCCGGGCGAGGGGCCGAGCGAGCCGGGCGACAGCTCGTGACGGCTGACGCGCCCCCGCGCACCGGGGCGGCTGCCGAACACCCTGGTCACCGGAGGTCGGCCACGTCGGGCCTCGCCCTGCGGCAACCCGTCGCCGACCATCACCACGGATGCCGGAATACCCCTAGGGGGTATAAGGTTGACCGCGTGGTACGGCAGAGCACCCAGCCCCACCGGACAAGGGGAACGCAGATCATGGAACACAGCCACCACGACACCGACATCGCCCACACCCACGCCGGGCACGCCCCCCACGGAGGCCCGGCTGCGGAGACGAGCTGGCGCACCGCTTCACAGGCGACCCTCCACTGCCTCACCGGCTGCGCCATCGGCGAAGTGCTGGGCATGGTCATCGGCACCGCGGTCGGCCTGGCCGACATCACCACCGTCGCCCTCGCCGTCGCCCTGGCGTTCTTCTTCGGCTACGCGCTGACCATGCGCGGCGTGCTGCATGCGGGGGTGCCGTTCCGGCAGGCGCTGAAGGTGGCACTGGCCGCCGACACCGTGTCCATCACGGTGATGGAGATCGTGGACAACGCCGTCATGGTGGGCGTGCCCGGCGCGATGGACGCAGGCGTGTCGAAGATCCTCTTCTGGGCGGCGCTGGCGTTCTCCCTTGCCGTCGCGTACCTGGTCACCCTGCCGATCAACCGGTGGATGATCGGCCGCGGTAAGGGCCACGCCGTCGTCCACGCCTACCACTGACGCTCGCCACTGATCCCGTCGTCGACCGTCCCCCTGGGGGCACTCCCCCTGGGGTTCCCCATGCCGCAGGGCTGGGGGTACCCCCAAGCAGCCCAGCCGCCCTCCGAATGATCGCCGCCCGGAGGGCGGCCCGTTCACCGCGGCGCCGAGGTCCCCAGGAAGTGGAAGCCCGGCCGAGGATGCATGAGGAAGTCGTGGTGGGAGATGTTCCACGCGTACGCGCCCGCGAGGGCGAACACCACGCGATCTCCGGCGCGCAGCCCCGCCGCCGGGACCCCGCGGGACAGGACGTCCTTCGGGGTGCACAGCTGACCGGTGAAGGTCACCCGGTCCTGATGCGCCACCGCGCGCGGCCACGGATGCGGCCAGGGCTGCCCCACCGGCAGCACCGCGCAGGGCTGATCGTGACCCTTGGTCGCCGGGGTACGGAGATGGTGAGTGCCGCCCCGCACCACCGCGAACTCCTCGCCATGGCTGCGCTTCACGTCCAGCACCTCAGTGGCGTACCAGCCGCAGTACGCGGTGAGGGCACGGCCGGGTTCGATGCGGAGCACCAGGTCGGGGTGGGCGTCGCTGAGGCGGGCCAGGCCCGCGCCGTACGACGCCCAGTCGAAGCGGGCCTCCGGTTCGGCGTAGTCGACACCCATGCCGCCGCCGACGTTCACCTCGGCGAGATGGATCCCGTGACGCTCCGCCAGTCCGCGTGACCAGGTCACGATCGACTCGGCGACCCCGAGCAGTTCGGGGGCCTGCAGGCCGCTGGCCAGGTGGGCGTGGATGCCGCGCAGCCGCAGGTGCGGGTACCTGCCGTCGGTGAGGAGCCGGACGACGTCGTCCGCCTGGGCGGGGTCGAGACCGAAGGGGGCCGGGCGTCCGCCCATGGCGAGGGAGCTGCCCTCCAGGGAGTCCGCGGACAGGGGAAGGTTGAAACGGAGGAGGACCGCGATGGGTGCCTCCGGGGCAATGCGGGCGGACAGGTCGGCCAGCATGTGGAGTTCGTGGGCGCTCTCCACGTGGAAGCGCTCCACACCCTGCTCCAGGGCGGCCATGATCTCCGCGGGGGTCTTGCCCGGTCCGCCGAAGGCCAGCGGTCGGCCCAGCATGGCTTTGCTGACGTGGTCGAGTTCGCCGCCCGAGGAGACCTCGTAGCCGTCCACGTACGGGCCCAGCGTGGCAAGAATCTCCGGCTCCGGGTTGGCCTTGGCGGCGTAGTACAGCTCGCCCCGCTCCGGCAGCACCGATCGTACGAAGGCGGCGTGGTCGCGCAGCGCCGAGAGGTCGTAGAGGTAGGCGGGCAGCTCCGCGGAGGTGAGGGACAGGGCACGGTCGCGCACCGGGGCGGTGACCAGGGCAGTGGGGAGGGTCATCGGGCGGCGCTCCTTGGGGTACCCCCTGGGGGCACCTCCCAGCGGTAGCTGGGGGAGGTAGTCCCCCTAGGCCTAACGGCATGGGAGGTGCCCCCAGGGGGAGGGTCGTCGGTGCGGGAGGCTCGGGTCAGCACGTGCTCGGCGAGCGGAAACGGTGAGGGCAGGCGCACATAGCCGGCCTCGCGATCGGCCCTCCGTTCCCAGCGGGTGAGCAGATTGGCCTTGGCGGGCAGCGGTGCGCCGGCCAGCAGGGCGCCGAGCCGGGGCGGACAGCCGTGCTCGTCGGCGTAGTTCTGGATCGTGGCGCGGACCTGCGCCCACAGGGCGGCCTCGATCTGCGGGTGGAGGTCGGCAAGGGCGGCGAGCAGCTCGGCGACGTGGTTGACCAGTAGGCAGTAGACCACCCGATCCCAGCCGCGCTGCGCGTCGTAGGTCATCGGCCCCACGACCTCGGGCGGCAGCGAGGCGAGGGTGTCGGCGTGGTGCTCCGGGACGAGCTTGGTGCCCTCCAGGTCGCGGAAGAGGACCTGAGCGGGCATGCCGTCGTCGTCGACGCAGACCAGGACGTTCTGCAGATGCGGCTCCAGCACCAGTCCGTGGTCACAGTAGGCGGCGAGGACGGGCGGGAGGAGCAGGGTGAGGTAGGCCGCCCACCAGTCGAGGGCGGTTCGCGGGCCCGCCCCGTCCAGGAGGCGGGAGATGTGGGCGGGGCCGGTCGGGTACTCGTCGGCGACGGCGGCCGCGAGCAGCGGAGTGATGCCCGGCGGCAGACGGTTCGTCAGGCCCTCACGGACGATGACTCCGAAGCCTTCGAGGAGCGCGAGGTCGGGGCGGCCGTCGGGCCCGGGGAGCACCAGGCTGCGGTAGGCGGGCTCGCGGAGCACGGCGCTGCCGGGGAACCGCGCGGCCAGGTCCTCGAGCACGGGCTCCAGGAGGCGGGACAGGGCGACCGCTCCCGACAGCTCGTAACTCGCGTTTTTCCGCAGGCAGTTGGTGATCCGGACGTTCAGGCTGAACTTCAGGAAGGTGTCGCCGTTGTAGAGGGTGCGGACCGAGGCTGTGGCGGCGAACGGCGACGCGCCGAGGCCCAGGTCGAGGACCTCACCCCGATCGAGGGCTCGCCGGAGGGCCGGGTGCTCGTGCAGCAGCTCGTACTGCCAGGGATGCGCAGGCAGCAGCCGGTAGCCCTCGGGTACGTCGGGGCAGAGCCGGTCCAGCGCCTCGGTGGCGCCGGGGACAACGGTCTCCTCGGCGATCAGATGTGCCCGCACGGCGAGGTGACGCAGCGGGAAGGAGGCCCCCGACTCGGGTGCGTACGACGACCAGGACGCCGGGTCGCCGGTACGGGCCTTGGGGGTCGGATGGAACCGGTGCCCGAGGAGCAGGGACTGCTCGGAGGCCAGGTAGGTGGCGATGGGACCGTCACCGATGCCCGGTGCGGTGCGGGAGGTGGCGAGGGCGGCGGAGACCCCCTGGTGGCTGGAGGCGATCTGCTGCAGGAACTCGTCGTTGCCCACCCCCGTGCGGAGCGACAGCTCGGCACGGGTGTACTCGGCGAGGCGGCGCCAGTCGATCTCGGCCCAGTGGCCGCCGCGCTGCTCGGCCACCGGCCCGGTGAACCGGTGCGCGCCGAGCAGGGACGTACGGCGCAGCGCGACCCGGAGCAGGACTCCGCGGCGCGGCAGCCGCAGCAGCAGGTGGCCGTCCGTGACGGCGGTCTCGTGCTCAGGCCCCGACACCTCGCGCAGCAGGCAGTTGAGCAGGGTGTGCGCCACGGCCTCATCGGCGGTGGGCAGCTCGGTTGGAGCGGACCTATGGAGGGGGGCGGTGCTCGGGGCCTCGGAGCGGGACCCGGGCACGCTGAAGGCGATGGTCATCGGGTCACGCTCCCCGCAGCGAACAGTCGGGGCGCAGCAGGTAGTTGGGGCCGTCGGTGTAGTGCTTGTTGATGTCGGCCGCGCCGGAGCGCTCCTTGGTGAGCAGGGTGCCTGCGGTCACCATCGCCTTGACGGGCAGCCTGTGAGCGTCCAGGACGTGCGCGCGCAACGTCGCTCCGGGCTCGCCCGGGCGCGTGCCGAGCCGCTCCACGGCCTCGGCGAGCCGGTCGCGTAGCACCCGCAGCAGCTGCTCCACCGGGGCCCGGCCGTGCCGGGCCAGCCCGAAGGCGTACGCCCCCGCGCACAAGTGGACGGTGATGGTGGTGAACAGGTCGGTGACCGCCGAGTCGTCCTCGCTGAAGATCCGGGCGTCCGCGAAGTCGGACGGGCGGGGGGCGTCGTCGCCGAGAGTCTCGCGCATGCGCCGGGTGTTGATGCGCGGCCCGTCGTTGTCCTTGAGCAGCAGCCGCAGCCGGGCGCGGCCCGCGTGCTCGTCCAGCACCAGGGAGATGTTCTGCTGGTGGGACTCCAGCGCGATGCCGTACCCGAAGAGCGTGGTCTGCCAGTCGAACAGCAGGGTCAGGCAGGCGTCGAGCAGGGCGACCGGGTCGCCGCCGTAGAAGCGGTCGGCGAGGTGGTCGATCAGCAGTCGGCCGCCGGGAGCCTCGCTCAGCAGCGCGGCCATGGGCACGACGACGGCGGTGTCGAGTCCCGCGGGGTAGCGTCGGCAGAGGACGGCGAGGAGCTCGTGCCCGGCGTGGGCGTACGTGGTCTCGTCCGCCTGCAGGACCACCCCCGCGAAGCGCGGCTCCCGGGCGATCACGGCCTCGAGCAGGCGCTGGCCCGCCGCGCCGTCGACGAGCGTGCCGGGCTTGATGGTCCGACGGTTGCGCAGGCCGAGGGTGGCGGTGGCGAGCGGCAGTTTGAGGTGGAGCGTGGGGTCCGCGGCGAGCGCCACGGTCCGCATCGACAGGGTGGGAACGGCCTCCAGGTACGGCCGCTCGGCGACCACCGCATCGCCCATGAGACCGGCGTCGCGCAGGGCGTCGTTCAGCGGATCGCCACAGGTCAGGGGGTGTACGGGGAAGGCGAAGTGACTGCCGCTCAGCTCGGGCAGGCCGATGACGGCGGGTGTGGGCCAGCAGTCGGGCAGCGCTGGGAGGCACCCTGTCACGGTGAGCGCCCGCTGCGGCAGAGCGATCCAGCCCAGCGCAAAGCGCGGGTGGAACTCGGGTGCGTACGCGTGCAGTTGCTCCTCGTCGAGGCCGGCGCGCCCCCGAGCGGTGGGGTAGACGGGGTGGTCGAGGTGGGCGGCGAGGGTGTCGTGGGCGAGCCCGGCGGCGAGCCCGGTCCAGTCGGCGGGGTCGGCGCCGTAACGGGTGGTGAGCCGGTCGGCGACCGCGTCACGTACGGCGGAGTGCAGCCGCATGGTCGCGAGCGTCTGGCGGCACTCGTCGGCGAAGGCGTCGAAGCCGCCCCGGTCGGCGGGGTCGGCAAGGGCGCTCAGCGCACCGAGCACGCTGTCCAGATCGCCCAGTTCACTGCCGCCCGGTTCACTGCCGTCGGCCTCCCGGCGCAGCAGTGGCAGACGCGCGGCGTGCTCGCACTGGAACCCGTCCTCGCCCACGGGGAGCAGTAGTGCGTCCCCGTCACCGGTCGCCAGCCGCAGCCACCGGCCGTCGGGCCGCTCCACAGCCGTACTGCGCGTGCGCAGCCCGACGACGTCCTCCCGCAGGAGCGCGCTGAGCACCCGTAACAGCAGGTCCCTCTCGGCGGTGTCGGGGGCGGTGCTGGTCGTCGTCGCCGTCACGAGGCGATCTCCCAGCGCTGTGCGGCAAGGAAGCCGGCCGCAGCCCGGTCCACCGCCTGCTGGTCGGTGCCGGTGGCCCGGAGCACGCCGAGGAAGTCGCGGTTGGTGTGGTACAGCTCGTGCCGCTCCCCCACCTCGCGCAGCGGCCGGTACGTCAACCGCACGGCGCCCACCACGAGTTCGGCGGCAGCCGGGGCGGCGGTCAGCGTCCCGGCACTGTCCGCACACGGGTAGTCGAGCCGGGCCGCGCGGTCGGTGCGCATGCCCAGGCGTACGGGCAGCGGGTCGCCCAGGTGTGTCCGGAGGATGTGCTCGAAGAGCGGGATGTCCAGCAGCTGAGCCAGCAGCAGATCGCACTGATCGCCGACGGCACGGTAGTTGACCTCGATGATGCGGGCGCGGCCCTGGTGGACGACGAACTCGGTGTGGCAGGCGCCGAAGCGGACCCCGAGCGCGTCGAGCTGGGCGAGTACCTGCGCGACGATCTCCTCGGGGTGGTCCGGGACGAAGGTGAGCGCTTCCTCGATGAAGTACGGAGGCGGGGACACCCGGGTGTGGAAGCCTCCCAGGACGTGCCGGGTTCGGCGGTCGCCGAGGGTCTCCAGGGTGTAGAGCTCGCCCGTGAGGTACTCCTCGACGACCAGGGCCGCCTGCGGCCGCCGCGCCTGGATCTCCTTGCAGCACAGTACGAGGTCCTGGGGTCCGTCGACCAGCACCACGTCCTCACTCGCCACGCCCTCCCGGGGCTTGACTACGCAGGGGTACGGCACCTCGAGGCCGGCGAGATCAGCCGGATCCTGCCCGGCGGCGAGCTCCGTCGACCACACCGTGTCCGCGCCGGTGGCGGCGAGGTGACGGCGCATCTGTGCCTTGTCCTTGACCCGCAGCGCGGCCTGCCAGCTCTTGGCGGGGAGACCGAAGTAGTCGGCGGCCAGGGCGGTCTGGGTCTGCAGGTGGTCGCTGTTGCTGAACACGGCGTCGGGGGCGTGGTGGGTCGAGATTCGGGTGATGACCGCGCGGAAGTCGCGTACGTCGCACTCGAGGATCTCGGTGTCCGGGTGGCTGCGGCGATGAGCCTCGGGCTGGTCGGTCAGGAGGGTGACGTCGAGGCCGAGCCGGGAGGCGGCCGGGAGAAAGCCTTGGGTGACCGAGTCGGTGGGGTTGAGAGCGAGCAGGTAGATCCGCATGGGCGGAAGACCCCTTCCGAGTCGAGGCGGTGGTGACATCCACGTTGCATCCAGATTGTCGTCCTACGTTCTCAACTCGCCACCTGTCGCCCCGACATGCGGAGCCCTTGATCGTCGACCCGGGCTCGATGATACAGGTAAGGTGAGGCTAACCTTTTCACCTCCTGTCCGTTCCTCCGTCCCGTGTTGGGAGACGTGCCGATGACCACGGCCCCGGGGTTCCCGGCGGTAGGCCCCGGCCTGAGCGCCTCCAGCCTCCTCACCGACATCTACCGGCGTCTCACCGCCTCGTGCGACGCGCTCGATGTGCGCGTCGCAGACCGGGGGTCGGCGACCGCCGATGAGTCTGCGGCGGGCGAAGGATGGGTCGACGGGGCCGAGTTGGCACAGAGCGCGGAGGCGCTCGACGCCTTCGTCGACGCGGAGGCCGCCCGCATCCGGGACCGTCACGGGCACCCTGCCCGCAGGGACGTCGCCGCGTCCCGCGCGCTGCACGCCTACCTCTGGTCCGTCAGTCTGCTGATGAGCGGCGTCTGGTACCTGGAACGGCGCGTCCCGCGGATCCGTCCGCAGGACGTACGGCTGGACCTGGCGACGGGCGCGTTCCAGCTCGTCCCCGGGTCCGGTTTCGCCTGTCTGCCGAACGATCCGGCGGCGAGCCGGGTTCCCGGCGTCCGCGTGCTCGTCGACGAGGAGGCGCTGCGCACCGAGCTCCGGGCCGCGGTCGCCGACCACGTACGCCCGCTCCTCACCGCGATGGGCCCTCACCTGCGGCGGGGCCCCCGCGCCTTGTGGGGCATGGCCGGGGACGACCTCATCTCCGGGATCTGGTACCTCGGCCGCATGCTCGATCAGGAGCAGCACGCGATACGGGCCGCCACCGAACTGCTTCCGAAGAACGTCCCACCGTTCCCCGGCAGAGCCGACTTCCGGCGGCTGACCGGCCGTGACGGACAGCAGTACCCGACCCGTACCCGGCTCGGCTGCTGCCTCTACTACACGCTCCACTCCGCCGATGCGTGTCTGACCTGCCCGCGGACGTGCGACGCCGAGCGGCTGCGCAGACTGGAGGCGGACCCGCCCGCCTGACGTCGGCCGCCGGCTCTCGCTTCAGCGCGCGGGCAGCCTGCGTAGCACTCGATGCCGGCACGCGCCGGCGTGCTCAGAGTCCGCTCCCTTCGCACTCCCGGCCGTCGACGAAGGTCGCGACCACATCGATGTCGCCGATGCGCGAGGTGCTGACGTGCCGTGGATCGTCGGCCAGCACCACCAGATCGGCCCGCTTGCCCGGGACGAGGCTGCCCGCCCTGTCGTCCCAGTGGCAGGCGAAGGCTCCACCGGTGGTGTACGAGCGCAAGGCGTCGTCGACCGTGATGCCCTCCTCCGGGCCGATCACCCGGCCTGATTCCGAGGTCCGCTCCACCATGAACTGGATCGCCCGCAGCGGTGCCCCGTGCGTGACCGGCCGGTCGGAGCTGCCCACCAGCGTGATGCCGTTGTCCAGGAATCCCTTGCCCCGGTACAGCCACGGGGCCCTGGCCTCACCCATGATCGAGGCGTAGTCGTCGCCGAAGTAGCGCAGAAAGTTCGGCTGGATCACGGCGATCGCACCGAGGTGTGCGAACCGGTGCAGTTGATCGGGCCGGACCAGGCCCGCGTGCTCGATGCGGTGCCGGGCATCCGGGCGCGGCCGGATCCGCTGGGCCCGTTCCAGGGCGTCCAGAGCGAGGTCGACGGCGCGGTCGCCGATGGCGTGGACGGCGAGCTGCCAGCCGGCGAGATGGCCGTCGACGATGGTCTCCGTGAGGAGTTGCGGGTCCGCTTGGAGCTGACCGTCGTGGTCCAGCCCCTGGTACGGGCTGCTCAACGCGGCGGTGCGGGCCATCATGCCCCCGTCGGTGTAGACCTTGAGGGCGCCCACGGAGAGCCAGTCGTCGCCGAATCCGGTGCGCAGCCCCAGGTCGAGGGCCCGGGGCAGGCCGTCGTCGCCGTGCGAGCCGACCGGGTGCAGCGTGTCTGCGGCCACCATGAGCTGCACCCTCAAAGGCAACCGCCCCCGTTCCCGGGCGAGCTGATAGGCCGCCAGCTCCACCGGGCTGTGGCCCAGCAGCCCGCCGCCGATGCCCGCTTCGGCACAGGCCGTCACCCCTTCCGCCAGGCAGGCGCCTGCGGCACGGGCGATCGCGTCCACGAGCTCCTCCTGGGAGTACGGCAGACGGAGCCGGCGTGCGGCGGTCATCGCGCTCTCGGCGAGGAAGCCGTCCTGGTGCGGGACATGAGCGGGAAGCAGGTCCAGTACAGCGCTGTTAACCACACAGGCGTGTCCTGAGTCGTGCATCATGAACACCTTGCGGCCGGCACTGACCTTGTCCAGTTCGGTGGCGGTCAGATGGCGCCCCAGCGCTCGCTGGTCGTAGCCGGCGACGTCCACCCAGGCGCCCTCCGGTCTGCGTGCGACGGCCTCGGCCACGATGCCGAGCACGTCCTCGGCCCGTACGCATGGGGCCACGCTGGGGGTGGTCGCCTTCAAACCCGCCCAGGCCAGGTGGACATGGCTGTCGATGAACCCGGGCAGCACGGTCGCGCCCTGGAGGTCCACGACCCGGCGCGCGGGAAGTCCGGTCACGGACTCGTCGAGGCCCACGATTCGACCACGCCAGATCCCTACGTCGTGAGCGATGGGGTGGTCCGGGTCCATGGTGACGAACTCGGCGTTCGTGAGCCTGGTATCGAGCACGGGCAGCCTCCTCATGCAGAAGTCCTCCACTCCGGAGCGTACTTAGACTAGCCTTACCTAACCATCGGATCGCCTGCGCGCAGGTAGGGGCGGCACGACTCGACAAGGAGAACGGCGGGGAAGCGATCCACGGAAAGCAACCGAGAAGAAGGGCAGAGCTCACCGACCATGAGCAATGCACCGATCAGCGTGTTGGCCCTCAGCACCTACATGCTGTCAAGGACGGGGCAGGCGGCGCGTGCTCGAGTCGCGCGGAGGTTGACCGATCGCGGCCTGCGCCTGTGGCACGTGATGATCCTGGCAGCGCTGCACGATGTGGGCCCGCACTCCAAGGGGGAACTCGCATCCCGGCTCGACATCAACCAGAGTGATGTGGTCAAGGTGGTGGACGACCTGCTGCGAGCCGGTCAGGTCGACTGCGCCCGGGACCCCGCCGACCGACGCCGTATCGAGGTCACGCTCACCCCGGAGGGCAGGGCGGCGCTGGCCGACATCAGCGCCGAACTGTCGGCCCTCGACGACGACCTCCTGTCCCCTTTGACCACGACCGAACGCGCCCAGCTCGCCACCCTGCTCCGTCGGCTCCAGCTGCACATCTGCCGCCCCGGCCGTGAGGATGGGCCGCCGCCCCGGAGCACCGTGCGCCACCGGGACCGACCCAAGCTGTTCCGGACCCGGCCCACGGCGTGACCGCGCTTCAGCGGGGCGCACGGCACCGGCGCCGAGGTGTGCCGTCCAGCTGATCAGGCCCGTGCAGTGGCCAGGTCCTGGCGTCCGCCCCCCACTCGTCCCGGCAGGGGTGGGCAAAGTTGATCAGCGCAGCTGGATCAACCGAGGACACCAGTCGCGTCGACGCGGTCGCGACCGTCAGGTGCGCGCTGCCACTGCGGATGGCCATGGTGTACCGGGGCGAGGACGGCGTCCGAAGAATGCTGGTCGCCGACCGGGACCGTTTCGAGGCCGCTTGGCGGTACTGGACGGCCGGGACGAATGGGGCGTCAAGATGTACGCGGACCTGAGCCCGGCCCCGGGGGCGGCAGACGTCTCCGCAGCCGCGGAGGGCCGCGGACGCCCCTCGTCCGGCCGTGACTACCTGCGACGGCGGCGGTATGACCGGCAGGCCCGGGAGAACGCCTGGCGGCACGCGGAGGAGTGCGCGCGAGGTGCACACGGCGCTCGGCGCGATCGCCGAGCACACCAGGCTGCATCGACCACAGGACGCTCGACTGTCGGGTGCGCCCGGACAGAACATCCTCAACGGCGCGTATCTGGTGCCGCGGGCGGAGGTCGACGCGTTCGCGGCCCTGGTCGGCCAACTGGCCGACTAAGCCGTCGGACTGCGGATCGAGCTGACCGGGCCGTGGGCGCCGTACTCCTTCACCGGCGTCGCCGCGGGAACCTTGGAGGCCCGGTGAGCGCCGCCGTAGAGCCGCTCGCGCAACGGCAGATCGCGCTGATCGATCTGCTGGACCGGCTGCTCGCAGGCGGGATCGTGGTCGCCGGGGACGTCACGCTGCGGATCGCTGATGTCGACCTGGTCCGGATCGACCTGCATGCGCTCATCAGCTCGGTGAACGAGAACGTGCCGTCGCCCTGGGACCGATTCGAGCCGGGAGCGGAGCCCTGACGCGCGCCGTCACGGCCGGCGCGCCGGGGCTTCTACAGTCATCCTTCGATGCCGGTCGTGGTGTGTGCGGCGCCCACGGGTTTGGATTCGGGGGATCCACGCTGGCGGAGGTAGATCGACAGAATAGCCATGGATGCGATGGCCAGAAATTCGGATTGCCAGTTCTGTAGCGTACGGTCCCAGAAGTCCGCCGAGAAGAGGTAGTCGGGCCAGCTGATGGGATCCTGGAGCTGCCGCAACTGCTCCTCGTTGTAGGCGGCTACGCCCGTGATGGATTGGGCGAGCCATGAGAACAAAAAGATCGTTCCCATGACCAGTCCCAGCGAACTCCCGTACACCCTCTGGCGGATGCCACCGACAGCCGCCCACCGGGGAGAGTCCTCGCGTGCATGGGCACCGACTCGCTGCGCCTTGTCGGATTCCATGCCGATCATCTTTGGATGCTTCGACTCCGGAGAGCCACGCTGGATCAGCCACACGGTCAGGAAGACGTAGAGAAAGAACTGGAGGTATTCCGACTGCCAGTTCTCCATCACGTCGACGGCAAAATCGGAGGACGCCATGTAGGAGCCGATGCCGATGGGCTGGAGATTCTCCGCCACGAGACGGTTGTTGAAGTCGGCCTGTCCGGCGAACGCCTGGCCGACGACAGCGAGCAGGAACGCCGTCCCGAAAGCGAGGCCCAGGCTGTTCTCCCTGAGGAAGCGGCGGAGGGAGGCAGTCATCGGTGCAGCACCCCCAGCGTGATGCAGTAGGCGAGGCCGGCGGCGATCACCAGTAGGCAGAGGGCGAACATCACTCTCATCCGCCCCTCACCCGCTTTTCAGCGTGCAGCGGTAGGGCTGCTGCGGCCGAGGAGCGCAGCCCGCCGCGACGACCTTCCAGCCCGAGGAGAACAGGGAGAGGAACAGCGTGTCGCTCGAGAGGACCACGCGTGCCTGCCGGCCGTGCACGTCGACGCTGCGGATGTCGCGGCGGTCTGCGGCTGAAGGGATCTCCTCGTCGAGTACGCCCTAGTGGCAGGCGGCCTTGGCCACCTGCGCGACTTCCTCGCGTGTCCCCGGAGCCAGGGCGTCACACAGGGCGAACACGTCCCGCTCTCGCAGTGCCGTCTCGAATCGGAGCGCCGCCGCCTGAGCCGCTGAGCGCCGCTCGTCCACGCTGCCGCAGGCGCTCGCCAGTACGAGGACGGCCACGGTTCCCGACGTCACGCCCCACCGTGCCCGCCATCGCCTCGGCATCTGATGGCCTCCCGGTACGGCGGTCTTCGCGAGTCCCGACGGAGGGTAGCTGCGGTGAGCCGAGCCCGGCGCTGCACTCGCGCAGGACGCCAGCGATATTCCCTCCGGTGGCGGAGGCGCGGGCGCCAACAGGTCGGATGTCGCAGCGGCTCAGCGCGGATGTAGCAATGGGCCATGGCTTGCCAGGATTTGGGGCTGGTTGCCGGGGAACCCGGGCGGGCGGAGGTTGATAGTTATGGTTCCCCTGCTGCTCGTTCTGCTTCTCGCCCTGCTTCTCTTCGGCGCCGGCTTCACGCTCAAGGCACTGTGGTGGATCGCCGTGATCGTGCTCGTCGTGTGGCTGTTGGGCTTCTTCGTCCGGCCCACGACAGCGGGCGGCCGGAGGGGCCGCTGGTACCGTTGGTGAAAGTCCCAAATGGAGAGGGTCGGCACCTATCGGTGCCGACCCTCTCCTTCATGTCCTCAGCAGGCGTAACCTGCCGTGGGTCAGACTGCCCGGACGCTCGTGGCCTGCGGGCCCTTGGGGCCCTGGGCGACCTCGAACTCCACGCGCTGGTTCTCCTCGAGGCTACGGAAGCCGTGGCCATCGATCTCGGAGTAGTGCACGAAGACGTCAGGTCCTTCGGTCTGGGAGATGAAGCCGAAGCCCTTCTCCGCGTTGAACCACTTCACGGTTCCCTGAGTCATCTATTGCTCCTTACAGGGGCTGGTACAGGGCCCGCACCATGCGGTGGCCCCGGGCCGGTTCACGACGCGGCTCCTCCAGATCCCTGAAGGCAAGCGGCGCGCCCGCAACATCGTTCCTTGCGAGCGTGCTGGAAAACACAAACACACAAAAACTATGACCAAGCATTACAACACGCACTCTGCGTGGTTCATTCCCGAGCACCCGGAGCATCTCTCTTGGCGCCTGCGTGCGGAGCCGACGTCGTCACTGCTGGTGATGCGGGCTCCCTTCGGCGTGACCCGGCGAAAGGGGGGACATCGACTGTCGGCCCCGAGCATTGATCAGCACCTCGCGAGTCTGAATCTCACGGTGGCTGCGTAATCACGGAGGGTTAGCCCTGACGCCCGCCCGTCGGCGCCTTCTGGCCCATTCGCGGCGCGCGAGGACGCCGTCGGTGGCTCGTGTCGCACCAGGGATATCGTCAGGAGGGGGCGCCGCTGCCCACCGCTACTCCGCACTCTAGGCTTGCCTGGCTCGCGGCGCGTCCGCGCGTGAACCCCATGGGCACCGGCCCCAGCAGTAGGCCTGAGGGCATGGGGACGGCTACGAGTCGGCCAGCTGGGGCAGCACTTTGGCGCGGTAGAAGTCGAAGAACCCGCGCTGCTCCGGACCGATCTGGGTCACGTAGACGGTGTCGAAGCCTGCATCGACATATGTGCGCAGGGCCTCGATGTGCTGGCCAGCATCGTCGCCGCAGGTCACGGTATCGGCGACCATGTCCTCCGTGATCAGCTCGCAGGCTTGCTCAAAGTGGCGGGGCGTCGGCAGGACTTGGCCGAGTTCGCCGGGAAGGAGCATGTTCGGCCACAGCCGCCGCGCCGTACTCACTGCTTCTTGACGGTCGGGACCCCAGCACACCTTGAGGCCGCCCTGCACCGCTTTCTGGTTGCCGCCGCTCCCGCGGAACTGGGTAATCAGATCCTCGTCCGGCCTCATCGTGATGTACCCGTCGCCGATGCGGCCGGCGAGCGCGGTGGCAGCCGGGCCGAAGCCTGAGACATCGATCGGAACAGGCTGATCGGGGCGTGTGTAGAGCCGGGCGTTCTCCACGGTGTAGTGCTGACCCCGGTGGCTGACTTCCTCGCCGGTGAAGAGCCTGCGGATGATGGCCACGGCCTCCTCCAGCATCTCCAGCCGGACCGTGGCGCTGGGCCAGGCATCGCCGAAAATATGCTCGTTCAGCGCCTCGCCCGTGCCGACTCCCAGCCGGAACCGTCCATCGAGCATGGCTGCCGAGGTGGCGGCGGCCTGGGCCACAACCGCGGGGTGGGTGCGCAGGCTCGGGCAGGTCACGGCCGTCTCCACCGGAAGCGACACCACCTGTGAAAGGCCGCCGATGACCGACCAGACGAACGGGCTGTGGCCCTGGGCGTCGTTCCAGGGGTGATAGTGGTCGGAGATCCACAATGCTTCGAAACCTGCTTGCTCGGCCATACGCGCCTGCTCCAGCAGGTCAGCGGGACCGAACTCTTCGCAAGCTAGGAAGTAACCGAACTTCGTCATGCCCTTGCCTCCAGTCGCCCGAGCCCCTTCAGTCACGGCGGGTGACCAGGGGAAGCGGGACGAAACTCGTCGAAACCACCATCGCAGTCCACCCCCGCCGCGTCGGGCATGCCACCGACCCAGCTCCGACCTCCTCGTACCGGTCCGGCGGCCCGGATCACGTCCGTGGCTGCCCTCTATGCCGGCGGCTGGACGCCTTCGTACTCGTCGGCGCCAGCTGGTGGACACTGGCGGTCGCCGCCTTCCTCGCCCTGGTCACGATCTGTCTCACCACCCAGCGGACTCCGCGCACCGGCGCCAGCGGCAAGGTCAGGAGCTGAGTCAGCAGGCCACCCTCGGACGAAGCTGTACAGGACGGCTTGTGACCGGCCGATCAGGCGGGGGCAGGCCCTTTGGCGGCGCGGGCCTGGTCCTGGGACCAGACCAGCAGGTCGGCGGGCACGCGGGCCGGGTTGGGCGCTTGATCAGAGTTTGCGGGTGTCGCGGGGCTCGACGTAGGGCTCTTCGCCGGGTGGGTGGCCGGTTTCGATGGCGCGGCCGCGTGAAAGTTCGGCGTTGAATTCCAGGCCGAGCAGGATGGCGATGTTGGAGATCCACAGCCAGATGAGGAAGATGATGATGGCAGCCATGCTGCCGTAGGTCTTGTCGTAGCTGCTGAAGGTTGCCACGTACAGCGCGAAGAGGGCGGAGGCGATGAGCCAGATCATCACGGCCAGGATGCTGCCGGGGGTAACCCAGCGGAAGGGGCGTTTGACGTTCGGGGACGCCCAGTACAGCAGCGCAATGATCAGCATGAACAGCAGGATCATGACGGGCCATTTGGCGATGTTCCACACGGTGATGGCTGTGTCGCCCAGGCCCAGGATCTGTCCTGTCCTCTCGGCGAGGGCGCCGGTGAACACCACGCCGATCGCGAGGGCGGCCAGCAGCACCACCACGACGAGGGTGATGCCGAGCCGGGTGGGCAGGGTCACCCACACGGGCCGGCCTTCGCCGATGTCATAGACCGCGTTCGAGGCCCGCATGAACCCCGCGATATATCCGGAAGCCGACCACAGGGCGACCGCGATGCCGATGATCAACGCGATGCCTGCTCGACCCTGGCTCTTCTCCAACTGCTCCAGGATGTTATTGAGGATGTCTCGGGCGGCTCCTGGGGCCAGGCTGCCCAGATTGTCGGTCAACGGCCTGATGCTGGAAGCGCCCAGCAGTCCCAGGATCGACACAAGTGCCAGCAGGGCGGGGAAGATCGACAACACCCCGTAGTAGGTCAGGGCGGCCGCCAAGTCGGTGAGGTTGTCGCCCTTGAACTCCTTGACGGTGCGCTTGAGCACTCCCCACCACGATTGTTTGGTCAGGTCTGTCGGCTTCTTTGCTGGCGGCTGCCGACTCGGCACGGCGTGGGACGCGTCGCCGTTGTCGTCTGCGTTGTGTTGCGCCATGGCTCACTACTCCGATCCGCGCCGCCGCAAACCCGGGGATGGAACCCGACCCGTGCGTCGGCCGCTGTTGGCCGTTCATCCTCGCCCGGCCTATTCGATCGAGCACTGGCTGGATATCGCAGAGCTGGGCCGAGGCCGCCGACTCCGCGGTGTCGGCGGCATTCAGCGCCGGTCTGTTGTCAGACGCGTCGTCGGGAGGCGCCGCCGAACAAGCGAGCAAGTGCGCGGAACGGCAGACTGACGACCGAAGCGATGGTGTTGCCGATGGCGCGGAGCACATCGGCAATGGCCTGGAACATGTGGTCTCCTGTGCTGAGAATCTCCGGTCGAGTTGCCGGAATCCGCCGCCCTACACCGCTTACTGCCTTCCATCCGTATACCCGCCCTTCGGTAATCAACAGGAAGGTGCTGGATTGGTCCTCTGGTGTCGCCTCTACGCCCGACGCGCCACCGACTTCTAAACTGCTGAGTTTCGGTCTTCCCTATCTGGAGATTCGGTGGGCATATCAAGGGAGGACCCAATGTCAGCCGGGACCCTCATTGCCATCATCATTCCCTCTGTAGTCGTGCTGGTCATCCTCGCCGTGGCCCTGCGGGTCTATCTCCGCCGCCGACACCTGGAGGAGCGGTTCGGGCCGGAGTACGAGCGCACGGTCGAGGCCGAGGACAGCCGCCTCGCGGCGGAGCGCGAGTTGCAGAAGCGTGAGGAGCGCCACGACGCTCTAGAGATCAAGCCACTGCCCAGCACCGTCCGGAACCGATATGCCGAGGACTGGAACCGAGTGCAGGAGACGTTTGTCGACAGGCCGCAGGCAGCCGTGGACGAAGCGGATCGATTGGTGACCGCACTCATGAGCGAGCGCGGATATCCGACCGAGGGGTTCGAGCAGCAGATCAAAGATCTCTCCGTCGAGCACGCAAGCACGCTGGAGCACTATCGGACTGCGCACGAGGTCACGCTGAGAAGCAGTCGACGGGAGGCAACTACCGAGGAGTTGCGGGGCGCGATGGTGCACTATCGCGCGCTCTTCGACGAACTGCTCGAGCCAACGTCCTGAGCGGCGAGTCTGAGACTGCTCTCCGTGCTCACTGTCAGTAGTGAGGCAGTCTGTCCTGCCACCACGGGGGATGAGCAGTCGGGTCGCCGCGGGACGGATGGAAGGGAGATGAAAGACATGCAGCGCGAAGGCATACCTGCGCGCGATGAAGCACTGTCCACCGAGGATATTGCCCATCCTCAGGAAGCCAGCCGGGATGAAACTGCAGCGCGCCCGGACGACGTACCCCTGATGCCCGGCGAAGCCACGGCCGAAGAACCGGTAGGGGCCGCGCCGGAAGCGGCGCCCGCTGTGGAGCAGGCGGAGGGCGGTACCGCCGAGGCTGCCGTGCCACCCAAGGCGGAGGAACCCGCCGAGGAGACCGGGCCGCTCCTGGGTAGGGAGGCGGACGAGTTCCACTCGAGGTGGCAGGAGATTCAGAGCGGGTTCGTCGACGATCCAAGGGAAGCGGTTCATGCGGCGGACGCCTTGGTCGCGGACGTGATGCAGACACTGGCCACGTCCTTCGCCGAGCACAAGCAGGGGCTGGAAGAACAGTGGCAGCGGGGAGAGGAGGTCGCTACCGAGGATCTGCGTGTCGCGCTCCGGCGCTACCGTTCCTTCTTCAACCGTCTGCTCAGCACGTGAGCAACGGTGCGAACCATCGCGCGAGAGGCGCCTATGCCGTCTCCTCGGCGATGGAACACTGGGCCGGAGGCCGCCGACTGGTACGGCCGCCCGGCGGCCTCCGGCCCGGCGGTGGTCTGGCAGTCGGCTGCTGGGCCTATTGGCCGGTCTGGCGAGGGGAGCTTGATCTCCTGCTCCACAGGGGTGAGGTGGTGGGAGTGCGCCCCCGCAGGCACGCGGCTGAGCTACCTCCGCAGCCGCCGCTCAGACCCCTGTTTCTGAAGCGAACATGCAAAGAATGTGGCTCACGCAGCTGTGATGCGTCAGATACGTCGGCTGTTCGGATCAACGACGCCGTTAGGTGTGGGGTGGCGTGACGGGCGGCTGAACGCCTCGCCGGTGGCGAGGACTCTGTCCACGTCACATTGCGGGGGTGGGGCGCGTCCGGGCCTGGGCCGGTCTGTGCGGGCGCGCCCGATCCGTGCGGTGCGGGCGAGCAGGTCCGGTTCCCTGCCCGCCCCGGGCCGTGATGGGCTGTTTCCCCCTGTGCGGCGAGCACTACAGCCGGCCGTTCGTGGACGCCGAGCTGTGGGCGGGGAAGATTGCTCGGGTGCTGCAGGAGCATCCGGACGGGTTCAGCGAGGAGGAACTGGTCGAGGAGACCGGGCTGGACCTGGGCCAGATCGAAGCCGGGGTGATGTGGCAGAACATCGAGTTTCCTGCGCTGGAGGAAGCGGTTCGGCGAGAAGGACGGCCCGGACGCCGACGAATAGTTAGGCGGCCTGTGGCAGCTGGTCTGGCCGTGTGGTCGGCGGGGCGGCCGGACGGGCTCGCTTGCGGGACCGCAGACCATCCGGGTTGACGTCGCGGGCCCTGCCGCCCTGCTTCGGTGTCTCGAAGTCGACCGCCCACCGCCGCTTTCTGATCTGGTCCAGAGCCGCAGTCTGGGGCCGGCTGCACGAGGCAGTCCTGCACCGGCTGGATGACGCCGGTCTGATCGATGTCTCCCGCCTCGTTCTCGACTCCGCCCACGTCCGGGCGAAAAAGGGGGCGAACGCACAGGTCCGAGTCCCGTGGACCGGGGCAAGCCGGGTTCCAAGATGCAGGTCCTGTCGGACGCGAACGGCCTGCCCCTGGTCGTGGGCGTCTCGGCCGCCAACACCCACGACAGCGAAGGGTTGAAGCCCATGGTCGCGGGTCACCAAACGAGACACGACCCGGATCGCGGCCGCCATTTCAAGCCCGAGCGTCTGCATGCAGACAAGGCGTATGACCGCCCGGACCTGCGGAAATGGCTGCGTGGCAAGCGGATCGGCGTCCGGATCGCCCGAAGGGGCATCGAGTCCAGCGAATGATTAGGACGTCGTAGGTGGGTGATCGAGCGGACGATGTCGTGGCTGTCCGGCTACCGCCGACTCAGCCCCCGCTACGAGCGCAATCCCCGCAACTACCTCGCCTTCTCGGACTTGCCGCAGCCCTCTGCTGCTACAAACGGCTCGTCCGCCTCACCACGTACGACCGGGCCTAAGCCTCTAGGCCGCGTCTCATTCGGCCGGCTCAGTAGCGGTCGATGGCGGTGGCGTCGCGCTGACCGAACAACTCGTTGGTTTCGCGATCCTGGCAGAGCAGACCTCGGATCATTGCGGTTTCCATTGATGGGACGAGCGATCAAGTGGCGCAGCCCTCAAACGCTACCGCGAACATTTTCGCACTCATTGGTCCGATGACTCTTGCTTCACTCGGTCTGGATGGTCTATACCAACATGTGTACCGACGCACCGTCAGGGCCCCGGCAGGACGCGACTTCCGCTACAGATCCGGGAGGATCCATGCATCGAGCCTCGCGTTTGAAGACATGGCACGTGCTGTTGTCGATGGTGTGTGTGGTGGTGATGACCGCCACCGTGAGCCTGGTGAACATCGGGGGCCCATCTGTCGCGCGCGCCGCCGACAACGGACTGTCGATCACGCCCGCGATGGGTTGGAGCAGCTGGAGTTTCGTGCGGCGCAACCCGACTGCAGCCACGATCGTGGCGCAGGCGAACGCGATGAAGAGCAGCGGCCTCACCGACCGCGGGTACATCTACGTCAATGTGGACGACTTCTTCCAGAAGTGCGACGGCAACGGCTTCATGGTCGACGAGTTCGGCCGATGGGCGGTCGACACCGCCAAGTTCCCTGGCGGCATCAAGCCGGTCGCCGACAAGGTGCACGCCAACGGCCAGAAGTTCGGCCTCTACGTGACCCCTGGCATCCCGAAGAACGCGGTGCTGCAGAACACCCGCATCGAGGGCACCAACTACCGGGCCCGGGACATCGCCGACACGACCCGGTACCACAAGAACTACAACTGCAAGAACATGTACTACATCGACTACAGCAAGCCGGGCGCGCAGGCCTTCGTCGACTCGTGGGCCAGGCTGTACGCCTCGTGGGGCGTGGACTACCTCAAGATCGACGGCGTCACCGTCGACACCCCGGACGACATCAAGGCGTGGGCCACCGCGCTCAAGAACACCGGCCGGCCGATCAACTACGCGCTGTCCAACAACCTGAACATCAGCGGCGCCGCCCTGTACAAGAAGTACGCCAACAGCTGGCGCACGCAGGGCGACATCGAGTGCTACTGCCCGCCTGGCGGCGGTGGCAGCGGCGGCCCCTCGTACCCGCTGACCAGCTGGGCCAAGGTCTCCAGCCGGTTCGGCTCCGCGGCCACCTGGCAGCCGCACGCCGGGCCCGGCGGCTGGAACGACCTGGACTCCATCCAGATCGGCAACGGCGCCAACGATGGCATCACGACCGACCAACGCCGCTCGCACTACACACTGTGGGCGATGGCCGCCGCGCCGCTGCTGCTGGGCAGCGACCTCACCAACCTCGACCCCGTCGACCTGACCATCCTGAAGAACCCGCGGCTGATCGCCGTCAACCAGGACGGCGTCGCCGCCAAGCGGATCTACAACGGCCCCGGCGGCGTGCAGCAGGTGTGGAGCAAACGCGAACGTAACGGCGACTACATCGTCGCCCTGTTCAACACAGGGACCAGCGGCGACCAGACCGTGTCCACCACCTGGACCGCCGTCGGCATCACCAGCGACCGCGCCAACGTCACCGACCTCTGGTCCGGACGCAACGTCGGAGTCGTCGACAAGTCCTACAGCGCGACGCTGCGGCCTGGCGAGACTCGCCTGATCCGCGCAGTCCCCGAGTAGGACCCGTCCGCGGCCGCTTGGGCCGATGCCCAGGGCGCGCCCACTGTTGGGCGCGCCCGCCGCGTCGACTAAGGCGTCTCCGCTACGGCCACGGATCCGGCGCCGGCCCCGGCGTGGCGCTTACGGGCGGTGGGCACGACCAGCGGGGTGCCGGTCTCCGGATCGTCGATGATCCGGCACGGAAGGCCGAACACGTCCTCGACCAGCTCACCGGTCATGACCGTCGCCGGATCGCCTTCTGCGGCGATCTCGCCGCCGGCCCTCATCACCACGAGATGCGTGGCGTAGCGGCAGGCCTGGTTGAGATCATGCAGCACCGCGACGATGGTATGCCCCTTCTGCTCATGAAGGTCGGCACACAGATCCAGCACCTCGACCTGGTGCGCGATGTCCAGGTATGTGGTCGGCTCGTCCAGCAGCAGGATGGACGTCTGCTGCGCCAGCACCATGGACAGCCATACGCGCTGCCGTTGGCCACCGGAGAGGTCGTCGACGGGCCGGTCGGCGAGCTCGAGCACCCCGGTCAGCCGCATCGCCTCCGTCACGGCGGCCTCGTCCTCGGCGGACCACTGCCGCAGCAACCGCTGGTGCGGATACCGGCCGCGGGCCACCAGGTCCCCCACCGTGATCCCGCTGGGCGCGGTCGACGACTGCGGGAGCAATCCCAGTCTGCGGGCGACCTCGCGGGACCGGTAGGACGAGATGGCGGCCCCGTCCAGATAGACCTCTCCCACCCTCGGCCTGAGCATCCGGGCCAACGCCTTGAGCAGGGTCGACTTCCCGCACGCGTTCGGGCCGACGATCACCGTGAACGACCGGTCGGGGATGACGACCCCGAGGGAGGTGGCCACGATCCGCTGGTCGTAGGACAGCGTCAGGTCCTCGGCCTGCAGTCGGGCCGTCGGGAGGTTCGTTCCTGTCATGCGCGGCTCTTTCGCGACTCTGTGACCAGCAGCCAGATGAGATACAGCCCGCCGATGGTGCCGGTCGCCGTACCCACCGGGAGGAGGACGGGGGAGAACACGCGCTGCACCGCGAGGTCGCTCCCGGCCAGCAGGACGGCGCCCATGAGCGCGGCCGGCACCAGTGCGGGGCCGGACGACCGGGTCAGCCTCCGGGCGAGTTGAGGCGCCGCCAGTGCGATGAACCAGATGGGGCCGGTCACGGCGGTGGCGAAGGAGACCAGTGCGACGCTGATGACGAGCAGGGCGGTACGGCTGCGGGCTACGTCGACGCCGAGTGCCATCGCCGTGTCGTCGCCCATCTCCACCATGGAGAGTCTGCGGGCGAGGAGGAAGGCGAGCGGAAGCAGGATCGCGACGGCGATGCCGACCGCGGCTGCGTGGTCCCAGCCCCGGTTGCCCAGGCTGCCGATCAGCCAGGCCTGGGCTTCCAGCGCCTCCTGCCAGCTCGCCCGGGTGATCAGGTACGAGTTGAGGGCGAGCAGCAGGGCGCTCACCCCGATACCGATGACGATGAGCCGGAACCCCTGCAGGCCGCGGCCGAGGACGAGGAGGTAGACGGCGGCGGCTGTGGCGAGCCCGCCGATCAGTGCCCCGAGCGCGATCTGGGTCATGCTTCCGTGCAGCATGACGATGACGACCAATGCTCCGGTCGCCGACCCGTTGGTGAAGCCGATGATGTCGGGGCTGCCGAGCGCGTTGCGGGTCAGGCTCTGCAGGATCGCCCCGCTGACCGCCAGGGCCGCTCCGACGCACAGCGCGGTCGTAAGGCGCGGCATGCGCAGCGTGTTGACGATGAAGTCCGCGGCTCCCGATGCGTCGCCGAACAGTGCCTGGAGCACTTCGGCGACGGACAGCTCGAAGTCCCCGGTCGTCAGGGTGATTCCCATGACCACCG
The DNA here is from genome assembly GCF_052245555.1 of Streptomyces sp. KR80. Classification (NCBI taxonomy): domain Bacteria; kingdom Bacillati; phylum Actinomycetota; class Actinomycetes; order Kitasatosporales; family Streptomycetaceae; genus Streptomyces; species Streptomyces sp. KR80. Next base: position 41,539 of record NZ_JBQQCD010000002.1, read on the forward strand.
TGAGCACGGCCAGCAGTGTCGTCGTCACGGCCACGGCACGGCCCTGGAGCCGCAGGGACAGACGTCCTCGCCGGGTACGGATGACCAGACCGCTGACCACACGGGGGTCCGCGGCGTCCATGGTCGCGGAGGCTCCGGCCTCCTTTACAGCCTTTACAGCATTCACAGCATGACCAGCTTTCGGCGGCGGCACAGCGCGATGAACAGCGGTGCACCGAGAAACGCGGTGACGATGCCGACTTGGACCTCCCCCGGGGCACCGAGCACCCGGCCGAGGACGTCTGCACCGATCAGCAGGATTGGCGCGAGCAGCGTGGAGTACGCCAGCACCCACCGCTGGTCGGGGCCCACCACGAACCGGGCCACGTGCGGCACCACGAGGCCCACGAATCCGATCGGTCCGGCCGCGGCGGTGGCGGCACCGCACAGCAGCATCACCGCGACGGCGCCCAGCACCCGGGTGCGGTCGACGTTCACCCCCAGGGCGCGTCCCAGCTGGTCGCCCATGGCCAGCGCGTTGAGCGACGGGGCGAGTCCGAGGGCGATCAGCAGGCCCACGACGACGAACGGCAGGATGACGTAGGCGATGTCGAGGTTCCTTCCGGCGAGCGCGCCCACCGTCCAGAACCGGAACTGGTCGAACGCCCGCGGATTGAGCAGCAGCACCGCATAGTTGAAGGCGTACAGCACCGCCGTCACGGCTGCCCCCGCCACGACCAGCCGGTCGGGGGTCGCCAGCGTCCGTCCGGACGCGCCAAGCAGGTAGACCACCACCGACGCAGCCGCCGCGCCGAGGAAGGCGAACCACACGTAGCCGAGGGCCGTCCCCACCCCCAGGAACCCGATAGCCACGACCACACCTGTCGAGGCGCCCAGGCTCACCCCGAGCAGGCCGGGGTCGGCGAGCGGATTGCGGGTCAACGCCTGCATCAGGGCGCCGGACAGGCCAAGTGCCATGCCCACCAAGAGACCGAGCAGCGTCCGGGGTATCCGGTACGCGTGGATGATGACCGCGGCATCCGACCCGTCGTTGTGCCACAGCACGCTCCAGGTCGAGGTGAACGGGATATCCCTGGTGCCCACCCACACACTGAGCAAGGCGATCACGACCAATGCGGCGATCGCAGCGACCAGTCCCAGACTGCGCAGTGCTGCCGCTGCCGCTCGGCGCGCCGACGGCGTCCCTGAGCCGCCTACACCGTTCTCGGGTGTCACCTGCGACTCGACCGACAACAAGGACCTTCCCCCCTGGCGACACGTCGCGGCCCCGCGCGAACAACAGGTTAACTTAGGCAAGCCTAACCGAGTACCGCATACAGGGTCAACGCTCGGCGCTCCGCCGCGCACCACAGCTGACTCGCTCAGCGCATGGCAAGCGCTGCATCACAAATCGCCACCGCAGACCGCGCGTTGAGCCCGTACCTTCCTGGACACCGCAGCCATGTCCTGAGCCGCCGTCCGAGAGCTCACGGTCGGTCTATTAGAGTAGCCTTACCTAACTTACGACGGTCTCTGCGGAGGTACCGAATGCTCGCTGGAGGACCGACGGGGGGCGTTGTCCTCCGGAGGGCGATCGGGGGCCAACGTCGTCATATTGCCGGGGCATCGCTCCTCGGCATGGCGCATCAGGGATGCGAGGCGATGGTACCCGTCGTCATCGGCCTGATCATCGACGAGGCGGTGGCGACCGGTTCCTCCGGTGCCCTGCTGCGCTGGCTGCTGGTACTCGCCGTGCTCTTCTTCGTCCTGTCCACGTGCTACCGGACCGCCGCCAGGATCACCGACGGAGCGGGCGAACGAGCCGCGCACCGTATCCGGCTCGATCTCGGCACCAGGGTGCTCGACCCGCGGGGCGGAGCCGACGCCGGCCGGCTTCCCGGCGCGCTCACCGCCATCGCCACCGGCGATGCCGCCCGGGTGGGCGCGGTCGCGGCCGCCCTGCCGTACGGGATGTCGGCGATCGCCGGACTGGCCATCAGCGCGGTGGCGCTGCTCCGGACCTCGGTACCGCTCGGTCTGCTCGTCCTGCTCGGCGTACCGCCCCTGCTGTGGCTCGGCCACCGGATCAGCCGACCGCTCGAACGACGCAGCGAGGTCGAACAGGAGCGCGCCGCCCACGCCTCCGGCGTCGCCGCCGACCTCGTCGCGGGCCTACGCGTCCTGAAGGGGATCGGCGCAGAACCGGCTGCGGTGTCACGGTACCGGCGGACCAGCCAGGACTCGCTGGCGGCGGCGCTGCGTGCCGCCCGCAGCCGGGCCTGGCACGATGGCGCGATTCTCGCCCTGACCGGGATCTTCATCGCCGTCATCGGCCTGGTCGGCGCGCATCTCGCGATGCGTGGCGCGATCAGCATCGGCGACCTGGTGGCAGCTGTCGGCCTCGCCCAGTTCCTGCTGGGGCCGTTCCAGCTCCTCACCTACGTCAGCGGCGAGTTCGCCCAGGGCCGTGCCTCGGCCGACCGGATCGCCGAGGTGCTGGCGTCGCCCCCCGCCGTGACGGCCGGATCGGCCACGCTGCCCAATCCGGTCACCGGCAGGCTCCGGCTGCGTGGCGTCACACACGGCGCGCTGCGCGGGGTCGACCTCGACATCGGCCCGGAATGTCTGGTCGGCGTCGTCGCCAAGGACCCGGCCGTGGCGACCGACCTGCTGCTCTGTCTGGGCCGCGAACTCGACCCCGACGAAGGCGAGATCGAACTCGACGGCGTGTCGCTGTCCGAGCAGGACCCCGACGGCGTCCGCCGCGCGATCCTGGTCGCCCACCACGACGCGGACCTGTTCGAGAGCAGCCTTCTGGACAACGTACGGTCCGGAACGGACAGCGACACAGCGGACGTCGAACCGGCGCTGACGGCCTCGGCGGCGGACGATGTCGCACGCTCCCTGCCCCAGGGCGGGAACACCATGCTCACCGAACGCGGACGGTCGCTCTCCGGCGGACAGCGTCAGCGCGTCGCGCTGGCCCGGGCGCTCGCCGCCGATCCCCCGGTGCTGGTCGTACACGATCCGACCACCGCCGTCGACACCGTCACCGAGTCGCGGATCGCCGCCCGCCTGCGGGAACTGCGCCGTGACCGCACCACGATCCTGGTCACCACCAGCCCCGCTCTGCTCGCCGTGACCGACCGTGTGGTGGTGCTCGACGACGGCGGCGTGGCCGTGGAAGGCCGCCATCCGGACCTCGTCGCCACCGACGAGGCGTACCGCTCGGTGGTGCTGGCATGACGGCTTTGAACGACAAGGCCGTGAACGACTGTGGCGCGCATGGCAAAGGTGCTCACGGCGCAGGCGCGAACGACGAAGGCGCGAACGACGAAGGACGGACGATGAGCGAAAGCAGCACGCCCGATCGCGAGCTCCTGCCCACCGCCACCGGCGCCCAGACCCTCGCCGTCGTCGGCGCGTTGCTGCGCCGTCACCGACTGCTGGCGGTCTCCGCAGTGACCGTCCTGGTCATCGGAACGGGAATCGGCCTGCTGACCGCCCCGCTGCTCGGACGCATCGTGGACCTGGTCGTCGAGCAGCGCGGTCCCGGCTCGCTGACGGTGCCGATGATCCTCCTCCTCGCGGTGGCGGTGGCCCGGGGGGTCGCGACCGCGATCGGCAAGTCCCTCGTCGCCCGGCTCGGCGAGACCGTCCTGGCGAGCCTGCGCGAGCGGTTCATCGCGCGGGCGCTGCGGCTGCCCCTCGAACGCGTCGAACAGGCCGGCTCGGGCGACCTGACCTCCCGGGTGACCGGCGATGTGACCCTCATAGCGAAGGCGGTACGCCAGGCACTGCCCGAGTTCAGCGGCGCCCTCCTCACCATCGCGCTGACGCTGGTCGGGCTCGCCGTGCTGGACTGGCGCTTCCTGCTCGCCGTGCTGCTGGCCGTACCGATCCACGTCCTTACCGTGCGGTGGTACATCCCCCGCGCCACCCGGGTGTACGCAGCGCACCGAGTGGCGGCCGGTGCCCTGCAGCACCAGCTCCTCGACAGCGTCGGCGGTGTCCGGACCGTGCGGGCGTTCCGGCTGAACGGCAGGCACGCGGAGCTGCTGGAGCAGCGGTCGCAGGCAGCCGTCGAACTCGCGCTGCGCGGCATTCGACTCATCTCGGGATTCTTCTCGCGGCTCAACCTCGCCGAGTTCGTCGGCCTGGCGGCGGTCCTGATCACCGGATTCGTGCTGGTCGACAACGGTTCCGTGAGCATTGGCACGGCGACCGCGGCAGCGCTCTACTTCCACAGCCTGTTCAACCCCATCAACGCCGCGCTCTTTCTGATCGACGATGCACAGTCCGCCGGCGCGAGCCTCGCCCGCCTCGTCGGCGTGTCGAACCTGCCCATCGAGCAGGAGCCCGACGGACAGGCCGTACCGATGGACGGCTCGGTCAAGGTCTCCGCGCTCAGCCACGCGTACGTCGCCGGGCACCCGGTGCTGCACGAGGTCGATCTGGAGGTACACAGCGGGGAGCGGGTTGCCCTGGTCGGTGCGAGCGGGGCGGGGAAGACCACCCTGGCGAAGCTGATCGCCGGCGTCCATCAGCCGTCCAGCGGCTCGATCGTCCTCGGCGGTGTCGACACCCGAGAACTCGGCCCCGCCGGTATCCGGCGGGCGGTGACGCTGATCAGCCAGGAGGTCCACGTCTTCGCCGGGCCGTTGGCCGACGACCTGCGGCTGGCCCGGCCGGAGGCCACCGACGAGGAACTGCGTACCGCACTGGCCCGGGTGGGGGCCCTGGACTGGGTGGAGTCGCTGCCCGACGGGCTCGCCACCGTGGTCGGCGAGGGCGGGCACCGGCTCACAGTGACCCAGGCCCAGCATCTGGCCCTGGCCCGCCTCGTCCTTGCCGACCCGCCGATCGCGATCCTGGACGAGGCCACCGCCGACGCCGGCAGCGCGGGCGCCCGCGTCCTGGAGACGGCCGCCCTCCAGGCGCTGGAAGGGCGTACGGGCCTGACGGTGGCCCACCGGCTGCCCCAGGCCGCCACCGCGGACCGCGTCGTCGTCCTCGACCAGGGCCGGGCCGTCGAGACCGGTACGCACGAGGAGTTGGTGGCCGCGGGCGGGCGCTACGCCGCGCTCTGGGCCGCGTGGTCCGACAGCAGGCGGCTCCGGGACGAGGAGCCGCAGGTGGCTGTGGAGGCCTGACGGCCTGCATCGCCATAATGATCACTCTAGGGCTTCGATCGCCGAGGTGATCAGTGCCCGCGCCGCCGCTCCGTAGACGGCCAGCTCTGACAGCTCCGCGAACGCCTTCTCGTACTCGGCGATCTCGCCCGGTGCGGTGACGGTCACAGCCGCTGACAGCAGCTCCGCGTGCACGCGCCGGTCATCGAAGATCGTGAACGTCTCAAGGGCCCACATGCGGCGCTGGGCGGTGAACGGAATGACGCCGAGACTGACCGAGGGGAGGGCCATGGTCGCCAGCAGGTGGCCGAGCTGCGCAGCCATCACTTCGGCGTCACCGATCCGGTACCGGAGCACCGTCTCCTCGACCAGGAGAGCGAAGCGGTGCTTGCCGCTGTGGACGATGCGGGAGCGGTCCATCCGGGCGGCCACAGCCTCGGCGACGTCGTCCGGGGTGCCGCGGAAGGCCGCGATGGACGACAGCAGTGCGTGTGCGTAGCCAGGTGTCTGCATGAACCCGGGCACCACGTTGGAGCAGTAGACCCGGAAGACCTCGGTTTCCTCGTACAGCGGCGTACTGGACTGCTGGAGTCTGCGCAGCCCGGTGCGCTGGAGCCGCTTCCACTGGACATACATGGAGTCGGCCTGGCGATTCGCTGCGATCAGGTCGGCTGCGTTGCTCTCGCTCCCGCAGGCGGTGCACCATGCTCGGATGTCGTTATCCGACGGTGGCGTGCGAGCGTTCTCGATCCTCGACGACTTTGACTCGCTCCACCCGCACCGGGCCGCCAGTTCACGCCCCGTGATCCCGGCGTCCAGACGGATCTCTCGCAGGCGTACTGCGACCGCTTCGCGTGCCGCCTGGGCGCTGGACGAGGGAGACGTGGGCATGAGCCGGCGATCCAGTGATTGGCTGTCAGACTCGGTATTCCTCGTGGGGGATGGCCCGTTCCCACACGGCTTCGAAGGCGGAGACGCAGAGCTTCACCACGGCCGGGTCATCGACGAGCTCGTCCTCCACCACAGCGCCATCGCCTGCGAAGTGGTGAACGCGCAGGAGCCGGTCGTCGAAGCACCAGAAGTCGTTGCCGGGCAGCGCGAGATCTGTCGCCCGTCGCCGGGGCAGCCACCGCACCTGTTCGCCCGACGCGACGTTGGCGTGAGTCACGTAGTGCTCCCAGCGGATGTACTCGCTCACCGGCTCGGAGACGATGCGGGCCCGTCGGATTTCTACGCTGCGGGACACAGCGTCAGTGATCAGCGAGTTGAATGAGTGCCACCACGACGGACGGTCGTCCCAGTCGATGCGGTGCCCTCGCTTCCACGCGTCGAAGCGCTCGTTACTGGCGTACGAGTCGCGCATCTCCAGGTGGACCGCCGAGCGTTCGCACGCGGCCAGCAGGTCACCGAAGCTCGGAGCGCTCGACGGCATCACATGCCTCCCTGATCAGTGGCACCATGCGCACGGGGAGCCGGACGACTGCTTCGTGCGATGGGATCGGTCCGTTCGCCGGGCTGGTCGACTGGCAGGCCGCCTGCAACTGCGCATCTGCTTTCCACCCTTGGAACACAAGCTCCCCGGCGCCCTCGTCGACCCACACCGTGGGGCAGTGGTCACGGTCGGTGTCAGGGTCGATGCCCACAAAACGTAGTCCCACATCTGCCTCCCATGGCTGGGGACTTGCTCATGTTTGCATGACTATCACCGCAGAGTCGGGACACACGGTCAAGGGTGCCCAGAGAGAAACTGGTGTGCAAGTCGCTGCAAGTTCGTTGATACGGACGGGCGTTGGTTCCTAGCGTCCTTGTTATGAGCGATCCCTCGACGACCATGGCTCCCCCTGTGCACGTCGGCCTACCCCCCGAGGCTCCGAAGCCGGTCGACGGATGCGACGTGTGCGCCGCCCTTGACAGGCAGCGGGCCGAGGCGGGGGCGGCCCGGAATTGGTCTCTCGCCTCAGATTGCAGCGTGGAAATTGCGCGGCATCCTCGAGGGCACGCGGGGTGGCCGTCGTGAGCGTCTATGCGTTCGTTGAGCACACGATCAAGGAGCACCCCGACACGGACGTGACCTACGAAGCCGAGTGCTTGTGGTGCGACTGGGCTGCGACGCCTGCCGATGACTCGGAGCCGGTGGACATGGCGTGCATGCAGCACACCGGCCGGACCGGCCACGCGGGATTCCGTCGCCTGCGCACGTCATTCGCGATGGTCATCCGCAGGAAATGAGACCCCTGCCTCACTGTGCGCGCGGCGGCGCATGGCGGGGCAGGCCCCACACCACCCCGGGCCGCCGTCCTCGTGGTGGGCGTCCGGGGCCTTGTGCTGCTGGTCACCACTCGACGTGCCGGGAGATCACTTCGAGGGTGCTCGACAGCTCCTTGTCGGCGTCCCGCTCGAACGTGCACTCCGCGAGGACCCGGTCGAACAGTGCGGCCGTGTGCAGGTCGTCCGTCCGACCATTGACCACCATGTCGGTGATGGCGCGGTAGACAGCGTCCTCGCTGCCCAGGGCCTCACGAAGCCTTGGGCCGACGTCGGTCTTCAGATCCATGTCCATGCCGAACTGCGTGAGGATCTGAGCGAGGGAGCACAGCCCGTCGCAGAGGTCGCCTTCGCTGCTCGATTCGAGGATCACCTTGGCCCCCTCGTCGTCGTCGGCCAGTAGGGCGCGGGTGAACGCCGTCGCGGCGGCGAGGCGGTCGTACTCGGTGGGGGTGAGCGCGGCCATGTGGATCACTTCTTGGTGCGGGTACTTCCAGTGTTGCTCTGGCCGTCCTGTTGCCGCTGGCGCGCTGCACGGCCCAGGCTCCGAGGGCGAACGCTCCGGCCAGCACCATGACGGTCGCCAGGATGGTGACTGAGGGGCATGACGCTGTCTGCCCGCTCTCTGTCGCCGCTTTCCCGGCGCGGTAGCACTGGGCGGTCAGCCGGCGGCGGCGAGGAGCTGCGTCGCTGCCAGCTCGCCGTAGAGCGGGTCGGAGGCCACCAGCTCCGGGTGCGTCCCCACGGCGCGCACCCTCCCGGCCTCCATCACCACGATCCGGTCCGCGAGCGTCACGGTCGACAGCCGGTGGGCGACCACCAGCACCGTGGTGTCCCGCGCGGCTTCCGTCACGGCATCGCGCAGCGCCAGCTCGTTGGCCGCGTCCAGCTGCGAGGTCGCTTCGTCCAGCAGGAGCAGCCGGGGGCGCCGCAGCAGCGCGCGGGCGATGGCCACCCGCTGTCGCTCGCCACCGGACAGCTTGCTTCCGCGGTGGCCGACCGGCGTCTCCAGGCCGTGGGGCAGCCGGTCGACGAGCGCGGCCAGCCGGGTCCGTACGAGGACGTCGTGGATCTCCTCGTCCGTGGCGTCCGGGGCGGCGAAGACCAGGTTCTGGCGGAGCGTCCCCGCGAGCACGGGCGCGTCCTGCTCGACGTATCCGATCGCGGCGCGGAGCCGGTCGAGCGGCCAGTCTCGGATGTCCTCGCCGTCGACGAGGATCCGGCCGCCCGTCGCGTCGTAGAACCGCTCGATCAGGCCGAAGACCGTGCTCTTGCCCGCGCCGGAGGGGCCGACGAAGGCCGTCATGCCACCAGCGGGTATGGAGAAGCTGACGCCGTGGTGGACCGGAGGCAGGTCGTCCCGGTAGCGGAACGTGACCTCCTCGAAGGCGACAGATGCGGGTGGGCCGTCCGGTCGCCCCGGCACCCCGTGATCCGGCTCGACGTCGAGCCGCTCGGCCTCGGATATCCGCGCGATGGCCGCCGAACCCACCTGGTACTGGGACGCCGCCCCGACCAGGTCGGAGACCGGTTCGATGAGATAGAAGAGGAAGAGCAGAAACGCGATGAGGGTGGAGACCGGGATCGCCCCGGAGGCCACCCGGGCGCCGCCGACGCCCAGCACCGCCAGGAAGGACACCTGCACCGAGAGCCCGGTGGAAGTCCAGGCGATCGACTCCCATTTCGCCGACCGCACCCCGTGCCGCCAGGCCTCCCGCGCCGCGGCCTCGACCTCGGCGATCTCCCGCCGCTCGGCACCCGACGCCTTGACGGTGCGGAACGCGCCCAGGCTTCGCTCCAGGGCGGTGGCGACCGCGCCGACCGCCTCCTGGGCCTGCTTCGTGGCCTTCGAGATCCGGGGCATCACCCAGCTCACGGAGGCGCCGATCAGCACGAACACGCCGATGGTCACGCCCAGCAGCACCGGGTCCATCAGCCCCATCATCACGATCGTCGCGACGAGGGTGAGCCCGCCGGTCAGGGCCGACACCACGGCCTGGGTGCTGACCTGATCGAGCAGGGTGGTGTCCGAGGTGACCCTCGAGATCAGATCGCCCGGCTGAGTGCGCTCGAGCTCGGGGACGCGCAGCCGCAGCAGCCGTCCGATCAGCCTGCGGCGGGCCGCGAGCACCACGGACTCCGATGTCCGCTCCAGGATGTACTGGCCGACCGACTCGATGGCCGTGCCGAACAGGACGAGCGCGGTGAGCACCAGCAGAACGGAGGCGATCGGCTCATCGCTGCCGAGCCGGTCGACCAGCGCCTTGGCGGCGAGGGGTTGGGCGAGCGCGGTCGCCGCCCCGATCAGCGCGAAGAGCGCGCCCAGGGCGACCGCCGCGCGATGCGGCCGGAAAGAGGCGTACAAAGCACGCCAGGTCTCGCGGGCGGAGGGCTGCTGCGCCGCGCTCGATAACGCGGCGGCTGTGGGCGGGGCGGCCTCGGCGGCAGGCACGTCGGTCTCTCCAGGGGGCTTGCGGGCACGCTGCCGGCGGATGGCAGGACGCGATGCACGGCAGGTTGCCCGATCAAGGCTGGCCGGCGCGACTGAAATTCTTCCGGGCGGGTTCCCGGCCGGGCGGCTCAGTCGTGTACGCCGTACAGATGCAGCAGGGCGACGACGGCGGTAGGGGTCGGTGCGGCCCCGCTCGCTCCTCGGAGGCGAGCATCTTCTCCAACTCCCGGGCGATCGGCGGCTGTTCGCCTTCGCCAGCCAGGTCGGTGAAGGCCGGTACGCCGTACCAGGTATGCAGTGGGGCGCCGATCCCGGCGAGGGTGGCGGTCAGCGCGCCGAGCCGGTCGACCCGCGCCTGAAGCCCGATGCAGGGTTAGCCGTTGGCCGAACGCCCCCCGGCTCTGCCACGCCATCGGCACCCACCTGAGGAGGAACACTGTGGTCCCGAGCACCCGCACGAACGTGGTGATCCGCACCTATGGCCCCGGCCAGATCCCAGAACGTGCAACAGCCGCACCGGGCCGATGCGTCCGGCGCCGCCGGCTCATGGTGGGTCGGGTGATGTCAGACCTGGGTGCCAGCACCGCGCCCGCTTGAGCGAGGGGGCGAAGACAGCAGATGACATCGAACACGTTCCGTATCAGCGAGGATCTGGGCGTACGGCGGCTCGGGTTCGGAGCCATGCACCTGCCGACCGAGCCTGCCGCCGACCGCGAGGCCTCCCGCGCGGTCGCCCGACGGGCTGTCGAGCTGGGCGTCACGCTGATCGACACCGCCTACTTGTACGGCGGAGGAGCCAATGAAGAACTCCTCGCCGAAGCCCTGCACCCCTACCCGGACGGGCTGCTCATCACCACCAAGGTCGGCGTCGCGCGATCGGTCTCCTCAGGAGAGTGGAGGCTGGACGGCCGCCCGACCGTCCTGCGCGCTCAGGTCGAACAAGCTCTCCGCAGGCTTCGCGTCGAACGGATCGAGCTGCTCCAGTTGCACCGCATCGACCCGGACACCCCTCTCGCCGATCAGCTCGGCGCGCTGCGGGAACTCCAGACCGCGGGCAAGGTCGGCCGGATCGGGCTGTCCGAGGTCACCGTCACCGAACTCGAGCGGGCACGGGAGATCATCGACGTCGCGAGTGTGCAGAACCGCTACAACCTGCTCGACCGCGAGCACGAGCCCGTGCTCGCGGCCTGCGAGGCAGCGGGGATCGCGTTCCTGCCGTGGCGGCCCGTCGCGGCAGGGGCGTCAAGCGCGAGGGCCGAGATCGCCGCCGTGGCCGCCGAGCTCGCCGCCACGCCCACGCAGGTCTCGCTCGCGTGGCTCCTCGAACACTCGCCGGTCATCCTCCCGATCCCGGGCACCGCCCGGATCGACCACCTGGAGGAGAACCTCGCCGCGGCGCACCTCCGCCTGACCCCCGCCCACCGCGACCGCCTCAACCGGCTGCCTGAGCCGGCATAGACCCATCGGCCCCGCCACTGCGGGCGGCACTCGACCGACCCTCTTGTGACCTCCCTCTGGAGTGCTCCCAGGGCGCAACAGTGAACCGTTAGGGAACGGTTAGTGATGCGTCAACGCATGTCGGCAGGGTCTGAGGCGTACCAAAGACCAGCTACGCAAACGGGGAGACGCGCATGCCTTCCACTGCCAGCACCCACCCAGGCCCGCAATCAACGCCAGCAGCTCTCGCCCTGTCGCCCGGCCACTCCATCAATCGTCGAGGCTTTCTGGGCTTGGGGCTGGGTGCGGCGGCTGTGCTCGGGGCCGCGGGCTGCGGAATGGGTTCGGGATCGGCGGCCGGTACGGGCGGCTGGGGCGCGGGAAGCGGTGGTGGGGGCAGGCAGAGTCGCCCCCGGCTGATCGGTGACGGTTCCACCGCCGATACCGGTGAGCAGCCCGGCCAGCCGAAGCCCGAGCGGCTCGAACCCGGCCAGAGGCCGCCGCAGTTCGTGATCTTCTCCTGGGACGGTGCGGGCGATGTCGGCAATGGACTCTTTCCGCGCTTCCGCAAGCTCGCGAAGGACCACGGCGCGGCCATGACCTTCTTCCTCTCCGGGCTTTATCTGCTGCCCGAGTCGAAGAAGAGCCTCTACCGGCCGCCGAACAATCCCGTCGGGGCCTCCGACATCGGATACCTCACCGACGAGCACATCCGGATGACCCTGGAGAACGTTCGTCTCGCCTGGCTCGAGGGCCACGAGATCGGCACCCACTTCAACGGTCACTTCTGCGCCGGGTCGGGCTCGGTCGCCCACTGGACGCCGGCCGACTGGCAGTCGGAGATCGATCAGGCAGTGTCCTTCGTCACGAAGTGGCGGACGAACACCGGCTTCACGGACCTGGACCCGCTGCCGTTCAACTACGAGAAGGAGCTGATCGGCGGCCGTACGCCCTGTCTGCTGGGCCAGGACAACCTGCTGCAGACGGCCAAGCGGCTGGGCTGGCGCTATGACGCGAGCGCGCCGGGCGGACACCAGATCTGGCCCACCAAGAAACAGGGCATATGGGACTTTCCGCTCCAGCAGATACCCTTCCCGGGCCGGGACTTCGAAGTCCTGTCCATGGACTACAACATGCTCGCCAACCAGTCGCAGAACGCGATGCAGAGCGATCCGTCCAAGTACCCGGCCTGGGAGCAGCAGGCGCGCGAGGCCCTGATCGCGGGCTTCCAGCGCGCATACGAGACCAACCGCGCCCCACTGTTCATCGGCAACCACTTCGAGCAGTGGAACGGCGGCATCTATATGAACGCCGTCGAAGAGGCCTTCAAGCACATGGCGGACGAGAAGCGGAAAGAGGTGCGTCTGGTCTCCTTCCGGCAGTACGTGGACTGGCTCGACGTCCAGGATCCAAAGGTGCTGCGGAAGCTGCGCGGCCTCGGGGTGGGACAGGCGCCGACGGGCGGCTGGAAGGCATACCTCTCGGCCATCTGAGCACCGGCGACCAAAATCCCGGAACCCCGCGGCCACCACAGGGGCTACCCCCACCGACGCCATCCCATGCCGCCGCGCACTTCCCTCCCCGGTGCACGGTTGGCTACTGCCCGATCGGCTACCCCATCAGACCGGGCAGAGCGAGCCTGCCCACCACTACAGCCGGCGCACCCGGCGTCACGAACTTCCGCCACATTGACGGGCAGTCAGCCAGCAGACTCCAACAACCCGAACCTGACCAGCAAAAGTAGCGAACTACCGCTGGAGTAAGGGGTTCGCCGACGCCTCCTATGACCTCTGCAGATCGGTGTACTACTGCTGTCCTACGGGGACCACGAGATATGCCCAGAAGGCCACGAGGCGTGCGTGGCGGAACCGCGTCCGATCGTGTGCGAGCAGCCCCCACCTGTCGATATGACGCGTGATGCGCGTGGCCCACGCTCAGTTGATGAGCCCGTCACAGTAGTTCAACATTAACAGTATTCTCGCAACTCTGTTGAAAAAGCCTCTGTGATGAACCCTTGCGTCGAAAGCAGCGGCTACGTCAAGGTTTGGTGCGCGGCGACCGGCCCCCACCTGCGCCGCCAGGCAAGCACCTCCTCGGGAAACGCGTTGCGCTTCGGCCGCGTTTCTCCATTTTCCCTGCCTTGGTGTTTGTGCTGCAATCGGAAGGAAACGCTGTGAGAGTTTCCCGGAAGTATTTCATTGCCGCTGCTGTCGGCGCCCTGCTTTCGGTTTCTGTCGTAACCATTGCGCAGGCTGAGGACTCGGCTCCCTCCGCCCCGCGCTACCAGCCGGAGATGGTCAAGGCTCTGGCCGAGTCCCTCGACGTCAGCGAGAAGGCCGCCGTTGACCGTCTGGACCGGCAAGCCGCGCAGCAGCGCCGGTTCGCCGAGCTGCGCAGGAAAGGGATCAAGGCAGACGGCGCGTTCTTCAACAAGAAAGGTGTGCTCACGGTCAACGCGCCCAACGCCAAGGCTGCTGCGGAGATCGAGGACGCGGGTCTGAACGCCCGGGTGCCGGCGCAGGGCCAGTCCGCCCTCGACCGTATCAAGGCCGCACTCGACGCCAAGGCTGCCAAGCGGGTGCCCACCGGTGTCTCCGCCTGGTCGGTCGACCTCGCCTCCGACATAGTCACGGTGGAGGTGAACAGCGACAAGAGCGCAGCGGCCCGTTCCTTCCTCAGGGCGGCGAAGGCTCACGGCGACGCCGTCCGCGTCGTACGTGGCCGGCAGGCCCTGGCCCCGCAGGCCGTGATATACCCGGGCAGCCGGATGACGTTCAACGGCTATATCTGCTCGGTCGGTTACGGCGCCCGCGACGCGTCGGGCAAGCAGTACTTGGTGACCGCAGGCCACTGCATCGAGGACCTACCGGACCTGTATTACGACGGCTCGCACTTCGCCAAGGGCACGCACACCCGCTTCGCGCTCGGCACGTCCAGTGTGGACATGGGCATAGCCGCTATGGACTCCGACGACTCCATAGCCACCGCGGTCGGCACCTGGGGCCAGGCGGGCAACATCGCGGTCAGCGGCAGCACGCGTGCGGCACCGGGTGCCGCGCTGTGCAAGTCGGGCCAGACCACAGGCTGGACCTGCGGCCAGGTCAGTTCGTACAACGTCACCGTCACCTACATCGACCAGAACGGTGGTCCCAACACGGTCGTCTCCGGCCTCGGCAGCTCCACCGTGTGTACCGAGGGCGGCGACAGCGGCGGCGCGTACATCTCGGGCAACCAGGCCCAGGGCATGACCTCGGGCGGGCCGGTCAGACAGCGGTGCAGGCAAGGGGTCAACTCCCGGGGGACCTCGTACTTCCAGCCGCTCGACGACGCCCTGTCGCACTACGGGCTCGCCCTCAACACCAACTGAGGCACGCACGCACACCAGGGGACATGGGGCCGCTCGCCGGATAGGCTGAGCGGCCCCGCTTGGCTGGCATATGGCCGGAATTGGTTGCCGAGCGCCGACTCACGACGTACGACGCGGACTCCCGGGCGGCACCCGCGGTCCGGGGCAGCCGGGTCCGGCGGGTGCCGGAGCGGGCACCGTGACACCGTGCGACCCCCACCCGGAGACGTCATGACAAAGGCGCCCCACGAAAGCGAACAAAGCGACAGACCCGCTCACCGCCCATCGCACTTGGCCACTGCCGCACCGGAGGGCGACTCCCAGCCCCACCCCGCCACCGCGACCGACACCAACACCCCCGTCTCGACCACCGCGACCACTCTCAGCCGCCGCACCGCCACCAGCGGACACCCCGCAATCGCAGCCACCAGCGGCGGTGCACGCACGGCCAGCGCGCGCAGCCAGAGCGCCGCCCGCACCGCCGCCACCGCGAGCGGTTCCGCTGATCAGAACACCACCTCCTTCCCTCCTTCCCAAACCTCGGCGGAACCGACGTTCGCGGCAGTTTTCCGGGAAGCGCTGCAGCGGCGTGGCCTCTCCCTGGAACGGGTGCGGGACCGGCTCGAGGCCCGGGGCATCACCATCAGTCTGGCGACGCTGAGCTACTGGCAATGCGGACGCAGCCAACCGGAACGGGCTCTGTCGCTGCGCGCCGTGGACGCCCTGGAGACCATCCTCGTCCTCCCTGAGGGGACTCTCCGCTCCCTGGTCGGACCGCACCGTCCCCGCGGTCGGGCAGTGTCAGGTCCCCAGGACCTGACCGCATCACAACGCGTCTTCGGCGAGAACTCGGTCGTGGAAAGGGCACTCGGTGAGGAGTTCGCGCACTTCAACGAGGATGTCAGCTCGCTCGCCATCCATGAGACCGTGCGCTTGGACGAGCACCGGTGCATACGCGAGATGGCGGTGAACCAGGTACTGCGGGCCACCCGTGACGGTGCCAGCCGGATGACCGTCGTGCACAGCATCGACGACAACGCGACCGAGTCGATCGACGTGTCCGTCCGCTGCGGGAAGCTCGGTACCGTGCGCTTCCTGCCAGAGTTGCGCAGCATCGTGGCGGACATCCTGTTCGGCCGGAAACTGGCGAAGAACGAGACCATGGTGGTCGATTACGCCATCACGCTTGGCCCGAGCCGGGAGATCTCCACGCACCACGAGCGCCGCACCCGGGTCAGTCTGCGCGAGTTCCTGCTGCACGTCTACTTCCACCCGGCGGCCCTCCCGGTGAGCTGTCACCCCTATTACCTCGAACGGATCGGCGCGGAAAGACGCTACCGCCACCGGATCCCACTGGACGTCTCTCACACAGCGCACATGCTGCCCACGAAATGCCCGGCTGGCATACACGGTATGTCCTGGGAGTGGCCTGGCTGACGCGCGCGGCTGCCGCCCGCGCCACCTCTCCGCGGCAAGGCAACCCTTTGGATCCTGACCGCAATTGGGCCTCTGGCCAGTGCTTCCGCCAGCCAGAGGCCCTGTGCGGCAGACCCTCGACGCCCGTCGGCGCTTCCGACGGATATCACGGAACATCGCCACGGCGAGAGCAGCCGTGGCGGCGTCGGCACATGCGCGCCCTGCCCCACCACTCCCACGAGGCGGGGGTGGACCAGCCCGCCGCACCACCAAGGAGTGCGTCACCTGACCAGAGGACGCAGGCAGGGGCAGGCGCCGCGTGGGGCTGCCGCGGGCCTCGGCCAGTGGTCCAGCTCGCCGCAGTGTCTGGAGGGAAGTCCGCACGTCAGCACGGTGGCCCAGTTCGGAACCCCACACCCCCCGAGTGCTCAATGTCTCGGCGGATGCGGTGCCTCCGAAGGAACTGACTGCCAACCAGGCTCAGATGGCCGCTGCGTCGACGACCGTGTCCCGCTCCGAGCCGGTTCCGTACTCTGTTTCGTGGCCGACCCGGGCAACAGGGCAAGCTGCTGTTCGATGTGCCTGGGGGCAGCGCCAGCTGCAGCGCCTCGGTGATCGTCTCGAACACCAAGAACGCGGTCTGGACTGCGGCCCACTGCCTCCACGCCGGTAAGGGCGGCGGCTTCTACAAGAACTTCGTCTTCATCCCTGCCTACAAGAACGGTCTGACGCCCTGGGGCTGGTGGTTCCAGGACCGGGTCATCGTCCCGTCGAAGTGGGCCATTTACTCCGACTACTACTCCTCCGACCTGGGCGCGCTCATCGTGAAGAAGGACCTGCTCTACGGCAACCTCCAGGATGCGATCGGCGCCTACGGCTACAACTTCAGCGATGGCCCCGCCTACAGCGACGTGCACTCTTACGGCTATCCGGCAGACGGCTACAACCGCCCAGACTCCGACTTCGGCGATGGCGAGTACTTGATGTACTGCCGCGGCAACACCGTCGACGGCGGGCCCTGGGACCTACTGGACGAGCGGCTGAGGATGAACTGCGACATGGGCCACGGCGCCAGCGGCGGCCCCATGGTCACCGGCATCGCCACCGGCAACGTTCGGATCGTGGGGGTCAACAGCCACCGCTACACCACCAGCAGCGGAGCATGGGCGGACAACCACCTGTACTCCTCTGAGCACGCCAGCGAAGCCAGGTCCTCTCCTCCATCAATAACTGACCCAAGCGGCACGAAAGACCACAGGGCGCCCCCAGCAACTGGGGGCGCTCTTCCCGCCCATGCTGCTATTGCGCCCGTTACTCTCGCTCCACCCCCGGCATCATGGGATCCGCCTGCCGCAGACGCTCGACAATCTCCTCCTGCGTCCAGTCCTCCATAGGGTGCTCCCCGGTGAAGAGCCCTATCTGCACATCCCCGCGATCTTCGACACGGGCGGCGCCATCATCGTCACCGCTTCCTACAGCGAAGGCCGTGGTCGCCAACCCTGCGGCCGCCAGCGTTCCCGCAGCGATAGCCACCAGCCGCAACCGCCGAGAATCTCGCCCACGCCCCTTTGTCCCAAAGCCCGCCACCAGGGACATCCCTTCTCGCCCGCCGAAATCCCGCGCATCTTGATCCCCCCGCACCTGCGATGACCCCCTCAGCTACCAGCGAAGCCCGCAGGCTCACTGCCCAGCCAGCGGCACGCCCCAGCAGGCATGGACGGCCAGCCGGCACCTGGGATGTTCACCTGCAGCGGTGCGGATGCTGCACACGCCCGTTGTCCCCGCCACCGCCCGGCACGTGACCACGCCGTCCATCAACGGTCGGCGCGCCGGCTGTCCCGGTACCGCCGTCTGGGGCGAGCCGCATGGCTGAGTGTTCTCGAACCTCAACGCAGCAGGTCAGCGGCCGCTTGAGATGCATGAGGTTAAGAGCGCTTCGCCCGAAGGTTCAACACACTGGCTCAGGCGCCGTATGCGTTCCACCCGCATCACTCGCTCGGAGTAGGGACACTGTGGTCGCAGATGGAGAAGCTCGACAGGGAGGGAGCTGCGGGTGGCAGCGCAGGATGACGGGGAGCCGCCGGCGGAGCTGGAGTTGACGTCAGCGGAGCGGGGGCTGTGGCAGGCGTACCGCAACGGCACCGAGCATGATCTGCGGACGGGAGATCCGGCGGAGGATGACCCGGGCGGTGACCGCACCTGGGGCCCCGAACGAGCCGTGCGCGCCCAGGTGATCGCGCTTCTGCTGCTGAACGGCCCACCCGCGCAGCCAGGCAGGGCAGCGGCGCTGAAGATGATCGGCTGCCGGATCACCGGCGAACTCGACCTATCGAACTCGGAGATCACCGTCCCATTCGACCTACAAGACTATCGCCTGGAGCAGCCGTTTCGGCTCGTCGACTGCCGGGCGGGCACCCTGATCATCGACCGGTGCCCTGTGCCGCGTGTGGACGCGACGCGGCTGGTCACGGAGGGCGACCTGAGTTTGAAGAACTGCGATGTGCCGCAAGGCCTGGCGCTGCCGCAGGCCCGTATCGGCATGGATCTCACGCTGGAGCATCTGCGGCTGGGCCCTAACCAACGCGGCAAAGCGCTGGATGCCGACGGGATGAACGTCACCCAGGATCTGAACGCCGACTGGCTCGAGGTCACGGGTGAGCTGAGCCTGAGAAGCGCACGCGTCGGCGGCAGCATGAGTCTGCGCGCATGCAGGCTGGGCAATCCGCAAGGTACGGCGCTCAACGCGCCTCGACTCGTCGTCGAGGAGAACCTCGTGTTCGCCCCAGATGTCGAGTCCCCCAGCTATCCGGATGGCCGCAGCCGACTCATCGCCCCTCGGTCCAAGGCAACCTCCGTCTGGACGGGTCCACCTTCGGCGGCGCGCTAGTCCTCGAGAAGCTCCGGCTGATGTTCGAAATGGACCAGGAACTGTCGCTGCGTAATGTGCAGGCTCCGGAGTTGCGCTTCACCCCCGAGCCACCGGGACGCGGCCGCGTCGATCTCAGCAACGCCGTTGTGGGCCGGTTGGTCGACAGCGCCCAGAGCTGGCCAAGCATAGGCGGGCTCGAGTTGCGCGGCTTCACCTATGAAACCCTCATCCCAGTGGACCACTTCCCCCTGACCCGCCGCCTGGAATGGCTGTACGCCGCCACCCCCGAATACTCCCCCGAGCCGTACGACCGCCTCGCCGCTTCCCTGCGCGCAGCGGGTGAGTACTCCGACGCGAACACCGTTCTCCTTGCCAAGCTCCGTCGAGGACGCCGGGACCTGCCACTGACGCTAAAGGTCTGGGAGCACATCCAAGACATCGCCCTGGGCTACGGATATCTGCCCGCCCGCGCCCTCCTGTGGCTGAGCGCCCTGTGCGTCTCTGGTTCGGTATGGTTCGCCAACCATCCCCCGCCTCCCCTCAAGCCCGACGAGGCGCCGCACTGGGAGCCCCTCATCTACACCCTGGATCTCCTCCTGCCCGTCCTCGACCTCGGCCAGGAAGCCGCCTGGCGCACTTCCGGTGCCTCCCAGTGGATAGCCCTCGCCCTGGTCATCCTGGGCTGGCTGCTCGCCACGATTGTGACCGCCGGAGCGGCGGTGTTGATCTTGCGACGGAACTGACAGCCCCATAGAACGGCCCGCCTGCGGCTGGGCGGTTGGCCTGCGTGGGCGAAGGAGCCGCGTCACCGTCGGCCCAGCTCGGTCGGACTGCGCCGCGGGCGCGATCCCACCTGGGGACGGCAGGGGACTGCGCCGTGGCGACGATCGAGGACCGCGGGGTCCCGAACACCCGCCGACTACTGGTTCGGACCGGATCTCGTCGACCAGGTCCCCGAAGGCACCCGCAAGCGCTGATGGAGCTGTGCGAGCTCGCCGTACGGCCGCCGTGGCAATCCCAAGGCATCGGCTCCTAGCTCCATGCGGCGCTTCTGAAGGTCATGGCACCGAAACGTGGTCCTCGCTTCTCGCCCTGCCCTCCAACCAGCGCAGCAGAGACCTCTACGCCCGACTCGGCCACAAGTACGCGGGCCCCTACCGCAACACCCCCGACAGCCCGGAATTCGACCTCATGCTCCTGAATGCCCCTCGCCACTGACCTCCGCCGGGGAACGACCGGCCCCTCCTGCGGCGTCAGGCGGTCCTGCTACGCAGACGGAGCGATGGCGTGGATTTCTTCCCACCCGCCACTTTCGCCTTCCCGCCGCGCGGCTGAACGCGCGTCACCGCCTGCGGTGAGGATCATTCCTCACCGCAGGCGGCGACTTTCTTTCAGCCGGGGTCAGCCCTGCTGCGCGATCAGGCTCGCAGGCCGCAGGTCGGTCCAGTTGGCCTCCACGTACTCGAGGCAGGCCTCCCGGGTGTCCTCGCCGAAGGCGGTCCGCCACCCGGCCGGCACCTCGGCGAAGGACGGCCACAGCGAGTGCTGGTTCTCGTCGTTGACCAGCACCAGGAAGCGGCCCTGCGGGTCCTCGAACGGGTTGGTCGTCATGCGTCGTCACTCCTCATGGACTTTACGGTGAACAGCTCCGAGAGCGGCTGCTCCGGGTGGGCTGCCACGTTCCGCAGCAGCACCAGAAATTCGTCGGCGAGCTGCCGTGCCTTGGCGTGGCCGACCAGCTCGGTCGCGTGGATCAACTCGCAGTGCACCGGGCCATCGCCGCGCGGCTCGTAGAAACTGAGCGTCAGCTCCGCCCTCGCCGAGCCGGTCGGCACGGCGTGGAACAAGCCCATGCCGCCCTCCAGCTCCCCGAGGTCCGCCTGCTCATGGTGGATCACCATGACCTGCGGTCCCTCCAGGGGCAGACCGGTCACCCGTACAACCTCGTCGAACGGGATGTCCTGGTGGTCCAGGGCGCTGAGCGTCGTCTCCCGCACCCGGGTCAGCAGCTCCGCGAAGGTCGGGTCCCCCGCGGTGTCGGTGCGCAGCACCACGGTGTTGAAGAAGCAGCCGACCAGATCGGCCAGCTGGTCGTCGGTACGGCCGGCAACCATGGTGCCGACCGGCAGGTCGGTGCCCGCGCCGTGTGCGGTGAGCAGTGCCGACAGTGCCGAGTGCAGGACCATGAACATGCTGGTGCCTGTTGCCCGGGCGAGTTTGTCCATGTCGGCATGGAGCTGCGCGTCGAGGACGAAGCCGACGTAGTCACCGCTCCAGTCGGGCAGGCCGGGTGCGGTGGGACGTGGCCGGTCCGTCGGCAGCGCCAGCTCACGCGGTATGTCGTTGAGCGTCTGCTGCCAGTACGCGAGCTGCCGCCCACCCAGGCTGTCGGGGTCGGTGAGGTCGCCGAGCACCTCATGGGCCCAGTGGGCGTAGTCGGCGTACGTCACCGGCAGCGGCTCCCACTCGGGCTCCTGGCCGTGCGTCCTGGCTGCGTACGCCGTAGTGAGGTCGCGGAACAGGGGCACCACCGACCACTCGTCCACTGCGAGGTAGTGCATGGTGAGCAGCACCGCCTGGCTGCCGTCCGCATCGGTGAGCAGCCGGGCCCGCAGAGGCGGTTCCTGTGACAGGTCCGGGGCTTGCGCGGCCAGTTCGGCGAGTCGGGCGTCCAGGTCGGCGCACCGCTCCAGGGCCAGGGCCGGGGGTTCGGTGGCCTGCTGGTGGACGACTCCGTTCCGCTCGGTGAAGACCGTGCGAAGCGGTTCGTGCCGTGCCACCACGTCGCCGAGTGCGGCAGCGAGCGCACCGGCGTCCAGCTCTCCGGGCGAGCGCAGCACGAGTGCGTGGTCGAAGCTGGGGTGCCGTCGGTACGACGCCCACTGCCACCGCTGCACGGGGGCGACCGGCAGTGTGTCGCCCTCCGCGCGGTGCTCGACCGGGCGCAGCGGCGGCCGGGCGGCCGACGCTCCGTCGAGCTTGGCCGCGATGCCGGCGACGGTCAGCGAGTCGAAGACGTCCCGGATACTCAACTCGACGCCGAACTCGGAGCGAATCCGGCCGAGCAGCCGCATCGAGGCCATCGAATGGCCGCCCAGCGCGAAGAAGTTGTCGTGGATGCCGACGTCTTCCAGCTTCAGGATCTCGCCGAACAGCTCGGCCAGGCGAGCCTGCGTCTCGGTGGCCGGGCGGGCGTCACCGGTCATCCCGGACCAGTCCGGTGCGGGCAGCGCCTTTCGGTCCACCTTGCCGTTGGGAGTCAGCGGCAGCGGACCGTCCAGCGGCACCACGAGGGCGGGCACCATGTACTCGGGCAGCAGGCCGGCAACGTGCGTACGCAGCGCCTGCGGGTCGAGC
Organism: Streptomyces sp. KR80; assembly: GCF_052245555.1. NCBI lineage: Bacteria > Bacillati > Actinomycetota > Actinomycetes > Kitasatosporales > Streptomycetaceae > Streptomyces > Streptomyces sp. KR80. The sequence continues at coordinate 63,792 of NZ_JBQQCD010000002.1, forward strand.
TCCCCGTCCTCGGGGCCGCTCTCCGGAACGGCGTAGCCGACCAGGCGCACAATGTCGCCGTCACGGTCGGGCACCACGGCGGCCTGGCTGACCGCGGGGTGTCCGGCGAGCGCCGCCTCGATCTCGCCCAACTCGATGCGGAAGCCGCGGATCTTCACCTGGTTGTCGACCCGGCCGAGGAAGTCGAGGTTGCCGTCCGTGCGCCAGCGGGCGCGGTCACCCGTGCGGTACATCCGGCCGCCGGGCGGCCCGAACGGGTCGGCGACGAACCGCTCGGAGGTCAGCGCCGCGTTGCCGAGGTAGCCGCGGGCTAGGCCGCGTCCGGAGACGTACAACTCGCCCACCACACCCGGCGGGACCGGGCGCAGGTTGGCGTCCAGCACGTAGCAGACCGTGTTGGGGTCCGGTCGGCCGATGGGCACCCGGCCGGTCGGCCGCCCGCCGTGTTCCCGGGCGGGCCACAGCGTGGAGTTGACCGTCGCCTCGGTCAGACCGTACGCGCAGATCAGGTTGGCCGTGGAGCCGAATCGGTCGAACAGGTCCGGCGGCACCGTCTCGGTGCCGACCAGGATGGTGGACCCCTCGGGCAGCTCGCAGCCCGCCGGCAGCGCCGACACCAGGGACGGCGGAAGGATCATGTGGGTGATCCGCTGGTCCGCGAGGAAGTCGGTGAGCGCGGGTCCGGCGACGCGCGCCTCGTCGGATATGAGCACGAGCCGGCCGCCGTGGCACAACGCCATCGACAGTTCGAACACGAAGACGTCGAAGCCGATCGAGGCGAACTGCAGCACCCTGCTGTCGCGTTGCAGGCCCATCCGGTCGACCGCGGTGGCGACCAGGCTGGAGATGCCCTCGTGTGGGACGACCACGCCCTTGGGCCGGCCGGTCGAACCGGAGGTGTAGATCACGTAAGCCGCCTGGTCCAGGCCGACCGGCAGACCGTCCACCGCGGACTCGGGCAGCCGGTCGAGTTCAGTCGTGACCTCCGGAGCGTCGAGCAGCACCACGGGCACGCCGGCCACCTCGGGGATCTTCCCCGCCACCGGCTCGGTGCCGACGACGAGCGCGGCCCCGGAGTCCTCGATCATGTAAGCGAGCCGGTCAGCGGGGTGAACCAGGTCGAGCGGCAGGAACGCGGCGCCGAGCTTGAGCGCGGCGAGCACTGTCGCGACCATGTCGGCCGAGCGCGGCACGGCCACGCCGACCACGCTCTCGGGGCTCACCCCGCGCGCGGCGAGCAGCCGTGCGATCTGGTTGGCCCGGGCGTCCAGTTGGGCGTAACTCAGCGACCTGGACCGCTCCACGACGGCCACCGCCTCGGGACGCTCGGCGACCAGCTGGGCGAACAGGTCCGGCAGTGACGACTCGTCGACCGCCCGCGCGGTGGCGTTGAAGCGCTCCAGCACCAGCTGCCGTTCGTCGGCGGCGAGTACCTCCGCTCGGGAGACCGGCTGATCGGGTTCGGCGACGACCGCCGCGACCAGCCTGCGGAGCCGGTCGCCGAGCCGCTCGGCGGTCTCCTGGTCGAACAGCTCGGTGGCGAACTCCAGGCGGCAGCTGAGCGTGCCCTCGTCCCCGTCGGCCGCCACGTGCTCGGTGAAGCTGAAGACGAGGTCGAACTTGGCCGACCGGATCCGGAACGGCACGTACTCCACCCGGAGCCCGGGCAATTCCAGCTCGTCGCCAGTGCGGTTGTGGTAGCCGACCATCACCTGGAACAGCGGGTTACGGGCGAGCGAGCGTGTCGGGTTCAGCTTCTCGACGATGGACTCGAACGGCACGTCCGCGTGGGAGAACGCGGCCAGGTCGGTGTCGCGGACCCGCGCCAGCAGCTCGGTGAAGCTCGGGTCGCCGCTGAGGTCGGTCCGCAGCACGAGCGTGTTGACGAAGAAGCCGACCAGTTCGTCCAGTGCCTCGTCGCTCCGCCCCGCGATGGGCGAGCCGAGGGGGATGTCCGGGCCGGCGCCCATACGGTTCAGCAGCGCGGCGACCGACGCGTGCACCACCATGAACATGCTGACGCCGCTCTCCCGGGCCAGCCGCTTCAGACCCTGGTACGCCGGGGCGTCGAACTCGATGTCGAGCTCGGCTCCGGAGAAGGCCGGACGTGCCGGCCGGGGCCGGTCGGTGGGCAGCTCGATCTCCTCGGGAGCGCCCTCCAGCGTCGTACGCCAGTACTCCAGCTGGCGGGCGGCCAGGCTCTTCGGGTCGGCCGGGTCACCGAGCAGCCGCTGCTGCCACAGCGCGTAGTCGGCGTACTGGACGGGCAGCGGCTCCCACGTCGGTGCCGAGCCGGACCGGCGGGCGGCGTAGGCCGCGGCCAGGTCGCGCAGGAAGGGCCGGTCCGACCACTCGTCGGTGGTGATGTGGTGCAGCAGCAGGATGGCGACGTGGTCCTCGGGCGTCACCTCGACGATCGTCGCCCGCAGCGGCAGCTCGGCGGCGAGGTCGAACGGGCGGTTGATGGCGGTGTCGATGATGCCGCGCACCTCGTTCTCGGTGGCGCGGACGCACTCCACCACCGGGTGCGCCTGCTCGACCGGCAGGACCCGTTGGAAGGCCTGACCGTCGCGTTCGGCGAAGACCGTGCGCAGCGCTTCGTGACGTGCCGTCACATCGGCCAGCGCGGCCCGCCACGCGTCCACATCGAGGGTGCCGCGCAGCCTCATCACCAGCGGGAAGTTGTACGCGGCCGAGGTGCACTCGATCTGCTGGATGACCCACAGCCGCTGTTGGGCGTGGGACAGCGGCAGTTCGGCGGGCCGCTCGCCGGCTGTGAGCGCCGGGCGGGCGGCGGCGTCCGAGCCGACCGCACGCTCCACCAGCTGGGCGACGGTCGGTGCCTCGAACAGATCCCGGATCGCCAGCTCGGCCGAGAGCGCGGTGCGCGCGCGGCTGATCAGCCGGGTGGCCAGCAGTGAGTGGCCGCCCAGGTCGAAGAAGTTGCTGTCGATTCCGACGCTACCCTCCGCAAGTCCGAGCACTTCGGCGAAGAGCGCACAGAGCGTCTCCTCCTGCGGTGACCGGGGCGGGCGGCTGGTGCTCGGCCCGGCGAAGTCCGGGGCGGGGAGGGCCTTGACGTCGAGCTTGCCGTTGACGGTCAGCGGCAGCGTCTCCACCGCCACCAGCGCGGCCGGAACCATGTAGTCGGGCAGACCGGCCTTCAGATGCTCGCGCAGCCGCTGGAGCAGCGCCTCGCCCTGTTCCGCCTCTTCCTCCGGTACGACATAGCCGACCAGGCGCTTCGTACCGGCGGTCTCCGCCACGACGACGGCGGCGTGCGCGACCTCGGGGTGCGTGGCCAGGGCCGAGGAGATCTCGCCCAGTTCGATCCGGTATCCGCGGATCTTGACCTGGTCGTCGGTACGGCCGAGGAAGTCCAGCAGCCCGTCCGGCCGCTGCCGGACCAGGTCGCCGGTGCGGTACATCCGCTCGCCAGGGGCGCCGAACGGGTCGGCGACGAACCGCTCGGCCGTCAGGCCTGGCCGGTCGTGGTAGCCGCGGGCCAGGCCGGTTCCGGCGATGTACAGCTCGCCGGGGCAGCCCGGCGGGACCGGGCGCAGCATCGCGTCGAGCACATAGGCCCGGGTGTTGCGGATCGGCATGCCGACCGTCGGTGTCGGGCTGTCCACGGTGGACCCGCCGAGCGTGTTGATCGTGTACTCGGTCGGCCCGTACAGGTTGTAGCCGTAGGTGCCCTCAGTACGGCGCAGTCGGGTCCACACCGCGTCGGACACGGCCTCACCGCCGAGCAGGACCAGTGCGGGCCGGTGCTTGCCGGTGGTCTCGTCCTGGTCGAGCAGACCCTCCTCGATCAGCAGCTGGGCGTACGTGGGCGTCACATTGACCACGTCGACGCGGTGCCGGTCGCAGTAGGCCACCAGGGCTTCGGCATCGCGGCGCAGCTCCTCGTCGCAGACGTGGACCTCGTGTCCCTCGACGAGCCAGAGCAGTTCTTCCCAGGACATGTCGAAGGCGAAGGAGACGGTGTGCGCGATGCGCAGCCGCCGTCCGCCCGCCGAGGCGATCGCCGGGTCGAAGATCTCCTTCTGGTGGTTGAGCTGCATGTTCGTCAGCCCGCGGTACGGGGTGACGACGCCCTTGGGCTTGCCGGTCGAGCCGGAGGTGTAGATGACGTAGGCCGGGTATTCCAGCCGGTCCGGCACGTCGTGCGCGAACGCAGGCCGCTCGGCGTCGGTGACCTCACCGCCCGGCAGGCCGGCCAGCTCGGCGCCCACGGCCGGGTCGTCCAGCAGGAGTTCGGGGGCCAGGGCTCCCGACTCCCCTCGCAGGACCGGGGCGACCTCGGTCGTGGAGAGCAGGCATAGGGGCCCGGTGTCCTCGACCATCAGGCGCAGCCGGTCTGCGGGGTGGTCGAGGTCGAGCGGCAGGTACGCGGCGCCGGTGCGCAGCACCGCGAACAGCGCCACGACCATCTCGATGGAGCGCGGCAGCGCCAGGGCGACGACCTGCTCCGGTCCAGCGCCGCGGGCCAGCAGCAGCCGGGCGAGCCGGTTGATCTGCGCGTCCAGCTCGGCGTACGTGAGCGCGCGCTCCCCGAACACCAGCGCCACCGCGTCCGGGGTACGGGCGACCTGCGCCGCGAGCATGTCGGCGACGGTCTCGTTCGGCACGGAGTCACGGCTGCTCGTCCACTCGGCTACGAGGGCTTCCCGTTCGCCGGGCAGCAGCAGGTCCAGGGAGCCGACGCGCGCCGACAGATCGCCGATCAGCCGTTGCACCAGGCTGCCGAAGCGCTCCAGCGCAGCCGCGGCCTGCTCGTCGTCGACCAGGTCCGGGCGGTACTCCAGCTTCGCCTGGACGACCTCGGCCGGGTTGACGATCAGGGTCATCGGGTAGTGGGTGGCGTCCACACTGCCCACGCCGATGATGCCGTGCCGCGCGGTCAGCCGGCGGAACGCGCCTTCGTCGGCGAAGTTCTGCAGCACGTACAGGGTGTCGAAGAGGGTGGGGTGGCCGCCGGCCCGCTGCAGCTCGGCCAGGCCGAGGTACTCGTGGTCCATCACGGCGACCCGCTCGGACTGCATACGGCGCAGCAGGTCCCCGACCGGCTCGTCGGGGTCGAGCGTGACCCGCAGCGGCACCGTGTTGAGGAACATGCCGATCGCCGAGTCCACTCCGGACACGTCCGCAGGCCGTCCGGCGACCGTGGCGCCGAACACCACGTCGTGGCGCCCCACGGTCGCGGACAATACGAGCGCCCACGCGGCGGACAGCACCGCGTTGATGGTCAGCCCGTGCTCACGGGCGGATGCCCTCAGCTCGTCGCTCAGCTCGCGGCCGAGGGCGAGGGTGCGGCGCCGCGGGATGGTCGGCTCGTCTCCGCGCTCGCGGGCCACGAGCGTCGGCTCGTCGAGCCCGGCCAGCGCCTGCCGCCACGTCTCACGGGCCGCGTCGAAGTCCTGCCCGTCGAGCCAGCTCAGGTAGTCGCGGTAGCTGCCGGGCACGGACAGCGCGGTGTCCTCGCCTGCCGCTGCGTACAACTCAAGGAGTTCGTCGAGGAACAGAGACTGCGACCAGCCGTCCCAGGCCACCAGGTGGTGGCTGAGCATCAGGCGGTCGGTGTTCTCGGTGAGCCGGATCAGCTTGAGCCGGAACAGCGGGGGCGCGGCCAGGTCGAAGCGCTGCCGCCGGTCGGCATCGGCGATCTCGGCGAGCCGTACCTGTCGCTGCTCGTCGCTCAGGCCGGTCAGGTCGACCTCGGTCAGTGGCACGGGCAGCTCCGCCGCGCGGCAAACGAACTGCACCGGTTCTGGGAGTCCGTCACTGGTGATACCGGCGCACAGGCTCGGGTGCCTGCGCAACAGGGTCGCGCACGCCGCGCGCAGGCGCACGGCGTCGAGGCGGTGGCCGAAGTCGAAGGTGTCCTGTGCGGTGTAGACGTCCAGCGCAGACGTGTCGTAGCTGGCGTGGAAGTGGATGCCCTCCTGCAGCGGCGACAGCGGCCAGATGTCGGCGACGGGGGCTGGGCTGAGGCTTTCGATCAGGTCGATGTCGGCCTGGGTGAGCCGGACCAGCGGCACGTCCGACGGGGTGAGGGCGGGCGCGGACCCGGGCTCGGCCGTCCGCGTGACGAGGTCGCGCAGCGCGTCGGCCCACGCACGGCCAAGGCCGTGCACGTCATCCTCGGTGAGCGCGTCGCCCTCCGGCCAGGTCCAGGTGGCGCGCAGCTCGGGGCCGTGGGGGGTATCCGCGCACACCGCGTTGACCTGCAGCGGGTACGGCATGGCCAGGTCGGCGTCCGGTTCCACGGACAGTGCGTCGGCCTCGACCGCGGGCGCCCAGTCACGGGTCTGCTCGGCGGGGAGCCGGCCGAAGTAGTTGAACAGCACCTGCGCGCTGGACAGCTGGGCGAAGACGGGGGCGAGCTGCGGGTTGAGGTAGCGCAGCATGCCGTACCCGGCGCCGGAGTCCGGTGCCGACCGCACGGACTCCTTGACCAGCTTGAGCACGCCGAGTGCGTCGTCGGCGGCGGGGAGCCGTACGGGGTGGAGGCTGGTGAACCAGCCCACGGTGCGCGACAGGTCCATGTCCGCCCCGTCGCGTCCGTGACGTTCGAGATCCACCAGCAGGTCGCCGTCCACCGGCAAGTCGCCGTTCCGCTCGACGCGCCAGCGCGACACAGCAAGGCGCAGGGCAGCGAGCAGAACCTCGGTGACATCGGTTCCGGCCGCGGCGGGCACCGCCGTGAGCAGCGCCTGGGTGTCCGCGGCGGACAGGGACACCAGGTGTTCCCGGGCCGAACCGGCTGTTCCGGTACGGGTGGCACCAGCGACCAGTTCGGCTCCGGGTGCCAGGGTCTTGGCCCAGTACGGCAGTTCGGCCTGCCGCTGCGGCGAGGTCGCCTGCTCGGCGACGGCTCGTGCGAACCGCCGCAGGGACGTGGGCACCGGCTCCAGGACGGGCCGCTCACCGCGCGAGACGGCCTCCCACGCGGTGGCGAGGTCCCCGAGCAGCACGCGCCAGGACACGCCGTCGATGACCAAGTGGTGGACGACGAGGAGCAGCCTGCCCGGTCGGTCGGCGCCCGCGTCGAACCAGACCGCCTGCAGCATGACGCCGCTGTCGGGGTCGAGCCGGGAGGCCGCGCTGTCGGACTCCTCGGCGATCACCGTGCGGAGTCCGGCGTCGTCGAGATCGCGTACGTCGACGCGCCGTAGCAGCGCGGCCGCGTCCACCGAACCCACGGCTAGCGTCTGGGCCGACCACAGCGCCGGAATCGCCGGGCCGAGGTCCATGCGGGAGAGCGTGAGCCGCAGGCCGTCGTGGTGGTCCAGGGCCGCTTGCAGCACTCGCGCCAGCGCGTCGGCGTCCGCGGCGGCGGGCGCCTGCAGCAGCATCGACAGATTGAAGCGGTTGATCGATCCGCCGTCCTCGCGGAGCTGGTGGACAATCGGCAGCAGCGGTACGTCGCCCACTCCGTCGGAATCGGCGACTGCGGGAGGTGCGGCTTCCTCCGTGCCCGTGACGGTGGCTGCCAGCGCGGCCGGCGTGCGGTGTTCGAACACGTCCCGGGGGCTGATCGGCAGGCCGGCCTTGCGGGCGCGGCTGGAGACCGACATGGACAGGATGCTGTCTCCGCCGAGCACGAAGAAGTCCTCGTCCGCGTCGACCTCGTCAATCCCGAGCACGTCGGCGAAGATCGCGCAGAGCTGCCGCTCGCGGCCCTCGCGCGCCGTACGTCCCTGGCGCTGCCGGACCTCCGGGGCGGGAAGGGCCTTGTGGTCGATCTTCCCACCCGGCGTCAGTGGCAGCGCGTCCAACCGCACGAAGTGGCTGGGCACCATAGGTGCGGGAAGCGAACCGCTCAGCGCGTCCCGTACGGCCGCGACGTCCAGGTTCGCTCCGGCGACAGGGACCAGGTAGGCCACCAGCTGCTTGACTCCCCGGTCGTCATCGCGGGCCACGACCACCACATCGCCGACGGCCGGCTCGTCGCGCAGCCGGGCTTCGACCTCACCGAGCTCGATCCGGTTTCCCCTGATCTTGACCTGGTGGTCGGTGCGCCCGAGGTAGGTGAGCACACCGTCTCCACTGAAGAGCACCAGGTCTCCGGTGCGGTACATCCGCTCCCCCGGGCCACCGAAGGGATCGGCGACGAAGCGCTCCGCGGTCAGTGCGGTGCGCCCGTGGTAACCGCGGGCCAGTTGCGCGCCCGCGATGTAGAGCTCGCCCGGCTCTCCCTCCGCGACGGGGCGGAGGTACCGGTCGAGGACGTACAGCCGGGTGTTCCACACCGGGCGTCCGATGGGTACGGTGCCCTCTTCACCCGGCTCGGAACCCGCCTCCCAGCTGGTGACCTGGATGACGGCCTCGGTCGGCCCGTAGACGTTGAACAGGGGGACCCCGGTGCGCTCCATCCAGCGCCGCGCGAGCGGAACGGGCAGAGCCTCTCCACCGCTGAACGCCCTGCGCAGGCTCGCCCACCACTGACCGGCCTCTTCCTCGGCGAGCAGCGCGCCGTACAGGGAGGGCACCAGATCGACATTGGTGACCCGCTCGCGTCGGATCAACTCGGCGAGATACGCCGGGTCCCGGTGACCGTCCGGCCTGGCGATCACCACGGTGGCACCCGTCAGCAGCGGGGCGAAGATCTCCTGCACTGATGGGTCGAAGCTGGTCGAGTACTGGTGCAGCACCCGCTCGCCAGGGCCGAACCCGAACCGCTCGGCGGTCCAGGACAGTTGGCCGACGATCGCTCGATGCGTCACCACAACGCCCTTGGGACGACCGGTCGACCCCGAGGTGTACATGAGGTAGGCGGCGCTGTCGGGGTGGACAGCGGCGCGTGCCGACACGGGCACGGCGGCTTCGTCCTCGCCCCGACCGACGACGACCCGCGTCACGCCCTCCAGTTCGGGCAGCCGCGCCCAGGACTCCTCGGTCGCGACGGCGGTCCGCGCCCCGGAGTCGGCGAGCATGTAGCGCACCCGGTCGGCCGGGTAGTCCACGTCGACCGGCAGATAGGCCGCACCCACCTTCATCACGCCGAGCAGGGCGACCAGGGTGTCGGCCGAGCGGGGTACGGCGACGGCGACAACGGCGCCCGCCGTCACGCCCTGGGCCAACAGCCGGTGGGCGAGTGTTTCGGCCCGCGCGTCCAACTCGGCGTAGGTGGTGTGCCGGTTGTCGTGGACCAGCGCGGTCGCGTCGGGGGTACGCCGTGCCTGCTCGGCGAACGCATCGTGCACCGTGGCGTCGGGCAGCGGGTGTACGTCTCCGGTAAGCCGGTCGAGGGTCCCGTGCAGCTCGTCGGCCGGCCTTGTGGCCAGCTGTGCCACCGGGAGCCGAGGGTCGTTGATCACCTGGTCCAGCAGCGCCCGCAGCCGGGCGGCGAGCCGCTCGGCAGCCGCGGCGTCCAGCCGGGTGGGATCGTGTTCGAGCCGAAGCTCAAGTCGTTCCCCAGGGAGCACGGTGAGCGCCAGCGGGTAGTGCACCGCGTCGCGTATGTGCGATCCGACGATGCGGACCTGCCCCGCCGGATCGGCCGGCTCGCCCGCGTCGGGCAGGTTCTCCACCACGACCAGCGCGTCGAAGAGTTCGCCCTGGCCGACGGCCCGCTGAATGTCGGCGAGTCCGAGGTGCTGGTGGTCCAGCAGGTCGGCCTGATCCTCTTGGAACCCGGCGAGGACCTCGGCGAGCGGCTGCTCCGGGCGCCACCGCAGGCGAGCGGGTACGGTGTTGATCAGCAGACCGACCAGCGCTTCGATGCCCTCAACGGCGGCTTGCCTGCCGGAGACCGTGGTCCCGAAGACCAGGTCGTGCGAGCCGACCACATCGCCGAGCACCAGCCCGAACCCGCCCTGCGCGATGGTGCTCAGAGTCAGGCCGAGCTGCCGGGCGCGCGCCATGAGCGCCGCCGTGTCCTGCGCGGACAGCTCCACGGTGACCTTGCCGACCTGACTGGGGCTCACGTCCCCTGCGCGTACGGGCAGCCTGGCCGGGGTGTCCAGGCCCGCCATGGCCTCCCGCCACGCGCTCATCGCCAACTCCCGGTCGCGCCCGGCGAGCCATCCCGCGTAGGCCCGGTAGGTCGCGACCGGCTCCGGGCGTGCGGCGGCGGCGGCGGGGCGGTAGCCGTCCAGCAGCTCCCGCATGACGAGCGAGACCGACCAGCCGTCGACGACGATGTGGTGCATGGTCAGCACCAGGAGGGACCGCTGCTCGCCCAGCCGGATCAGCGCGGCCCGCATCAGCGGCGGGACTCCGAGGTCGAATCCCTCGGCCCGCTCCTCCGCCGCGATCTCGTCAGCGACCGTGGACTGCTCCGCCACGTCGCGTCCCGACAGATCGGCGAAGCGCCACGGCAGCTCGGCACGCCCACCGATGAGCTGCACGATCCGGCCGTCCGGAAGCTGCCTGAAGACGGCGCGCAACAGGGGGTGACGGTCGAGCAGACGCTGCGCGGCTGCCCGCAGGGCCTCGGCGTCCACGTCACCGGCGAGTTCGAGGGTGTCCTGCACGGCGTAGCCGTCGGCCCCGCCCTCGTCGACGGAGGCGTGGAAGAAGAAGCCCTCCTGCAGCGGGGTCGCCGGTACGACGTCGAGGAGATCCGGGACGGCGGAGGCACACTCGGCGCGCTCGGCATCGGTCAGTGCCACGAGGGAGAACGGGGCGGGCAGCGCGTCGTTCTCGCGCTGGGGCACGTCCGCGGCCTCGGTGACACGGGCGAGCGCCGCCACCGTTCGCTGCCGGAACACGTCACGGGGGGTGATCGCCAGCCCGGTCTCGCGGGCGCGGTGCACCAGCTGGATCGCGACGATGCTGTCACCGCCGAGTTCGAAGAAGCTGTCGTGGACGCCGACCGACGGCAGGTCCAGGACCTCGGCGAACAGCGTGGCGAGAGCGGCCTCGGCCGGTGTCGTCGGCGCGTCGGCGCCGCCCATGGCCGTCCACTGGGGCGCCGGCAGGGCCCGGGCGTCCAGCTTTCCGTTGGGCGTCAGCGGAAGGGGGCCGTCCAGACGGACCACGGCCGACGGCACCATGTAGTCCGGCAATCCGTCCGCCACCTGCGCCCGCGCCGCCGCCACAGAGGCGTCGCCGTCCGCGCCGCCGTCCCCGACGAGGTAGGCGACGAGGCGCTTCACTCCTCGGTGGTCCTCCCGGACGAGGACGGCGGCCTGGGCGATGCCCGGGCAGGCCATGAACGCACTCTCGATCTCGCCCGGTTCGATCCGGTGCCCGCGGATCTTGAGCTGGCCGTCCGCGCGGCCGAGGAACTCCAGGTTGCCGTCCTCGCGCCAGCGGACGCGATCGCCGGTGCGGTACATGCGCGCACCCGCCGGCCCGAACGGGTCGGCGACGAACCGCTCCGAGGTCAGCCCCGGCCGGCCCAGGTAGCCGCGCGCCAGACCGCGCCCGCCGACGTACAGCTCACCCTCGACGCCCACAGGAACCGGACGCAGCGCCGAATCGAATACGTAGGCACGGGTGTTGGGGTCGGGCCGGCCGATCGGTGCGGGCCCCTGCCAGTCGGGCTCGGCGGGCCACAGCGTGGAGTTGACCGTCGCCTCGGTCAGGCCGTAGGCGACGACCACCCGCAGCCGCCGGGACCAGCGGGCGATCAGCTCGCTCGGCACCGCCTCGGTACCCACGACCAGCACCGCGCCCTCGGGCAGCTCGCAGTCCTGCGGCAGCGCCGACACCAGCGACGGCGGCAGGATCATGTGGGTGGCCTGGTGCTTGGCGATGTAGTCGGTCAGAGCGTGTCCGGCGACGCGGCGCTCGGTGGGGACCACGATGACCCGGCCGCCGACGCACAGCGACATGATCAGGTCCCAGACCGTCACATCGAAGCCAGCCGAGGCGAACTGCACGACGCGGCTGTCCGCCTCGATACCGATCCGGTCGGTGGCCGTCGCGATCAGACTGCCGACTCCGTCGTGGGAGACGACCACGCCCTTCGGGCGGCCGGTGGAGCCCGAGGTGTAGATGACGTACGCGGCCTGGTCCAGGGCGATCGGCAGCCCGATGTCCGAGTCGTCCAGCGCGGCGGACTCGGCTGCCACGGACGGGTCGTCCAGCAGCAGCTGCTCGATGCCGGGCAGCTGCGGCAGCTCACCGGCCAGTTCGCGGGTCGTGACGACGGTGCGCGCGCCGGCGTCGGACAGCATGTACGCGATCCGGTCCTGGGGGTGGTCCGCGTCCAGCGGGAGATACGCAGCCCCCGCCTTCATGACCGCCAGGAGGGAGACCACCAGCTCGGGCGAGCGGGGCACGGCCACGGCGACGACGTGCTCGCGGCCCACGCCCCTCGCGATCAGGAGGCGGGCCAACCGGTTCGCGGCGGCATTGAGCTCCGCGTAGGACAGGTCCCGGTCCTCGCACACGAGCGCGACGGCGTCCGGCGCGTGACGCACCTGCTGCTCGAACGCGGCAGGCCAGGACAGCTCGGGGACGTCGCGCGGAGCGGCCCCGAACACCTCCAGCAGCCGGGCCCGCTCCGCAGCGGCGACCAGCTCGATGTGACCGATGGGGCGATCCATCCCCTCGGCCATCGCATCGAGCAGCATGAGGAAGCGGCGCTCGTGGTCCACCAGCGTCTGCTGGTCGCACACGGCCGCATCCGCGTCGAAGTGGATACGCAGGCTCTCGCCCGCTCGGGACTCGCTGACGGTGACCGCCAGGTCGCTCACCGGGCCGAGCCATACGGGACACAGGTCGGTCTCGTGGTCGCCGAACCGCAGCCCCTCGCCGAGGGGCAGCAGGACGTTGGCCGTCGGCCCCACGAGCTCCGGCAGACCGTCCGTCAGCCCCAGGTCCCGGGCCAGGTCCTCGGCGCGGTAGCGCCCGTGCGCGACGGCCTCGGCGATCTCCCGCCGTACCGCGTGCGCGACCTCGGCGGAGGTCATGTCCCCGCGGACCGCGACGCGCAGCGGGAGCACGTTGGACACCATGCCGGGGACGTCGCCCCACCCGGCGTCCGCCCGGGCGGTGACCGGCAGTCCGAGGACCAGCTCCGGCTCGCCGGTGACCCGGTGCAGGTAGGCGGCCACGGCCGCGACCAGCAGGCGGGACAGTCCTATGCCCGCGCCGTCGCCGGCGACGCGCAACCGGGCGGTGCGCTCCGGGGACAGCTCCGCCGTGCGCCGCTCCCGCCGCACCATCGGCGTCTCCGAGCGCTCGACCAGGCGGACGGGCTCGGGCCGGTCGGCCAGCCTGCTCAGCCAGTACGCGCGGTCGGTCCGGCACTGCTCGGAGTCGCGGTACGCCCGGTCGGCGTCCGCCAACCGGGACAGCGCCCAGTCGGTGTCACCGGCCGGGCCGTCGGCGGTGTAGAACTCGCCGGCCCGGCGGGAGACCAGCCCGACGCCCATGCCGTCCATGACGATGTGGTGGTACCGCTGGTACCACAGGACGCGGTCGTTCTCGAGCCGGAGCAGGGCCTGGGCGAACAGCGGGCCACGGGTGAGGTCGACGGACCGGTCGCGATCGGCGTCCATCCACTCAGCGGCAGCAGCATCCGGATCCGGCGCGCCGCGCAGGTCGACGCGGAGGACGTCGACAGGACCCCGCGTGGGTACCTGACGCGCTCCTCCTTCCTCGGGGCTGATCCGCACGTGCAGGCACTGGGCCTCCTCGACCGCTCGCCGCACGGAGGCGGCCAGGCGGTCGAGGTCGACGTCGCCCCGCAGTTCCAGGAAGAACGCGATGTTGTAGGCCGAGCTCCCCGGCTCGATCTGGTGGGCCAGCCAGATGCCGGTTTGCGGACCGGTGATGGCTATCCCGGTCGCGGGTGTCCGGACGGACTCGGCATCAAACATGGGTCGAATCGCCTTTCCCTGCTCGTGCGTGAGCGTTGAATCGTTACGTCGCGTCGGCCGTCAGCAGCGGCTCGAGATCGTCTTGGCGTAGGACAGCACCATGTGCGGGCCTCGGCCCGCTCGACCGCCTGGTGCACGGAGGCGGCCAGGCGGTCGAGGTCGATGCTGCTGGGCAGCTCCGGGGAGCATGCGCTGCCGTTACTTGACGGCCTCGAGCATCGGCACCACCTCGTCGATGGCGTACGGGATGCTCAGCACGGTGTTGAACGACAGTGCGGCGCCGATGTCCGGGCTGTCGTACGGCAGGAACAGGTCCCGCTTGTCCTGACGGGCCTTCGTCTTCTTGTAGAGCGGGTCGGCCTTCAGGCTCTTCTCCGTCTCCGGCGTGCCCAGCCATACCGTCCGGTCGGCTTCCATCACGTCGAAGCGCTCAAAGCTGAAGTCGCCGACATTCTGCTTGCCCAGCGCCTTCTGATAGGCCTTCGAGGTGGTGAAGCCCATCTCGGTGAGGAAGATGACCTTCGGGTCCTTGGGCGAGAACGCGGAGTACTTGCCCGGCTCGTAGGGCTCGCCGACGGCGACGGTCTTCCCCTTCCACTCCGGGTGCTCCTTGCGGACCTCCGCGAAACGCGCGTCGATACCGCTGATCAGCTTCTCGGTCTCGGCCTCCTTGCCGAGAGCCTTGCCGATCTGCTGGGTCATCACCTTCCACGGCGCCTGGTAGTCCTCGTGACCCTTGGGCTGAGCGACGACCGGGGCGATCTTGGACAGGGTTTCATACTGCTCCTTCTTCATGCCCGAGTACTGAGCGATGATCAGGTCGGGCTTGAGGGCGGCGACCTTCTCCACGTTGTACTCGTCCCGCTCGCCCACGATCTGCGGCGGCGTGGAGCCCCACAGCTTCTTGGCCCACGGCCACTTGCCGTAGGGCTTCTCCTTGAACCAGTCGACCGCGCCGACCGGCTTGACCCCGAGCGCCAGCACCGCGTCCTGGTCGGACAGGCCGAGGGTGACCACCTTCTTCGGCTCTGCCTTGACCTCCGTGCTGCCGTACTTGTGCTCAACGGTGACGGGGAAGGCGTCGGCCTCGCTGTTCGCCTTGCCGGCGGACTTCGTCTCGTCCTGATTGACCTCGCTGCCACAGGCGGTCAGGGCCAACGCGGCGACGACGGCGACGGCCGCGCGCGGGAGTTGTCTGACGATGCTGGTCAGCGCCGGGCGTGAACCAATGGACACGGATCTTCCTTTCACGGGGGTTTCACAGTGCGCACCACGCCCGTCCAGGCAGCAGAAGTCCACCTGGACCGACGTGATCTGTGGGGGGCAGCTGGACTAGAGGGAAGAGCTGATCTCGTCGACGGCGTGCCGGATCTGGTCGGTGGCCGGCTCCCGGCCCCGGTCGACGACCGACTCGAGAATCTCGCCGACCCTGATCGCGATGTTCGACAGCAGGGACGAGGTGATGCCGTGGGTGTGTTCGGTACCGCCCTGCAGGTAGATCCCGCACCGCAGTTCGGGCGCCGTCGTGACGCGGTAGTCGCGCTCGACTCGGGGGCGGCCCGCTTCGTCACGGTGGCAGTACCCCTTGACCTCGCCGAGCAGGCCGAGGGCGTCGGCAGGCCGGTAGCCGGTGGCATAGATCACCACGTCGGCGTCCAGCGGGGTCTTCTCCCCGGTGACCAGCGACTCGACGGCGGTGTGCACGGTGTCCGGGGCCTCGGTGACATCGGTGAGCCTGGAGACGTTGAACATCCGCAGCCGTTCGGTGCCGAGCACCTTCTCCTGGTACATCCGCCGGTAGAGGTCGTCGATCAGCTCGATGTCCACCACGGAGTAGTTGGTGTTGCCGTGGTAGTCCATCAGCTTGCGCTTGATCTCGTCGGGGGCCGTGAAGTAGTCGTCGACCGCTGCGGGATCGAAGATCCGGTTGGCGAAGCCGCTGTCATCGGCGGGGCTGTAGCCGTAACGAGTGAAGACGGCGCAGACCTCGGCCTGGGGGAATCGCCGGTGCAGGAAGGCGACATTCTCCGCGGCGCTCTGTCCGGCGCCGACCACGACGAAGCGGGACGGCTCGGTGCCGTCCAGGCCGTCCACCCGTTCCAGTAGCTCGCTGTTGTGCCAGATCCGGTCCGTACGGGCGACGCCCTCGGGCATCTGCGGGCGCAGGCCCGTGCCGATCACGAGGTTGCGGGCCCGGTAGACCACCGGCTCCGAGGACGATCCCGTACGGGCCGTCACATCCAGGTACTCCACCACTCCGTCGCGCACCACAGGCCGCACGGCGACGACTTCGTGCCCGTAGGACACCATGTCGTCCACCTTGACCGCGGCCCACTCGAGGTAGTCGTGGAACTCGATCCGCAGCGGGAACAGGTTCTTGTGGTTGACGAAGTCGATCAGCCGCCCCTTGCTCTGCAGGTAGCTCAGGAAGCTGAATTCACTCGCCGGATTGCGCAGGGTCACCAGGTCCTTAAGGAAGGACACCTGCATCGTGGCGTCGTCGATCAGCATGCCGCGATGCCAGCCGAACCGTGGCTGGCGCTCCAGGAAGTGGGCCGTTACCGCCTCCTGCCTGCCGACGCGGGCGTTGTGCTCGCTGAGCGCTATCGCCATGGCCACATTGGACGGCCCGAAGCCGATTCCGATGAGGTCGTGGATCGGTGGTGCGTCGTCAGGAAGGGCCTGAGACATGTCACTCCCATCGTGCGGGGCAGCCGCTTGTCAGGCGTTTCGGAAAGTAGCGAGCAGGGCACGCCTAGGGATGACGGGCCGAGCTGAACTTAGGTGAAGCTAACCTAATCTCGCGCCGCTGTCGACCGCACAAAACGGGCAACTGATCAGTAATGCTCGGTAATAGTCCGCCGGTTGCGATTGTTAGGTAAGGCTTGCTTTACTTCTCCTCGATCGACATCCAGTCCTCGAGGAGGAAGCCCATGCGGGTCGTCATGTTCGGCTATCAGACCTGGGGCCATCGCACCCTGCAAGCGCTCCTGGACTCCGAGCACGACGTGACGATGGTGGTGACCCACCCCAAGAGCGAGCATGCGTACGAGAAGATCTGGAGCGACTCGGTCGCCGACCTCGCCGAGCAGCACGGGGTGCCCGTACTGATCCGCAACCGCCCCGATGACGACGAACTGTTCGCGCGGCTCGAGGAGGCCGAGCCGGACATCATCGTGGCCAACAACTGGCGGACCTGGATCCCGCCGCGCATCTTCAACCTCCCCCGCCATGGCACCCTCAACGTGCACGATTCGCTGCTGCCGGCCTACGCGGGCTTCTCCCCGCTGATCTGGGCCGTGATCAACGGTGAGCGCGAAGTGGGCGTCACCGCGCACATGATGGACGAGGTGCTCGACGCCGGTGACATCGTGCTTCAGCGCGCGGTGCCGGTCGGACCGACGGACACGGCCACGGACCTCTTCCACAAGACGGTCGACCTCATCGCCCCGGTCACCACCGGAGCGCTCGAGCTGATCGCTGCCGGGCGCACCGACTTCACCAAGCAGGACAGGTCCCGCGCGAGCTTCTTCCACAAGCGGTCCATCGAGGACAGCCGCATCGACTGGAACTGGCCCGCCGAGGACCTCGAGCGCCTGGTCCGGGCCCAGTCCGACCCGTATCCGAGCGCCTTCACCTTCCACAAGGGCAAGCGCCTGGAGATCGTGACCGCAGCCGTGTCCGAAGGCCGCTACGGCGGCACTCCAGGCCGGATTTTCTACCGCGAAGGCGATGGCGTGGTGATCGTCGCCGGAGCCGACGCCCGTACCGGCCGGAACCACGGACTGGCCATCAAGCGGGTGCGTACCGAGGACGGCCGCGAGATGCCCGCGACCGACTACTTCACCACGATGGGCGGCTACCTCACCAGCCGTCCCTGACCCTCAGACGATCAAGGGATTCAACACTCTATGCGTACAGCCCGGCCTCGGCACTACCTCATGTGCCGGCCCACCCACTTCGACGTGGTCTACTCCATCAACCCGTGGATGGACCCGCGGAAGCCCGTCGACACTCCGCTGGCCATCGCCCAGTGGGAGCAGTTGCGCGAGGTCTACCTGAGCCTCGGCCACACCGTCGACACGATCGATCCGCTGCCCGGCCTGCCCGACATGGTCTTCGCCGCCAACGGCGCCACGGTCGTCGACGGACGCGCGCTCGTGGCGCGCTTCCGCAACACCGAGCGCGTCGACGAAGGCCCGGCCTACCACGACTGGTTGCGCGCTCACGGCTTCCCCGAGCTGCGCACCGCCGAGTTCGTCAACGAGGGCGAGGGAGACTACCTCATCACCGGTGACTGGCTGCTCGCGGGCACCGGATTCCGCAGCGACCCGCGCTCGCACGCCGAGGCCCAGGAGTTCTTCGGACGACCGGTGATCAGCCTGACCCTCATCGATCCGAACTACTACCACCTGGACACCGCGCTGGCCGTCCTCAACGAGAACACCATCGCCTACTATCCGGGAGCCTTCTCCCCCGGCAGTCGCGCCGTTCTGCAGCGGCTGTTCCCGGACGCCCTCGTCGCCACCGACGCCGACGCCGCGGTCTTCGGACTCAACGCGACCTCCGACGGCTACAACGTCGTGCTGCCGCACAACGCGACGGACCTCGCGGCGAAGTTGAGCACCCGAGGCTTCAACCCGGTCGGCGTCGACCTGTCGGAACTGCTCAAGGCCGGCGGAAGCGTGAAGTGCTGCACGCTGGAGCTGCGTTCGGCCGGCTAGACCGTTTCGTTGGAGTGTTCACCGCGCTGATGGCCCAGGCCGATGCCGATGAGGACCTGGACTGGGTGGTCGCGGTGGACTCCACGATCGTGCGTGCCCACCAGCACGCGGCCGGGGCCCGCAAGAAGGGGCCCCGGCCGGCGAGCCGGACGACCATGCATGCAGCGGTCCTTGAACGAATGCCCCCGCCACTCCGCGTCCACTCCCAGGGAGCTCAGAAGATCTCCGAGAACGTCGGCGATTTCCACCGCGCCATCGCGCCGCAGGTCGTTCAGGTCGACATACAGGTCCGGGGATTGGCGGGATCCTTCATGGAACTTCACAGGTTATTTCTTCTGAGAAATACGAGGGCCGAGACCGGACGCGCCGTGAGTGGAACGGACGCTTTCCCTTTTGCGTACTCCATGTATGTCGAGCGCCCACCTTCCCTCACTAAGGGTGGCCGATTACCGGCCGCGCGAGAATGTGACGCAAGGCACATCCTGACCCTCTTCTGACGAGACAAAAGCCGCATTAGGTCGGGAAGTGCTGGCGGAAGTAATGATTCAGGCAACACAACCCCGATGGCTGTACATTGCCGGGGAATTACCGGCGCTTGACCTTCATCAGCAGGCATTCGTAGCCTCTTCGGCATAGCTCGCACCGCTGGCCGACGGTGCGTCAGCCTCAAGCTGATTTTCACGGGGGATCACATGTACGACGTCATTGTTGTGGGTGCTCGCTGCGCCGGATCGCCGCTTGCGATGCTCCTGGCGCGACAGGGATACCGTGTTCTCGTAGTGGATCGTGACTCTTTCCCCAGCGACACGGTTTCGACTCACTACATTCACCAGGCGGGCCTCCTGCGGCTCCAGGACTGGGGCCTCCTCGACGAGGTCATAGCCGCGAAGACCCCGGCGCTCCGGAAGATGCACTACTCGTACCGGGGAATCGATCTCAACGGGTTCGCCGACCCCGTCGACGGCATCGACGCCGTGTACTGCCCGCGCCGCATCGTGCTCGACGAGATCCTGGTCAACGCGGCTCGCAGGGCCGGCGCCGAGGTCATCGAGGGGTTCACCGTATCCGACCTGATCTACTCCGACGGCCGCGTGACGGGTATCCGCGGACGCGAGGGGGACGGGCCGGAGCAGGAGTTCCGTGCGTCCCTGGTCGTCGGCGCCGACGGCTTCCACTCCACGGTCGCCAAGAAGGTCGGCGCGGAGCTGTACAACGTGCGCCCCGCCGCCGGCTTCATCTACTACTCGTACTACAGCGGTCTGGACTGGGGCCTGCACCACAAGACCGGGTTCAACGAGCAGTGGTTCGGCGCCTGGCCGACGAACGACGGTCTGACCATGCTGGCCGTCATCTGCACCCGGCGCCAGCTCAAGGAGTTCCGGCAGAACGTGGAGGCCCGATTCCAGGGCGTCTTCGACGACGTGTCCCCGGACATGGGCGTACAGCTGCGCGAACAGGGCAAGCGCGAGGAAGACTTCAAGCCCATGCGCTACCCGGACAACTACTACCGCCGCGCCCACGGGCCCGGTTGGGCCCTCGTGGGCGACGCCGGGTACCACAAAGACCCCTACACCGGGTGGGGCATCACCGACGCCTTCCTCCACGGCGAGCTCCTCGCCGACCGCATCCACCAGGGTCTGTCCGGCGAGCGGCCGATGGAGGATGCGCTGGCCGAGTACAACAAGGTGCGTGACGAGGAGAGCGCGGGCGTCTACGACTTCACCACCACGCTCGGCGAACTCACCGAACTCCCGCCGTTCTTCGAGGCGACGATGAGCGCCATGAGCGCGACCCAGGAGTGGACCAACAAGATGCTCGGCCTGATCGCCGGAGTCGTCGAGGACCATGAGATCTACTCGCCGGAAGCCCTCGAGCGTCTCTACGACGACGCGGGAGTGCCGCAGGAGAAGCGGATCTACGACCCGGCCGGCTGAGCCCGCCGGCGCTGCGGGACAGCGGCGTTCGCAACGCCCAAGTGCCGTGCCGTCGCCAGGGTCTTGCGCACCCCGCTCCGTACGGGATGCGGGCCCTCACCGTCGGCCGCCCGGACAGCGTGGCGCCCTGGAGGTCTGCCGCAGCATCCCCTCGGCAGTCATGGCTCAGTCGAACCGCAGTCACTCCACAGTCGTTCCCGTCACTCCCCGGGCCTTGGGTGGGCCTTCGCCGTATCCCGCGGTGCGGAGAGCCGCTGCGCCGGTGCCTCGGCCGCGGCACCCGTACGTGCCCCCGAGCATCAAGCGCTCCGGATCTCCGCCCCGTGGCCCCGGGTCCATCGGCACTCCGCCACCGCATTCCATGCACCTCACCCCATGAGGGAGCCCAGCAGATGACGCGCGCGTCCAGCATGTTCGATCTCATCAGTGAGCAGGACGAGGAAAGGCCCTACTTCGAGACAGGCGGTATCGGCAGATCACACGAGTTCTACACCGGCGAGGAGCAGTACCGGCGGGAGATGTCCCGCATCTACGGCCGGCGATGGCTCCCGGTGGACCACGTGTCCCGGCTGAAGGAGAAGGGCGCCTACAGCACCCTGAACATCGGCACCGGCTCCGTCCTGATCATCCACGGGGATGACGGGATCCAGGCGTACCACAACTACTGCCGGCACCGGGGCTACAAGCTCGTGGAGGAGGCCACCGGCAAGCGGCAGAGCCTGGTCTGCCTCTACCACTGCTGGGTGTACGACCGCAACGGCAAGCTCAAGAGCCTCAACGGCACTTACTTCGACCACTTCTTCGAGAAGGAGAAGAACGGGCTGCTGCCCGTACGCACCGAGATCCGCCACGGGGTCGTGTTCATCACCTTCTCCGACGACGCCCCGGACCTCGACGCGTCCCTGGGCGAGTTCGGTGAGTTCGCGCGCGTCTACGAGCTCGCCGAACTGGAGTGCGTCCAGGCGAAGGACTATCCGGTCGCCTCGAACTGGAAGTTCGTCGCGCACAACGTCAACGAGAGTCTGCACTTCCCCACGGCGCACAAAGACCTCCACCGCATCACCGACTTCGACGACGCGGGCACCTACGACCTGAAGGGCGACATCGTCGGGGCCTGGCAGTCGATCCGCAGCGGTTACAACTCCGTCTCCATGACGGGGCGCAGCCGGCGCGCACCGATGCCGCTCGTGCCCGACGCGGACCGACAGAAGATCAATTGGATCACGATCCTGCCCAACCTGCTGTTCGGGTTCACCGGCGACTACGTGATGATGCAGTGGGTCTGGCCCGAGAGCCCCGGCACCTGCTTCGTCCGGCACTTCTGGCTCTTCCACCCCTCGGAGACCGCCAAGAGCGACTTCTCCCACGAGGCCGTGTTCGCGCTGTGGGACAAGGCGAACTACGAGGACTGGGAGATGTGCGAGCGCACGCACCGCGGTCTGTCGAACCCGATGTGGACCCCCGGACAGCTCTCCCTCGACGAGGAAGTCGTCTCCCAGATCGACGCCTGGGTCGCCGCCGAGACCACGGACACCGTGGACAGTGCGGCGGCCTCGGAGGCCAAGGGGTGAGCATGGCGACCAACTGCTTCATCATGGGCGGAACCCGGGTCCTCACCCAGTGCGCCGCGCAGCTCGTCGACGCGGGCATGCGGATCGAAGGGATCTTCAGCGACGACCCGGCCGTGGCTGCGTGGGCGGGCGAACACGCCATTCCCGTGCTCGACCCGCACGGCGACCTGTCGGCCACGCTCTCGGAGCGGCAGTTCGACTACCTCTTCAGCATGGTCAACTTCCGGATCCTTCCCGGTGAGGTCCTCGATCTGCCCAAGATCGCCGCGATCAACTTCCACGACGGTCCCCTGCCCCGGTACTCCGGCAGCCACGTCCCGGCCTGGGCGCTGTACGAGGGCGCGACGCGGCACGCGGCGACCTGGCACCGGATGACGGAGGCGGTGGATGCCGGAAGCGTGCTGCTGGAGCGCTGGTTTCCCGTCCGTGAGCACTCCACCGCCCTGTCGCTGACGTACGAGACGGCCGAGGTCGGGATCGAGCTCTTCGCCGACCTCGTGCCGCACCTGGTGGCGGGGACCCTGCCCGAACCGGTGGACACGAGCGACCGCGAGCGGCGGTTCTACCGACGGTCCGCCCGCATGGCGTCCGGCGGGCTGATCCACGCCGGCACCTCGGCCGCGGAGGCCGAGCGGATCTCCAAGGCTCTGGACTACGGCTCCTTCCCGAACCCGCTCGGGGTGCCGACCCTCATCACCGAACAGGGCGCGGTCTTCACCCGGCAGGTCAGGCTCATCCCCCGGGACGAGCCCCGCACCGAGACCACCGTGCTGTCGGTGACCACGTCTGCGCTGACCCTGTCCGCCCCGGACGCGGACCTCGTCCTGAGCGACTGCGCCGCCGTCGACGGGAGTGCGCTCAGCGGCCAGGCTGCCGCACAGCGCCTGGGCATCACCCAGGGGGCACCGCTGCCCGCGGTCTCGGCTGAGCGGCTGGCGGCCATCGCCGCCGCTCAGAAGCCGCTACGGGCGCACGAGCCGTGGTGGCGGGAGCGGCTGCAGGAGGTGCGCCCCGCCCCGCTGCCCGCCGATGACTTCTCCGCCGCTTCGGCGCACTACGGCCGTTACGAGCTGGCGTTCGCGCCCGGGTCGCGCGAGGAGGCGGTCGAGGTCATCCGCGCCTTCCTCGAAGTCGTGGCCGAGCGCGCGGGAGAGCGCACCTTCGACTTCGCCTGGTCGCCGTCGGCCGCGCGCGTACTCGCGGAGGAGACGCATGGCATCGCCGCCGCACGCTTCCCCGTGCGGTTCGACGGCGACAGCACCCGGTCACTGCAGGACAAGCTGGACGAAGTGGCTGCCCGGAAGGGCTACGCCGGCGACCTTGAAGTCCGCATCGGCCTGGCAGGACGTCCGCTGGGCTCCGAGGAGCCGACGTTCACCCGGGTCATGGTCATTGAGCGGCTCGCGGGCGAGGAGGCGTCCGCCGAACCGCACACCGAGATCGCGTTGCTGTGCCTGCAGGACGGTCCCCCCACGGTCTTCGTACGGGAGACCGCAATGGGGTCGGACGAGGCGCTGGCTTTCACCGAGCGGGTCGAGGACGTCGCCCTGACAGCGCTGCTCCACGGGGAGGGCGTGCTGCCCGCCGCGCAGCCGGACATCTCCGCCGCCGCGCCGCCAACGGCAGGTGACGGGCACCCCGTTCCGGCGGTTCCTGCGGAGGCTGTCGAGGCCGAGACCGAGGCAGGAGCCGAGGCCGGGGCAGAGGCCGAGACCGAGGCGGAGACAGGGACGGGAACCGCGACGGAGGAACCCGTCGGCAGGACCGTACTGGACCTGATCGCCGCCACGGTCGCCGAGACGCCCGGAGCCACCGCTGTCCGCAGCGGTGACCGCACGCTGGACTACGCCGGCCTGGACGCCTGGGCGGACGCGATCGCCGCTCGCCTGCACGACCAGGGCATCGAACCCGGATCGGTGGTCGGTCTGCTGGTGGACCGGGGCATTGATCTGATCCCCGCCATGCTCGGCATCCTGCGGACCGGTGCGGCCTTCCTGCCGTTGGACCCGGGGTATCCGGTGGAGCGGCTGCATCGGTACGTGGAAGTCTCGCAGTGCGACCTGGTCGTCACCGACGCGCGCACCCACGCCCTGGGCGAGTCGCTGGGCGACGCCCTGCGCGTGCCCGGGTCGGACGGCTCGGCGCAGGCGGTGCCGCCGCGGGTCGGCGCTTCGGATCTGGCCTACATGCTGTTCACCAGCGGGTCGACGGGCGACCCCAAGGGCGTGGAGGTCGAGCACGGAGCGCTGGCGAACTTCCTCGCCGGGATCGGCGAATGCCTGGGCTCCTCGGCCGACGACGTCATGCTCGCGCACACGACCGTGGCCTTCGACATCTCCCTGCTGGAGCTGCTCCTCCCGCTGACGGTCGGCGCGACGGTCGTCCTGGCTTCCCGTGAGGTGGCCCGCGACCCGCATCGACTGGCCGAGCTGACCGGCGAGGTGACCGTCGCCCAGGCGACGCCGAGCATGTGGCGCCTCCTGCTGGGCACGGTTTGGACTCCGCACGCGGAGCTCACCGTTCTATCGGGCGGCGAGGCCCTGCCCCCGGCAACCGCCGAGCGTTTGCACGCGTCGGCGCGCGATCTGTGGAACCTGTACGGGCCGACCGAGGCGACCATCTGGGCCTCGTGCCACCACGTCACTTCCGTGGGCTCGTTCCTGCCCTTGGGCGAGCCCCTCCCGAACTTGGAACTGCACATCCTGGACGCGCAGTTGGAGCCGTGCGCCCCGGGTACGACGGGCGAGCTCCACATCTCCGGCGCCGGGCTCGCACGTGGTTACGCGGGCCGCCCGGACCTCACGGCGGACGTCTTCACCGTCCACCCCGTCACCGGCGTACGTCTGTACCGGACCGGTGACGAGGTACGGCTCCACGCCGATGGGGCCATCGAGTGGCTCGGCCGCGCCGACGCCCAGGTGAAGGTGCGCGGCAACCGTATCGAGCCCGCGGAGATCGAGCGGGTGCTGGAGCGGTTCAGCGGCATCACGGCGGCCGTGGTCGTCGCGGCGCGGTTCGAGGGCCGCGGTGAACCCCGGCTGACCGCCTACCTGGTCGGCGACGCCACGCCGACCAAGTCCCAACTGGACGACTTCGTGGGCAACTCGCTGCCCGGCTACATGGTGCCCGACGCCTACGTGCGCGTCGACGCCCTGCCGCTGACCGACAACGGCAAGGTCGCGCGGGCCCGGCTGCCACTGCCGACCCGGGACAACATCATCCGCTCCACCGCCGTGTCCGCCGAGGCAGCCGCGGAGCCGACGCGCGCGGAGGCACCGGCAGAGCCGACGGGCGCCACCGTGACCGACATGACCGCGGGAGCACTGGCGGAGTCGATCGCGCGGGTCTTCGCAGCCACGGTGGGGCACCCCAGCTTCGATGCGAACGCCAACTTCTTTGATCTCGGCGGCGATTCGGCCAACGTCACGATCGCCGCAGTGCAGCTCAGCCGTGAGCTGGGCGCGAAGATCACCGCTCCGGCGATCTTCGCCACCGGAACCCCGGCCAAGCTGGCCCGGCTGCTGAGCGACGAGGGCCTGGTGCAGATCACCGACACCGAGACGGAAGGTTCCGAAGCGGAAGCCGCCATGGCGCAAGACGCCGTATCCGTACCGGAACCGTCGGAAGAGGAGAAGCGGCCGGTGCCGGTCGCCACGGCAGCGGCGACGCCGACGGACACCCGGCCCGAGCCGCCGCGGCGGGGAGCCGCCGACGGTTCCCTGGCCGTCATAGGTATGGCGTGCCGATTCCCCGGAGCCACCACACCGGACGAATTCTGGCTCAATCTCGTCAACGGCGTCTCCAGCGTGGGGCATACCCCGACCGGGAAGCGCGGCTGGGACCACCTCTGGACCGACGCCGACGAGGTTCTGACGGGCTGGGTCGACGGAGTCGAGTTCTTCGACGCCGCACGCTTCGGCCTCACGGACCGCGAGGCACGACGACTGGACCCCCTGCAGCGGATCCTGCTCAGCGTGACGGCGGAGGCGCTGGAGAGCTGTGGCTACGACCACGCGTCGCTCGGTGCCGACACCGGGGTTTTCATCGGCACCATCGCGAGCGACTTCCCGGAGCTGGTGGCGATGAGCATCGGCCACGGCGACCCACACGTGGCGACGGGCACTGCCATGTCCATGGTCGCCAACCGGCTGTCGCACGTCTTCGACTGGTCGGGACCGAGTTACGCCGTCGACACGGCATGCTCGTCGTCCCTCGTCGCACTGCACCAGGCGGCCATGCACCTGCGATCGGGCGACGTTGACGCCGCCGTGGTCGGGGCGGCGAACCTGGTGCTGACCCCGGCCAAGACGCGCTCCTTCGCGCGCAACGGCATGCTGTCCCCCCAGGGGGTGTGCCGGACCTTCGACGAGGCGGCCGACGGTTACGTACGCGGAGAGGGCTGCGGCGTCGTCGTCCTCAAGCGGCTCGCCGACGCCGAACGCGACGGTGACCCCGTCCTCGCCGTGGTCCGCGGCACCGCCGTCAACCACACCGGGGGAAGTGCCGGCTTCCTGACGGCGCCCAGCAGGCCGGCGCAGGAAGCGGTACTGCGCAAGGCGCTGGCGGCGTCCGGGATCTCCGCGGGCGACATCGGCTACGTCGAGGCGCACGGCACCGGCACGCAGCTCGGCGACCTCATCGAACTCGAAGCCCTGCACACGGTCCTGGGCGAGACGGCCGGGCGGCCGGTCGCTGTGGGATCGGTGAAGACGAACATCGGCCACTTGGAACCCGCCGCGGGCATCGCCGGACTGATCAAGACGATTCTTGCCCTCCAAGCGGGATGCATCCCGCCCTCCCTCAACTTCAGCACTCCGAACAAGTCCTTCGACTTCGAAGGCTCGCCCCTGTTCGTCGCCGACCAGCTGCTGCCGTGGGCCGGTCGGCGAGTCGCCGGGGTCAGCAGCTTCGGCTTCGGCGGCGCCAACGCCCATGTGGTGGTCGAGGCGGGCACCGGCGCAGTACCCGACGCCACGGACACGGGGCCGCGCCTGGTAGCCCTTTCGGCCGGATCGGACGCGGCGCTGTGCACCCTGGCGCACCGGCTCGTCCTGATGCTGCGCTCCCCGTACTGCCCGTCCTTGACATCGCTGAGTGAGGCCAGCCGGCAGCTTCCCGCGGCGACTCACCGTCTGGCCTGCGTGGTGGACAGCGTCGAGCAACTCGACGACAAGTTACGGCTGTTCCTGGCCGGCGTGGACGACACCCGTTCCCTCTGCATGGGGGTGGCTCCCGAGACCGAGCGTACAAAGGCGGCGCCCATCGCCGCCGGAGCGAGCCGGGAGGCGCTCGACGCGGCGGCACGGAAGTTCGTCGCCGGCGCGGACCTACCCGCCGGGCAGCGGCGTGCCGGCGTACGCTTCCCGACCGCGCCGCACGACGAGAAGTACCTCTGGCTGGAGCCCGCCGAAACGCCGAAGCCCGTGAGCGCGCCGCACGGCGACGCCCCGGTCGGCGATGCCGTAGCCGGTCGTACGACGAGCTCGTGGACGGAGCACCCGGAGGCCGCGGAGCACGTGGTCCTCGGCAAACCGACCCTCCCCGGGGCCGCGTACCCCGGCAAGGTGGCCGAGCTCATCGGCCGGGACCGGTTCGGCCTGCGTGACATGACCTTCCGGGTGGCCGTCGAGACTCCCGCGACGCTCTCTGCCGAGCGCGACGGAGCCGCGGTTTCGTTCCGCGACGGCACCGGCACCCTCGTCTGCACCGCCGAGGTGACCGGTCCCGAGCAGCCGGTGCTCGCCGCACCGGTGTCCGGCGACGGTTTCACCGCCGTGGAGCTCGACGCGATGTACCGCGCCTTCGAACGCGACGGACTCAGCTACGGCGCCGGTTTCCGGACCGTTGCCTCGCTGTCCGCCGCGCCGGGGCAGGCGATGGGCGTGCTGCGGGGCGAGGTGGCTCCCCTCGGTGTGGTGGACGCCCGGCTCCTCGACGGCGCGTTCCAGGTCGCCCTCGCCGCCTGCGGCGCAGAGGGACTGTACGTGCCCTTCGCCATCGAGCGGCTCACCGTCCTCGGCCGCCTTCCCGGCACCGCCCGCGTGTACGCCCGGCGCGAGCGGGACACCGGGCCGGACTCCGGTCTGCTGACCGCGAGCCTGGTGATCCTCGACGACGACGAACCGGTGCTGGAGGCTCGCGGGATCACCTGGAAGCGGCTCTCGTCGGCGCCGCCGACCGGAACACCGCGGTCCGGGGCGACGCAGGACGTCCGTACCCCTCAGCCCGCAACCCCAGGGGTCGCCGCGCGCAACGGTCACCGTCCCGCCGCGGGGACCGGCCCCGCGGGCGGCCTCGACGTTGCCCTGGCCCAATGGGTGGCGGACGCCTTGGAGTTGGACGTCGACGACCTCGAACCGGATCGCCCGTTACAGGAGCAGGGGCTCGATTCGATGCTCGCCGTCTCGCTGGCACAGGACATCCGGGCGAAGCTCGACGTCGACATCCCGGTGACGCTGGTTCTGGAGGTCGGTACGGTCGACCGGCTGGCCGCCGAGCTGCGTGACGAGTACGGGGTCACGGCCGCCCCAGCCGACGCCGCACCCTCCGCGAGTGGTGTCCAGAACGCCTCGGTGCCCGAGCAGCAGTCGGTCTCGGTCACCGGCGCGCATGCGGGACCGACGACGGACGGCGGGACCGCAGTCGTGGCTCCGACGTCGACGGACTCGCCGGCTCCCGGCGAGCCCGTCGAGGCGGCGGCCACGGACCTCCACGACATCGCCGTCGTCGGCTTCGACGGAGTCTTCCCGAACGCCGAGAACACCACGGAGCTGTGGCGGGTTCTCCTGGCGGGCGAGGACTGCCTGCGTGAAGTACCCGCGTCACGCTGGGACATCGACGCGTACTACGCCACGGACGGCAAGCCCGGCACCGTGTACCTCAGGCGTGCCGGCTTCGTCGAAGGGCTGAACGACTTCGACGCCGGGTTCTTCCGGCTGTCGCCCGCCGAAGCGCAGTGGATCGACCCCCAGCAGCGCCACCTCGTCCAGTCCGCCTGGCGCGCCCTGGAGGACGCCGGCCTCGCGGAAAAGCCGCAGCGGTCCACGGGCGTGTTCGTAGGCGCCAGCTACCAGCACTACCGCGACATCGTCGTCGGCGACGTCGTGCAGACGGCGGCAGGCCTGGGCAACCACAACGCGATCCTTGCCAATCGGCTGAGTTACTTCCTGGACCTGCACGGGCCGAGCATGACGATCGACACGCTGTGCTCGTCGTCCCTGGTCGCCTTGCACACGGCGGTGGGCAGTATCCGCGACGGTGAGTGCGAGCAGGCCATCGTCGCCGGCGTGCACATGGGGATGTCACCGCAGTACTTCCAACTGGGCTCACGACTCAGGTCGTTCTCGCCTTCGGGTGCGTCGCGGGCGTTCGACGCGGACGCGGACGGGTTCGTGCCCGGCGAGGGCGTGGTCACGGTCGTGATCAAACCCCTGAAGGCGGCACTGCGCGACGGCGACCGGATACGAGCCGTGATCAAAGGCACCGCGGTCAACCACGGCGGCCGCACCAGCGGCCTGACCGTGCCCAACAGCACAGCCCAACACGAGGTGATCACGGCTGCGTTGGGGGATGCGGGGGTTTCGCCCGAGACGATCCAGCTGGTGGAAGCGCATGGCACGGGGACGAGTCTGGGTGACCCCATCGAGATCGAGGGACTGACCCGCGCCTGGCGCCAGCACACCAGCCGCTCCCAGTACTGCGCCATCGGATCCCTCAAAACCAACATCGGCCATCTGGAACCGGCCGCGGGCCTGGCCGGGCTGGTCAAGGTCCTGCTGGCGATGGAACACAACCAGATTCCCCCGACCCTCCACGTCACCCGCCCCAACAACCACATCCACTTCGAGAACACCCCCTTCTACCTCGCCGACCGGCCCCAACCCTGGCCCCACACCAACCACCCCCGCCGAGCCGCCATCAGCGCCTTCGGCATGGGCGGTGTCAACGCCCACGTCATCATCGAAGAACCACCCGCCACACCCACCCGCACACACCTGCCGCAGGACAGCCACATCCTGCGCATCACCGCCGCCGACGAACCTGCTCTACATACCCTGGCCGCCGCCTACGCCGACCAGCTGGCCGGCACGCCAGAGGATCGGCTGGGGGACTTCGCCTATACGGCCAACACCGGCCGCGCCGCCCAGCGGTACCGCGCGGCGGTTCATGGCGCGACCGGCCAGGAGCTGGCTGCCGGGCTGAATGACATCGCAACCGGGAGTGTCGCGCCCAGCCGACAGAGCAGCAAACCCACTGTCAGTGCCTTCCTGTTCACCGGGCAGGGCTCGCAGTATCCGGGCATGGGCCACGGCCTCTACACCACCGAACCTCACTTCCGTCAGGCGATGCACGAGTGCGCGGAGCTCCTGGCCCCTCACAGCGACATCCCTCTGCTGGATCTGCTTTACGGTGACGCCCAGCACCTGCTCGATCAGACCCAGTACGCCCAGGTCGGCATCGTCAGCGTTCAGGTGGCCCTGGTGCGCTATCTGGAGGCCGTCGGCGTCCGGCCGGATGCTGTTGCCGGGCACAGTCTGGGCGAACTCACCGCCGCGTGGACGGCCGGCGTCCTCACCCTCCCCGACCTCCTACGCCTGACCGCCCTGCGCGGCCAGCTCATGCAAGCCCAGCCCACCACCGGCGCCATGGCCGTGGTCCATACCGACACCGACACCCTCACCGCTGCCTTGCAGGCCTATCCGGATGTCGAGGTCGCCGCCTACAACGCGCCCCGCATCCACACCATCACCGGCCCTGCTCAGGCGGTCAGCGACTTCTGCCGGCACACGACCCACCACACCCAACCCCTGACCGTCAGCCATGCTTTCCACTCCGCTGCCATGGACGGGGCCGTTGCGCCGTTCGCCGACGCCGTGGCCCTCACCGCCCTCACACCACCTGCCATCGCCTTCGCCACCACCCTCACCGGCACCTGGCACACCCCCGCCACCGCGACCGATCCCGATCACTGGGCCCGGGCCGTCCGGCGGCCGGTCCGCTTCGCCCAAGCCCTCTCCAGCCTCAACGACACCAATCCGCACACCGTTTGGGAGATCGGACCGCACCCCCAGCTGACCCCGCTCGCCCGAGCCACCCTTGCCCACCCCCATCCGATCTTGATCCGTACCCTCCACCGCGATCGCAACGACCAGAGCCAGCTCCACACCGCCCTGGCCACCCACCACAACCACACCAGCACCGAGCTGAACTGGACCAACCTCCACCACGGCAAACACCACCGCACCACCACCATCCCCAGCTACCGCTTCAACCGACAGGAGCTGGCCGCGCCGCCTGCTCGCCGCCGCACCGTGGCGAGTGCTGCCGGCCACCCACTGTTCGACCGTCACTACGAGCACCAGAGCGAGGGACAGTGACGCACCGGACCGAGACCTACGAGAAGACGTTCGCGGGGCACGAACCCTTCATCGCTCAGCACCGCTCCGCCGGAACCGGGCTGCTGCCCGCCTCTGTGCAGATGGAGATGGCGATGGTGGGCGTCGCCCAGCGCCGGCCGTTCGCCCCGCTGGAGCTCACCGATGTGGCCTTCCTGAGGCCCCTCACCATCGCCGACGACGCAGCGGCGGCCGTCCGGCTCGACGTGGCCTTCGGGCCTCAGACGCGCTTCGAGCTGAGCACCGTGGTGGCGGGCGACCGCAAACCGCTGTCCACCGGTACCGGCGAGCTGCTCGCGAGCGACACCCCGCCCCGCACCGACTGGCAACTGACTGGCTTACGGACGATCACCTCGGAGGAGCTGTACGAGAGCTGGTCGCGCGAGGGTCTGCAGTACGGGCCCGACTTCCGTACCGTTCACGAACTTGCCGTCGGGGACGGCGTTGCGCGGGCCACTCTGCGTACCGATGCCGAGCCCATGCCGTGGTACTCCCATCCCCTCCTGGTGGACGGCGTGTTCCAGGTAGTGAGTTGTGCGCTCCAGGACCTCACGGGAGCAGCCGGTCCGCTCCCCATGCTGCCGATCGGCGTCGCTCGCGTCGCGCTCTTCGCGGACCTGTCGGCTCTGGCGGCCGGTGCAACCGTCCTGGTGCGCCGTACCGGCGTCGAAGGCGCGTACTCGACCGCGGATGCCCTGCTGCTGGGGCCGTCGGGGGAAGTCGCCGCGGAGTTCAGCGGCATACGCATGCGCCGCACGGCCCCATCGGGACCGGCTGCCCAGGCGTCGCGGCAAGCCCCGCAGCCGGTCTCACGGATCGAATGGCGGCAAGCGCCCGCACCCGGTCGGCGGCGAGAGCCGGCGACGGGCACATGGGTGGTCCTGCACGACGGCGGCACCGGCAGCCTCGGCGAGCGCACGGCCCGAGAGCTGCGCGCCGAGGGCGCCCGCGTGGTGGAGGTCGGCGTCGGCGCGTCCCGCACACGCACCGAGGACCGGGATCACCGGGCGCTGCCGTACCCGGACGAGAGCGCATTCCGACAGCTCTGGGAGGCGGTCGGCGACCCGATCGCGGGTGTGGTGCACCTGTGGAACAGTGGCGACGCGCACAACGTACGGGCGGCAGAGCCGGAACTCCGCGTCGGCCTGTACGGATGCCTCGCTGCCCTGAAGACGCTCGGTGAGCAGCAGCGGAAGTCCCGCTTCTTCGTGGCGACCCGGGCCGCGCAGCCGGTGGCGGACGACGACGTGCCCGTCCCCGCACGCGCCGCCCTGTGGGGCTTCGTGCGCACCGCGGCCATCGAGTACCCGGGCCTCCGCCCGCGGCTGGTAGACCTCGACGACGCTTCCGGCGACGCGCTCGTGGCGGAGCTCGGCGACGGCCCCACGGAGGTCGGCTACCGGCAGGGCGTGCGCCATGAGCCCGTCCGCGTACGTGACCGGTCGGTCCATTCCGGAGCGCAGCCCATCAGGAGGGGCGGCCGTTACCTCATCCTGGGCGGGCACGGTGGGCTTGGCCTGGAGGTCGCCGACCGGTTCGCGGAGGAAGGCGCCGGCGTCGTCGCTCTCGTCAGCCGGTCCGGCGCAACAGGCGCCGACCAGGACCGGTTGGCCGCGATCGGAGCGCGAGGGTGCTCCATCGCCTCGTACAGTGCGGACGTCACCGCCCCCGGCGAACTGGCGGCCGTGGTCGAACGCGTCCGCGGAGAATTCGGCGACCTGCACGGTGTGGTCCACGCGGCCGGCACCCTCAAGGACGGACTGATCCGCACCACCACCGTGGAGGACATCGCCGCGGTGATGCGGCCCAAGGCCGACGGCGTCCACGAGCTGGCCGCCGCCGTCGCCGGACTGGACCTGGACTTCGCCGTACTGTTCGCGTCGGTCTCCGGCACGTTCGGCAACCTCGGGCAAGGGGGGTACGCCGCCGCCAACGCCTACCTCGACGCCTTCGCGCATGCGCGCGGTAAGCCGTGGCTGAGCGTCGACTGGGGTCTGTGGGGCGAAGTCGGCATGGGAACGGATGTCGCGGAACAGTTGCGGCGCCGCGGCGTCCGGCCCCTGGGCACGGCGGAGGCCCTGGACGCCCTGATCGCGGTGCTGGGCGGGGACGCGCGCCAAGTGGTCATCGCACACCCCGACGACTCGGACTCCATCGCCGAGACCGACGCAGACGGCGTGCATGCCGAGGGGGCCCGGGAACGCGTCGAGGACGAGTTGGAGCGCTTCCTTTCGGAGCGCCTGGGCGTCACCGCCTTCGACCGCGGTATACCTCTGGCGGACTACGGCATGAGCTCGATCATGAGCGTCGAGCTGTCGGAGGACCTGTCCCGCAGATGGAGCATCCACCTCCCGGCCACGCTCTTCCTGGAGTACGGGGACTTCACGGAGCTCGCGCAGGCGCTGACCGACCGATACGGAGCGGCCACCGCCATCGCCGTACCGGCTCCGGACGCGCCCGCTCCGGACGCCCCTGGTCCGGACGGATCGGCTCCGTCCGGCCCGGCTCCGCGCGAGTCTCAGGATGCGGAGAAGTCCCGGGAGCCGCAGCCGGTGGCTGCCTCCGGCGGCCGACCACGACGAGCAGGCGCCGCCCGCGGCAAGGACGTGGCGGTGGTCGCCGTATCGGGCGATCTGCCCGGAGCCACCGACCTGGCGGACCTGTGGCCCCTGCTCCGCTCCGGCGGGCACGCGTTCACCGAGATTCCGGCCGAACGCTGGGACATCGACGCCCACTTCGAGAGGCGCGGTCCCCACATGAAGGGCACCTACTGCCGTACGGGCGCCTTCGTCACCGACATCGACCGCTTCGACCCCGCGTTCTTCGGCATCTCGGTACGCGAGGCCGAGGAGATGGACGCGCAGCAGAAGCTGCTGCTGGAGCACGCCTGGGCGGTGAGGGACGACAGCGGTCTCGCCGACCGCCGCGACATCGGCGTCTTCGTCGGCGCCACGTACACGCATCATCGCGACGCCCAGGGACTGGAGACCGTCGGACCGCACACCGCGCTCGGGTCCATGAACGCCGTGCTGGCCAACCGCATCTCATACGCACTGGACCTGACGGGCCCTTCGCAGACGGTCGACACCCTGTGCTCGTCGTCCCTCGTCGCCATCCAGCAAGCGGTCGCCGCTCTGCGGGCGGGGCACTGCGGCGCAGCGATCGTGGCGGCCTGCCACGTCGGGCTCACCCCTTGGTACTACCGCAGCCTGAGCCAGCTCGGTGCCCTGTCCGAGACCAGGCCGCGCCCTTTCGACGACCGGGCCGACGGCTTCGTCCCGGGTGAGGGCGCGGTGGCCGTGATGCTGAAGCGCCTCGAGGACGCCGAGCGGGACGGGGACCGGATCTGGGGCGTCATTCGCGGCACGGCAGTCAATCACGGGGGCCGCGGCAGCGCCCTGCCCGTACCCCGCAGTGAGGCGCAGGCCGCGGTCATCCGTGCGGCGCTGGACGACGCCGACGTGGCCCCGGCGGACATCTCCCTGATCGAGACGCACGGCACGGCGACCCAGCTGGGCGACCCGATCGAGATCGCCGCGCTGACCGAGGTGTTCGGTGACGACCCGGCCCGCCCCGACCCGTGCCGCATAGGCTCCGTCAAGGCCAACATCGGGCACCTGGAGCCGGCCAGCGGGCTCGCCGGTCTGGTGAAGGTCCTGCTGTGCCTGCGGCACCGGGAGATCCCGCCCCTCGCGGGGTTCGAGACCCCCGGCGCGCACCTCGACCTCTCCTCCGGGCCCTTCGCGATCCCGACCGAGCCGGAGCCGTGGCCGTCCGACGGACCCCGTCGTGCGGGAGTCAGTGCCTTCGGCATGGGCGGGACCAACGCACACATCGTCGTGGAGGAGTACGAGGAGTACGGCGCCGACCCGTCCACCGAGGACGGCCGTCCGCCCGCCGCACTGGGTGAGCACCTCTTGGTCCTGTCCGCACACACACCGGACGGCCTGGTCCGGCGCATGGCGGACGTCCACCGACTGCTGCAGCGGGAAACGCCGTCTGGCCTGAGCGCGCTGTGCTACTCGACCGCCGTCGGACGCGACCACCAGCCGTACCGGGTCGCGATCCTGGGGTCTACGGCCGACGAGCTGAGCGCCGGGCTGTCGCTGGCGCTGCGTACAGGGGACGGTGCACATGGGTCCGTCGTGCGCGGCGGAACGGTCCTGGAGATTGGGGCGTCCACGGCCGACGACGCGTTCATCGAGCGCTTGGCGCCGTACACCTCCCTCACCGCCGAGCGGATCGCGGCGCGACTGCGCGTCCCGGAGAACCGGGTGAGCACCGGCCTGGCCTTCCTCCACGTCAACGGCGCGACCGTCGAGTGGCGCAAGGTGTACGACGGCGTGCCGGTCCGGCGTATCACGCTGCCGCCCTACCCGTTCCGGGGGCATCCGGCCCGTGTCGAGGGCGATGCGGACGGCCGGGCCGTGGGACATGCGGAGCAAGCGGAGGACGTGGCCGAGATCGTCACACGGTTATCGCGAGTCCATCGGGTCCTCGGTGAGGAGACCGTGCCGGGGGCGCTGCCGGTGGCTCTCGGGCTCCGGAGGGCCGACATCCTGCGGCGGATCACGTTCACAGGACGGGGGACGGGACTCCATCCCCTCACCAGCGACCTGGACGATCCCGCCCGTACGGGGCCGGTCACGTTCCGGCACGGCGACCGGGTCATCGCCCGTCTTGAGGTGGGTACCCCGGACGAGCCGCCGGCCGGAGCGCCCGGTGAACCGGACATCGACGCTCAGCGCGCCGGCCTCGGCCGGACGTTGGAACCGGCCGGCCTCTACGCCTGGTTCGCGGCCAAGGGAATGGACTTCTCCGCACCGCTGCGGTCCATCGCCGAAGTGCACTACGGACCTGGCCGCGTGCTCGCGCGGGTCGGCGGCTCGGCCGACAACCACCCGCTGGAACGCGCGGTGGTGGCACTCGACGCCGCCCTGCAGAGCATGGCCGTCCTGACCTTGGCAGACCCGGGCGCTGCGTCGGCGACATACCTGCCGGTCTCCATCGGGCGGGCCGTGCGGTGGGGCGACCCGGCGCTGACGGCCTTCGTGCTGCTGGAAGCGGGCGAATCCGAGACCGACGGCGCGCGGCGCGGCGACGCGACCCTGTTCTCCGCCGACGGCCGGGTTCTGGTCCGGCTCGAGGACGTCGAGTACCGGACGGTGACGGGCCCGGGCGCACCCGACGCGGCCGACGAGCCCTCGCATCCCGTGGCCGATGAGCCCTCGCCGACGCGCGTGTCCGGTCCCGCCCCGCGCGGAGGCGGGGTCGCGGCGGCGGAAGCCGCGGTCGTCGCACTTGTGCGGAACGCGTTCCACGACCCGAGCATCACGCCGACCACCTCGTTGTCCGCAGTGGGGCTCGACTCCATGCTGGCGACGGCCATCGCAGCCGACATCGAGGAGACGTACGGGGTCAGGCTGAGCCCCACGGACGTCCTGGACGCGGCGGACTGCCGCACCTTGGCCGCGCACGTGGCCGAGCAGGCCGCCGAGGGAGTGTTCGCACCGGCCGCCGACGAGCAGCCCGCCGATGCACAGCTCAATGCGCAGGCCGCCGATGAGCGGACTGACGATGAACGGACTGACGAGCAGGCCGATGCCCGAGGCCAGGTGGCCGCCCTCGGCGCGCCCGCGGATGCTCCTGAGGTCGTGGCGGGATCGCGGGACATGGCCGTCGTCGGCCTCGCCCTCGCGCTCCCCGGCGCCCCGGACGCAGCTGAGCTGTGGTCGCTGCTCTCACGCGGAGGCACGGGAATCCGCCCGGCGCCGTCCCACCGCTGGGGTGGGTACGCCAACGGGCACGAGCCCGACGTCGGGGGGTTCCTCGACAACGTCGAGGAGTTCGACGCCCGGTTCTTCGACTTCTTCCCGAAGCAGGCCGACGTGCTCGACCCTCAGGTGCGCTGGCTGCTGCGGACGACCTGG
Organism: Streptomyces sp. KR80; assembly: GCF_052245555.1. Taxonomy (NCBI): domain Bacteria; kingdom Bacillati; phylum Actinomycetota; class Actinomycetes; order Kitasatosporales; family Streptomycetaceae; genus Streptomyces; species Streptomyces sp. KR80. The sequence goes on from NZ_JBQQCD010000002.1 coordinate 101,130, forward strand.
GAGGCGCTGGAGTCGGCCGGCCTTCCGCCGCGCCAACTGCCCTCCTCCACGGGCGTGTTCGTGGGCGCCAGCTACCAGCACTACAAGGACTACAACATCGCGCCGGAACTGGACGCCCCCAGCGGTCTGGGGAATCACAACGCGTTCCTCGCCAATCGGGTGAGCTACTTCCTGGACGTGCACGGGCCGAGCATGACGATCGACACGCTGTGCTCGTCGTCCCTGGTCGCGCTGCACACGGCGGTGCGCAGCATCCGCGACGGCGAGTGCGAGCAGGCCATCGTCGCCGGCGTCCGGGTTGCGATGTCGCCGCTGCACTACATCGCGATGAAGAACCTGCGGGCCCTGTCGCCTTCGGGTGCGTCGCGGGCGTTCGACGCGGACGCGGACGGGTTCGTGCCCGGCGAGGGCGTGGTCACGGTCGTGATCAAACCCCTGAAGGCGGCGCTGCAGGACGGCGACCGGATACGAGCCGTGATCAAAGGCACCGCGGTCAACCACGGCGGCCGCACCAGCGGCCTGACCGTGCCCAACAGCACAGCCCAACACGAGGTGATCACGGCTGCGTTGCAGGACGCAGGCGCTTCGCCCGACACCATCGAGCTCGTCGAGGCCCACGGTACCGGCACCAGCCTCGGCGACCCCATCGAGATCGACGGACTGACCCGCGCCTGGCGCCAGCACACCAGCCGCTCCCAGTACTGCGCCATCGGATCCCTCAAAACCAACATCGGCCATCTCGAACCAGCAGCAGGCCTGGCCGGACTGGTCAAAGCTCTCCTGGCCATGGAACACGATCAGATCCCCCCGACTCTTCATGTCACCCGCCCGAATGACCACATCCGCTTCGAGGACACACCGTTCTACCTGGCCGACCAGCCCCGGCCCTGGCCCCGCACCAGCCACCCCCGCCGAGCCGCCATCAGCGCCTTCGGCATGGGCGGCGTCAACGCCCACGTCATCGTGGAGGAACCACCCGCAGTGGGCGTCCGTACGCCGCTGGACCAAGACAGCCACATCCTGCGCGTCACCGCTGCCGACGAACCCGCCCTGCGCACCCTCGCCGCCGCCTACGCCGACCGGTTCGACACATCACGCGACGACTGGGAGACCGCCGACCTCTGCCACACGGCCAACGTCGGCCGCTCCCTGCTGGAGTTCCAGTCCGCTGTACACGGACGTACCGCCGCCGACATCGCCACGGCGCTGCGCTCCGTCGCCGCCGGCAGCGTTCCGGTCGCCCGCGTCGACATCGACCTGACGGCCGAGAAGGCCGCGAGCGGCACCGCGCCGGCTGAGGCACCGCACCGTCACAGCGCGATCGTGGACATGGTGAGGTCCGGGTACGCACACGTCGACTGGGCCTCGCTCTCCGCTCCGGGGGCGCGTATCACGGACCTTCCGACGTATCCGTTCGCCCGGGGGACGTACTGGCACATGCACCGAGCCGCGGCGTCGGGTCCGACGCAGGCGGGCCCCGAGGCCTTCCGCGTGGAGTGGGGCGTCCGGGAACTGCCGCCCGCCTCCTCGGCGGAGCCCGCCGCGGTGCGCCTCGTCACCGCGGAGCCCGCCATGAGGGACGCGCTGACGGCCGCTCTCCGTGACCGGGGAGTGCTCGTCGTGAAGTCCAGGCAGCGGACCGACGCGGTCATCGTGGTCGACGCGCCGAGCCCTCGGGCCGACGAGCCGCTCGACTTGAGCGGGTTCTGGGCCGAGCTGAGCAGCCTCGTGAAGGAGCTGCCCCCGCGCGGGAAACTGCTCTGGGCGGGACGCCAGGGCGCGGCCGTGCACCCCGAGGAGCGCGGGAGCCTGCGCCCCGAAGCCGCCGCCATGGCCACAGCCGTACAGGCCGCCTGCGCCGAGAGCCGGAAGTCCGCCGCGGTCGTCCACCTGGACCCGGCCGACACAGCCGACGTCCAGGCCCGGCAGATCGCCGCGGAGTACTCGGCCCTGCGCCTGGGCCCCGACGGTGCAGACGCAGGTACGGGTACGGGCTCCGGTACGGTCGCGGCCTACCGGCGAGGCGTCAGGTACGTGCCGGAAACGGTGGCCGCACCGCCCGGCCCGCCCTACGAGATATCCACCGACGGGTACTACCTGGTGACCGGCGGACTGGGCGCCGTCGGAAAACTCCTGACCGAGCGTCTGATCGACCGGGGAGCGGGGCGCATCGGCGTCGTCGGGCGGTCCGTAATCGATGTCGCCCACTCCGCCACCCTGCAGGAGCTGGCACGCCGGGCCGAGGTCGCATACCTACCCTGCGACGTGTCGGACGCGTCGGCTCTCACGGCTGCGGCCCGGGAGTTGGAGAGCCGCTGGGGACGGCTCCTCGGCATCGTGCACTCCTCCGGCGGGGTCAACCCGTTCGGCGCGATGCACCGCCGGCCCTGGAGCGACGCCGCCAGGGTGATCGCGCCGAAGGTCTCGGGCTCGCTGAACGTCGTACGGCTGGCGAAGGAGCAGGGCGCCGACTTCGCCGTCCTGGTGTCCTCGATCGCCGGTGCACAGGCCGGGGCCGGCCGAGGTCTGGTCGACTACAGCCTGGCCAACGCCTACCAGCTGGCCCTGGCCGAGCGCGAGAGCGACACCGCCACCACCGTCACGGCGCACGCGTGGCCCAACTGGTCGGGCATCGGCATGGAGGCGGACGCGTCCTTCTCCGCCGCGCACTCGATCAGTGCCGACCAGGCGCTGGACGGGTTCCTCGACCACGTGCGGTCGGGCGGTGCCGTGATCTTCCCGGGAAGCGCACCTGCGGCTGCGCCCGAGGTTCCCGCCGAGCCCGCCGTATCCCGTACGACCGCGCCGACGAGTACCGCGGAACCGACCGGCTCCGCGGCGCCCGGTACCGCGGCGGAGATCCGCAGCGTGATTCCCACGCCGACGCCCGCCGGGCAGGACACCGCGGCGATGCGTGCGCGGGTGAGGGACGCCTTCGTCCATGTGCTCGGCGAGGACCCCGGCGATCGCCCGCTCCAGGGTCTGGGGCTCGACTCCTTGGTCATCGCCGAACTGGCCACGGCCCTTGAACAGCGCAGCGGCCTCACCGTCGATCCGTCGCTCCTGATGCGGGCGCGTACGGCCGATGACATCGCGGACGGACTCGCTGTGACCGCCCCGGCCGGGCCTTCGGCCCCCGAGGTGCCTGTCCCGGCCGAGCACCCCGCCTCTGACGACGTACGCACCTCGGCGCTGAGCGCGCTGCTGCGTCCTCTGCTCACCCTTGACGGGGACCGGTGACGCCATGACCAAGGAGCCGACGGAAAGGACTGCTGTGAGCGAGCCCGACAGCCGCATCGCCGTGATCGGCCTGGCGGTACGGCTCCCAGGAGCCGAGGACGTCGTGGACCTGGCCGACATGCTGGGGCGCGACGGGGTCGAGGTCGACGAGGTCCCACCGAGCCGCTGGGCCCGCGATCTGTACCTCGGTGACGGTTCTCATCAAGGTTCCCACCACCGTGGCGCGTTCATACTCGACCCGTTCTCCTTCGACCACGAGGCGTTCGGCATGACCGCCGAGGACGCCGTTCTCCTCGACCCCCAGCAGCGGGTGATGCTGGAGGTCGGCGCGCGAGCCCTGGAGGACTCCGGGTACCTGGCGGCTCGGCGCAGGCTCAATGCCGGCGTGTTCATCGGCGGGCGCATGAACGCGTACGGATTCGACCAGGGGCGGGGCCAGATCCCCGCCGACACGCCGGGTCCCACCGACGGACCCAGGCCCGCGGCCCTGTGGGGACGGTCGCAGAACTTCATGGCGGCCTGGCTGTCCGACCGCTTCAACCTGTCGGGTCCGAGCCTGGTCGTCGACACCGCCTGTTCGTCCTCGCTGTCGGCGGTCTGGCTCGCCTGCCAGAGCCTGGCGGCCGGTGCCTGCGAGCTGGCCGTGGTCGGCGCGGTCGACCTGCTGATCGATCCGCTGACGTTCGTGCTGCTCTCGCGCACCGGAGCCCTCTCCCCCGACGGCCTGTGCCAGACCTTCGACAGCAAGGCCAACGGCTACGTACCGGGGGAAGGAGCCGTCGCCCTCGTGCTGAAGCCGATGACGGCAGCGCTGGCCGACGGCGACGTGATCCTCGGAGCGATCAGTGGGACCGCGGTCAACAACGACGGCCACACCATGGGGGTCACCACACCGAACCTGGAAGCCCAGGTGGAGCTGTTGACCAAGGTGTACGAGAAGGTGGACCCGGCGACCGTCCAGTACGTCGAGGCGCACGGCACCGGCACCGCCATCGGCGACCCGATCGAAGTGCGGGCGCTGACGGAGGTGTTCGGCAGGCTCGGCGTGCCGCGGAACTCGGTGGCGCTCGGCTCCATCAAGCGCCGCATCGGCCACCTGCACTCGGCGTCGGGCCTGGCCGGCCTGGCGAAGGTCATCGTCTCGCTGCGCGAGGACAGCATCCCCGCCCTGGCGGTCGACGCACCCAACCCCCGTCTCAACCTGGCCGACGGCCCCTTCTACCTCCCGGACACCCACCGCCCCTGGCCCGAGGCACCGGTGCGGCGGGCCGCTGTGAGCGGATTCGGCTTCGGCGGCACGAACGCGCACGTCGTGGCCGAGGCCGCGCCCCGCACCCCTTCCGGGCCGGTGCGTGCCGACGGGGCACCCCGGCCGGTCCACGTCCTGCCCCTGTCCGCCGACAGCCCGTACGCACTACGGGAACTGGCCGCGCAGTGGCTGGAGTTCCTGCCGACGGTGGCGGAGCATCTCGGCGACGTGTGCGCCACAGCCCGGCTGGCGCGTCCGCACCGTACCGAGCGGGTGGCCGTCTCCGGGTCCGACGCAGACGAGCTGGCAACCGCCCTCCGTACGTGGCTCCTCCGGGGCGACGGCCCCGCACCCGGCGGGACCCAGAGCCCCCGGACCGCCGTGTCAGTACGTCCCGAGGCAGCCGAGGCCCCACCCGGGTGGCTCCTGGACCTCAACCGCTCCACACCGGCCGTGCACGAGGTCATCGGCCTCTTCGAGACGGCGACCGGAGCGCGACTGGCCGAATTCTCCGGCGAGTTGCTGCGGATTAGCGCGGCGGTCGCCCTCGCGATGGCGCTGCGCGACCTGGGGTTGCCCGAAGACGCGGTAGACCTGCCCCCGGGATGGGAGGCGGTCGGGGACTTCGTACGGGGACGCGTCCCGCTGGAGCAGGCGCTGGCCGACGTGCTCCGGCGCGACAGCGACCCGGCGATCGGCCCCGAAGGTGACGGCGCGGCCGTCGCCGAACGCGACCATGAGGTCTGCGCACGGCTGGCCGGGGCCCGCGGTGAGCCAGAAGTGGCCGCGGTGCTCGCTGGGATCACCGCCGAGCTCTTCCAGGCCGGCCAGGACATCGACTGGGCAGCGTTCCAAGGGGACACGGCGTGGCGCAAGCGACTGCTGCCGTCGGTCCAGCCGCGCGGCCGGGCCCTGGATCTGCGCGAGCCGCTGCGCTCGGCCGAACCCGGGGCGCCCGCGGAGCTCGTCTCGGACGGGGGGACTGGGGGCTACGTCTTCTCCCGGGTGTTCGGACCGGGCGAGGCCCCCATCGCCCAGCACGCCGTGTACCGGAAGATCATGCTTCCGGGTGTGGCGTGGTTCGACTTCCTGCGCGAAGGCGCCGCGCTGCGCGGTGAACCCTTCCATGGGGTGCGGGACGTCCTGTTCCACCGTCCGCTGATCCCCTCCGGAGCGCGCCGAGTGGTGTGCCGGGTCGACGCGGACAGGCGGTTTACGGTGGAGGACGCCAAGAGCCGGGACCTCTTCGCCACCGGTCGGCTCACCACAGAGCCCGCCCCCGAGCCGGTCCCCGTGTCGGTCGCCTCTCTGCTGGACAACTGCGCCGAGGTGCACGCGGGCTCGGGCCTCTACCGGTGGCTGCGACGGATCGGCTACCACCACGGCCGCTACTACCGGAACATCTCCTGGGTGGCCGGCCTGCCGGACGGCGGCACGCTCGCCCGGATCGAAGGCGGGCGCCAGCGGGAGATGAATCCGGACGGCGTGGAGCTGTTCCCGGGGCTGCTCGACAGCGTCACCATCGCCGCGCTCAACCCGGGCAACCCGGTGTTCGGCACCGCGGACGCATCCGCGTTCATCCCGCTCTCGGTGGGCCGGGTGGACGTCTTCGGTCCGCTGGACGACGCCGCCTACGTACGGACGCAGACCGCCTTCTGGAACGACGAAGCCTGCCGCGTCACGCAGACGGTCACCGATGTGACGGGCAGACCGCTGCTCGTCTTCGGTGACATGTCGTCCAAGCGGGTTCCCACGCAGGCGTTCAGCGAGGAGGATGCGGCTGCGTCGCCCGCTGCGGCAGCCTCGCCCGCCCAGACTGCCGCGCCGACCCCGGCTCCCGTGCACGTGGACACCACCGCACCCGCCTCGGGGGCAGCGGAGGTGGCAGCTGCTCCCGCCGCGACGCCCGCCCGGCCGCAGCCGCAGACCCCGGCGCACAGCGGCCAGGCCTCGCCGGCCGCGCGGGTGCTCGCCTGGTTCCTCGAGCTGACGGGCACCTCCGAAGACCACGCCGACACGGAGTTCCTGTCCGCCGGATTCGACTCCGTCGGCCTGGTGACGCTGAGCGAGCGCATCTCCCAGGAGCACGGCCTGTCCCTCTACCCGACGGTCTTCTTCGAGTACCCGACGCCCCGGCAGTTCGCCGATTTCGTCGTGGCCGAAGCACCGGACCTGGTGGACACGCTGGCCTCGCCGGCCGGCCCGGACGCAGACACGTCCGAGGATGCCCCGGCTCCCGAGGCCCCGGTCGCCGAGGGAGACCTCGTCTCCGCAGAAGTCCGGGCTGCCGAGGACGAACTGGCCCCTGCGGACGACCGGGCGCCGGCGGACAGGCCGACCGAGGAGCGGATCACCGCTGTCCCACGACGGTCCGCCACCGCACGCCCGGTCGGCCCCACGGGCGACGAACCCCGCTCGCGCGACATCGCCGTCGTGGGCGCGGCGGTCAGGCTGCCCACCGTACGCACCCTGGCCGACTTCGCGGATTTGCTCACCGAAGGGCGAGACACCGTTCGCCGACTGCCCGAGGACCGCTGGGGCTTGGGGTACGCCCGCTGGCCACGCCGGGGGGACCCCCACTCAGGCGAAGCTCTGGGGGAGGAAGGGCCGGCCCCGTACGCCTCGTTCCTGGACAGCGTTGACGAGTTCGATCCCGCCCCCTTCCGGATCTCGGCCCGGGAGGCCCCCTTGATCGACCCGCAGGCAAGGATCGTGTACGAGACGATCTGGGAAGCCCTTGAGGACGGCGGCCGGCTCGGTGATCGGGCCGAGGGCGGCAACACCGGCCTGTGGATCGCGTACAGCCACGACCACTACCACGAGGAGCGGGCCCGCCACGGTGTCCCTGACGGGCGCGGCCTGGGTCTTGAGGCGATGATCGCGAACCGGCTGTCCTACCTGATGGACTGGCACGGGCCGAGCGGGCTCGTCAACACCCTGTGCTCGTCCTCGCTCGTGGCGGTGCACACCGCACTCCAGCACCTGCGCACGGGTGACATCGACACGGCGGTGATCGGAGCCGTGCACGCCGCCATCAGCCCGGAGTACTTCCGCTCGATGAGCGATCTGATGGCCTTGTCACCACGGCACCGCTGCCGCGCGTTCGACAACACCGCCGACGGCTTCGTACCGGGAGAAGGGGCCGTCGCCGTGGTGCTGCGGCGGTACGACGACGCCCAGCGGGACGGAGACCGGGTCCGAGGCCTGATCAAGGGTGCGGCCGTCAACCACGGCGGACGTACGACCCGATACTCCGCACCGAGCCCCCGCGCGCAACGAGACGTCATCACGGCTGCGTTGCAGGATGCGGGGGTCTCGCCCGAGACGATCCAGCTGGTGGAAGCGCATGGCACGGGGACGAGTCTGGGTGACCCCATCGAGATCGACAGTCTGACCCGCGCCTGGCGCCAGCACACTGACCGTGCCCAGTACTGCGCCATCGGCTCGCTGAAATCCAATGTCGGGCATCTGGAACCGGCCGCGGGCCTGGCCGGGCTGGTCAAGGTCCTGCTGGCGATGGAACACGAGCAGATTCCGCCGACGCTGCATGTCACCCGCCCGAACGACCACATCCACTTCGACGACACACCGTTCTACCTGGCCGACCGGCCCCAACCCTGGCCCCACACCAACCACCCCCGCCGCGCCGCCATCAGCGCCTTCGGCATGGGCGGTGTCAACGCCCACGTCATCATCGAAGAACCACCCGCCACACCCACCCGCACACCCCTGTCCCAAGACAGCCACATCCTGCGCGTCACCGCCGCCGACGAACCCGCCCTGCGCACCCTCGCCGCCACCTACGCCGACCAGCTGGCCGGCACGCCAGAGGATCGGCTGGGGGACTTCGCCTATACGGCCAACACCGGCCTCGCCGCCCAGCGGTACCGCGCGGCGATTCATGGCGCAACCGGCCAGGAGCTGGCCGCCGGGCTGAATGACGTCGCCGCCGGCCATGCCCCCATCACCCGGCAGAGCGGCAAATCCACTCCCACCGCATTCCTGTTCACCGGGCAGGGCTCGCAGTATCCGGGCATGGGCCACGGCCTCTACACCACCGAGCCTCACTTCCGTCAGGCGCTGGACGAGTGCGCCGAACTGCTCGCCCCCCACACCGACATCCCTCTACTGGACCTGCTCTTCGGTGACGCCCAGGACCAGCTCAACCAGACCCAGCACGCACAGATCGCCATCGTCAGCATCCAAGTCGCCCTGGTCCGCTGCCTCCAAGCCGCCGGCATCCAACCCGACGCCGTCGCCGGACACAGCCTCGGTGAACTCACCGCCGCCTGGACCGCCGGCGTCCTCACCCTCCCCGACCTCCTACGCCTGACCGCCCTGCGCGGCCAGCTCATGCAAGCCCAGCCCACCACCGGCGCCATGGCCGTGGTCCATACCGACACCGACACCCTCACCGCTGCCTTGCAGGCCTATCCGGATGTCGAGGTCGCCGCCTACAACACCCCCCACATCCACACCATCACCGGCCCCACCGACGCCGTCACTGGCTTCTGCGAGCAGACCCCCCACCGCACCCAACCCCTGACCGTCAGCCACGCCTTCCACTCCACCGCCATGCAACCGGCCATCGCACCGTTCGCCGAAGCCATGGCCACCACCCCACTCCAACCACCCGCCATCGCCTTCGCCACCACCCTCACCGGCACCTGGCACACCCCCGCCACCACCACCGACCCCCACCACTGGGCCCAAGCCATCCGCCAACCCGTCCACTTCGCCCAAGCCCTCACCACCCTCAACGAAACAAGCCGCCCCCGCACCATCTGGGAGATCGGACCCCACCCCCACCTCACCCCGCTGGCCCGCGCCACCCTCCCCCAACCCCACCCGATCTGGATCACCACCCTCCACCGGGACCACAACGACCAAACCCAGCTCCACACCGCCCTCACCAGCCACCACAACCACACCGGCGCTCCCCTCAACTGGACCAACCTCCACCAGGACAAACACCACCGCACCACCACCATCCCCACCTACCCCTTCAACCGACGGCGGTTCTGGATATCGGCTGGCCCAACTGAGGCCGGGGACGCAGTGAACGCCGCTGACAGCACACGCCCTCCCGAGACGAAAAGGCCCCAGCACCATGGCTAGCGAGTACGGACTGAAGCGACACTTCAACGGTGAGGCCGCGCGTCTCATCGGCGGCCAGATCCGCGCCGTCCACCCCGAGTTCGACGTCGAGGACTACGCGGCCGAGGTCGAAGAGCGCATCCCCGGCAAGGAGCTGAAGGACCGTGTCCTCGTCCTGACCGAGGGTCTGCGCACCCGGCTGCCCGAGGACTACGCCGACGCCGTGGCGATCCTCGTGTCGATCCTCGGCAACGAACTCGCCGAGGGCGAGGGCATGTTCAACACCAGCTGGTTCCTCATGCCGGTCGCCAGGTTCGTCGAGGAGTACGGCCTCGACCACCCTGAGCTGTCCTTGGACGCCATCGAAGAGATCACCAAGCGGCACACGGGCGAGTACGCGATCCGGCCCTTCATCGAGAACCACTCCGCGCTGACGATGAAGCGCATAGCGGAATGGGCCCACAGCTCGAGCCACAACGTGCGGCGCCTGGCGAGCGAGGGAGTCCGCTCACGCCTGCCCTGGGCCCGCACCCTCACCGTCTTCGTGAAGGACCCGCAGCCGGTCCTGGAGATCCTCGAACCCTTGCGCAGCGACCCCTCGGAGTACGTGCGCAAGTCCGTCGCGAACAACCTGAACGACATCTCCAAGGACGCTCCCGAGGTCGCGCTCGCCACCGCGCTGCGGTGGCTGGAGGAGAGCCCCACCCCGGAGACGTCCTGGATCGTGAAGCACGGGCTGCGCACCCTGGTGAAGAAGGGCGATCAGCAGGCCCTGGCCATCTTCGGGGCCACAGGCGGCGAGCATGTCCGCGTGCCCCGCCTGCGGATCACTCCCCAGTCGGTGACCATCGGGGACACACTCGTCATCAGCTTCGACATCGAGAACACCGACGACCGGCTCCACAGCATCGCGGTCGACTACGTGGTCCACCACGTGCGGAAGAACGGCCGCAGCATCCCGAAGGTCTTCAAGCTGACGACCCTCGACCTCGCGCCCGGCGAACAGCGAACCCTGGAGAAGACCCACGCGATCAAGGAAGTGCAGACCCGCCGGTACTACGCAGGCGAGCACCTCGTCGACATTCAGGTGAACGGCCTGGTCAGGGCCACCGAACGATTCGACCTGCGCACATGAGCGGCGTGCGGTTCCACGTCAGCGCCGCCGATCCACTGGTCTCCGACCACCGGGTCGGCGGTACACCGGTCATTCCGGCCGCGACGCAGATCGACGCGATGCTGTCCGCTTGCGACGCCCGACAGCCCGACAGCCGATGGACGTTGGAGAACATCGCCTTCCGCGTACCGCTGCGGGTGGCCGGGTCGGATGTTGAGCTCGAAGTGCTCACGACCGAGGAGGGGCAGTGCTCGGTCCGCTCGCAGCAGGCCGGCGAGGACGGCGTACCGGTCGAACACAGCACGGCCCGCACGTCCGGCAGCCCGCTGCCACCACCCGGCTATCTCGACGTCGCCGGGCTGCGTGCCGGCTGCACGGAGAACGTTCCCCTGTCGGACGTGGCCGCGTGGCGGTACGCGAGCGGCATCACGTACGGGCCGGCGTTCCAGGCGATCCGGTCGGCGTACCGAGGGCCGGGGCGGATGCTGGTGGTGCTGCGGGCGGCCGACGACCTGCACCGGACTCCGTTCGTCCCGCCGCCGCTGCTCGACAGCGTCTTCCAGACCCTGGGCATGCTCGACGACGGAGCGGCTGGGCCGGTTCTGCCCTGGTACGTCGGCCGGATCGTCGCCCGTCGGAGGATCTCGGGCACGGTCCTGGCCCTGGTCGAGCGGGACGAGATACCCGGAGTCCGAGGCGGTGTCGTACGGGGACGGGCCACCGTTTGCAATCAGCAAGGGGAAGTCCTGCTCGAACTGGACCGCATCACCCTCAAGGGCACCGCAGCCGCGGGAGGGGAGGAGAACCGATCAGCCGTCCGGTCGATTGAGACCCTCGCCTGGCGAAAGGCCGACGCGGTCGTAGAACCGCCCGCGTCCGACGGCGCGTTGTTGGTCGTCTCAGCGCACGACCTCCACCCGCCCGGCGACCGGCCCGTCGTACGTCTGACGCCGGCGGAGCTCAACCAGGAGCGCCTCGACACGCTGTTGGGCGAGACCCCCGTTCGTGACGTGGTGTACGTAGCGCCGCGCGGCATGACGAGCGAGGCGCAGGTGACGGAAGGCCTGCAGGGCATCTTCGCGCTGGTGCGCCGGCTCGCGGCGCGTCCCCCGGTGCCGGACCTGCTGATCGTCACGGCCGCAGCCCACCGGGTGACGGGACAGGAGACCGTCGACCCCTTCATGACCGCGCTGTGGGGGCTCGGCCGCACGCTGCGAGTCGAGCATCCCCGCACCACAGTGCGTCTGATCGACCTCGGCCCCGAAGGCCCCGAAGGGCTTGCTGCGCCGCTGTGGGACGCACTCGGGCAATCCCAGCCGGAACTCGCCCGACGCGACGGTTCCTGGCACGAACCCTCGTACGAGCCCTCGCTCGAGCCGCCGCCCGCGACCGCCCGGACCGCCCGATTCCGCGGCGGACGCTTCCTCATCACCGGGGGCATGGGCGGCATCGGCCTCTCGGTCGCGGAGTTCCTGGCTGACGAAGGCTGCGCGCACCTGACCCTGGTGGGCAGGACCGTCCCGGACCGAGGAGAGGCCCGGCAACGGCTCGACCGTCTCGGCGCGCTCTGCGACCTGGACATCGTGGCCGCGGACGTACGCTCCCTCCGCGAGGCGCTCAGCGGCGCCGCGCGCTACGACGGGGTGTTCCACGCCGCCGGCGTGCTGCGGGACGGCCTGGCGCGCACCTTGACGCCGGAGAAGGTGGACGAGGTCCTCGGCCCCAAGATCGGCGGAGTACACGCGCTCGCCGACCTGTTGGCCGGGCACGCCCGGCCGGACTTCGTCGCCGTGTTCTCGTCGGTCTCGGCCGTGCGCGCGAACCTCGGACAGAGCTCGTACGCGGCGGCCAACGCCTACCTGGACGGCTACGCCACCCGCAAACGCGCCGAGGGTGAGCCCTGGTACAGCCTCGGCTGGGGCCTGTGGACCGTCGGCATGGGCGAGGCCGTCGCCCCGAAGGCCGCCGCGCACGGCGTCCCTGCTCTGACGGCGGACGACGGCGTCGCCCTGCTGCGCACGGCCCTCAGCCGTCCCCCCGCGAACTACGTCCTTTCCGCCGCCGCGAAAGCGAAGGATCAACAGATGACCGCTGTGACACCGGAAAGCCGGCTGTGGCCGTCGCTCACCACCGCTTTGAAGAAGATCCTCCACGTCGACGACGTGTCGCCCGAGGACGATCTGCTGGAGATGGGCCTCGACTCGATGATGGCGGTCGAGATGGCCGCGTCCCTCTCCGCCGACGGAGTGGACGTCGACCCGATGGTGTTCTTCGAACACAGCAATGTCGGCGCGCTCCTCGGCCACCTCGAACTGCTGCCGCGCAGCACTCCAGGTGCCTGGCCCGTCGACGGAGGCACCGTCGCCCCGGCCCCCGTTCGGGAGGTGCCCCACGAGGTGCCCGCGGCGGCTGAAGCGGGCGCATCCCGCACACCGGCTCCTCTGCGGCAACCAGGTCCGGCGGAGGGGCCGGCCCCTGCTCCCGGCGGATCCGCGGCCGACTCCTTCGTCCCCGACTGGGACCGCTTCCGGGACGTGGAGCCCGCCCGACCCGCGGCCGGCGCCGCCCCGAGCCGCGCACTGCCGACGGTCACGGCACCCCTGCCCCCGGCGCTCTCCCCGTCGCCGACGACTGCCCAGGCCCCGGCGACACCCCGTACCGCCGGGCGCGTACCGCGACGGACCTTGCCGGGTCGGCTGTCCGACACGCCGCACGGCACCTTCCTCGACCGGCGCATCGACGCCCTGTCGGCAGAGGACCGCCTCGTCGTCGCCAAGGACGAGTACTTCTACGAGCCCGTCATCGAGCAGGCCGAGGGCCCCCGGATCAAGTTCGACGGCCGCTGGTTCCTCAACTTCGCCTCCTACAGCTACCTCGGACTCATCGGGCACGACTACATCGACCACCAGGTCCTGCGCGCCGTGGAGCGGCACGGGACCGGCGCCCACGGCGTACGGCTCCTGGCAGGCACACTGCACCTGCACCGCGAACTGGAGCTGGCGCTCGCCCGCTTCCTCGGGGCCGAGGACGCCATCGTCTTCTCCAGCGGCTACATGGCGAACGTGGCGACCGTGGGCGCACTCGTCGGCCAGGGCGACGTGATCATCGGCGACGTGTACAACCACGCCAGCATCCTCGACGGGTACCGGCTGTCGGGAGCCAAGGTCATCACGTACGCGCACAACGACCTGGCCGACCTGGAACGAGCGCTGCGCAAGGTGGGCGACGCGGGACGGCTCGTGGTGACCGACGCCGTCTTCAGCATGGACGGCGATGTGGCCGATCTACCGGGCATCGTGGAGCTGTGCGAGCGGTACGACGCCCCGCTGATGGTCGACGAGGCGCACAGCCTCGGTGTGCTCGGCGACACCGGGCGCGGCATCACCGAGCACTTCGGCATCGATCCGGCACGTGTCGACGTGAAGATGGGCACGCTGTCCAAGACCGTGCCGAGCGCGGGCGGTTACGTCGCGGGGTCGAGCGACCTCGTCTTCGCTCTGAAGAACAACGCACGCGGCTGGATGTTCTCGGCGGCCGCGACACCGACCCAGGTGGCGGCGGCCAAGGCCGCGATCGAGGTGATGGAGGCCGCCCCGGCGCTCACCCGCGAGCTGCGGGTCAGGACGGCCCGGTACCGCGAGCAGCTGCGCGCCCTGGGCTTCGACACGCTCGCCAGTGAGACTCCGGTGGTGCCGATCATCTGCCGCAGCGCCGACCAGGCCAATGCGATGGCCCGCTTGTGTCAGCTCGACGGGCTGTTCGTACAGCCGATCGTCTATCCGGCGGTGCCGCGGACGCTGCCCCGGCTGCGGACCATCGTCAACCTCAGCCACTCCGACGCCGACCTGGACGTGGCGGTCGCGACGCTGGAGAAGGCCGGCCGCGCCTGCGGCCTCATTTCCTGAGCACGGACCGACGGGGAGCTCCATCGGCCGGACGCCACCGCACACCGACCGATCGCACAAAAACCAAGGGGGAACCAACATGACCGACATCGACACCGAGGCGTTCTTCGGGGCGGTACTGAAGACCATCGCCGCCACGCGCAACCACGGCACCGATCAGGGCGAGTACGCCTCCGGCGTGCTGGAGCCGGCCGCGCGGATACGCGCGTTCGAGGAGGAGGTCGGCGACCGGCGGCTCACCTCCACCGAGGCCGAGGAGGTGCTGGGCCTGCTGGAGGCGACCCTCCGTACCAAGCGCACCCCCGACGAGGAGCGGGAGTACTACCTCCAGTACATCGAGATGGTCTCCGGGATCACCCGCGCCTCGCTGGACGTGTCCGCCTAGTGAGCACCCCGAACCTCGCGTGGTACAGCCACGAGCTCTGCTTCTGGCACGACCCCGGTCCCGGATCGGGGTACGTGCCGGTGGGGCCGGGAGTCGAGCCGCTCCGCCAGTTCGCGGTGGACCCGGACCTCCGGCGGGCCGAGGGGCTGGTCAAGGCGTCGGGCGTGATGGACCGGTTCACCGGCGTCACGCCGGCGCCGGCCTCCGACGAGGACCTGCTGCTCGTGCACGTACCAGAGCACATCGAACGCATCGAGGCGACGTCGGCGATCGGCTCGGGAGACGTCGGCGTCTACGCACACGTCAACTACCACAGCGCGCAGGCCGCGAGGCTCGCCGTAGGGGCCTGCGTGCAAGCCACCACGAGCGTCCTGGAAGGGCGGTTCGACCGGGCCTACTGCCTGGTGCGGCCGCCCGGCCACCACGCGGAGCCCGACCGGGCGATGGCGCTGTGCCTGTACAACAACGTGGCCATCGCCGCCCGGGCGGCGCAACGCCATGGGGTGCACCGGGTGCTGATCCTGGACTGGGACGTGCACCACGGGAACGGCATCCAGCGGGCCTTCTACCAGGACCCCGACGTGCTGTACATCTCCATCCATCAGGAGGGGCTGTTCCCGGCTGCGTCCGGCCTGGTCATGGAGACCGGCGCGGGCACGGGGGCGGGTAGCACGCTCAACGTGCCGCTGCCCGCAGGCACGGGACACGAGGCCTATCTCGCCGTCATCAACCGCATCGTGGAACCCGCGGCACGTGCCTTCGGACCCGGTCTGATCCTGGTGGCGGCGGGCGTCGACGCGAGCGGCCACGATCCGATGGGCCGAATGATGTGCACCAGCCGCACGTTCCACGCCCTGACGTCGATGATGTGCCGCCTCGCGGACGAACTGACGGCGGGAAGGATCGTCTTCGCCCACGAAGGCGGTTACTCGGCGTGGTACCAACCGATGCTGGTGCTGGGCATAGCGAGCGCGATCGCCGGCCTTCCGGCCCCTCAGGACCCGTTCCTGCACTCGCTGGACCACCTTCCGGGCCAACGCCTGCAGCGCCACCAGAGCCGGGTGATCGAGCACCTGACGGCCCACCACCCGCTGCTGGCCCACCGGCCATCTGCTGTCGGCCCGAGGGCGGGAGCAGACGATGAGTAACTGGTTGATGAAGGTGGGGGCCGGTGCGCGCCGGGAACCCGGGGCCGGGCCGTGGAACGCGGCACGGCCACGCCCCCGCCCCCAGCGCCGCGTCGTGGCGCTCCCGCATGCCGGAGGGTGGCCTTCCGCCTTCCGGTCCTGGTGGCAGGTGCTGCCTGAGGACGTCGAGTTCCTCGTCGCTCAGTTGCCGGGACGCGGCGCGCGCATCAACGAGCCGCCGTTGACCCGCGTCGAGCCCATGGTCGAGTCCCTCGGGCGTGCCCTGGCGGATCTGGAGCCGCTGCCGTACGCGGTCATCGGGCACAGCTTCGGCAGCGTGCTGGGATACGAACTCACCAGAGCGATGGAACAGAAGGGCCTCGCGCCCACCCTGCTGGCCGTTTCGGCGCGCCAGCCCCCGTGTTTCCCCAGCGAGCCGCCGTTCGCCCACCTCAGGAGCGACGCGGAGCTACTGGAGCATCTGATGGACATCGGTGGCATGTCTCCCGGGCTGATGAACCGGGCCGACCTCGTCCAGCCGTCCCTGCGCGCGATCCGTGCCGACCTGGAAGCGATGGAACGGTACGAGCGGCCGCTGTCGGGCACCGGTGTCCCCATCCTGGCGCTCGGCGCGGTGGACGACCCGGTCGTCGTCGTCGAGCGGCTGCACCTGTGGTCACTGGAGACGTCGGGCGATTTCAGCCGACTGACGTTCACCGGTGGCCATTTCTACCTGTACGCACCCCCCAACGCGGCGGCCATCGCCAACCAGCTGATGGTCCGCCTCGATGGCGATGGCCCTTCGGCCGAGCGCAGCGCCACTCCCGTACCCCCTCGCCTGATGACCGTTTCGGGCGGCGATTCGACGCATCTCAGAAAGGAACCAGCTTGAGTACCATCACCGATTCCCCTTCCCAGGCCGGACCGCGCGAGTGGCTGGGCCTCGCCGTGCTGGCGCTGCCCACGCTGCTGCTGTCCATCGATGTGAGCGTGCTGCACCTGGCCGTACCGCACATCAGTGAGGGCCTGAACCCCTCCGCCTCCGAGATGCTGTGGATCATCGACATCTACGGCTTCCTGCTCGCGGGCTTCCTGGTGACCATGGGCACGATCGGCGACCGCATCGGCCGCCGGAAGCTGCTGCTGATCGGCTCCGCAGCCTTCGGCGTCGCCTCGGTGGCCGCCGCTTACGCCGACGACCCGGCCACGCTGATAGCGACGCGGGCGGCGCTGGGCATCGCCGGCGCCACGTTGATGCCCTCCACCCTCGCCCTGATCAGCAATATGTTCCGCGATCCGAGGCAGCGCGGGGTGGCGATCGCCATCTGGGTCACCATGTTCTCCGTAGGCATCGCGCTCGGCCCGGTGGTCGGCGGTGCCCTGCTGGAGTTCTTCTGGTGGGGTTCGGTCTTCCTGCTCGGCGTGCCCATCATGGCGCTGCTGCTGGTGGCCGGGCCGATGCTGCTGCCGGAGCACCGCGACGAGGAGGCCGGCCGACTCGACCTGACCAGTGTGGCGCTGTCCCTCGCCGCGATCCTGCCGGTGATCTACGGGTTGAAGGAGATCGCCAAGGACGGGGTGTCCCTGCTGCCCGTCGGGGCGCTCGCCGTGGGCCTGCTCGTCGGTGTGGTGTTCGTCCGCCGGCAGCGCACACTGGACAGCCCGCTGCTGGACTTCGGCCTCTTCGGCAACCCCACGTTCCGCACCGCGCTGGTGACGATGCTGCTCAGCATGGTGGTGGCGGGTGGCACGTACCTGTTCGTGACGCAGTACCTGCAGCTCGTCGGCGGGCTGTCCCCCATGAAGGCCGGCCTGTACCTGCTGCCTGCGGCCTTCGCACTGATCGTGACGTCCATCCTGTCCCCGATGGCGGCGAGCAAGATCCGTCCGGCGTACGTCGTCGCCGTCGGCCTGGGCGTGTCGGCGCTCGGCCACGTCATGCTGAGCCTGGCGGACAGCTCCTCGGGGATCGCGCAGGTGGTGACCGGCTTCGCGTTCGTGTTCGCCGGTGGTGGACCGCTCATCGCCCTGGGGACCGACATCGTGGTCGGATCGGCTCCGCCCGAGCAGGCCGGGTCCGCTTCGGCCATCTCGGAGACCAGCACCGAGCTCGGCATGGCGCTCGGGGTTGCCACGCTCGGTAGCGTCGGGACCGCCGTGTACCGCAGTGGGGTGGAGATCCCCGCAGGGGTTCCGGACGGCGCCGGCACGTCCGCCGGTGACACCCTCGCGGGGGCGCTCGAGACAGCGCAGGGCCTGTCTTCGGAGGTGGCGGCGGCACTCGTCGACTCCGCCCGGGCGGCGTTCACCGACGGCATGAACGTCATCGGCGGCATCGGGGCGCTCCTGGCGCTCGGCACCGCCGTCCTCGTGGCGGTGGTGATCAAGATTCCCGCCACGGGAGCCGGTGAGGACTCCGTCGACGGCGCCGTCCCGGCCGTCAATGCCGAGGGGCAGCCCGCCTCTTAGCCAAGGCAAGCCGTCCACCCATGCGGTCCCGCGCGTCGCGGTGCCACGTCGCCGAGGTGCGGCCCGCACACCGTGCGGGCCGCATGGGCCCTGCGTGACCGCGCCGCGGTGCCACTAGCTTTCGGGCCGGTGCGTGGAGGCGGTGGCGTACTCGGCCGTGGGGGCGATGGGCGTGATGATGTCGATCAGTACGCCGTCGGGGGCGGGCAGCCGACGGAACGCCTCTGATAGAAGCTGGTCACGGCAGAAGGCTTCATCACATCACCGTTCTGAGGCAGACGTACCGTCGACTCGAACGCAGGCGGCGTTCCCGTATCAACGAGGCACGCGTCTGTGCATCGCGTCTGACGGCCCGTCGGGGGCGCGCCCGGACGCGAAGCGGTGCCGCTTGGGGTCGACGCCGGAGCGGCTGCCTGACCGCAGGACCGTGGGTGGTCTGCACGGCGAGGCGGTCGTTGGCAGGTAGCGGCCAATATTGACATGCCGACGGTATGTCACTAGTTTCATCTCGCATACCGTCGGTACGTGAGCGGAGATGGCGCCCCATGCTGACCAGCTTCTGTCCGGTGATCTGCACTTCGCGCCTCGGGGAATCCCGCGACTTCTACACCAGGCTTTTCGGTTTCAAGGCCACCTACGAGACGGAGTGGTACGTCGGTCTGAGCCGGCCGGGGCTGCCGCCGCATGAGCTCGCTCTCCTCGACCACTCCCATCCCGCAGCGCCGGAGGCACACCGATCACCGGTGCGCGCGGTGCGGATCACGCTCGAAGTGGACGACGGGGAGGAGGAGTGGGAACGAATCGTCACGTGCGGGGCACCGAATGCGCAGCCCGCCCTCCGCGCCACGGACCCGGATGGGAAACACCTCGTCGTCACGGATCCCAACGGGGTCCGGATCGACGTCGTCACGCCGAAGCGACCAACCGGAGATCGCACGGACTGTTGGTCAAGGGGGGAAGGTGCGCCGTGCCCAGAAGAATCGATCCTGAGGTGGCGGTCGCGATAATGCGCGCCGCTGGTCTCGAACCACTGGAGCCCTATCCCGGGGCGAACGTGGCCTGGAACTGCCGCTGCGTGAAGAACGAGCACAAGGTCGCACCGACCTTCACCTCGGTGCGCATCGGTACGAGTTCGGGGTGCCGTCACTGCGGACGAGCCGCCTCCGGTGAGCGACGACGGGCTGCCGGCCGGGAGCGGGCCGAGGCGGACATGCGGGCCGCGGGCTTCGAGCCCCTGGAGCCCTACCCGGGCGCCGCGGTGCGGTGGCGCTGCCGCCACGTGGCCTGCGGACGCACGGTCCACCCGCGGCTGTTCAAGATCCGGGCCGGAGTGGGCGGCTGTCGCGCCTGCGCGGGGCGGGCCCCGGTGGATCCGGCGGTGGCCGAGGCGGAGATGCGCGCGATCGGCATGGAGCCGCTCGAACCCTTCCCGGGCCGCGTGCGCGACCCGTGGAAGTGCCGCTGCGCGAGGTGCGGTCACATCGGCACGCCGACCCTCAACAACATCCGCCGCGGGCAGGGCGGCTGCTACGCCTGCGCGCGGTGCGTCCGGTAGATCCGCACGGGGCCCACCGCAGGCCCCAGCCCCGAGGCCCGGCCTGCGTGACCTCGCCGCACGGCGCGCCCGTCCTCATGTGGTACGCAGCGCCTCCAGCATCCGCGCCAGCGCCTCCCTGGTGTCTGCCAGGTCGGTGGGGTTCGCCGACGACGCCAGCCACAGAACCGCCTCGTTCATCGCCCCCGACAGCAGGTGCATGAGCGGCGCGACCGGCTGCGCGGCGATCGTCCCCTCATCGATCAGGACGGTGAGGGCGTCCGCCAGGTGGCGGCCGGAGGTGGCTTCGTTCATCGCGCGCCATTCGCTCCAGCCGAGGACCGCGGGACCGTCGACGAGCATGATGCGCTGGATCGCCGGGTCGGTGGAGGCACTGAGGAACGCCTGGCAGCCGGCGGTGAGTTGGTCCCAGGCGTCCTCCCGCGCGTCCGCGGTCGCGGCGATGTGCTCGGCCACCTCCTGCTGCACCTGCTGCAGGACGGCACGGAACAACTCGGTCTTGCTGTCGAAGTGGTGGTACAGCGCGCCTTTGGTCACCCCGGCTGCGCGGACGATCTCCGACAGGCCCACAGCGCCGTATCCCAGTGTCGAGAACAGACGCCTGCTCTCGCGCAGCAAGGTCTGCCGCGTCTGCTCCCGCTGCTGCGCCCTGACTCCGTGCGTCATCGTTGCGGCCCCCGTCCTTGACATGCTGAAGGTACGCCAACACCGTACTTCGCCGCCCGGGGGATGGAGGATGGACCGGACCGCGCGGACTGACGTGGTCTACTCCATCAACCCGTGGATGGACCCGCGGAAGCCCGTCGACACTCCGCTGGCCATCGCCCAGTGGGAGCAGTTGCGCGAGGTCTACCTGAGCCTCGGCCACACCGTCGACACGATCGACCCGCTGCCCGGCCTGCCCGACATGGTCTTCGCCGCCAACGGCGCCACGGTCGTCGACGGACGCGCGCTCGTGGCGCGCTTCCGCAACACCGAGCGCGTCGACGAAGGCCCGGCCTACCACGACTGGTTGCGCGCTCACGGCTTCCCCGAGCTGCGCACCGCCGAGTTCGTCAACGAGGGCGAGGGGGACTACCTCATACTATCCGGGAGCCTTCTCCCCCGGCAGTCGCGCCGTTCTGCAGCGGCTGTTCCCGGACGCCCTCGTCGCCACCGACGCCGACGCCGCGGTCTTCGGACTCAACGCGACCTCCGACGGCTACAACGTCGTGCTGCCGCACAACGCGACGGACCTCGCGGCGAAGTTGAGCACCCGGGGCTTCAACCCGGTCGGCGTCGACCTGTCGGAACTGCTCAAGGCCGGCGGAAGCGTGAAGTGCTGCACGCTGGAGCTGCGTTCGGCCGGCTAGCCGCTCGGCGCCGATCGCATCGCACGTGGCGCCAGCGTGGCCTCGACCCGACACGAGGATGACCAGCGAGGTCATCCTCGTGTCGGCTGTCCATACGACCGCCTGGGCCCGCCGGGCTTGCTTCACCGGCCGCCGACAGGCGCATGCGACGGCACAGTGTGGGCGAGGCGTACTGACGCCGGTGGGCGCCGGGCATACCGGCGCGTGGTCTTCGTCTGCACCGAGAACGCCGGCCGCTCCCAACTGGCCGCAGCGCTCCTGCGGTGCAGCGCCGCACAGGCAAGACAGGTCCATAGCGCCGGCACGCACCCCAGCGACCGGATCGACCCCGTGGCCCGATCCGTCCGCAACGACCTCACGGAACGGATCGACAAGCTCGTACAGACCCGCTCAGGATCCTCGCGGCAGCAGTTGCGAGTCGCGACAAAACAGCCAGAGAGGCGACGAGAGATGGCGACCACCTTCGAGATTTAGTAAGGTAAGCCTTACCTAAGAGGGAGGGTGGATGTCTGCCGACAGCCGACGTACGGAACCGACCCCTGCCGAACGGGCCCGCTCGGTGCTCGCCGCAGCCGGATCGCTGACGGTCACCACGGAAGCGCACCGCACCGAACTGATCGGTCTGCACACCGTCGGCCACGCCGGGCAGTTGACGCTGGACGACCCGCCAGGCAGCCACCTGCGCGCCGAACTCGCCCACGCACCACGCGGTGACCTCGCCGCAGTCGTCGAGTTCACCGACATCGCGCCGACTGCCGTACGCGACCGGGTCCGCGCGCGCTTGACACTGGCTGGCTACCTCACCGCCATCGACGACGAGCCCGGAGCCCTGCGCTTCAATACCGCACGGGCCGCCCTCGCCGAAGCCGGCCAGGTAACCGCCATCGGCCTCGACGAGCTGGCCCTGGCCAGGCCCGACCCGCTGGCCACCTACGAAGCGGACCTCCTCACCCACCTCGACACCACCCGCACCGACACCGCCGCTCGGCTGAGCCGACTCGTCCCGGCGCGGCTCCTGCTCGGGGTCACCCGAGTCCGCCCGGTACGGCTCGACCGCTACGGCCTCGTTCTGCGCCTCGAACGCACCACCACGCACGACGACGCCCGTCTGGCGTTCCCCTCCCCAGTGAGCCACCCCGGGCAGGCGATGCGGCAGATGCGCTCGCTGCTCGCCCAAGCAGCCACCTGCCCCCGCCGTCGCCGACTCCCCAGCCGCCCATGACCGCGGACAGGCGCGCCACCCAAGGCGCCCGGGACGCCTCATGCACCGCGGACGGCGGCATCGTCGCCGCCATCATCCGCGCCGCCCCGACCGCCGCGGCCCTCTACACGCCTCCCCCACCGCCCCGCCCCACGAATGAAGGCCCGGTCAGCTCTCCGGCCACTCAATGACCTGCGCCGTCGCAGCGTTCGCCGAGCGCAGAGCCCGGCCGGACGATGGCCGAGGCCGATCACCCGGCCGGGCCGCGACGGACGCCTGGTTCGAGGCCGATTCCGAACGTCGGTGACGCCCCCGGGTGCCAACCTTCGGAGGCCAGGCTTCGGGGCGGCCTCGGCCAAGCCGTCGCTCCTGTCGAAGGGGTTGGGCGCTGCGGAGGCGACGGTTCCCTGGCGCAGCACGGAAGGTACGGGTGCGGGTTCGGCCGCCGGAACACCGATCCCGGGGGTCGGCACCCGGCCGCCTCCGGCTCCAGCACCGGCGGTCGGCCCACGGTCCGTCGTCGCGGTGGCGGGGCAGGAGTCGAGGAGGCCGCGGGTGTAGGGGGAGTCGACAGCGCTCACGCTGCCGGCCGGGGCATGGGACACCGGAGCGGCGCCTCTGCGGCGCGGACCCGCATCCGGGAGCTAGGCCCGTTGTGACCCCCTCCGGGCCTCGCCGGAACCACCGCTACACCCGCGGGCACGTGCCGTGGGAACTCGTCTCGGCGCCGCCCACCGGTTGCGGCGGGCCAGCAGCCGGTAGTGAACCTTCGCAACGAAACGTACATCTTATCGGGCACGAACAATCACTGGCGCCCGCGATTTTTCCGGTTCGCTCCATTCCCCTCTGGCAGCCACCCCCTCATAAGGAAAGGGTCCACACGATGAACCGCCGCGTCATACTTGCGCTTGGCGCCGCGTTCGCCCTCAGTGCGGCAGTCACCGTCGCCACGGTGAGCACCGCCGAGGCGGACGAGACGCTGACCGTGATGAGCCTCAACACCTGGCATGGCGGCTCCCAGGTCACGGACGGGGTCAACACGACCGTCCAGGAGATCGACGCCTCCGGCGCCGAGGTGGTCGCCCTGCAGGAGACCGACAAGGCCGTCACCCAACAGCTCGCAGAGAAGCTGGGATGGAAGTACTACACACAGAGCGGTTTGGACGTCGACATCATCAGCAGTCAGCCCATTGAGAAGGCCGACTCGATGTCGGACACCGCGGTGGCCGCGAAAATCAAGGGAGTCTGGGTGTACTCGATCCACCTGGGCCACACGAAGTACGGGCCATACAACGCCTGTTTCGACCATGACAGCAACGAGACGATCTACGCGGACGAGACCGAGCGCAAGGAGCAGACCGAGGCGATCGTCAAGTGGGCCGGTTCCTCACCGGCGATCATCGCCGGTGACCTCAACACCCCGTCCCACATGGACTGGACCGAGAAGACCAAGGCAAAGCACTGTGACTCGGTCGTGGAATGGCCCGCGACAAAGGCGTTCGCCAACGGGGGTTACCGGGACTCCTACCGTGAGGTCAACCCGGACGAGGCGGCTTCCCCCGGCGACACCTGGTCCCCGAAGTTCCCCACCAACAGCGACCACGGCGACAGGCCCGAGCCCCAGGACCGCATCGACTACATCCTGTACAAGGGCGGCTCGCTGGACGCCACCAGCTCGAAGGTCTACGGCGGTGACAAGCAGAACTGGCCGTCCGACCACCGGGCCGTCATCACCCAATTCAAACTCTGACGCAACCCGACGTCAGGGAGCGGGCCGGTCCACGGCGCTCCTCGCCGGGTGGACCGGCCCGCACCGTGGCCGGGGCGCCGCTCGCGCGCCTCGGGAATGGTGTGCTCGATTCCCTGGGTGTGGGGTGTGGCGGTCCCGCCGGGGGTGCCAGACTGAGCGTTCCCGCCACCGTGGGGCCCCGAACTGCACGCCCGGAGGCCCCACGTGTGCGTTTGCTTCCCCCTTTCACTCGGCTCGCCGTCGTCGCCCGTCAGGAGGTGGTGACCGTGATGTCGTCGACGACGAAGTCGGTTCGGAGGGTGGCGTCCTCGGTGCTGACCAGCTTGATCGTCACCGTCTTCCCTCGCCAGGCAGACAGGTTGTAGGAGCGGTAGGTGTAGCTGCCGACGGCGTTGAGGTTGGACAGGGTTCCCAGGGTGGAGGTGGTGGCGCCGTCGATGACCTGGACCTTGAGCGTGTCGTACGCCGACTGTTCGGTCTCGAAGGTGCCGATGCGGTTGTAGAACGCCATTGTCGCCGCGTTCACGTTGCTCGGGATGGTGACTTGCTCGGACAGGCTCTGCGTTGCTGCCTCCCCCATGCCGCCCAGCCAGGCGTACATGGAGCCGCTGCGGGCCGGGTACGTCGACCAGTTGCCGATGACCGACCCACTCGGCGACGCCGTCCAGTTCCAACCGGCCGTGCCGTTCTCGAAGCTGGAGTTCAGCAGGCTGGCCCGGTAGTCGATGGTGTGCCCGTACAGCAGGTTGCGGGCAGTGTTCGACGTGCTCAGGCTGACGGCGGGCCGGTCATCCTTGAAGTACTCGCCGAAGTTCGACTGCCCCTGCGTCCGCATCAGGTTGATCGTGCCCGACTGTCCATTGTCGGCCTGGTTCCACAGGTCGATCAGGGAGCCGGCCACCCGGCCTTCCACCGCGTCACCGTTGTGCCAGTTGGTGCTGGAGACCGGCTGGCTGGAGTTGAACCAGGTGGAGTTCATCAGGTTGATCTCGGAGCCGTTGGGCCAGACGAACTTGTTGTCGCCCTTGACGCTGCCGGCGAGAGCGTTGGCGAACCCCTCGGTCCAGGCGCATCCGGTGGAAGAAGCCGCATGGATCTGGTGACCGGCGCAGTTCACGTTGGGCCACCACCAGTTGTAGAGCATGTGCATCAGCGCATGTCCGGACTCGTGGATCACGAGGTGCTCGGAGTCGGGGTCGTTGTCCCGCAGCCTGATGTAGCTGGCGGCGGCGTTGGCCCCGGGGTTGTAGTACCCGCCGTCAGCGTTGCCGGGCCACCACTGGACCGTCATCTTGCTGCAGTTGGGTGCGCTCTCGAGGGAGGTCCAGCAGCTGGTGTTGGAGCTGCGCCACCACCAGGTCAGGTTGAGGGTGTCGAAGGCGTGCCAGGCGCGCATCTGAGCTGCCGCCGGCGCTGTCCAGCCGAAATTCTGGTTGGTGGAGACGTTGGACCTCGCGGACGTGGTGGTGGAGTACACCCACCCGTTGTTGCCGACCACCTGCCAGACCGAGCTCTCCGACCGGAACTCCACGTAGAGCGAGTACATCGAGGAGACCGGCGGGGTGAAGCAGAGGTTGAAGGCGCCGGTGTTGTTGGTCAGGCCGCTGGCGTAGACCTGCTGAGCGGCAGTCGAGGTGGTCTTCCCCCAGACCTTTACGGTGAGGTTGCGGCCGCCCAGCCACGTCCCCGCCTGATTGGTGAAGTGGAAGCCGCCGTTGACACAGATGGGCGTGATGCTGGCCGCGGAGGGGCTGCTGGCGGCGGTCCGGGTGGGCTTCGGGACCTTGGCGAACTTCTCACTCACCGAGGTCGACTTCGAGCGCCGGGCGCCCGAACGTCCCGGGAGTGAGGTGATGTCCACTCCCGATCGGGAGGAGCCGTGGCCCGCCGACGACGATTTCTTGCCGACGGTGAGCAGCACTGAATCGTGGGCTTCCCGCTCCGGCGAGGGCGCATCGGCGTCGGAGAGACCGGCCTCGATCTGGACGGGACCTGCCGCCGTGGCGCGGACGTGCAGGGTGAGACTCTGCTTGTGGGTGTTGAGGGCCATCACACCCTTGGCCTGCTGCCAGGGGCCGACCTGCCTGGGCGCACTGAGAGGGGAGCCCTCGGTGATGAGCTGGAGGGTGTCGGGCACCCGGACGGTCAGTTGGGCGTGGGGCACTGCGACCTGGGAACGGAGGCGGACCCGCAGGGCGGCCGTCTCACCCACGGCCGGGAGCTTGTCCAGCGTGAGATCGACCGCGACACAACTGGGCGGGGCCTCCGACCGGGGGCTGGCCGGGACGGTGAGCGTACATTTCGGGCGCTTGGTCTGGGGGAGGGCTGTCGCCGTCGATTCGAGCCCACCGGATATGAGGGCGGCCGCCGTGCCGATCGCGGCGGCCCATCGTCTGAGTCTGAGCTTAGGGATCATTCCGGTCCTCCGCTGCGAGGGGAGCTCCAGCTAGGGCTGGCCAGGAGTTCGACACAGCATGGAGGCAACGTAGTTGAGTGTGCAATATCACATGTCACGTAATTTTGCGTTGGTCGTCCAGCACATACCGTGAGGACGACCCTCGCTGGGTATCGGCGGGGAGGGGGTGAGTCGGGAACCCAGCCGCCAACAGGTCCGGGGCGATCTCACTGCGCGGTCGGTGGCCGCGTGCACGCTGCCACGACCTGGCAGTTGGCCCGCTGGCGGAGCGTCCCGCAGTACTGGCGGGCCACCCAACGAACTCCGCTAACTCACCCCGGAGCCGTTCCACCTCCCCAAGCCTCATGCCCGCCACCATGCCCCGACCACGCAAGATCGGCAGAGCCAACGACGCGCTAGTAGGCGCCCGTGAGTGGAGAAGAGGACAGCGTCGGGCGGGGCCGAGACCCGCGCCTGGTGCGCGATGCCCCGAGCGCGATCCGCCCACCTCTCGCCGTCGGGCGGTGTGCGAGGTGGGCGGAAGGCCCTGGCGGCGCACTAGGCGCAGTCCCATCCGGCCCGCCGGAATGGCCCGGCGGGCCGGTAGGAGGTTCTACTGGGTCCGGCGCAGCCGACGACGCAGGCCGAGCGCGCCGGCGATGACGGCCACGGCCCCGGCCGCCGCTCCCGTGATGGGCAGTGCCCCGCTGTCACGCTCCCCGTCGGCGAGCTGGTTCATCGGCGGGTGTCCGGCGGGTGCCTGGGGGGCGTCCTTGCCGTAGCCGCCGGCCTTGCCCGCGCGTGCGTAGGCCGAGCCGGGCAGCTTGTCGCCGTACGCTTGGTGCACCCGCTTGCGGTAGGCGTCGACGGAGGTGCCGCGCGCCCCGATCGCCCTGGTGGCATCGGCGTCGAGGGGAAGGATCCGCCCACCGCGCTGTACGTACCAGGCGTCGATCTGCGGCTCGCGGAAGACGGTGCCCCCGCGGAGCTTGCGTGCGCCCTGGGCGGCGTATCGGGTTTCGTCATCGCCGGTGGCGATGTTGACCACCCGCCACGTGTCCCCGGTGCGTGCGGCCCACACCGATGCCTTCTGTCCGTCGGAGGCGACGGCCTTGCCGGCGATGAACTCCAGCCGTGCGATGGGGACGCCCGGCTTCCCCGCCACGAAGGCCGGGTTCAGGTAGTAGACGGGCACGGTCTTGCCCACGATCCGCGGGTCGGCCGCGGCTCGTCTGATGGCTCCGTCGCGGGCGAAGAAGCGGGAGAGCGTGTCAAGGGTGGTGGGGGCGGCCACGGCCTCCTGGGCGGCGGTGATGCTTGCGTCGGCCGGGGCCTGCGGAGCGGCCGGGGGCTCGTCGGCGCGGGCCTGCGGGGCGAGGGCCAGCACGGCGGCGGCGAAGGCGCCGACGGCAAGGGCACGGGCGGTGTTCTTGCTGATCATCGCTGCCTCACGCCCCGATCTGGTAGAGCGAGTGGGTCCAGGAGAAATTGCTGTTGTCGACGTACCAGGCGTGGGACGCCCAGTTGTAGCGGTTACTGGACGGCCATGGGTCTCCCCAGTAGACCCAGCTGCTGGACGTGTCGTAGCCGTAGATGACGTGCATGTGGCCGCCGCCGGAGGACCACTGGATGCGGGTCTCGACCGGCCGGTCTGCGTCGACCTCCGCCTGCACGGTGGAGTACCGCAGCCAGCCGTTGACGTACGATCCCGGGCTTATGCCCGCCCAGTCGAGGGCGTTCTGGACATTGCCGAGAGTGGCCTGCCAGTTCGGGCAGTCAAAGCCCTGTTGACGATTGAAGGCGGCGTTGCAGATCTGGTTCTGGCTGTAGTTGTAGCCGTACCAGTCGGCGATGGTGTTCGCCGACGCCGCCCAGCACCAGTTGGTCTTCTGCTGCGCCTGCATCGTGATGTCGAGCTCGTAGGCCGCGGTGGCGGCTGCGGTCGAGGTCGCGGAGGGGGCCGCGGTCGCCGTCGCGGTGGGCACGGCGAGCAGGGCCGCGGCGATCAGGGCTGCGGTGGACAGTCGTCTTCTGCCCGGTTTTGGGACACGTTTCATGGTGTTCCTCATGCGTGGGGTGTGGAGGGTGGGAGAGCGCCGCCGGGGCGACGGCCTGGAGCATCGGGTGTTGTCGAGGGCAGGTCAACCCGGTTGAATACGGGACGACCCGGGGGGTGTGAACGGCACAACGTGGATGTGAACACTCCACCCCCCGCTCTGCAGGAGGGCTGCGGCTCAGCGCGCTCTCCCTCGAGCAACCGAATGTGAACGTTCACTTGACGGGGAGATGAGCAATGGAGCGGAGCATTGCGCAGCCGGCCCCGGAGGAGCTGGCGCGAGCGCTGCGGACCGGACCGTTCCATGTCGCGCTGCGGACGGCGCTGGCCGCGCGGGGGCTCGCCCTGCACCGGGTCCAGCACCGGCTGGCTCAGCGGGGCGTCAAGATCGGGGTGACGAGCCTCAGCTACTGGCAGCAGGGCGTGCGCCGGCCTCAGCGGGTGGAGTCGTTGCGCGCGGTGCGGGCGCTCGAAGAGGTCCTGGACCTGCCGACGGGTGTGCTGGTCCGGTTGCTGGAGCCCGCTGCACAGCCTGGCACCGAGCGACCGGCCGCTCGCTCGTACCGCTCGCTGCTCGAGATCTCCGAGGTCCTCGGGCGGCTGCTGGCCGACCTCGACGCGCCCGCCGATGGCGGCCTGCACTCCGTCGGCCACTTCGAGAGAGTGCGGATCGGGGGGCGACGCGAGCTGCTCGGCCGCGACTCCCAGCAGCTGGTGCGCGCGCACCGGGACGGCGTCGACCGCTACCTCGCCATTCACCTCGGAGAGGACGGCTGCGCGCCGGAGCGGGTGACCGTGCGGGCCACCGACAACTGCCGCGTGGGCCGAGTGCGCTGGCTCGACGGCGCGCCCGTCATGGTCGCTGAGCTGCTTTTCGACCTCCGCCTGCGGGCCGCGGACACGTATGTCTTCGGCTACGCCATCGAGGACGGCACCGGCGGACCGAGCGCCGAGTACGTGCGCTGCTTCCCCTTCGCGGGTGGGCAGTACGTGCTCCAAGTGCGGTTCGACGAGGCCGCACTTCCGGTGCGGTGCCACCGCTTCGCGCAGACGTCCGCGACCGCACTGCGTAGTGGACGGCAGGAACTGACCCTCAGCGGTCGGCACGGGGTGGCGCACCTCGCCGAGCAGAGCGTGCGGACCGGGATCCTCGGGATCGCCTGGGACTGGGACTAACGAGCCCCGCGACCGACCGGCCGGCACCCGGCCGGGGGAGCGGACGGCGTTCCCTCGGACGAGTTCTTCGATGGGCTGCGTGCGGGTGGGCGATGTCCGACCCAGTGCGACGGATCCGCCGCACCGTCAGCGACGGCTACCTGGCCACTTGCGCCGGCGTCCCGGTGTGCCCGCGATGCAGCGAACGGCACCCAGGGCCAGGGCAGTTGCCGCACTCAGCGTGAGTACTGATGCGAACCCGAGGAGCGGACCTTCATTTTGAGCCCGGTGCAACCTCGAGATGCAAAGGGCTTGCCAATGATATTTCACATTACTACGTTACGCATCACATGGCGTGCCCGGAGGCCGGGTCGGCCGTCGAGTATCGCCAGACGCAGGGCAGTTGGTGCCCTGCCGCACCGCTGCTCTACCCCCACAGGAATCACTTCCCCCCACACTGGAGTCATCGGTGTCCCATTTAGGAATCGTGTGCAGAGGGCTGCGTAGGCCGCTGCTGACCGTCGCGATAGCGGTGACGCTCTGCGCCGCCGCCCAGACCCGCTATGCAGCCCCGCTCTCTCCCGCGCCCGCAGCACCACATCGCGCCGTGCTTGCGCATCGCGCGGTGCCGGCGCAGAACCCCCACGACGAGGTCGACCGCCTCGCCGAGGCCCCCCGCAGGGTCACCCACTCGGCCTCCGGCCCCGGCGGTCTGTCGAACGGACGCGTTCCCGGTCCTCAGACACCCGAGCCGAGCGTCGAGGGCAGCCCGCCCCAAGCCACCATCAACGGCACCGCAGTGCCCTGCAACCTCGACAGCGTCACGGGCCTGCCCCCGGACCAGTTCGTCGCCTTCCTCGCCGACCCTGAGGTCACCGCCGACGACTGCCTGCGCGACATCCTGTGGAAATGGGATCAGCGGCTGGTCCCGATCATGTCGAAGGAACACGTCCAGGCCGTCTCCCGCCGCATCGCCGAGCTCGCCGCGGATCATGACGGCAAGAACGGCACCCACCTGCTGGAGATGTTCACCTATCTCCACGCCGTCGCCTACCAGGACTTCTCGCACGACGAGATCGACATCTCCGATCCGACCACTCTGAAGTCGATGCGTCAGGCCGTCGACGCCTTCGGGGCGGCCGCCCGCACCTTCGACGCCACCCGTGCCAACGGGGAGACCCTGCGAGAGGCACTCAACGCGGCCAGCACGTCAGGCCTGCGGCAGTACCAGCTTCCCCTCATCAAGCGGGTGTTGGCGACGATGGACGCCTCGCACCCCGACACCAACAAGGACGCCTCCTGGGGCGGAGCCGCGCTCGGTGCGCTCTCCGTCAACTACCTCGGCGTCTACCCGGGCAACGAGGACACGGCGTTCCGCGACGCCGTCGCCGCCGACGCCTCGTACCGCGCCGCCTTCAAGGCCTTCGCCGACTACACCCACCTCAAGGACACGGACAACGCCTGGGTGGTACGGGATGCGCTCGGCGAGTACGGGCGGTTCGGCCAGATCGACGCCGTGAAAAGCGAGATCGTGGACGCCCTCGGCGAGCTGCTCGAGACCACCGTCCGCAACTTCGGGGACGGCAGCCCGCCCTGGGGCAAAGTCGTCACCTGGCTGATCGAGTTCGACGCCTGCAAGCCGTACAAGGTGTGCAAGGAGGACATCGAGCGCCGCATCTTCCCGCACACCTACACGTACGACAAGGGCGGCATCAAGGTCCGCACCGCCCTCAAACGGGCCACCGTCGACCAGCTCTACTACGCGAGCAAACAGGTCAAGGCGCAGTTCCACCGGGTCCTCGGCACTGACAAGCCGCTGGCCGGCGACACCAACACCACGCTCCACACCGTGCTGTACGCGTCCCGCGCCGACTACGAGGTCTACCAGCCGATGCTCACGGGCCTGAGCACGGACAACGGCGGCATCTACATCGAGAAGGGCGCGACGTTCTACACCTACCAGCGCCGGGTCCCGGAAGACTCCACGCTCACGCTCGAGGAGCTGTTCCGCCACGAGTACACGCACTACCTCAACGGCCGCTGGGCGGTGCCCGGTCTCTTCGGCGAAGGACCGTGGTACGAGGGAGACCGGACCACTGCGATGGACGAGGGCACCGCCGAGTTCTTCGACGGCGGCACCCGCGACGACGGCATCAAGGTCCGCAAGTCACTGGTTCAGGGCATCATCAACGACACCCAGGGCGGCGGCCCGCGCATGACCGTGGACCAGCTGCTGCACGCCACCTACGACGGAGACGGCTTCCGCTTCTACAACTACGCGGGCACCTTCTTCGAGTTCCTGTGGACCGAACGTCCTTCGCTGATACGGGAGATGTACGGCCATCTGCGCGCCGACGACCCGGCCGACTTCGACGCCTGGCGGAGCCGGCTGAGCCAGGACGCCGGCCTGCAACGCGCGTACAACGCCTTCCTGGACGAGCAGATCGCGCACGTCGACGACCTGTTCGTGCCGGACACCAAGTACACGCCCATCGACCAACTGAAGGACTCGTCGGCCGACGAGGTCCGCTCGTCCTTCGCCAGCACCACCGGCCTGACCCCGGACTGCACCTCGCCCGGCGCTTCGGAGCGCCCGAGGTTCATCTGTACGGGCAAGATCACCGCGAAACTCACCAGCCCCGACAACGCCGACGTGGTCTTCAAGGACATGTCCGAGGCAGTCGATGGCTCCATCCTCGACCGAGCGGAGGAGGGCGACAACAACCTGGCTGACATGAACTGCTCCTTCGGCAAGGTCGAGATCTCCTCCGACGGGCGTACGGGCACGGCGGACTACAGCTGTGAGGGACCGCTGCGAGGCTGACGCAGGTGGGGCCGCGGGCTTCTCCGGCCAGGAGGGGCCCGCGGCCCCCACGCAGGGGGCATGGCCCAGTGTTCGCACTGGTCCAGTTCGTCGTCGTGAAAGGCTCGTTGGCAGTGACTCCACTGTGATGGAGCGCGTCGGCCCGCACGCCGGACCCGCAGCCGCCTCGGGGGGGCTTTGCCACGTTCTGGCGTATCGGGGGAGGTGAGTGCGGTCGCGGCCGCGAGGCCGGCTGGTGCGACATGGGGACAACCTCCTCTGACCGCAGCGGCACTTGCTCCGGCAGATTCCATGTGATGCATAGGCAGCAATGCCTATGCACTGCGCGCTCCTGTGCATCAGAATCGCCTGGGGTCAGGCGTCGGTCGCCGCATGCCCGGGGGTAGTCCTACCGGCCGGGCCGGAACGGCGCAGTGGAAGCGTCCGGCGCAGGGTTCGCCAGTTGCACAGCGGGCCGTCATGAACCGTTCGCCAGGCGTGACACCCGAGCACGTTGTCCTTTGGGCGCTCCCCACCGAACCCTTACTCGTCGGAGGTCAACTCACCCATGGCAGAACTCAACCGTCGCCGCTTCTTGCAGCTGGCCGGTGGCGCCGTCGCCCTCACCGCGTTGTCCGACAGCATCGCCCGGGCAGCCTCGATCCCCGCCCAGGGCACTACCCGTACCATCCAGGACGTCGAGCACATCGTCGTCCTGATGCAGGAGAACCGTTCCTTCGACCACTACTTCGGCGCGATGAAGGGCATACGGGGCTTCGGTGACCCCCGCCCCGTCACCCTGCCCAGCGGCAAGTCCGTCTGGAACCAGTGCGACGGCAAGAAGGTGACCCTGCCGTTCCGGCCGCCGAGCGACGAGCTCGGCATGGAGTTCCTCCAGGGCCTCAACCACGACTGGGCTGGCGGCCAACAGGCCTTTAACAAGGGCAAGTACGACCAGTGGGTGCCCGCCAAGAGCGCCACCACCATGGCGTACTTGACCCGCGAGGACATCCCCTTCCACTACGCGCTCGCCGACGCCTTCACCATCTGCGACGCGTACCACTGCTCCTTCATCGGCTCCACCGACCCGAACCGCTACTACATGTGGACGGGCTGCACCGGCAACGACGGCACGGGCGGGGGCCCGGTCCTCGACAATGCCGAGGCCGGTTACGGCTGGACCACCTACCCCGAGCGGCTCGAGGCTGCCGGCATCTCCTGGAAGATCTACCAGGACATCGGCGACGGCCTCGACGCCGCCGGCCGCTGGGGCTGGATCGACGACGCCTACCGCGGCAACTACGGCGACAACTCCCTGCTGTACTTCAACAAGTACCGCGGCGCCCAGCCCGGTGACCCGCTGTACGACAAGGCCCGCACGGGCACCGACGCCAAGAACGGCGACAGCTTCTTCGACATCCTCCGCGCAGACGTCCAGGCAGGGCGGCTCCCGCAGATTTCCTGGATCGCCGCCCCCGAGGCCTTCTCCGAGCACTCCAACTGGCCGTCCAACTACGGCGCCTGGTACATCGCGCAGGTCCTGGACGCCCTGACGTCGAACCCCGACGTGTGGGCCCGAACCGCCCTCTTCATCTCCTACGACGAGAACGACGGCTTCTTCGACCACGTCGTGCCGCCGTACGTGCCGTCCGGGCCCGACCAGGGCCTGTCCACGACCTCGACGGCGCTGGACTACTTCCCTGGCAAGAGAGGCTACGTTGCCGGGCCCTACGGCCTCGGTCCCCGCGTGCCCATGCTTGTCGTCTCCCCCTGGAGCACCGGCGGCTACACCTGCTCCGAGACGTTCGACCACACCTCGATCGTCCGCTTCATGGAGCGCCGCTTCGGGGTGCAGGAGCCGAACATTTCGCCCTGGCGGCGTGCCGTGTGCGGCGACCTGACGTCCGCCTTCGACTTCGCGCGTACGGAGACGACGCCGGCCGAGCTGCCGCCGACCGACGGCTACTTCCCGCCGGACCGCGAGCGCCACCCCGACTTCCTGGCTCCCGCCCCGGCCGTCGGCACGATGCCGCGGCAGGAGCCGGGCGCCAAGCCCACCCGCCCGCTCGCGTACGCGCCGTACGTGGATGGTTCCGCGGACATCAGCACCGGCAAGTACCGGCTCACCTTCAGCGGCGGCCCGGACGCCGGCGCCCAGTTCTACGTCACCGCGGCGAACCGCACCGACGCGCCCTGGACGTTCACGACCGAGGCGGGCAAGTCGATCGCGGACAGCTGGAACACGAAGTACTCGAAGGGCGTCACGGACCTGACCGTCCACGGCCCGAACGGCTTCCTGCGCCGCTTCCGCAACCCCGGCAAGACGGCTGGTCCCGAGGTCACCGCCCGCCACAACGCGGCCACCGGCAACCTCGACCTGACCTTCACCAACGCCGGTACCGCCGACGCAAGCCTCACCGTCACCAACGCCTACGGCGGCACCCCGCAGACCTTCACGGTCCGCAATGGCGCGACCGTCACGCACTCCGTCGACCTGCGCTCCTGCCGCCACTGGTACGACATGACGGTCACCTCCACCACCCCGGCCGACTTCCTCCGCCGCTTGGCAGGTCACGTCGAGTCCGGCGCCCCGGGCCTGTCCGACCCGGGCATCCTCACCTACTGACCCGGTTGGCCGACCGGCCCGGTCAGTCGGCGCCCTCCACGGGCAGCGTTCGCGACGTCCCGGCCCGGTCGGCTCACTATCGACCGAGTTTCGGACGGCGAAGCTCGGCTTCGGCTCCCGCGCACAGATCGCTGCCTGGGTCGCCGCGCGGAAGTCGGCCCCCGGCGGCGACAGCACATGATCAGGGGAGGACGCTGCCCTTCACCGAAGACCTCCCGAGGATGCCCCGGCCTTCAGGCGGCGCAGGCCGGTCCACCCGGCGAGGAGCGCCGTGGACCGGCCCGCCTTTGACGGCGCGTTCCGTTAGAGGTTGAACTCGGTGATGACGGCCCGGTGGTCGGACGGCCAGTTCTCCTTGTCACCGCCGTAGACCTTCGAGCTGGTGGCGTCCAGCGAGCCGCCCTTGTACAGGATGTAGTCGATGCGGTCCTGGGGCTCGGGCCTGTCGCCGTGGTCGCTGTTGGTGGGGAACTTCGGGGACCAGGTGTCGCCGGGGGAAGCCGCCTCGTCCGGGTTGACCTCACGGTAGGAGTCCCGGTAACCCCCGTTGGCGAACGCCTTTGTCGCGGGCCATTCCACGACCGAGTCACAGTGCTTTGCCTTGGTCTTCTCGGTCCAGTCCATGTGGGACGGGGTGTTGAGGTCACCGGCGATGATCGCCGGTGAGGAACCGGCCCACTTGACGATCGCCTCGGTCTGCTCCTTGCGCTCGGTCTCGTCCGCGTAGATCGTCTCGTTGCTGTCATGGTCGAAACAGGCGTTGTATGGCCCGTACTTCGTGTGGCCCAGGTGGATCGAGTACACCCAGACTCCCTTGATTTTCGCGGCCACCGCGGTGTCCGACATCGAGTCGGCCTTCTCAATGGGCTGACTGCTGATGATGTCGACGTCCAAACCGCTCTGTGTGTAGTACTTCCATCCCAGCTTCTCTGCGAGCTGTTGGGTGACGGCCTTGTCGGTCTCCTGCAGGGCGACCACCTCGGCGCCGGAGGCGTCGATCTCCTGGACGGTCGTGTTGACCCCGTCCGTGACCTGGGAGCCGCCATGCCAGGTGTTGAGGCTCATCACGGTCAGCGTCTCGTCCGCCTCGGCGGTGCTCGCCGTGGCGACGGTGACTGCCGCACTGAGGGCGAACGCGGCGCCAAGCGCCATTATGAGGCGTCGGTTCATCGTGTGGACTCCTTGGTCAGAGGGGCCGTCAACTTGATCTGAGGGCGTCAAGTGGCCAGATGGGTATGAAGTGGCCAATAACAGAGAATGAACAAAACTGAGGGCGGTGGAACAGCCAGGGCACAGGCCCCAGTAGATGACCCCGGCCTCGTCGATCGAGAAGCCGCGGTCGTCGGACGCGGTCAGGCAGGGCGCCTCGACGACCGCGCTGTCGCACGTGGAGCGCCTCATACACGGCTTCAAGAGAGACATGGTCTATGCGATCGCGCACGCCGGAGGCGATCGCCTCGATGTCGAGGGGTCACCGCGCAGCGCCGGATTGTCGCCGAGGTTCTCGACGGCGAGCACGGCCACCTCACCGCGAACGAGGTGCTCGCGACCGGCGTTCCGCGACTGGACCGCTAAGAGGACACAAGGAGGTTCTCGCGAATCGCGACTGCGGTTGCCTGGGTACGGTTCGGGCAGTTGAGCTTGGCCAGGATGTTGGCCACCAGTCGCTTGGCACCGTGCTCGGAGATCCTGAGCCGGTCAGCGATGAGTCGGTTGCTCAGGCCTTCGGCAAGCAGCGTCAGCGCTTCCTGCTCCCGGGGTGTGAGCTTGGGCATGCGGGGCAGGCCGCTGTCGCGCGGCCCGGCCGGGCGGTTGAGCAACGTGCGGGAGAACTGGGCGGGCATGGGGAAGCCGCCCTCCTCGATGTGCGCGAGGGCGAGACTGAGGCCGCGTGCGGACACCGCGTGCTTCAGGAGGACGCCGTCGGCCGGGACGCCCGAGATCGCATCGGGATCCGCGGCCGACATCTCGTCCATCAGCAGCAGTACTCGGGTACCCGTCGCGGCGGCCCGGTCGGCCGCCGCCCGGGCCCAGTCCGTCCGGGGGCAGGAGAGCAGCAGAAGGTCGGAGTCGACGAAGTCGACGTTCTCGGCGGCGCTCTGTTCATATGCGACGTCGTGGATTACCGCAATTTCCGGCAGTTGGCTCAGGATCGCCCGCATCCCTGCTCGGAGGACTTCGCTCCTGGTCAGCAAGGCGACCGTCATGGCGGGCTTGGACATGAAGCGGTAATCCCCCCTGGGCGTCGGGCGCTGCCGTTTCCCGGCAGTTGCCCGTCGACCGCGTACCTGCAGTGATTCGGATCCCGGCTACTTAAGTCGGCGGAACTCGTGACGCGATGGGAACGAGTCTGACCCGACCGGGGGAAATGGTGCAAGTTCCTTCTACTATATAAGACGTGAGGAAAAGTCAGCTATTGAGTCGGCCGTCCTCCTGTCGCGGCAGACCCAAGGGGTTGGAGTCCTGCAGCGCTTGGGGCAACAGCACATCGGGGACGGACTGGTAGCAGACAGGACGCAGAAAGCGAGCAATCGCACGCGCACCGACCGAGGTGTGTCCGGGAGCGGTGGTGGCAGGGTAGGGGCCACCGTGGTGGGTGGCCCAGCCCACCGTCACTCCCGTGGTGAAGCCGTTCCAGACGATCCGCCCGCAGGAGCGGCTGAGCTGCATCAGGAGCCGACGGGCGAGATCGGTCTCATCGTCCGCCGCGTGGACAGCAGCGGACAGCTGCCCGGTCAGGGAACCCGCGATGTCGAAGAGTTCGGAGGTGTTCTCGTACTCGGCGACCACGGCAAGCGGGCCGAAGCACTCGTCCAGCAGCTCGGAAGCCGTGGTGAGGAGCTCCTTGGCCGCGACGGTCAGCAGCACTGGGCGTACCGCGAGTTCATCTGTGGCGTCCGGGCCCTCGGCGAGTTTGCTCACCTGAGCGAGGGCGGACAGCCGATCCGATTCCTCAAGGAACATCCTGCGGATGCCGTCGTTGAGCAGCCAGCCGGGCGTCATCGCTCCGACCCCCTCGGCGAGGGCATCCCGGAGCGGGGCGCCGTCGGACCCGGCAGGAATCAGTAGCAGGCCCGGCTTCGTGCACACCTGCCCGTGCCCGAACGAGAAGGACTGCAGGAATCCCTGGGCGATGTGCTGGTGCTGGTCGCGTGCCGCACCCGGGGTCACGAAGACAGGGTTCGTGCTGCTCAGTTCGCCGTAGAACGGAATGGGCTCCGCGCGGCTTGCGGCCAGGTCATGCAGGTGGCGCCCGCCGGTGAGGGATCCGGTGAAGGCCACGGCCTTGATGCGTGGATCGCTGACCAGGAGGGCCCCGGCGTCGAACCCCCAGACGAGTCCGACCGAGCCCGCTGGTGCGCCGGCACGGGCGACGGCGCGCGTCACGGCTGTGAAGACCGCAAGGCAGGTGGCGGGATGGGACGGATGGGCCTTGATGACGACAGGGCACCCTGCGGCCAGAGCTGCCGCGGTGTCACCGCCGGCGACGCCGAACGCCAGCGGGAAGTTGCTGGACCCGAAGACCGCGACCGGGCCGAACGGGACCAGCATGCGACGCAGGTCCGGACCCGGCGAGTCCGCGGTGCCGGCTCCGTGGTCGATCACCGCGTCGACGTACGAGCCATCGCGCAGTACCTCCCCGAAGAACCGCAGCTGATCGCAGGTGC
Source organism: Streptomyces sp. KR80 (assembly GCF_052245555.1). NCBI lineage: Bacteria > Bacillati > Actinomycetota > Actinomycetes > Kitasatosporales > Streptomycetaceae > Streptomyces > Streptomyces sp. KR80. Next base: position 140,277 of record NZ_JBQQCD010000002.1, read on the forward strand.
GGGCCAGCTCCCTGCGGAGCCGTTCGGTGCCCAGCGCGGTCTCGCGCTCGGCCGTCAGGACGATGCCGACGCCGTCCGCTTCGAGCTCCGATGCGATCAGCCGCAGGAGCTCTCTCCGGTGTTCCCGGTCCATCGCGGCCAGCGGCTCCGCCGCGTCGGCCGCGGCCTGGCACACGCGGGAGACGTCTTGGTCGTCCGATTCCTTGCCGACTAGCTCCACCGTCATGCCCGTGCGCGGATCCACGGAGTACACATCGCTCACGAGGACAGCCCCTTCCCATGTCGAATACCGGTTTCGTCATGCAGCTTCTCCTCGGGGTGCGTTGGTGGGGAGCCTCGCTCCGCCCGGTCTGATGGGGTAGCCGATCGGGCAGTAGCCGACCGATGTGCCTGGTCAGACTGGCCACTGAACCGCTCCGATCGCCCATTCACCGGGCCTTCCTGACGAGATGAGAATGCCGTCGCCCATAGGAACCCAACGTGAAGACGAGCGCTGGGTGGGTACGACCGGAGGACTCGATGGCGGATGGGACCCGGGCCACCAAGGGGTGCGGCAGCTGCCGACCGCTCGTCGAGGAACTGCTCAGCCTCGGAACCGACCTCTAGGGCGCCGGCCACAACGTGCGCGCGGGATCTCAGGTCGGCCGTCGTGCCAGGTGCGGATGGTGTTGCCGCCATCGCGCGTACACCGGGCTGGCGGCGCTGGTGGCCAGGTAGCCGTCGCGGACCCTGCGGAGGATCTCGTCGCCTCGTGCGGCGAGCGGACCATCGGGGTGCCAGGCCAGTACGTGGCGGTACCACAGCGGGTTCCCGGCCAGGGGGCGGACCACCACTCCGGGGACCTCGATGAAGGTGGCCTGGCAGAGGCTGACGGCCAGGCCCGCCCGGACGACTTCGATCAGTTGGCGGCCCTCGGCCTCATAAGGCGTGTGCGGGTGCTCGCCGGTCAGGGCGAAGATCGACGACCAGTACTCGCGGGTGCGGTCGCCTTCGGGGCGGGGTACCGCCCACTCCTCCTTCAGGAGCCGGGTGAGACTGACTTCCTCGTCTGCCGCCAGGGGGTGGGTCGCGGGGAGCAGGGCGAACACCGGCTCCATGACCAGCGGTTGCAGTATCACCCCGTCGCGGGGCTGGAGTTCGCGGCCGGGGTTGTCGCCGAGGATCGCCGCCTCGAGGCGGTCGGCGGCGAGGTCGTCGAGCAGCGGCAGGGGTGAGTACTGGCAGCGGGTGGTCACCTCGGCCTCCGGCAGCAGTTCCCGTACAGCCAGGATCAGATGCCCCAGCAAGGGCGCGCCCACCGAGCCGAGACGTATGCGGTTGGGTGCGGACTGGCTGCCGGCGGCGCGGGCGGTGTCAGCCAGCAGGCCGTCGATGCTGGGCAGGATGGCGCGCGACCGGGTGAGCACCAACTCGCCCAGAGCGGTCGGTGCGATACCGGCCCGCCTGCGCTCGAACAGCGCCCCGCCCAGCATCCTCTCGATGCGCCGCAACTGCGCGCTCACCCCTGGCTGGGTCATGCGCAGGGACGCGGCGGCACGGGTGAGGCTCCCGGACTCCGCGATCGCGCACACCACCCGCAGGTGCCGTACCTCGAGGTCCATGCCCGGATGTTATGGAACTCCGTGAGCTTCCCGGCAGAGTCGTGCAGGCATCAACCTCTATGTCAAATGTCACATGCCATTTGCCTGGAGGTTGTGAAGTCATGAGGCGAAAATTCATCTCCTCAAGGACGACGAAGCCCGCGATCGTGTCGGCCCTGCTTGCCGCCGTGCTCCTGCTGTTCCTCGGTACACCGCCCGCTCAGGCGGGTGACCCCGTCTCTTCGTGCAAGCTGTCCGGCACCACGGGCTGGACGGACGAAGGTCAGAACACCGACTACACCGTCTTCCAGCGGCCCACCGGAACGAAGAAGGTCGTCATGCTCTTCGTCGACTTCCCGGACGCGGCTGCCACCGAGACCACGTCAAGCGACGCCGCGCAGCTCACCCCGGTCGCGGACTGGCTTTGGAAGGCTTCGTACGGCAAGACATGGCTGTCCATCAGCCAGCACAACCACTGGCTGCGCATGCCGAAGAACTCCACCGAGTACGGATACGAGCGCGGTCTCACGCATGAGGAGCACGAGGCGTACATCAAGGACGCCGTGAACAAGGCGGACCCGCAGGTGGACTTCTCGCAGTACGACATGGTCTACGTCGTCGCGACCAAGAACGCGAAAGCCATCTCCTTCACCCCCACCTACGTCTACGAACCGGGCACGACCGGCATCCGCGCCGACAACACCACCGTCAAGTGGTCGGTCACCTTCGGCCAGGACATGTGGGACTTCGGCCCCAAGGTGGCGGCCCATGAGACGGGCCACACCTTCGGCCTGCCGGACCTGTACGCCTTCGACGCCGGCAGCGACATGCACCGCTTCGTCGGCGGCTGGGACGTGATGGGGTACGTCTCGGGCAAGGGGCCGCAGTTCTTCGCCTGGCACTCCTGGAAGCTGGGCTGGACCGCCGACGATCAGGTCCTCTGCCGGGCAACGGCGGGCAACGACACCGTGTATCTGAGCGCCGTCGAGTACGGCAGCTACAAGAAGATGGCCGTGGTCAAGACGAGCTCCACAACCGCGTACGTCGTCGAGTCCCGCAGGGCGGTCCACAACGACTCCGACGCCTGCTCGACAGGCGCGCTGGTCTACAAGGTGGACACATCCGTCAAGACCGGCGAGGGACCGATACGCGTGATGGACGCCAGGCCGGACGCCACCCCCGCGAGCGGCTGCCATGCGCTCGACGATGCGCCGTACTGGACCAACCAGTCGTTCACCGACAGCGCCGCAGGCGTGAAGATCGAGGTCACGGGCACCGACGGCTACGGGGAGACCGTCCGCGTCACCAAGTCGTGACGCACACGGTAGAACCCATGGTTGTGCCCTGGATCCCCCCTGTGGATCCAGGGCACAAACCGTTTCAGGCGGCCCCCGGGAAATGGCAGGCCACCTCCCGTGCCTCGCCCGGTGTCGCGATCCGCAACAGGGGCGCCTCGGTGCGGCAGATCTGCTGGGCCTTGGGGCAGCGGGGATGGAAGGTGCAGCCGGGCGGGGGCGCCGCCGGGCTCGGTGGGTCGCCGAGCAGGGTGATCCGCTCCCGGGTCCGCTCGGCTGCGGGGTCCGGCAGCGGTACGGCGGACAGCAGTGCCCGGGTGTAGGGGTGGGCGGGGGCCGCGTACACCCGTTCCTTGCGGCCGATTTCGACGATCCGGCCCAGGTACATCACGGCGACCCGGTCGCAGGCCCGCTTCACCACCGACAGGTCGTGGGCGATGAAGAGATAGGTGAGCGAGAGCTCCCGTTGCAGCCGCTGCATCAGATTGACGATCTGGGCCTGTACGGAGACGTCGAGGGCCGAGACCGGCTCGTCGGCGACGATCAGGCGGGGGCTGGTCGCCAGCGCACGGGCGATGCCGATGCGCTGTGCCTGGCCGCCGGAGAACTCGTGCGGATAGCGGTCGACGTGCTCGGGGATGAGCCCGACCAGCTCCATCAGCTCCGCGGCCCGCTTGCGGGCCTCCGCGACCGAAGCCCCCTGCACCAGGAGGGGGTCGGAGACGATCCGGGCCACGGTCTGGCGCGGGTTGAGGGAGGAGTGCGGATCCTGGAAGACCATCTGGAGGTCCCGGCGCAGGGGCCTGAGCTCACGCTGACCGAGGTGGCTGATGTCATGGCCGTCGTACGCGATGGACCCGGCGGTGGGCTCCAAGAGCCGTACGATCATGCGGCCGGTGGTGGACTTGCCACAGCCGGACTCCCCCACCAGGCCGAGGGTCTCCCCCGCGGCCACCTCGAAGCTGACGTCGTCGACGGCCCGCACCGGTGCCGCACGCCGCCGACGGCCCGGGAAGGTCATCGTCACGTTCCGTACGGAGAGCAGGGGCTCCGTGGTGGTGGTCATGGGGTGCCTCCGCGGGGCTGGATCTGGGTGGTGGCCGGTTGCAGGGGCAGATGGCAGGCCACCGCATGACCGTTCACGGCGGTGAGCCCGGGTCTGACCTCGGCGCAGCGCCTGCCTGCCTCCGCCCCGGCGGCCGCCGCCCGGCGGCAGCGCGGTGCGAAGGCGCACCCTGGTGTGGGGGTGAGGAGGGACGGGGGGCTGCCGGGGATGGCCCGCAGTGGTTCGTCGTCGGTGTCGTCCAGGCGGGGCAGGGAGTCGAGCAGTCCTCGGGTGTACGGATGGGCCGGTGCCGCGAACAGGTCGTCCACCGGGGCCTGTTCGGCCGCTCGGCCGCCGTACATCACCAGCACCTCATGGGCGACGCGGGCGACCACCCCGAGGTCGTGAGTGATCATGATGACGGCGAGTCCGCGCTCCTGCTGGAGACGTGCGATCAGCTCCAGGATCTGGGCCTGGACGGTGACATCGAGAGCGGTGGTCGGTTCGTCGGCGATGAGCAGTTCGGGCTCGCAGGCGAGGGCCATGGCGATCATCACGCGCTGCCGCATGCCTCCGGAGAACTGGTGCGGGTACTCCCCCGCCCGGCGCGCCGGTTCCGGGATGCCGACCTCGCCGAGCATGTCGACCGCCCGTTTGCGCGCCGCGGAGCGGCCGGATCCGAAGTGGACGCGGTGGTGTTCGGCGATCTGCTCGCCGACCGTGTAGTACGGGTGGAGGCTGGAGAGCGGATCCTGGAAGATCATCGCCATCCGGCGGCCACGCAGCCTGCTCAGCTCACTCTCAGCGAGCCCGGTCAGCTCCTGGCCGTCGAGGGTGAGGGAGCCGGTGACCTCCGCGCCCGTGTGGAGGCCCATGACGGCGAGGGAGGTGACGGACTTGCCCGAGCCGGACTCGCCGACGATGCCGAGGGTCCGGCCACGGTGCACGTCGAAGGAGAGGGAGTCGACGGCGCGTACCGGACCATCCTTCGTCGGGAACGTGACCGTCAAGTCCCTGACGGACAGGAGGGGTTCGGGACCGGTCATCAGAACCTCACTCGCGGGTCGACGACGGCGTACAGCAGGTCGACGGCCAGGTTGGCGACGACGATGAAGGTGGCGGCGAGGAGGGTGACGCCGAGGATGACCGGCTGGTCACCGGTGGAGAGCGCGCCGTAGAACAGTCGCCCGATGCCCGGCAGTCCGAAGATGGACTCGGTGATGACGGCGCCCGCGAGCAGCCCGCCCAGGTCCATGCCGAAGATGGTGAGGATCGGTGTCATACCGGACCGCAGCCCGTGCTTGACGACGACGGTGCGGCGCGGCAGGCCTTTGGCGCGGGCGGTGCGGATGAACGGCTCGACCATCGTCTCGATCATCGAACTGCGGCTCTGGCGGGCGTACATGGCCGCGTACAGGATGGCGAGCGCGAACCAGGGCAGCAGCAGGTTCGACGCCCAGTGGGCGGGGTCGTCGCCGAACGGTACGTACTGCGGATACGGGAGGAGACCGGCGACCCGGATCAGCCCGTAGATCAGCATCATCGAGGTGAAGTACACCGGCAGTGAGGCCGCTGCGACCGCGCCGACCATCACGACACGGTCGGTGAGGGTGTCCTTGCGCAGGGCGGCGGTGACTCCGGTGGTCAGGCCGAGCAGCAGCCAGAGCACGGCCGCGCCCAGCGCGAGCGACGCGGAGACCGGGAGGCGGTCCATCAGCAGGTCCCAGACGGCCTCGCTGTTCTCGTACGAGTAGCCGAAGCACGGGAAGTCGCAGTGCAGGCCGTACTGGCCGCTGCCCATGGTGCGGCCGGTGAAGATGCCGGTGACGAAGTCGGCGAACTGCCGCCACAGCGGTTGGTCGAGCCCCATGTGGGCCCGGATCGCCGCCAGGCGTTCGGCGCTGCACGACTTGCCGCAGGCCGCGGCCGCCGGGTCGGACGGCAGAACGTAGAAGATGGTGAAGGTGACGGCGGCGATGGCGATCAGGACGCCGATGACGCCGAGCAGCCTCCGGCCGATGTAGAGGGTCATGTGCGGCTTCCTCTCGGGTCGAGGATGTCGCGTAGCGCGTCGCCGAGCAGCGTGAACGCGAGCACCGTGAGGAAGAGGCAGGTGCTGGGGATGACGAAGTACATGGGGTCCGTGTCGTAGAAGGCGACGCTCTCGGCGATCATCTGGCCCCAGGACGGGGTGGGGGGACGAACGCCGACGCCGAGATAGCTCAACGCCGCCTCGGTGGCGATCATCCCGGGGATGATCAGGGTGGTGTAGGCGATGACCGGCCCGGAGACGCCGGGAAGGATGTCGCGGGTGAGGATCCGCCAGGCACCGGAACCGCTGACGCGGGCGGCGTCGACGTACTCGCGGTGCTTGAGCGAGAGGGCCTGACCCCGGACGACGCGGGCGATGCCGGGCCAGCCGAAGAGGCCGATGACGGCGGTCATCAGCAGGATCCGGTTGACGTCCTTCGCCACCGACATCATCGCGATCATGAAGATGAGGGAGGGGAAGGACATGGTGAGGTCCATCAGCCGGGAGAGCACGGCGTCGGTGCGGCCGCCGAAGTAGCCGGCCGCGATACCGGCCGCCGTGCCGACGATCACGACGATCGCGGTGGCGGCGAAGGCGATGAGCAGCGAGACCTGTGCGCCGTGCACGACGCGGGCGAACAGGTCGCGGCCGGTGACCGGTTCGACGCCGAGCCAGTGGTCGGCTGAGATGCCGCCGAGCGGACCGATCGGCTGGCCGCCGAGGTACGGATCGACGGCGGACTTGTCGAACTGCTCGGGTGACCAGCCGCCGAGCGCGCTCAGCAGCGGGGCACCCACCGCCATGAGCGCGAACAGCGCGACCACGACGAGGGAGATCTTCACCGAGGTGCGGCGGCGCAGCTCCCTGCGGGCGAGCTGCCAAGGGCTGCTGCCCGCAGGGGCCGCGGCGGCCACCGCTGCCGAAGGGATGAGGGAGGTCATGGCGAGTGGGCCTCAGCTCTGGCTCTTGGCGGGGTCCTTGAGCCCGACGGTGGCGTAGTCGAGTTGCCCGCCGAAGGAGGTCTGGCCGTACGCGCCGGCGATGTTGGTGCCGAGCACCAGCGGCCAGCGGCGCATCAGCACCGGGACGGCCGGGGCCTGCTGGAGGATCTCGCCGTCGAGCTGCTGCCAGGCCTTATCCGCCTCCTTGATGTCGGTCATCGCGGCGATCTCGTCCATCCGGTGCATGGTCGCCTTGTCGCGGAAGAGGGAGTGGTTGCCGGAGTTGCCCTTCTCCTTGATGTACCGGCCGTCGAAGACGAACGGCAGGAAGGTGGAGCCGGAGGGGTAGTCCGGGCACCAGCCGGTGTAGACCATGTCGGTGCGGTTCTTGGTGTCGCCGATGGTGGCGTAGAACGCGGACGGGTCGACGGTCTCGATGGTGACCTTGATGCCGACGCGGCTCAGGGACTGCTGGATCGCCTCGGCCCGTCCCTTGTCCCCGACCGATACGGTGATCTTGGTGGCGAAGCCGTCCGCCTTGCCCGCCTCCTTCAGCAGGCGCTTGGCCTTCTCGGCGTCACCCGTGGCGGGGATCTTCAGGGTGTCGGGCTGCTTGCCGTCGAAGAGGCTGGCCGGCATGTAGGCGGTGGACAGGTCGTTGAAGGCGGGGCCGCCGGAGGCCGTGAGGACGGCGTCCCGGTCGAGGGCGTACTGCACGGCCTGGCGGACCTTGACGTTGGTGAACGGTGCCCGGCCGGTGTGCATCTGGACCATGTCGGTGCAGTTGGTGGACTCGGCGAGCAGCCGCTTCTTCACCTCGGGGCGGGGCAGCACCTTGGCCGCGCTCTCGGGTCGCAGCGCGTACCAGGAGACGGCGGAGGCGTCCGCGCCCTGGCTGGCGATCATCCGGTCGTCGATCTGGTTGGGCTTCAGGCCCATCACCACGACCAGCTTGTCGGGGTAGGCCTCGCGCACCTCATCGGTTTCCGGGGACCAGTGGGTGTTGCGGACCAGGACGAGCTTCTTGCCTCGGGCGTACGACTCGATCTTGTAGGGGCCGGAGGAGAAGGGCCGGTTGTCGTACCGCGGGCCCTTGTCCTTGGCCTTCGGCACGGGCGCGAAGGTCGGCATGACGGTGGCGTTGGGGAACTCGGCGAACGGCTTGCGGAGGTGGAAGACGATCGTGCGGTCGTCCGGGGTCTTGATCGAGTCGAGGTGCTCGCCGTTCGCGGGGCCCTTGTAGCCCTTGGCGCCGGCCAGGTAGCGGGCAGCGTAGTCGGCGCCGCCGGGGAGGTCGGGTGAGAAGGAGCGCTCGACGTTGTACTTGATGTCCTTAGCGGTGACCGGTGTGCCGTCCTCGTACGTGATCCCCTTCTTGAGCTTGAAGGTCCAGGTCCTGGCGCCGTTGGAGGGGGTGCCGAGGTCGGTGGCGAGGTCGGGGACGAGCTCGCCGCCCGCGGTGCCGGGGGACGCCTTGTAGGTCACGAGGGTGCGGTAGATCAGCCGGGTCCCGAACAGCATGTCGCTCACGACCCAGTTCCGGGCCGGGTCGAGGTGGGTGAAGTCCTGTTGGGACAGCACCGTCAGGGTGCCGCCCTTCTTCGGGACGCCGCCGACCACATGTCCCTCGACGGCAGCGGCCGGGTTCTTGCCCGCGCCCGGCTGCTTTCCACCGGAACATCCAGCCGCTCCGAGTGCGAGGGTCGCGGCGAGCGCGACGGCGGTACAGGTGCGCTTGTTCATGGGTCACTCCGTGCTCAGTGGAACAGCCGAGCGGCTGAGATGTGAGATCCGTAACATAGTAATGTGACATTGCACTCTACAAGACATCGGAGCTCGGCGTTACGTACCCGTATCCATGGAGGAGCGCCGCATCGCGGCAGCCGGAGCCCACGCCTGCGTACTGCACTGGATACGCAACGATCGCCGCTGGACGCCGGTGAGTTGCTGCTGCTGGACGCGGGCGCGCCTCTACGGCGGGCTGTTGTCGGCGGCCTTGCCGCGCACGCCGGATGCCGTCGAGGCACGGATGGGTGCACTGCTCGACAGCTGATCAGCTGCTGGGCGGGGTGGCGCCTTGCTATGAGGAGTGCAATGTGAAATATTACTGCCGTGCCCACGAGAAGCTCTGCGGAACTCATCGTCGTCGGTGCGGGGGTGGTCGGTGCCGCGTGCGCCTACTACGCCGCCCGCGCCGGTCTCTCCGTCACCGTGATCGACCGTGGTCCCGTCGCAGGCGGGACCACGGGGGCCGGAGAGGGGAACCTGCTGGTCTCCGACAAGGAGCCGGGCCCCGAACTCGACCTGGCCCTGCTCTCCACGCAGTTGTGGCGGGAGCTGGCCGCACTGCTCCCTCCCCGGATCGAGTACGAGGCGAAGGGCGGCCTGGTCGTCGCCTCGGACGCGGCGAGGATGCGCGCCCTGCGGAACTTCGCCGCAGCGCAGCAGCAGGCGGGCGTCAAGGCGGAGGAGATTCCCGCGGACCGGCTGCGGGACTTCGAACCTCACCTCGCCCCCGAGCTGGCGGGCGGCTTTCGCTACCCCCAGGACGCCCAGGTCCAACCCGCACTCGCCGCCGCCCATCTGTTGCGCGCCTCCGGCGCCCGCCTCCGCCTCGGCGAGGAGGTCACCGAGGTCCTCACCGGCGCGAACGGTGAGGTGCGGGGCGTACGGACACCGGCCGGCGACATCCATGCCCCTTACGTCGTGAACGCGGCCGGCGCCTGGGCCAGCGAACTGGCCCGCCTCGCCGGCGTATACCTGCCCGTCCTCCCCCGCCGCGGCTTCGTCCTGGTCACCGAACCGCTGCCGCGCGTGGTGCGCCACAAGGTGTACGCGGCGGACTATGTCGCCGACGTGGCGAGCGGCTCGGCCACGCTGCAGACCTCGGCCGTGGTCGAGGGCACGCCGGCGGGTCCGGTCCTGATCGGCGCCAGCCGCGAGCGGGTCGGCTTCGACCGGAGGCTGTCGGTGGCGGTGATCCGGCGTCTGGCGGCCCAGGCCACGGCGCTGTTCCCGGTGCTGGCCGGGGTGCGGGCGATGCGGACGTACGCGGGTTTCCGCCCGTATCTGCCCGACCATCTGCCCGCGATCGGCCCCGATCCGGATGTCCCCGGGCTGTTGCACGCCTGCGGCCACGAGGGCGCGGGGATCGGGCTCGCCCCGGCTACCGGGCTGCTCATCGCCCAGCTGACGTCGGGCGGTGAACTGCCGCTCAATGTCGCCCCGTTCAGCCCAGGCCGCTTCATGATCACGTCCTGACCCCGAAGCGCGCTCTTCATGTCTCACGAGTCCCATGAGAGGAGGCCCGCCGTGGCCCGTACCCCCGCCGAACTGGTCGGCGCGCAGTCCGTCCCGCCGTTCGAGATCACCGTCGACGACCGTACGGTGACCGCCCTGCCCGGGCAGTCGATCGCCGCCGCGCTGTGGGGCGCGGGCATCCTCGCCTGGCGCACCACGCGCGTCGGCGGCCGCCCGCGCGGCGCCTTCTGCGGCATCGGACAGTGCTACGACTGCCTCGCCACGGTCAACGGCGAACCCAACCGCAGGGCCTGCCTGGTCCCCGCCCGCCCCGGCGACGTGATCACCACCCAGGAAGGACACGGCCATGCCGGACTCGGCGTCTGAACCGTACGACCTCGCCGTGATCGGTGCCGGCTGCGCCGGTCTGGCAGGTGCCGTCGCGGCCGCCGAACTCGGCCTGTCAGTCGCCCTGCTGGATGGCTCCGGGCAGGTCGGCGGGCAGTTCTACCGGCACCCGGCCCCGGACCTGGGAGCCGCGCGGCCGCAGGCCCTGCACCACGACTGGTCCTCCTTCGCCGAGCTGCGCAGCCGCCTGGAGGCGAGCAGCGTGGACCACCTCGCCGCTCACCACGTCTGGGCGGTGACGCGCGAGAGCGACAACCTGTGGGCGGTGCACACCGTCACCGGAGCCGATGGCAACGGGGAACGACCGGTGCGGGTGCGAGCCCGGGCGGTCCTGCTCGCGACCGGCGCGTACGAGCGGCAACTGCCCTTCGACGGGTGGACCCTGCCGGGTGTCGTCGGCGCCGGGGGTGCCCAGGCGATGCTCAAGTCCGGGCTGGTGCTGCCCGGCAGGCGGATCGTCGTCGCGGGCAGCGGGCCGCTGCTGCTCGCCGTCGCCTCCTCACTGGCCGCAGCCGGTGCGCGCGTGCCCGCAGTGGTCGAGGCGGGCGGATATCTCGGCTACGCCCGTCATCCGCGCGCCCTTGCCGCCAACCCGCACAAGGCGGTTGAGGCGCTGGTCCACGGCGCGGCACTGCTGCGTCGCCGGGTGCGGCTGCGTACGCGCAGTGCAGTGACGCAGGTGCACGGCTCAGACCGAGTGGAGGCTGTGACAGTCTCCCGGCTGGACCGGGACTGGCGGCCCGTACCGGGGACGGGCCGCCGGATCCCTTGTGACGCACTGGCCGTGGGGCACGGACTGGTTCCGCAGATCGAGCTGGCCACGGCGCTCGGCTGCGCGACCCGGCGTACCCCCGACGGGACGGACGCCCTCGCCCTGGACGACCTCCAGGAGACCTCGGTGCCCGGCATCTGGGCGGCAGGTGAGACCGGCGGTGTCGGCGGCACCCAACTCGCCCAGGTGGAAGGGGAACTGGCGGGCATCGCGGTGGCCGCCCGGCTGAGCGAGCAGCCCGAGCTCCTCGGCAGCGGCTACTTCCTGGGCCTCCGGGGCCGCCGTGCCCGCATGCGTGCCTTCGCCGACGCCATGGCCACCGCCCACGCGCCCGGCCCTGGCTGGACCGACTGGCTCGGCGACGGAACGGACGTCTGCCGCTGCGAGGAAGTGAGTGCGGGCCGCATCCGCGAGGCGGTCGCCGACTACGGCGCCCGCGATGCGCGCACCGTCAAGCTCCTCACCCGAGCGGGCATGGGCTGGTGCCAGGGCCGAATGTGCGGGGCGGCCGTGGCCTGCCTCGCGGCGGGCGCGGACGGCGGGGGCGCACCGCCGCCGGCCGAGCGCCGGCCATTCTCCGTGCCCGTCCGGCTCGCGACGCTGGCCTCGCTCGATGAGCCCGGCGGATCCGCAGGCGGGCCCGAGGACGAATCTCTGAGCGGATTCGAGGGCGCCGGTGGGCAGTCTTCGTAACAGAAGCAACGCAATCGACCGGCGCGGCAACTGACCATTGCACTGACCAGTGCGGCACCACTTGTGGGTTCCGCGCAGCGAAGAATAAAATGTCACACACCACAGAAGGGCTCTGACGGTATGACCGCCACCACCTGGACCACCGACCGTCCCTGGCGCGGGATCATGGTCGCCACCGCGCTCCCCCTCCGCGATGACCTCTCGGTCGACTACGACGCCTATGCCGAGCACGTCCGCTGGCTCATCGACAACGGGTGCGACGGGGTCGTGCCGAACGGCTCCCTGGGCGAGTACCAGACCCTCACCGACGAGGAGCGCGCCCGCGTGGTCCGTACCGCCGTCGAGGCGGCCGGCGACGGAGCGCGCGTGATGCCCGGAGTCGCCGCGTACGGCAGCGGCGAGGCCCGCCGCTGGGCCGAGCAGGCCGCCGAGGCGGGTTGCGGCTCCGTGCTGCTGCTGCCGCCGAACGCCTTCCGCGCGGGCGAGGCTGCCGTACGCGCCCACTACGCCGAGGTGGCGAAGGCCGGAGTGCCCGTCGTCGCGTACAACAACCCGATCGACACCAAGGTCGATCTGAGCCCGGCCCTGCTCGCCCAGCTCCACGCCGAGGGGCACGCGGTCGCGGTCAAGGAGTTCACGGGTGATGTCCGCCGCGCCTACGAGATCGCCGAACTCGCCCCGGAGCTCGATCTGCTCATCGGGGCGGACGATGTCCTCGTGGAGCTCGCCGTCGCCGGTGCCGTCGGCTGGATCGCCGGATACCCGAACGCCTTCCCCGCCACCTGCGCCGAGCTCTACCACGCCGCCGTCGACGGAGATCTCCAGAGCGCACTGCCGCTCTACCGGTCGCTGCACTCGCTGCTGCGTTGGGACTCCAAGATCGAGTTCGTCCAGGCCATCAAGCTGTCCATGGACATCGTCGGCCGCCGCGGCGGCCCCACCCGCCCGCCGCGCGTGCCGCTCACCGGAGAGATCGAGGCCGCGGTGCGGGCCGCCACCGAAAAGGCCGTCGCCGACGGCCATCACTGACCGCTGAAGGGGACGCCATGCGCACTCGTCATGTCTTCCATGCCGTCGACTCGCACACCGAGGGCATGCCCACCCGCGTCATCACCGGCGGCGTCGGGGTGATCCCCGGCGCCACCATGGCCGAGCGCAGACTCCACTTCACCGAGCACCTGGACCACATCCGTACGCTCCTGATGTACGAGCCGCGCGGCCACGCCGCCATGAGCGGAGCGATCCTCCAGCCGCCGACCCGGCCCGACGCCGACTACGGAGTCCTCTACATCGAGGTCTCCGGCTGTCTGCCGATGTGCGGGCACGGCACCATCGGCGTCGCCACCGTCCTCGTCGAGATCGGGATGGTCCAGGCCGTCGAGCCCGTCACCACAGTCCGGCTCGACACCCCGGCCGGCCTGGTCTCGGTCGACGTCCAGGTCGAGGACGGTGCGGCGAAGGCGGTCACCCTGACCAACGTGCCGGCGTTCTGCGTCGGCCTGGACCGCAAGGTGCACGTACCGGGCTACGGGGCAGTGACGTATGACCTTGCCTTCGGCGGCAACTTCTGCGCCTTCGTCGACGTGGACGCGCTGGGGCTGCCGTTCGAGCGGGAGCGCAAGCACGACCTCCTCGCGGCGGGGCTCGCCATCATGGACGCCGTCAACGCCTCGCCCGGTCGGCCGGTCCACCCGGACCGGCCGGAGATCGGCGGTATCAAGCACGTCTATCTCGCCTCACCCGACTCGAACGGCCGCCGTTCGCGTCACGCCATGGCCGTCCATCCGGGCTGGTTCGACCGCTCGCCGTGCGGCACCGGCACCTCCGCGCGGATGGCACAGCTGCACGCCCGCGGCGAACTGCCGCTGGGCCGCGACTTCGTCAACGAATCCTTCATCGGCACCCGGTTCACCGGCCGTCTGGTCGACAAGACACGGGTCGGTGGACTGCCCGCCGTGGTCCCCACCATCACCGGCCGCGCCTGGATCACCGGCACCGCCCAGTACTTCCTCGACCCGGACGACCCCTTCCCCGGAGGCTTCCTCCTGTGACCACAGCCCCGTCTCTCCTCGTCTCCCGCAACCCCGCCGACCCGTCGGAAGTCCTCGCAGAGGTCCCGGCGCCCGGCGCCTTCTCCACCGTCGACGCCGTCGAGCAGGCCCGCACAGCTCAGCCGGGCTGGCTTCTCGGCGGCGCGACCGCCCGCGCTTCCGCGCTCGGCGCGATCGCCGCCGCCATCGACTCCGCGGCCGACGAGCTGGCCGCTCTCGCCGTACGGGAGGTGGGCAAGCCGCTCACCGAAGCGCGGGCGGAGGTGGCCCGTACGGCCGCGATCTGGCGGTACTACGCCCAGGCCCCCTACGAGCCCGCCGGCGGGGTGCACGAAACGGCGGGCGGCCCGGGGCTGTTGCTGACCCGCCGCCGTCCGCACGGCGTCGCGGGGCTCATCACGCCCTGGAACTTTCCCTTCGCCATCCCGAGCTGGAAGGCCGCCCCGGCGCTGGCGGCCGGCAACGCGGTCGTCCTCAAGCCCGCACCCGAGGCCACCGCCTGCGCCCAGCGGCTCGCCGAGATCCTCCAACAGGAGCTTCCAGACGGGGTGTTCACTCTGATCCCCGGCGGCGCCACCGAGGGCAACGCTCTCGTCTCCTCCGCCGATGTCGTCTCCTTCACCGGCTCCACCGCCGTCGGAGGTGCGGTCGTCGGCACGGCCACCGGCCTCGGCGTGCCCGTCCAGGCCGAGATGGGCGGGCTCAACGCGGCGATCGTCCTGCCGGACGCCGACATCGAACAGGCCGCCGCGCACATCGCCGCCGCGATCGCCGGGTACGCGGGGCAGAAGTGCACGGCCACGAGCCGGGTGATCGCGGTCGGGGCGGCCCTGGGCCCGCTGCGCGAGGCCCTCGTCGCGGCCCTGCGCACTCTCCCCGTGGGCGACCCTGCCGATGCGGCGACGGTGTGCGGACCGCTCATCTCCGAGCAGGCACGGGACCGGCTGGAGCAGGCCCGGAAGGGCGCGCGCGTACTGGCCGGTGGCACCAGCCCGGACGTCCCCGGCTGGTACGCGGCCCCCACCTTGGTGGAGGACGTCCAGGCGAGCCACCCACTGCTGCGGGAAGAGGTCTTCGGCCCCATCGCCACCCTGCTGCCCGCGGCCGACCTGGCCCACGCCGTACGGATCACCAACTCCGTCCCGTACGGCCTGGTCACCTCGGTGCACACCGCCGACCTCGATGCGGCGCTATACGGGCTGGACCATGTCGACACCGGCATGATCCGCGTCAACGCCCCGTCCACCGGGGTCGACTTCCACCTGGCGTTCGGCGGCGCCAAGGCGTCCAGCTACGGGCCGCGGGAGCAGGGGCGCGCCGCCCTGGAGTTCTACACCTCGTCGCGCACGTACACCCTGGCACCTGCGAAAACAACGTGACATTGTACGCTGGTGATCCACCCGGCACGGAGGGAACACCATGGCGCACCTGAAGCAGCGCAACCTCGTCACCGCCAGGGAGCGGCTGCGCGACCAGGTCGCCCACGCCCTGCGGGCGGCACTGATCTCCGGCGAACTCCGCCCCGGCGAGGTCTATTCGGCGCCCGGCCTCGCGGAGGACTTCGGCATCTCGGCCACTCCGGTGCGCGAGGCGATGCTCGACCTGGCGCGCGAGGGCCTGGTCGAGCCGGTCCGCAACAAGGGCTTCCGGGTCACCGAGGTCAATGAGCGCGACCTCGACCAGTACACCGAGATCCGCACGCTGATCGAGGTCCCCATGGTCGGCCGGATCACCCGCACCGCGGCACGCGAGGACCTCGAAGCGCTGCGCCCGGTGGCCGAGGAGATCGTGCGCGCCGCGCGCGAGCACGACCTCATCGGCTACCTCGAGGCCGACCGTCAGTTCCACCTCTCCCTGCTCGCGCTCTCCGGCAACGAGCGGCTCGTCGAGACGGTCGGCGATCTGCGCAAGCGTTCGCGCCTGTACGGGCTGACCGCTCTGGACGAGCGCGACCAGCTGATCCCCTCGGCGGAGGAACACCTCGAACTCCTCGAGCTCATGCTGGCCGGCGACGCCAAGGGCGCCGAGAAGTGCACGGCGCGGCACCTCGGGCATGTGCGCTCGCTCTGGGCGAAGGGCAGGGAAGAGGAGCAGCCCAGGGCCAAGAAGACCCCGAGCCCCAAGAGGAAGCTGAGCGCCACCCGCTGAGCACGCCCAGCTGACCCTGACCGCAGCCAGCCGCCCCCAGGCGCTCCACTCAGCAGCGTCAGGGGCGAACCGCCTGCCGGCACGCACCCCCACATAACGCGGGGTTATGACCCCTTGAGAGCTGCCCCTGAAGGCCCGGGTGGCGGAAACTGTACAACGTCACACATCACATGGCTTTTGTGGCGGTGCGGCAGCCCCACCCAGCGTCCGTCACGAAGGGAAGTGCATGAACCCCGCATACGCCACCACCGACCACGTCTTCGACGTGCCTCTGGACCACGCCGCGCCAAGCGGGCCCCGCATCCAGGTGTTCGCCCGCGAGGTCGTCGACCCCGCGCGGGCGAGCGAGGCGCTGCCATGGCTGCTCTATCTGCAGGGCGGGCCGGGCGGCAAGTCGCCCCGCCCGTCATCCGGTTCCCCCGGGTGGTTGCCGTGCGCGCTGGAGACCCACCGGGTGCTGCTGCTCGACCAACGCGGCACCGGCCGTTCCACCCCGGTCACCGCCCGCACGGCCGCCCGCTTCGCGACCGCCGCCCAACTCGCCGCGTACCTCACCCACTTCCGGGCGAACTCGATCGTCGCGGATGCCGAGCTGATCCGCCGGGAGCTGTGCGGCGACGAGCCCTGGGAGACGCTCGGCCAGAGCTACGGCGGCTTCATCACGCTCACCTATCTCTCTCAGGCCCCTTGGGGGCTGCGGGCGTGCTACGTCGCGGGCGGCCTGCCCGGTCTCATCGCGACCGCCGACGACGTGTATGCCCGCGTCTACCCCCGCCTGGCGGATCGCGTCCTGGAGTACTACGACCGATACCCGGGCGACGCTCCCCTCCTGCGCCACATCGCCGACCTCCTTGCGACCACCGACGTCCGGCTGCCCAACGGAGACCGGCTGACCACGCGCCGACTGCGTACGCTCGGCCTCGCGCTCGGCATGGGCGACGGCTTCGAGCGGGTGCACTGGTTGCTCGACGAAGCTCTCGACGGGCAGGGCGAGTTGACCGACACCTTCCTGTACCAGGTGATGGGCCTGACCGGCTTCACGGACAACCCGCTGTTCGCCGTCATGCAGGAGAGCCTCTACGGCCAGGGCAACAAGCCCACGGGCTGGGCTGCAGCCCGGGCCCTGGTCGGCTTCCCCGAGTTCGCCGAAGACGCGGACCCCCTGATACTCACCGGCGAAATGATCTATCCCTGGATGTTCCACGACATAGCGGGGCTGCGACCCTTCGCCGAGGCCGCTGACCTGCTGGCCGAGTGGACCAACTGGCCCCGGCTGTACGACCCCCACCGCCTGGCCGCCAACCAAGTGCCTCTCGCAGCGGTCGTCTACCACGACGACATGTACGTGGACGCCGGGCTCTCCCTGCGCACCGCACAGGACGTCGGCGCCGTACGGACCTGGATCACCAACGAGTGGGAGCACGACGGGATCACCGCCTCGGGCGGGCAGGTGCTGTCCCGCCTGATGGACCTGGCGGCAGGCCGCGCGTAACCCGTGACGCTCCACCCGTCCACGAACCTCACACCCGACCACGTACCCGTACCGACGAACACCCACCGATGAATTCCCAATCCGAAGGGGTAGCCATGTCCACCATCCCGAGCCGCCTGCGCCCCCTCACGGCGTCCCTCATGACCGCATGCCTCGCCGCCGTCCCCACCACCGCGGCGCATGCGAACCCCAACCAGCCGTCCCCCGCCGCCGCCTGCGCCCTCCCCGGCAGAACGGGCTGGACCGACGAGGGCCATGACACCGACCGGACTCAATTCCAGCGCTCCACTGGCACACTGCGCGTCCTGACCCTGTTCGTGGACTTCCCCGACGCCCCGGCCACCGACTCCACCAAGCCCTACGCCGCCCACCTCGCCCCCGCCGCCGACTGGATACGCCGGGCCTCCTACGGCCGCGCGCGACTGAACATCACCCCAGTGCACCGCTGGATCCGTATGCCGGCGGACTCGACCTCGTACGGCTTTGAACGCGGCCTCACCTTCGAGGCGCACGAGCGGTACGTCCGCGACGCCATCACGGCCGCCGACCCGCACGCCGACTTCTCCCGCTACGACATGGTCTACGTCATCCCCACGAAGGCCGCGAAGGCCATCTCTTTCTCCCCCACCTATCTCTACGACCCGGCCACGTCCGGCGTCACCGCCGACGGCACCCGCATCAAATGGGGCGTCACCTTCGGCCAGGACCTATGGCGCTGGGGACACAAGGTCGCCGCCCACGAGACCGGCCACACCTTCGGCCTCCCCGATCTCTACGCCTTCACCGGTGAGACCCACCGGTACGTGGGCGGCTGGGACGTCATGGGGAACATCGCGGGCCATGCCCCGCAGTACCTCGGCTGGCACTCCTGGAAGCTCGGCTGGACCCGGGACCGCCAGGTCGCCTGCCTCGCCGAACCCGGCCGGCGAACAGTCCGGCTGACCCCGGTGGAGCGGCCCGGCGGCACCAAGATCGCCGTGATCCGCACCGGCGAGACCACGGCCTACGTGGCCGAATCCCGCCGGGCCCGCGGCAACGACCCCCATCCCTGCTCGACGGGCGTACTGATCTACAAGGTCGACTCCGCCACTCAGACCGGAGACGGCCCGATCAGAGTCATGCCGGCCACCCCGGCCACCACTCCCCCGGCGGGCTGCGGCCCCCTGGACGTGGGCGCATACGGCAAGGGTCAATCCTTCACCGACCCGGCCACCGGTGTCCGAATCGACGTGCTCGCAGGCAGCCGGTCCGGGGACACCGTGCGCATCACCAGGTCGTGACCCTGCTGCTGCGCTGCCCATGACCAGTCGACCTTCTCGTGGCCGCCAGAGATTCCACTGGAACGGACCGGACCCACGGTGGGATGCATGGCACGAAGTCCGTTTCATGCGAATGGCGCGCTGAGCCGGGAGAGCGGGGCGGCGGCGCCTCGGGGACCCGCTGGGTGGCGTGTGAGCCAACGCTGGGGCAAGGGGCGCACCGACGTCCGTGCGCTCTGTCGACACGACGGTATCCCCGGCTTGGTGCCCGCACCGACACAGCTCGGCGCGCAGCAATCTTCACAAACACAAAGGCACGAACATGCTCGTGACCACGTGGAGAGCTACGAGCATGCGCGTAGCCCTCTGGGCACCCACACCTACGCGGCTCCGACCTGAGTAGCCGTACTCATTGCTCCCCGACACCGCGCTCCAGCACGATGAGGCCTCCTGGACCAAGGAGCCCACCCATGCCCGAGCCCCTCCGCGCCTCGCTCACTCGTCACCCGGTATCCGAGAAACGCGTACGGCGGCGGCCGCTGCCGACCGCACTCGTCGTGGTCGTCGTCGCGGGTATGGCGCTCTCCGCCTGGCACCCGCACGACCCGACGACGTGGCTGCTGGAGACCGTGTGGGTGCTGGTCGGGCTGCCGTTGGTCGTGCTGAGCCGACGGCGGTTCCCGCTCACGAATCTGCTGTGCTGTCTGCTCGCGGCGCACGCGCTGGTGCTCGCCGTGGGCGGCCACTACACGTATGCGCAGGTCCCGTTGGGCGACTGGGTGCGGGACGGGCTCGGACTCGATCGCAATCCCTACGACCGGTTCGGACACCTCATGCAGGGCTTCGCGCCCGCCGTCCTGGTGCGGGAGCTGCTCAGCC
Organism: Streptomyces sp. KR80; assembly: GCF_052245555.1. Lineage (NCBI taxonomy): Bacteria > Bacillati > Actinomycetota > Actinomycetes > Kitasatosporales > Streptomycetaceae > Streptomyces > Streptomyces sp. KR80. The sequence goes on from NZ_JBQQCD010000002.1 coordinate 160,112, forward strand.
GGACCTCACCGCTGCGCGGCAGTCGCTGGCTGGCGCCGCTGACCGTGTGCGCCTGCCTCGCCTTCAGCGCGGTCTTCGAGATGTTCGAGTGGGCGGCTGCGATGATCGGCGGACACGCTGCCGACGACTTCCTGGCCACCCAGGGCGATGTGTGGGACACCCAGTGGGACATGTTCTGCGCGCTGATCGGGGCGACTGTCTCAGTGCTGCTGCTGAGCCGCGTGCACGACCGTCAGCTCGACGCGCTCGCGGCGGCGGAGCAGCGGTAGTGCCGTAACAGAGGGCCGGCGCCGCACCCCCCGGGGTGCGGCTCGACGCGCTCACCCGGCAGGTGGGTGCCGGAGCCCATACGGCGGGCGATGACCTGCCCCATGCCGCCCACGCCGATGATCGCTATGACGTCCCGTGTCATGATCTCTGCTTTCGTTGTGCTGTTGCTTTGTCGGGGGTGGCGGCATGCGCCCCGCCGTGGGAGGCCAGGACGGGGTCGTGTTGTCGGGTTTGCCCCCGCACGTCCAGCACGTGCCGGTCGCCGGGGGCCGGGGCCGTCGTGCGGTGGACGGAACCAGTGAGGGTGATCTCGTAGGGGTCAGGTGAGCTGGAGCTCGGTGGGAGCGGTGATGCCGTGGGGGTCAGCGGCGTGCGAGGCGGCCTCGATCACGGCCGTCGGGGCGGCGAGGACGAAGCCGTCGGGCGTCCATCGCTGCAACGGCCGGATCGAGGCGGGCACCATGACCTGAGCCGAGGCACCGGCGGGGAGCTCGACGGCGGCGAAGCCGAGCAGTACCCGGGCGGGGAAGTCATCAGCGGCGGCGTCGATGCCGGTCGGCCGTCCATACAGCTGCACGACGTGCCGCCCGTCACGAGGGCCGGTGTTGGTCACGGTCACGGTGGCGGTGAAGGCATCGCCGTCGGGGGCGCCGAAGGTCAGGTCGGAGAGGGTGAAGCTGGTGTAGGACAGCCCGAACCCCAAGGGGAAGGCGGGGACGTGGCCGTCGCGCTCCAGCAGCCGCTGGCCGAACCACTTGTCGTAGGTGATGGCGGTGGCGTCGCGGTCGAAGGGCGGCAGATGCTCCTCCGAGGTGGGGATGGCATACGGCAGCCGTCCGGCGGCATCCGCGTCGCCGAGCAGCACGTCGGCCAGGGCCCGGCCGCCCTCGCAGCCGGAGTACCAGGCCAGCAGTACGGCGGGTACGGCCTGGCGCCATTCCTCGGTGATGACGGCCCCGGCGGTCACGATCGCCACGAGGGTGCGGGGGTTGGCCACGGCGACGGAGCGGATGATGTCCGCGTCGATGGGCCGCAGCCGCAGGCTGGCGCGGTCGCCGCCGCTGCTCGCACCCACGACGGCGTTCACCGGGATGTCTCCGGGGTTGGCCGTGACGGCGGCGAACTGCTGCCCGACCGGGTCGTCGCCGGCGGGCGGGAACAACTGCAGCAGGGCGGGGTCGGCCAGCGTGCCGCTGCCGAGGTACTCGCCCTCGTCGGCGGCGGTGTAGCCGGCGACGACGATGGCGACGTCGGCCTGGGCGGCCGCGGCGGCGGCCGCGGCAGGGTCGTCGTCGGCCACGTGGGTGATCCGGGTGTGCGGGAGCGCTTCGGTCATTCCCTGCAGCGCTGTGATCACTTCGGGGGCGCGCACATCGGAGGAACCGTGGTCGCCGGTGTTGGCCAGGTCGGCCAGGCGGCCGATCACCGCGAGGGAGGCGAGGCGGTCGCGCCGCAGCGGCAGCAGGGGAACCTCGCCGACCGGATCGTTCTTGAGCAGGACCATGCCGCGGGCGGCGACCTCGCGGGCCAGCGCGCGGTGCTCGGCGCTGAACACCACCTCAATCGGCGGCTCGGCCTGCTCGCGGGTGGCGTAGTGGCGCAGCTGGGTGCGCAGGATGCGGCGAGCCGCCCGATCGACGTCGTCCCAGCAGGCCCGGCCTTCTTCCAGGTCGGCGGGCAAGTGCTGGGCGCGCTGCTGACGAAAGGGCTCCTCCACATCCAGCCCTGCGCGCAGCGAGGCGGCGGCGTCGCGCAGGCCGAACAGGAAGTCGGAGACGGTGACGCCGTCGAAGCCCCACATCCGGCGCAGGATGCCCTCCATGAGGTGTTCGTTCTGTCCGGCCCAGTCGCCGTTGACGGAGTTGTAGGCGGTCATGATGCCCGCCACGCCCTCGTTCACCACCCGGCGGAAGTGCGCCAGGTACACCTCGTGCAGGGCGGCCTCATCAGCGGTGACGTCGACGGTGAAGCGGGCGTTCTCCATGGAGTTGAGCGCGTAGTGCTTGGCGACGGCCATCGCGTTGCGCTGCACCCCGCGGGTCAGCGCCGCGCCGAACTCGCCGAGCAGGATCGGGTCCTCGCCGTAGGTCTCCTGCACCCGTCCCCAGGCGGGGTGGCGGGGCAGGTTGATGCACACGCCGCCGAAGAAGTTGCCGCCCTGGGCGCGCACCTCCAGCCCGATCGCGACACCGACGCGCTCCTCCAACTGCACGTCCCAGGTGGCGCCGCGGGCCATGGAGACCGGGAAGGCGGTCGAGTGCCCCATCACCACCCCGCGCGGTCCGTCGGAGAACAGCAGGCCGGGGATGCCGAGCCGGTCGATCCGGCCCATCGGGAGGGGGGCGCGGTTGTAGCCGTTGGTCATCATGTCGGCCAGCCCCTGCCAGAACGGCAGATCCCCGTCCAGCAGCGCCAAGCGTTCCTTGCGGGTCAGCTGTGCCAGCAGCTTCTCGGCTGCCGCGTCTGCGTGCCGGCTGGCGCGTACGGCGGCCACGGCGGCTGAGAAGGCGGTCGGATGGGAGGCCGTCGACATGAGTACCACCTTCTGAACAGGCACAACACGGCTATCTACCAAATAGTAGATAAGGATAGATTGGTAACGTGATCGAATACAGCCCCCGGTCCTCAAGGAACACGAAACGTATGGCCCCTGCCCCTGGACGACGCCGGCGGCTGCCGCTCGCCGAACGCCACGAGGAGATCCTGCATGCGGCCACCGAGCTGATCGCCGCCCAGGGGTTCAAGGGCGTCACCCTGGAGGCGTTCGCCAAGACCTGCGGCATGACCAAGGCTGGGCTGCTGCATCACTTTCGCTCGCGCGAGGACCTGCTCATCGCGATCCTGCAACGCCGCGACGAGCTCGACCTCACCACCGTCATCGGCCACCTGCAGCCGACGCCCGATCCGGCCGCCGCCCGTGCCGCCCTGACCGGCCTCGTCCGGCGTAACCACTCCCAGCGCTCTCTCGTACAGCTCTACACCGTGCTGGCCGCCGAAGCCCTCGACCCCGCCCATCCCGCCCACACCTTTTTCCACACCCGGCTCCGCGGAAGCCGCGACGCACTCGAGCACTACCTGCTGGCCTGGCACCCCCGGCCCGGCCTGGCTGCGGTGGAACTGCTCGCCTTCCTCGACGGCCTGCAACTCAACTGGCTGCGCGACCCCGGCATCGACTACTTCGCCCAATGGGAGGCCTTCGCCGACCGGTTCTTCGCTGCCTGCTGACGGGCGTTCGCTCTGCTTCGTGACCGCGGAGGCGGTCGACTCCCAAGGCGTGGTCGTACCCGACGCCGAGCACCTGATCGCCTTCGAGGTCAACGACGGTTCTCTGGCCGGTGTCGACAACGGACGGCAGGACAGCGCCGAGCGCTACCAGGCGAGCACCCGGACCGCCTTCCATGGGAAGGCTCTTGCCGTCGTCCGCTCCGGCACCAAGCCCGGGACTTCGACGGTGACCGCGCGCTCCCAGGTAGTGCGTACGGCCATCACAAACCGTGTGCACCACTACTGCGCGCTCCACGTCGACCACCCGACCGCCGTCTTCAAGCGACCCGGGCCCTGGCTGCCCGAACTACCATGTGGCGGACGCCAGTTACTCGGGCCGTCCGGGGGCGGGCTCCGTTGAACGTGGGCAGCGGGTCCGTGCACCGTCGACGCGACCCACACTCTGCCCACGTCCGTCGAGGTCTCGGTGTGGGACGGCCAGCGGTACGTGCCCGTGAAGGGGGCGGCCGCTTGCAGTGAAGTTCGAGGTGTTGTTCCCGCACCTGGACGAGCGGCACCGGAGGCTGCTGATGGGGGCGGAGGCGCGGATTTCTGGGGCACGGCGGGATCCGCGCGCAGTGGCCCGGGCAGACACGGTCAGCGAAGATCACGCTCCGCAGGGGCGTGGACGATCTGGAGGCGGGCGAAGCCCCGTTGGGACGGGGGTCAAGCTAAGTACCCCGTTCGAGACCAACTGGGGAGCTTCGCCCGGCGGGCCTCGCACCCGCCGAGAGCGGCGACGGGTGAGGAGCCCCACCCGTACAGCCGTACCGCGCCCAGGCGATACCGGAGCGCGATACGGAGGTATGCGGTGGCCGTTGTCAGTTGACGCGTGCTGGAAGCACCTGCACCGTGTCCCCGACTGCGCGTTCACCGGTCGCGTCCGAGGGGTTGTTGACCAGGGTGCCGCGGACGGCCATCGCGGTGGAGCCGCCGCCATCGAGATTCAGCGCCTGCACGGCGCCGAGCGAGCGCATGAACTCGGCAGCCTCGTAGAGGGTGAAGCCCTCGCTGCCACCGGTCTGCCGCCCGTCGACCGTGGCCAGGATCAGCCGGCCCTTCCCGTCGACACCCGCCATGGTGCGCGGCTGGCGGGCGTTGGCCCAGGCGTATCCGAAGGACAGGTCCTGCGGGTCGACCACGCCCTCGGCGGCCGCGTCGATGTCGATGCGGCCGTCCTTCACCAGAGTGGGGGCGGCACTCACGATGGAGTCGTCACCATCGAGTTCGACGCGCCGGCCGCTGGTGTCGCGGATGACCTCGTCGATACGGATGCGGCTGCCGGACTCGGCGTTCGCGGTCAGCCAGTCGGCAGCACGGCCGATGCCCTGCAAGATGCGCCCGCCCGCCGGTACCCGCCGCCCGCCGCGCGCACCGACCGAGATCACCCGGCCGGACGCGTCCAGCACCGCCTGGACACCGGGTCCGGTGGGCAGGTCGGCGCCGAACTCGGGGGTGAACTGGACCAGATCGTCGGCCAGTCGACAGGTGACGTCCTGCCACGGCAGGTCACTGGGCGTGGCGCCGGGACGGCCGCAGTCGCGCACCAGTCCCGGCACCCGGTTGATGCCCTGGATCCGGTACAAGGAGTTCCCGGCCCGGGCGGTCACGGTGGTGGTCAGATCGGCCACACGGATGTGGCGGCCGCCGTCACCGAGGATCAGCGCAGCCCGCGAGCCGACCGCCATCGACCCCAACTGACCGTCGTCGGCGCCCAGGCCGGACATGGTGCCCTGTACGCCGTCGGCGTCAGAGGTCACAAAGAAGCCACCGTTGACGGCGACCAGCGAGTTCAGCTGGGCGGCGACCGACGAAGTGGTCTCACGCTGCGCCACATTGCCGTCGTGGGTGCCCTCGGCGCTTCCGTTGAAGACGCGCGGGTCGATCACCGCGACATGCACGTTCTCCCGGTCGGCCGGCTGCTGGACGTCGTACCCGGTCCAGGCGACTGAGGTGCGGAACCCGGCCGAGGTGATCGCCGCCGCCGCGGACTGGGCCGCGGCCTGGGTGGAGAAGAAGCCGACCCGTACCCGAAGCCCCATCACCCCGTGCGGGGTGTCGGAGTAGTCAGGCCACCTGACGCTCTCCACGCGCGGCCGGAAACCCGCGTCGCGCAGTTTCTGCGCCGTGGTATCGGCCCAGCTCTGGGTGCCGACCTCGGACCAGGTCGCGGCGCCGGTCAGCCGGCTGACGCCCGGGGACGGAACGGCGACCGTCCAGGTGTGCGTGACGTCGGGGTGCCGGATGGTTCCGGTGCGTACCTGTACGCCGGATGCGAGGGTCTGGGTCGACCACTGCGTGGTCGCCGCGGGGCTCGCGGGGTCGGCCTCCGCTGCTGTCGGCATCAGGGAGGGAATGGCGACGGCGAGTACGGCAGCGACGCCGAGGCCCGCGCGCACGCGTGCGGTACCTCGGGCGGGTCTGCCGGGGGCATTGTGGTCCATGGCTTCCTGACGGCTGGGGCGCGATGATGGCCGGCGGGGGCAATGTCTTGCGGACGTGTGCGCGACCATCCCAAACAACCGCTACGACTCCCGTGGCTCCGGCGCCTGAAGATCGGGAAAAGGGGCGGGGAACAACAGGCGGCGGCCTCGGCCCTGAACAGGGAGGCTTGTCAAAGCCTTTGATCACGAACAGAGGTCGCGCTGTTGACGCCCCACGCTCCTCCAGGACGTCCAGCGGTCAGGTCACATGGCAGCGCACGGGACGCAATGGTCTTGGCCAGAATGATATTTCACATTACTATGTTACGCATCACATGGCTCCACGATGCCGGTCGGCCGTCGACTGTCGCCAGACGCAGGGCAGTCGGCTCCCTGCCGCACCGCTGCTCTACCCCCACACGCACTTCTCCCCCACACAGGAGTCATCGGTGTCCCACTTAGCAATCGCGCACAGAAAGCTGCGCAACCCTCTGTCGACCGTCGCGACGACGGTGACACTCTGCGCCACCGCCACTCAGACCAGTTACGCAGCCCTGCCCTCCTCCGCTCCCGCGGCACCACATGGCGCCGCCCCTGCGCATCGCGCGGTGCCGGCGCAGACCCCCCACGACGAGGTCGAGCGGTGACCTGCCACCTGCGGGGCACGGCACGCGTACGGCCTCCAAGCGACAGCCGACCGGGTCCACCGGAACAAGCCCACCACGGCGATCCGTCGAGTTCCATTCAACGCCGCAGCCTGGGCCAACAAGGCCACCGGCCAGGACCTGGCCGCTCAGATCGACCCCGGCTTCGAGCACGGCCCGACAGCGCTCCGGAACGCGGACGCCTCTCAGCCCGCACGATCCGCAGCCTGATCAGAACCGACCACCACGCACAGTCACCCGCCCAGTTGGGCCGGCCCTACCTTCGCACGAGAGGAAACCGCGACGTGTCGCTGGACGTTTCACCGCAGCTCCTGGCCCAGGCGGAGCACGACGACATCCGGGAGGAAGACTTCGTAGCCACCGTTCGCGAGTCCCTGCCGTATGCCTACGGGCTCATCTCCGAATTGAGCGACAAGCTCCGGGCGAGTGACGCCGATTTCGTCGACAACCTCACCCCGCCGCCTTCGGAGGCCGACCGGGGTCAGCTGCTACGCGCCCTGGCCAGCAACGCCATCCGCGGCAGCCTGGAACGGCACTTCGGCATATCCCTGGCCTTCATGAACTGCCACCGGGTCGCCGCCTTCCGCCCCGAGGCACAAGACGGCGAGTCCTACGCGAAGTTCACCTCGCTGCGCGCGCAAATCCTCAACCAGTCCCCCGAGCTGCGCGACTGCTGAACCGACCTGCGTTCCCGCACCGGCGAGGGCCACGCCCCTCGCCGCAAACGGACACAGCCGGCGTCCACCACAGCACCACTCTCAACTCCCCCACGACGAGAGGCGATCACGTGAGCGACCAGCAGGGACACGCCCATCAGCGCGGCCGTCAACACGAGAGAGCCCACGAGCACGGCCACGACCACGACAGCGCGTCAGCCGGCCGTACGGCGCACTGGGTGCATCAACTACGGCATCCGGTCAAGCCGCATTCCCACGAGTCCGCGGACAAGATCGACCATGCACTGGAGTCCTCCGCCGAGGGCATGCGCGCCCTGTGGATCTCCCTTGCCGTACTGGGGGCCACCGCCGTGGCGCAGGCCATCATCTTCGCGGTGTCCGGAGCCATGGCGCTGCCGGGCGACACCGCCATGGCGCAGGCAATCGTCTTCACGCTGTCCGGGTCCGTGGCGCTGCTGGGCGACACCGTCCACCACATGGCCGACGTTCTGACCGCCCTGCCACTGGCAGTGGCGTTCGCGATCGGCCGTCGGGCGGCCACCCGCCGGTTCACCTACGGGTATGGGCGAGCCGAGGACCTGGCCGGAATCGCCATCGTGCTCACCATCGCAGCATCCGCGGTATTCGCCGCATGGACCGCGGTCGGACGGCTGCTCGACCCGCGCCCGATGGAGTCCATTCCGGCGGTCGCGATCGCGGCAGTGGTGGGCTTCGCCGGAAACGAGTGGGTAGCCCGCTACCGGATCCGCGTCGGAAGCAAGATCGGCTCGGCCGCGCTGATCGCCGACGGGCTGCACGCCCGTACCGACGGTTTCACCTCCCTGGCCGTCCTACTGGCGGCGGGTGGTGCGGCGCTGGACTGGCAGCTCGCCGACCCCATCGTGGGACTCGCCATCACCGCCGCCATCCTCCTGGTGCTACGGGACGCCGCCCGCGAAGTCTTTCGTCGGGTCATGGACGCCGTCGATCCCACACTGGTCAATGCCGCCGAGAATGCACTCAAGGAGGTCGCAGGCGTCCGAACAGTGGGCGACTTGCGCCTGCGCTGGATCGGCCACCGGCTGCGCGCAGAGGTAGCGGTCGTCGTCGACGGCGAGTTGAGCCTACGGGAGGCGCACCAAGTCGCCGTGGAAGCCGAGCGCGCCCTGCTGCATGCCGTGCCCCGCCTGACCGCGGCCCCGGTTCATGTCAACCCCGCCCCCGCACCCGGGACAGCGGATCATCGCTTGGTGCTGGTACATCACGGGAAATGACACCCTCGCGAGCTTATTGAGTTGCATCTCCCCCTGGAACGCGGCCAGGACGAAGAAGAGGCACCGGCGCGGATGCTGCTGACCGCCCCCTCCCTTCCGACTATGCGGACATGAATGTCGTGCGCCAGCTGCACCTGATCGACATCGGCAGCGCACGTGTGGGCATTGCGGTCCGCGACTGCATACGGGCGTTTACCCAACGATCACGATGGTCCTGGCCGTCCCTTAGGCAGTCGGCCTCTTGCACGGCAGATGGAGCAGGGGAACCTGCATGGCTTCACATCTGACTCCTGAGCGGGCGGCAGCCGGTACACGGCTGGCGGGTAGTGGTCCGGCGGGTTCTGGTCGGCCCACGGTGACTCGCGTGCGATACGGCTCTGTTCGCCGTTCATGACCGCACCGAGTGTGTGATGCCGTAGCGCGCAATGAGGACGTTGCACTCCGACACGCTGCTGTAGTCCCTGTCTTGCTCGGCCTGCTTGCGCTTGCCCTCGAGCTGCTCGCACTCGGTGCACTTGTGTGTCTTCATCGCGGGGGTGCTCATCCGAATGCCTCCGTGAGTAGTCGTCCAGCCCGAGCACGGCTCGTGGATCGGTGGAGAAGTGGGGCTGCCGCTGCTCACGACGGTAAGGAGAGGCGAACGCAGGCCGCCATGCATGTGCACTCGTTTGCAAGCGAGTTCTCTGGCGCAGTTACCGGAACCATCGCACTATTGACGGCTGGCTGCCTGGGCGAGACGGTGACGCAAACGGCTGCACACACTGACGCAGGAGGCCAGGCATGCCACTACGGTTCGTCGGGATCGACCCCGACACCGAGCAAGGGGACAGCCCCACCGTGTGGATCGACACCGACAAGCAAGAGCTCCTGCTTCAGGGCTGGACTGCGACACCGTACGAGGAGGCGCGCATCTACAAGGAGGCCGGGACCGCCCCGGGGCACGCGCCCGGAGTCCCGTCGCACGAGACCATCATCCGTATCCCCGCGCGCATGGCGAACATCATCAGGAAGGCATGCGATGACCTCCAACGTTCCGCCGATCGGTGAGCTGCTCAACACAGCACACCACTCCGCCGTGCACCTGGAGATGCGGGACGCCTACGCCGTCTCCAACGAGAACAGCCACTTCAAGCACTGGCGGGAAACCGGCGAGCGGCCCAACGATCCGGACTCGGACTACTGGAGGGACTGGACGACCGCGGTACGGCGCACTGTGGCCCGCGGTGTCGTGATGCGCCGGGCTCGCATCGTCTCGGAACCGGTCACCGAGTACATCCGCTACGAGCACGCCGGCACCCCGATCAACCTCGCCGTCGGTGAACAGGTCCGCTGGCTGCCCAGGCGCCTCGCCTCGGACATCGCGCTGCCCGGCAACGACTTCTGGGTGCTTGACGGGAGGCTGGTCCGCTTCGGGTTCTTCAGCGGCGACGGCGCCCTCGTCGGGCATGCGCTCGACCAGAATCCGGCCACGGTGAAGCTGTGCACGTCCGCGTTCGAGGCGGTATGGGAGCGGGCGATCCCGCACAACGAGTACCAGATCCACTCATAGAAAGCACCGGACCGGCCAGCTCATGCCCGCATCACCGTCATCCTCGGCGCAGGCCGCGCGAGAGGCTGTAGGAAGACGCCTAAAAGAGCTCCGGCAGGACGCCGGGCTGACGGGAGTTGAGCTGGCCGACCGATGCGGCTGGCACTACGCCAAGACGTCCCGCATCGAGAACGCCCGTACGGCGCCGTCGGTCGTCGACATCCGGGCCTGGTGCGAGGCGTGCGATGCTGGCGACGAGGCGGCGGACCTCGTTGCTGCCTCCCGCAACGCGGAGTCCATGTACACCGAGTGGCGGCGCAAGATGCGCACCGGTCTGCGTCAGCTGCAGGAGTCCTACGTCGAGTTGTTCCAGCAGACGCGCCTGTTCCGCATCTACTCGGCGAGGATCATCCCCGGCCTGGTGCAGACCGAGGGCTATGCCGCCGCGCTGCTGCACACCATCGCGACGTTTCACGGTGCACCGGACGACTCGGGCGCGGCCGCCGCCGCACGCATGCAGCGCTCCCGGGTCATCCACGAGCCCGGCCGACGCTTCGTTCTGCTCGTCGAAGAGGCTGCACTGCACTACCGGATGGGCGACTCGGAAGCGATGGCCGCGCAGCTCGGCCATCTCCTGACAGTGGGTGCGCTGCCAGCTGTGTCCTTGGGTGTCATCCCCGCAGACCTGCCGGAGCGCCCGATCCGGCCGCTGGAGGCGTTCCACGTCTACGACGACACGATGGTGGCGGTGGAGTTGCTGACGGCCCGGGTGACCGTCACCCAGCCGTCCGAGGTGGCCGAGTACCTCAAGGCGTTCGAGCAGCTGCGTGCCCTGGCCGTGTACGGCGCCGATGCGCGTGCGCTGATCGTGAAGGCCATCGACGCTCTGCACTGAGCTCGAGCACAGTGCTGTTCGGTCCGTGCTGGAGCGGTCGGGCACGGGCGCGAAGTCCATCGCGGACTCGGGTGCAGTTCGGTGGTCGACGTCACCCTGGCGGCCGTCGACATAGCGGCCGTCGTGTACGTGATGCGCGGCGCATTCCATCGGCGGCATCTACTCGCTGAAACCCGCGGCCACCTCGCCCAGGCTCTCCGCGGCCGCCGTCACGAGCCGGGCTTGGATCGTCGACTCAGGACTGCGCGAGCTCTGTGTGGAGGTCGCTCCACTACCCCCGCACTGCCGTCGGCTCGTCGAGGCGGGCGAGCAGGGGCAGTGGCGGGCGGCATCGCCAAGGTCAACATCGGCGCGGCGCTGAAAGACCGATCCGATCCGCCTACCTCGCCGCCCACCCGAAGGCGGTGGACTCCCGCGGTTATCTGACGGTGACGGGCAGGCGATGGCCAAGACCGTCACGCGCCTGATCGGGGTGCTTGACGCGAGCGCCTGAGCGGGCCTGGATCCGGCGGCATCCCGCAGTTCAGTCCTGGACCGAGGTCACGGACACCCGCACATGGTCCGCGCGGGCAGCAACACCATCACGTTCCACTACCCCGCATACACCCCGACCTCGACGCGGTCAACGTCGGCCGAGGGCTCGCTACGTCGCCGGTGTGGCCACGGAATGGTCCGTGGCCATATAACCGTGCCCGGGCTCAGCACGTGGGCGTGCTCCGGGAGGGCGCACGTCACGCCGGCCGCGACGCAGAGGGCTACTCGCTCGGCGTGACTGTGCCGTGCCGGTGGGGGGAGGCGGCGGGGTTGGGGGCCTCGCGGCCTCCCTGGCCCTCACTCATACGCGGCCCCCGGGTGATGCCCGCCACCCTTCCGTCGCGGACGCGGCACGGGAAGTCCAAGACCCCGTGCCCCGAAGTCCAAGCCGGGCGGCGAGCTTTCCGCGGGATGCCATGTCCCCAGGCGTGCGCGTCGACAAGCGCACCACTGCTGACGAGCCAGACTCCCCCTCGCCGGAGACGCGCCGCTGGATGCCACTCCCCTGCTGCCGCCCGGCTGCCTTGCCGCTGGCGGCCTGCGAAGCACGTGGCGCAGCACCGCAGGACACCTCAGACACACCTCACGAGGCATGCCGAGCAACTACGACGAGGACCATTCCCTGTCAGAAGCCCGGCACGATGTCGGGGCACGACCGGCTAACCGCCCCGTACGACGCCCGCGGCCAGGCCCAGGGTGCTGCCTTCCGCTGGGCACAACGCCTGGACCGGCACGACGCGCCCTTCTCCCCTGCCTGTGGACCCGTCTGCTGATGGAACCTCAAGAGACAGACGACAGGACGCCCTTCCCTTAACAGATTTGCGCGGCTCTGTTGAAAATTGCATCGGCAATGATCCTTGTCGCACTCATGGCCGTTGGACCAAAGTTCGATGCGCGGCGACGGACCCCACCCGCGCCGCCAGGCAGCACCCGCACCGGTGAAACACGCGAGAAACGCCCTTGTGGCCCTGCGTGCTTCACACCCCCCACTGCCCGGGTGCTTGCTCTGCGATCGGAAGGAATCACTGTGCGAACTCCACGGAAGTATCTCCTTGCCGCTACCGTCGGCGTCGTGCTTTCCCTATGCGTCGTGGCCGGTGCACAGGCTGGAGGTTCGACCACCGAATCCCCCCGCTATTCCCCGGAGATGGTGAAGGCGCTGGCCGCGTCACTCGGCGTGAGCGAGAAGGCGGCCATCGAACGCCTCGACCGGCAGGCCGAGCAGCAGACCGCGTTCGCCGAGCTGCGCAAGAACGGGGTCAAGACAGACGGCGCGTTCTTCACCAGCGCGGGGACGCTCATCGTCAACGCCGCCAACTCCACTGCGGCCACCGCGATCAAGAACGCGGGCCTGAGCGCTCGAATACCCGAGCGCGGCCAGTCTGCACTCGACCGCATCAAGGACGGCCTGGACGCCAAGGCCGTCACGAAAGTGCCCACAGGCGTCGTCGCGTGGTCGGCCGACCTGGCCTCCGACACCGTCACCGTCCAGGTGAACAACGACAAGAGCGCCGCAGCCCGCTCCTTCCTCAAGGCGGCCAAGCGGCACGGCGACGCGGTCCGGATCGTGAAGGACCAGAAGCGTCTGGAGACCCAGACCGAGGTACCGCCGGGCAAGCGCATGACCTTCAACGGGTACCTATGTTCGGTCGGCTACGGAGCCAAGGGCCAAAACGGTACGCAGTACCTGGTGACCGCGGGCCACTGCATCGAGGACCTGCCGGAACTCGCGTACCAAGGCGAGCGCTTCGCCAAGGGCGAGAACACACGGTTCGCCCTCGGCCAGGACAGCGTGGACATGGGCATCGCCAAGGTCGACCCCGAGGACTCCATCGGCACCACGGTCGACACCTACGGCAACGGACCCGCGCACGCGGTGAAGGGCAGCCAGCGGGCCGCGGTGGGCGCCGATATCTGCAAGGCCGGCCAGACCACCGGCTGGACCTGCGGCCAGATCAAGGCGTACAACGTCACCGTCACCTACTCCGACCCGAACGGCGGTCCCACCACAGTCGTCACCGGCCTCGGCAGCTCCTCCGTATGCACCCAGGGCGGCGACAGCGGCGGCGCCTACATCTCCGGCGACCAGGCCCAGGGTATGACGTCGGGCGGCCCGACAGGGCAGCAGTGCAACGGGGGGGTCAATTCGCCTGGTTCCTCCTACTTCCAGCCGCTTGACGACGCTCTCGCCCACTACCAGCTGACACTCAACTCCAACTAAGCACACAGCCAGTCCCGAACCTGGAGACGTCTGCCGCTCACCGAATACGGTGAGCGGCACCGTGCTGTACGGCGCAGGACATCGCGGCATCGTCTCAGGCCCGCGTCGTTGCCACGCGGCACCGTGTGAACCATCGGAGACAGCATGCCCCATCCGTCCGGTAAGTACGTCGCCCTCTATGCGCCCCTCAAGCATCGCAAGGAGGACGAGTGGCGCGACATCCCGGCAACCGACTTCCTCAAGCCACTCGTCGACCGACTGCCCATACGGAATCAAGCCGGAGGCATGCCCCTACCCAGACCTTCTCCGCAAGTCCTGGGATCGCGCCCTCAAGCGGCTCGGGCTGCCCGAATACAACCCGCATGACCTGCGGCACAAGTGGGCCACCGTGACCCTGAGCAACGGTGTCCCCACCCATGAGGTGTCCCGCTGGATGGGGCACAGCTCCATCAAGATCACGGTGGACCGGTACGGCCACCTCACTCTCGACGGCAGCGAGCGCTGCCGTCAGGTCGTCGACACGACCTTCGGCGAGCACAGGTTCAGCGGATGCCGAGCTCCCGCAGCACGCGCATCTGACGCGGAGTCGGCTGCGCCGGCCAGTAGAGGTAGCAGACTCCGCCCGTGCCGCTGCGGACCTTGCCGTTCGCGTCGTAGCGCTTGGTCCTGAGCCAGATGTTCTCGAGCTGCCGCCGCTTGTAGACGCGCCGGACCGCGTCGTTGCTGTCGCTCGCCGGATCGTTCGCGACCACGTCGCCGGATTTCGTGAAGCCCACCAGGCACATCAGGTGGCCCGCTGTGCCGTAGCCCGCACCGTCCAGTTCGTCCTTGCGGAAGGACTGGGACGTTATCACCGGGATCCCCGCGCCGATGAGCTTCTCGACGTCGTTCAAGGAGCCGAGGCGGGTGATGACGCCCTGCATGTCGCGGTAGGTGGCGGCGTACGCGGCGTTGAACGGCCAGTTGCCGCAGCCCTCGTACTGGTAGTCGTACGTGAAGCGGGCGGCGTGGCAGACCTGCGGGTCGGCGAAGTCCGGGTTGACCCAGGCGAGGTCCTCCTTCGTGGGCTTGCGCCCCCAGTACTCTATGACCATCTGCGAGGAGGTGGGGCTGCACCAGGCCTCGCCTCCGTTGTCGTACTCCGGGTACTGGCCGATGTGGGTGTTCTGCGAATAGCGCGGGACTTTCAGCTCCTCGCCCGCCTCCTCCCCCGGCGTCGAGGCGGGCACCTCGAAGCGGTCCGGGATGTCGGAGGCCATCGCGCCGAGCCGCCACACCTTCGGTGTGCGGCTGCTGCCGGGCTTGCGGTAGAGGGTCAGCCGCAGCTGATACGCGGCGAGGCGCAGCCCGCTCGCCGTGTCGTCGATGGAGACGGTGTCGGTCCACACCGTGCTCTTGCCGTCCGTCTGGTCGTCGACCGAGGTGCGCTTGATGTCCCCGTCGCCCGCCGCCCAGCGCCCGAGCACGTACCAAGGGCTCTTCGTGCCGTCGGTGTAGGCGCCCTGGAGTTCGGCCCGCAGCCAGGTGCCCGCCGGAGTGTGGGCGTTCCAGGAGGGGACGATCTCGCTCGCGGGCGTGGCAAGCCGGCGGACCGGGGACGTCCAGGTGGCGTACTCCCACGTGGATGTCTCGCCGGTGTGCGGGTCCCGGTACTCGGCCCAGCCGTCCATGGTCTCGATCACCAGGCCGGGCCGGCGGCCCGCGACGGCGCGGGTGCCGCGGGCGGTGCCGGAGCGCCAGTCGGTGTAGGTGGTCCAGCCGTGGTAGTCCACGCGGGCCACTCCCTTCTCGCCGCCACCACCCGCCGCGCCGGAGCCGAAGCCGGACCCGGAGCCGGAATCTAAGCCGGTGCCAGCGACGTTCCGGTGCGCGGACGCCTCGGCCGAGGTCGCGAGCAGCGGGGCTGCCGCGGCAGAGAGCGCGACGGCCAGCACAGTGCGCCGTGGGGTGGGTCTGTTCATGACGGAAGCTCCCAGTCGTCGTCGAGTGGGCCTGCACCTACGCGACACTTGTTCAACTATCGCCGGTCGGAACCGGCTTCGGCCAGAGCCTCTCCGCGCGTCGCCGAACCAATATTGGTAAAGACCACTGATGTGACCAGGGGCGTACCTCCAAGCGGCCGTAGGGTGAGCCCGTGGACCACTCGAGCCGGGCAGCTCCGGAGGCGCTCGATGCACTCGCCCGCCGGCTGCTCGCCCTGCCGCCGTCCTGCGGGCCGGTGCGGCTGATCGGCGTCGACGGCCACGCCGGCTCGGGCAAGAGCACCTTCGCCGCCCGACTGTCCCAAGCGCTCGGCGAGGCACCCGTACTGCATCTGGACGACCTTGCCACGCACGACGAGCTGTTCGAGTGGACCGGCCGGTTCCGCGAACAGGTCCTGACCCCGCTGGCCGCCGGCCGGACCGCCCGCTACGGCGTCTACGACTGGGTCCACCGCGCATTCACTCATAGGGAGGAACTTGCCCCGGCGCCCTTCGTGATCGTCGAAGGCGTCGGTGCGGGTCGGCGCTCCGTGCGCCCATTCCTCGCGTGTCTGCTGTGGATGGAGGTGCCGGAGCGCAGGTCGTGGCAGCGCGGACGGCGCCGCGACGGCCCTGGCCTGTCCGGATTCTGGGACGAGTGGATCCGGGCGGAGGAACGTCACTTTGCCGCCGACCCCTCGCGGCCGTTCGCCGATCACCTGGTACTCCCGGGGAATGAGGGGTACGTGGTGCTGACGGGTCCCCCTGCGACCGCGTGACGACTCGGAGTCATCACCGAGAGTGAGCAGTACGTGGCTGATCGGGCCCAGCCCTTCCAGGTGGGTCACGAGGGTGCCCTCCGTCGTCCGGACGAGTGGCTCAACTCGGCTTGACCTGGGGGCCGTACAGGACTTACGTTCTCAATGTGCGGCCTTACGAGGCCGCCCACAAGCGCGAAGCCCCCGGTTGTTCCCCCGTGATCGGGGGCTTCGTTCTGCCCGGGATCGGCACAGGTCCGCCGTTTCGGGCGCGGCGCGCCGCCGGGTCATCACTTTCGGTCACAGCCCGTGCCCCCGCCCGGCGTATCGACCGGATATCGTCACGCCCCCGCTGTCCTGCGCGCCACACCTCGGCCGACGGCGATGTCGCAGGTACGATGCGTAGCGGGAGCGGAGCAACTCCCGTCCGCGGTAAGGCAATTCGGCATCAGGCCGACTCGGCACGGTGACAGACAGGGCCGCCCGGCACAGGCCTGGCGGCACACCCCGGGGGCAGGGTTTGTGGGGGACGTGATGGACTTCGGCACGCAGGGCTCGGACGCCCCCGCCGATCTCGCCTGGCTGCGCGCCGTCGACGCCTACACGATGGGGGCGTACGCACAGGCTGAGGAGGAGTTCCGGTCTGCCGTGCGGCTGGATCCCGGGATGGCCGACGGCTGGCTCGGCCTCCATGCGCTGCGGGTGGACACCACGACCGCGCTGCTGCGCATGTACCGCCACCGGGACCGCTTCGGTGAGCAGCGCGCCCGCCACCACCGCCCGCTCAACTCCTGGTACTGGCTGGGCTGGTGGGTGCAGCCGGTCCTGGAGAGCCCGCGCGACCTGCTGCTCGCGCATGCCTCGCACTGGCTCGACGGCCGGCACGTCCCGGAGCTGGACCGGGCGCTGGCCGGTTGTCCGCCGGTGGACGCCGACCCCCAGGTCCGCTTTCTGCACGCCTGCCGGGCGTATCTCGTCAAGGACTGGGAGCAGCTCGTACGGCACACCGAACCGCTGCTCGGCGACCCGCTGCTGGGCATCGAGTCGGGGCTGTTCGGTGGCATGGCCCGGGTCCGGCTGGAGATGTACGGGCAGGCCGAGCCGCTGCTGTCGGCCGCTCTGATGCGGTGCCGCAGCGAGCAGCCGCAGCGCAAGGAGCTGCGCTACTGGCTGGCCCGGGCCCACGAGGGCACCGGCCGCAGCGCCGCCGCCCTGCCGCTCTACCGTGCCGTGCACCGGGTCGACCCGGCGTTCATGGATACCGCGGCCCGGCTGGCCGCGATCTCCGAGGGGGACGGCCTGGACGAGTCCGGGGACCTGGCGGCGGTATCCCTGGCGGGCATCGGCCAGGACACCCTCGATGCGACGGCGGACCCCGATCTGATGTCCTCCGACGCCCTCGGCGACAGCCGGGAACTGTCGGCCGCGGCCGTGCCGGACCCGGACGAGTTGCTGCCGGGTACGGCCCCGGTGGACGCGGACACCGCACGGGAGAAGGCCGTGATCCCCGTCCGTCCCTCGCCGCCGCAGCTGCCGCCCGGCCCGGCCGATCCCGTACTCCTCCAGCAGGCGCTCGCCGAGCTGGAGCGGATGGTCGGTCTTGAGCCGGTGAAGCGGCAGGTGCGGGCGCTGTCGGCGCAGCTGCACATGGCACGGCTGCGCGCCGGACAGGGCCTACCCGTCCAGCCGCCGAAACGACACTTCGTCTTCTCGGGCCCGTCCGGCACCGGCAAGACCACCGTGGCGCGCATCCTCGGCCGGGTGTTCTACGCGCTCGGGCTGCTCGGCGGGGACCATCTGGTCGAGGCCCAGCGCGCCGACCTCGTCGGTGAGTTCCTCGGGCAGACCGCGGTGAAGGCCAACGAGCTGATCGACTCGGCGCTGGGCGGGGTGCTCTTCGTCGACGAGGCGTACAGCCTCTCCAACACCGGATACAGCAAGGGCGACGCCTACGGCGACGAGGCCCTGCAGGTGCTGCTGAAGCGGGCCGAGGACAACCGCGACCGGCTCGTGGTGATCCTCGCGGGCTATCCGGAGGGCATGGACCGGCTGCTGACCACCAACCCGGGCCTGGGCTCCCGCTTCACCACCCGGGTGGACTTCCCCAGCTACCGTCCGCTGGAGCTGACCAGGATCGGCGAGGTGCTGGCCGCCGAGAACGGCGACTGCTGGGACGAGGAGGCCGTCGATGAGCTGCGCAGCATCAGCGGGCACGTCGTCGATCAGGGCTGGATCGACGAGCTGGGCAACGGCCGCTTTCTGCGCACGCTGTACGAGAAGAGCTGTGCGTACCGCGATCTGCGGCTGTCGGGGTACAGCGGCACCCCGACCCGTGACGACTTGTCCACCCTGCGGCTGCCGGATCTGATGCAGGCGTACGGCGAGGTCCTGTCGGGCCGCGGCCCGATGGACCGCGGCCCCCAGGACCCACCGCTCAGTTGACCGGGACCGGCACCGACTCCGTGGCGGGTGGCCCGGCGGGCTGCCGCTGGATCACGGCCACCGCCCGGTGGGCCGGGTCCCGCACCTCGCCGACCAGCATCTCCAGGACGTCCTCCAGCGCCACCAGACCCAGGACCCGGCCGGAGGCGTCCGCCACCTGTGCCAGGTGGGTGGCCGCCCGGCGCATCACGGAGAGTGCGTCGTCCAGCGGGAGTTCGGCCCGCAGCGTGGTCATGGGCCGCCATATGCGCTGCGGCACTGCACGGTCGGCCTCCTCCAGCTCGAGCACATCCTTCACATGGACATAGCCCATGAAGGCTCCGGAGGCGACCACCGGGAAGCGCGAGTAGCCGGTGCGCACGGTCAGCTCCTCGATCTGCCGCGGGGTCGCCGACGGGTCGACCGTCACGAGCCCTGCCCGGTCGAGCAGCACCTCGGTGACCGGACGGCTGCCCAGTTCCAGGGCGTCGGCGAGCCGCTCCTGCTCGCCCTTGCCGAGCAGGCCCGCCTGCCGGGAGTCCTCCAGCAGATGGGCGAGCTGCTCGATGGTGAACGCCGCCTCGACCTCGTCCTTGGGCTCCACCTCGAACAGTTTCAGGACGAGCCGGGCGCAGGCCCCGAAGAGGGCGGTCACCGGGCGGCACAGCCGCGCGAATGCGACCAGCCCGGGGCCGAGCCACAGGGCGGTCTTCTCCGGTGCGGCCATGGCGAGGTTCTTCGGCACCATCTCGCCGACCACGAGGTGGAGGAAGACCACCACGGCGAGGGCGATGGCGTATCCGAGCGGGTGGATCAGCTCGTCGGGCAGGTGCACGACGTGGAACACCGGCTCCAGGAGGCGGGCGACCGTGGGCTCGGCGACCGCTCCGAGGGTCAGCGAGCAGACGGTGATGCCGAACTGGGCGGCCGCCATCATCTGCGGCAGGTTCTCGAGCCCTTGCAGGACGGTGCGGGCGCGCCCCGAGCCTTCGGCGGCGAGCGGCTCGATCTGGCTGCGGCGCACGGAGACCAGCGCGAACTCGGCGCCGACGAAGAAGCCGTTGCCGAGGACCAGCAGGACGGCGAAGAGCAGCTGCAGGGCACTCATCGCAGGACCCTCTTCACGCTCTCGGTCCGGACGCTCTCGGCCCGGACGTTCTCCGTACGGACAATCCGCACCCGGTCCGCCCGGTGGTGCTCGACCATGCGGACCCGCAGCCGCCAGCCGGGCAGCTCGGCCGTGTCCCCCGGCGCCGGAATGCGCCCGAGCAGGTCGGCGACCAGCCCGGCCACCGTCTCGTACGGCCCCTCGGGCGCTTCCAGGCCGATCCGCCGGAGGGTGTCAACGCGGCAGCTGCCGTCGGCGTCCCAGGCGGTGCGGCCCTCCTCGGCCGGTATGGCGACGAGCTCGGGCAGGTCGTCCCCGTCGTGCTCGTCGCGGACCTCGCCGACGAGCTCCTCGACGATGTCCTCCAGGGTGACGACACCGGCGGTGCCGCCGTACTCGTCGACGACCACGGCGATCGGCTGCTCGCTGCGCAGCTGCTCCAGCAGCGGCTGCACGGGCAGCGTCTCCGGGACGAGCAGCGGGGCCACCGCGATCCGCCCGACGGGCGTACGGAGCCGCTCGGGCGCGGGCACCGCCAGGGCGGCCTTGAGGTGGACCATGCCGACGACCTCGTCGAGCCGCTCGTGATACACGGGGAAGCGCGACAGACCGGTGGCACGGGTGAGATTGAGGACGTCCTCCGCCGTCGCCGAGGACTGCAGGGCGCTGACCCGCACACGCGGGGTCATAACGTGCTGGGCGGTCAGCTCGCCCAGCGACAGGGTGCGGACGAACAGGTCGGCGGTGTCCTGCTCCAGCGCACCGGCCTGCGCGGAGTGCCGGGCGAGCGAGACGAGCTCGTCGGGGGTACGGGCCGAGGCCAGCACCTCGGTGGGCTCGACGCCCAGCGCCCGTACGAGCCGGTTCGCCACCGCGTTGAGCAGCGCGATGACCGGCCGGAAGAAGCGGGAGAAGGCGTGCTGGGGGCCCGCGACGAACCGCGCCACCTGAAGCGGCCGGGAGATCGCCCAGTTCTTCGGGACGAGCTCACCGATCACCATCTGGACGGCGGACGCGGTGAGCATCCCCACGACCACGGCAACGCCGGGCACCGCCGCCTCCGGGAGTCCGGTGGCGGCGAACGGCCCGGACAGCAGCTGGGCCAGGGCCGGTTCAGCGAGCATGCCCACCACCAGCGAGGTGATGGTGATGCCCAGCTGGGTGCCCGACAGCTGGAAGGACAGCTCGCTCAGGGCCTTCACCACGGTACGGGCGCGGCGGTCGCCCTCGGCGGCGGCCCGCTCGGCCTCGGGGCGCTCCACGGTGACGAGGCCGAACTCGGCGGCGACGAAGAAGCCGTTGGCGAGGATCAGCAGCAGGGCCGCGGCGAGCAGGAGCAGCGGGATGGTCATGATGCCGCCGCCTCGGGAGAGGGGGCGGCGCAGGTACTACAGGACGATCCGTCCATTGCCGGAGAGCGTCACTCCTCGGTTAGCAGGTGGGCCTGAAAGCGGGCGGCACGCGGCGCGACCGGTACGGGCCGACGGCGCCGACCGGCGCCGCCAGGGATACAGACTAATCACTCGGGTTTGCCCTGCGAAGACGCGTTACTCCCCCAGCTACCGCTGGGAGGTGCCCCCTGTGGGTGACCCGGTGCCGTACGCCTCGGCGAGTGCTCGCAGGGCGCGGGCGTCGCTAATCGCCCGGCTTCTGGCGACGCCCGGCTGGATCCCCATGGCGGCCAGGCTGGTGCCGTCGGCCAGGTCGAGATGGACCCAGGGGTCGCCGGGGCGGAGGTTGACGCCGAGGATCTGCGCCCACTCCAGTCGGCGCCTGGTGGTGAGATTGACGACAGTCACGCCCTCCGCGTCGGCGACGACCTTGGGGCGGCTGAGCAGCATCAGCACACCGAGGAAGAGCAGCCCGGTGACGATGAAGCTGAGCCGCTCCCCCGGGCCCAGCGACGGCAGCAGCAGGGCGATCGCCGTGAGGACGGCGAGGAGCGCGGCACCGACGCCGAGCAGCACGACCCGGGTACGGGTCGGCCTGAAGGTGACGGGCAGGGCCGGAAGCTCGGGCTGGGGCACGGGGGCGGACACAGGGCGGTCTTTCGGTGGTGGGTGGGCTGCGTCAGAGCCGGCAGGCGTGGATGCCGGTGGTGAGGATCGCGCGCGCCCCCAGGTCGTACAGGTCGTCCATGATGCGCTGGGCGTCCTTGCTCGGCACCATGGCCCGTACGGCCACCCAGCCCTCGTTGTGCAGCGGGGAGACCGTCGGGGACTCCAGGCCCGGGGTGACGGCGATGGCCTTCTCGACCTGTTCGACGCGGATGTCGTAGTCCATCATCACGTAGCGCCGGGCCACCAGGACGCCCTGCATACGGCGGAGGAACTGCTGGACCTTGGGGTCGTCGATGCCGACGCCGTTGCCGGAGGTCTCCCCGGGGGCGGCCGGGGAGGGAGTCCGGGGGAGGATGACGATGGCCTCGGACTCCAGGATCGGCTCGCCGATGATCTCCAGCCCTGCGTTGCGCAGAGTGGTGCCGGTCTCCACGACATCGGCGATGACCTCGGCGACTCCCAGCTGGATGGCCGTCTCGACGGCGCCGTCGAGACGGACGACCGAGGCGTCGATGCCGTGGTCGGCGAGGTGCTTGGTGACCAGGCCCGCGAAGGAGGTGGCGACGGTCATGCCACCGAACTCGCTGACGTCCTTGGCGGTGCCGGGCCGGGTGGCGTAGCGGAAGGTGGAGCCGGCGAAGCCGAGCTGCAGGATCTCCTCGGCGTCGGCACCCGAGTCGAGCAGCAGGTCTCGGCCGGTGATGCCGATGTCGAGCCGGCCGGAGCCGACGTAGAGCGCGATGTCACGCGGGCGGAGGAAGAAGAACTCCACGTCGTTGTCGGAGTCGACGAGGACGAGCTCACGACGGTCCTTGCGCTGCCGGTAGCCCGCCTCTTGGAGCATCGCCGACGCAGGCTCGGACAGTGAACCCTTGTTGGGGACGGCGATGCGCAGCATGGAGCGGTTCCTTCGCTTTTCGGGGGTTGATCTGGGGATGTGGGTGTTCGCGCCTCAGAGGTGAGCGTATACGTCGTCGAGGGAGATCCCGCGCGCGACCATCATCACTTGGAGGTGGTACAGCAGTTGGGAGATCTCCTCCGCGGCGCGGTCCTCGCCCTCGTGCTCGGCCGCCATCCAGACCTCGGCGGCCTCCTCGACGATCTTCTTGCCGATGGTGTGCACGCCGGCGGCCACGAGCTCGGCCGTGCGGGAGGTGCCGGGGTCGCCGGTGGCGGCCTTGTGCTGGAGCTCGGCGAAGAGCTCCTCGAATGTCTTGTTCGCCATGGTGCTCTTTAACCTACCGGGTCCGCTCAGCGCCACGGTTCGGCGACCGTGCGGAGCAGGAGGGCCGTGGCGACAGCGGCCGTGACGGCCTCGTCGCCCTTGTCCTCGCGGGAGCCCTCCAGACCCGCCCGGTCCACCGCCTGCTCCTCGGTGTCGCAGGTCAGGACCCCGAAGCCGATGGGCACGCCGGTGTCGACCGAGACCTGGGTGAGCCCCTGGGTGACGCCCTGGCACACGTAGTCGAAGTGCGGGGTGCCGCCGCGGATGACGACTCCGAGGGCGACGATCGCGTCGTAGCCGCGTCCGGCCAGGACCTTGGCGACGACGGGGAGCTCGAAGCTGCCGGGCACGCGCAGCAGCGTGGGCTCGTCGATGCCCAGCTGGTGCAGTGTGCGCAGGGCGCCGTCGACGAGGCCGTCCATCACCTTCTCGTGCCACTGCGCCGCGATGACGGCGACCCGCAGGTCACCGCAGTTCTTCACGGACAGTTCCGGTGCGCCCTTGCCGCTCACGTCTCTCCTCGTCGATGCTGATCTCGAGTGTCGGTCTTAAGTGGTGGTCTCAAAGAGATGTGCTCAGGTGTTCACATGCTCACTGGTTGCCGCAGGCGGACACGTGCTCGCCGTCCAGCCAGGGCAGGTCGTGTCCCATCCGGTCCCGCTTGGTGCGCAGATACCGGATGTTGTGCTCGCCGGCCTGGACGGGCATCGGCTCGCGGCCGGTGACGCGCAGCCCGTGCTGCACCAGGGCCTCGGTCTTCTCCGGATTGTTCGTCATCAGCCGGACGCTCCGCACGCCGAGGTCGGCGAGCATCTGGGCGCCGGCGGCGTAGTCGCGGGCATCGGCGGGCAGGCCGAGTTCGAGGTTGGCGTCGAGGGTGTCCCGGCCGCGCTCCTGGAGTTCGTACGCACGCAGTTTGGACAGCAGGCCGATGCCGCGGCCCTCGTGCCCGCGCAGATAGATCACCACGCCCCGCCCCTCCTCGGTGATCCGTGCCAGGGAGGCGTGCAGCTGCGGGCCGCAGTCGCAGCGCAGCGAGTGGAAGATATCGCCGGTGAGGCACTCGGAGTGGATGCGGACGAGGACGTCCTCGCCGGAACCGATCTCGCCCTGGACGAGGGCGATGTGCTCGACGCCGTCGATGGTGGAGCGGTAGCCGTATGCCTGGAAGTCGCCGAAGGCGGTGGGCAGCCGGGTCTCGGCCTCACGCCGTACGGTCGGCTCCGAGCTGCGCCGGTGGGCGATGAGGTGCTCGATGGAGATGATCGCCAGGCCGTGCTTGCGGGCGAAGGGGATCAACTCGGGAAGGCGCATCATCGTGCCGTCCTCGGCCGCGATCTCGACGATCGCAGCGGCCGGGCGCAGGCCGGCAAGCCGGGCGAGGTCGACCCCGGCCTCGGTGTGACCGGCGCGGACCAGGACTCCTCCGGGGCGGGCCCGCAGCGGGAAGATGTGGCCGGGGCGGACGAAGTCCTCGGCCGTGCTCGCCCCGTCGGCGAGCAGGCGCAGCGTGGTAGCCCGGTCGGCGGCGGAGATGCCGGTGGAGACGCCGTGCTCGGCCGAGGCGTCTACGGACACGGTGAAGGCGGTGCGCATCGACTCGGTGTTCTGATCGACCATCTGGGGCAGGTCGAGGCGGTCGAGATCGGGGCCCTCCATGGGCGCGCAGATCAGGCCGCGGCACTCGCTCATCATGAAGGCGACGATCTCGGGAGTGGCCTTCTCGGCGGCGATGACGAGGTCGCCCTCGTTCTCCCGGTTCTCGTCGTCCACGACGACGACGGGCCGCCCGGCGGCGATCTCGGCGATCGCCCGCTCGACGGGATCGAGCCGCAGCTCCTCCTCGTCGTACCAGTTCTCCATGGCGATCGCGGTCACAGCAGGGCTCCTTCCGGGACGGGCCCGGCATCGCTGCGGGTGCGCAGCCACCAGTCGCGCATGCCCCACAGGACGAGGACGAAGTAGACGACGTAGACGAGGCCGGAGAAGGCGAGACCGCTGCTGAACGCGAGCGGTACGCCCACCAGGTCGACCAGGATCCAGGCGAACCAGAACTCGACCAGCCCGCGGGCCTGGGCGACCATCGCCGCCAGCGTGCCGACGAAGAGGTACGCGTCCGGCCAGGGGTTCCAGGACAGTTCGGGGACGGCGGTGAACAGGGCGCCGACGGCGAGCGTGCCGGCGGCCGTACCGGCGGCGAGCACCCCGCGCTCGCGCCACGTGGCGAACCGTACGGGGATCTCCCCGCCGGTGGTGCGGCGGCCGCGCTGCCACTGCGTCCAGCCCCAGACGGCGATGCCGATCACCAGCAGCTGCTTGCCGACGCCTCCGGTGAGCTCCGCGGACGCGTAGGCGACGACCAGGATGAGGCCGGAGAGAAGCTGGGCGGGCCAGGTCCAGATGGAGCGGCGCCAGCCCAGGGCGAGGGCGATCAGGCCGATGGCGTTGCCGATCAGGTCGGACCAGATGATGTGCTGGCCGAAGACGGTGAAGGCATGGCTCGACAACCAGTGGCCCAAGGGAGCCAACGTGGCCTCGGTCGCCTCCTTCAGCACTGTGCGGCCGACGAAGTCGGCGCTGGTGTCCGCGAGACTCACTGGGCCGCCTCCGCCGGTTCCGCACCCGCGCCCAGCATCCGCTCGACGTACTTGGCGACGACGTCCACTTCGAGGTTGACCGGATCGCCCGGCTCCTTGATGCCGAGCGTGGTGAGCGCCAGCGTGGTCGGGATGAGGCTGACGGTGAAGTGGTCGGGCCCGGCGTCGACCACCGTGAGGCTGATGCCGTCGACGGTGATGGACCCCTTCTCGACGACATAGCGGGTCAGGTCCTGGGGCAGCGAGATCTTCACGATCTCCCAGTGCTCGGCGCGCTTGCGCTCGAGGACCGTGCCGGTGCCGTCGACATGGCCCTGTACGAGGTGGCCGCCGAGCCGTCCGCCGAGCGCCATCGGACGTTCCAGGTTGACGCGGGAGCCGGGCGCCAGCGCCCCGAGGCTGGAGCGCTTCAGGGTCTCGGCCATCACATCGGCGGTGAACTCGCCGTCCTGGACGTCGACGACGGTGAGGCAGACGCCGTTGACGGCGATCGAGTCGCCGTGCCCGGCGTCCTCGGTGACGATCGGGCCGCGCAGTCGGAAGCGGGCGGAGCGATCGTCACCATCGCCGAGGTCCTCCACGGCGACGACTTCACCCAGTTCTTCGACGATTCCGGTGAACACGTCAGCTCTCCTGAGAGGTGATGGGAACGGCGGTGATGCGCAGATCGGGGCCGAGCCGCGCGGTGTCGGTGATGTCGAGCCGCAACGCCCGCGCGATGGTGCCGATTCCGGCGTCGCCGAGGGCGGCGGGGCCCGCGCCGAGCAGTGCGGGGGCGAGATAGCCGACGACCTGGTCGACGGCTCCCTCCGCGACGAAGGCACCGGCGAGGGTGGGGCCGCCCTCCAGCAGGACGGAGCGCACATCGCGCTCGTACAGGGCGTGGAGCAGGGCGGAGATGCTCAGGCCCGGGCCCCCGCGAGAGGCGCGCGGCAGCCGTACGGTCTCGGCCAGGCCCTCGAGGTGGGCGGTGTCGGCGTCCTCGGCGACGGCGACCAGCGTGGGCGCGGTCCCGTCGAGGACGCGGGCGCCCGGCTTGACGGCGGTGGCGTCGCTGTCGACCACCACTCGCAGCGGCTGGGTGAACTCGGAATTCAGCGGCTCGGCGTCCTGGACGCGAGCGCCGAGCTGGGGGTCGTCCGTTCGCGCGGTGCCGGAGCCGACGACCACGGCGTCGGCCCGGGCGCGCAGCCGGTGCACGTCGGCGCGGGACTCGGCTGAGGAGATCCAGCGGCTGGTGCCGTCCGCGGCGGCGATCCGCCCGTCGAGGGTGGCGGCGTACTTCCACCGGACGAAGGGGCGGCCGCGGCGTACGGAGGTGAGCCAGGCGAGGTTGCCGGCCTCGGCCTCGTCGGCGAGCAGTCCGCCTTCGACCTCGACCCCAGCCGCGGCGAGCCTGGCGGCGCCTCCGGCGGCCGTCGGGTCGGGGTCGGCGACCGCATGGACGACACGCGCGACGCCGGCGTCGATGAGGGCCTGGGAGCAGGGGCCGGTACGGCCGGTGTGGTCGCAGGGCTCCAAGGTGACCAGGGCGGTGCCTCCGCGGGCGCGCTCCCCCGCCGCGCGCAGGGCGTGGACCTCGGCGTGCGGGCCGCCGGCGCGCTGGTGCCAGCCCTCCCCGGCGACCTCTCCGGAGGCGTCGAGGATCACACAGCCGACGACCGGGTTGGGGCTGGTGGAACCGAGGCCCCGGGCAGCGAGCTCGATGGCGCGGCGCATGGCCGCGGCCTCGACCGGTTCTGCGGTGGCCACCGGGTCCTCCTGCCTCTTCGGGCGCGGACTCCGGGGCTGTCGAGATGACAGAAGCGGGAACAGCGCATCGGGACGCCGAGGCCTGGAAACGGCGATCGCCCTGCGAGGTGCGAGGACGAACCGCGGGGCAGCGGCGCACCGGTGCTCGCCCGCCGCGCACTGCCTCCCATCCGGACTTTCACCGTCGGTCCAGGAATTTCACCTGGTCAACCGGCCGCTGGATGCGGACGGGTCGCGGACTGTAACCGCCGGTTCGGACTTTCACCGACCCCGGAGTGCGCTGACGTCACTGGTACGGCCTCCAGTGTGCCATGGGCGGCGACCCGAGGTGCTGTGGGTTGCCTCACTCGGCCGGGCACCGTCGCACGAGGCCGTGGGCGAATCCGAGCGAATTCGACCGAACTCGCCGCTGTTCAGGGCCGATCGAGGGGCTGCGTCCACCGCGGCGCCCCCAGGGGTCCGGACGGTCGGCCGGGTCGATCCGCTGCGCCGACGAGGCGCCCATTGATGGGCGGCGACCCGGCCGATTGCCCGGTTCTGCCCGTCAGATGCCGATTGCCGCAGAGAGACCGGGCGTTGATATTGGTTCAGACCTATTGACCAGTTGGTCTAGTCCTTTTACCGTCCTGGCCACCCAGACCAGTCCGCATGCCCCCACCGGAGGCCTCCTGTGCCCCAGCGCACCAGAGCGAGATCCGTTCTCGCCGCGTGTACCGCCGCCCTCGCCGGGCTCGTGGCGGCCGCCGTCGTCGCGACTCCCTCGCACGCCGAGGATCACGCGGCGTGCCGCCCCGACGGGTTGTACGCCACCCCGGGCGTCGACATCCCGTACTGCTCGGTCTACGACTCCGCCGGTCGCGAGAAGTTGGGCGACGACCACCAGCGCCGGGTGATCGGATACTTCACCGGCTGGCGCACGGGGAAGGACGGCACGCCCGCCTACCTCGCCTCGGACATCCCGTGGGGCAAGGTCACTCACCTCAACTACGCCTTTGCGCACGTCGGTTCCGACCACAAGATCTCGGTCGGCGCGGACGGCGAGAAGAACCCCGCCACCGGAATGACCTGGCCGGGCGTCGAGGGCGCCGAGATGGACCCCGACTACTCGTACAAGGGGCACTTCAATCTGCTGAGCAAGTTCAAGAAGCAGCATCCGGACGTCAAGACGCTGATCTCGGTGGGCGGCTGGGCCGAGACGGGCGGCTATTTCGACGACAGCGGCGACCGGGTGGCCTCCGGCGGCTTCTACACGATGGCCACCAACGCCGACGGGTCGGTGAACCAGGCGGGCATCGACACCTTCGCGGACTCCGCCGTCGCCTTCATCAAGAAGTACGGATTCAACGGCGTCGACATCGACTACGAGTACCCCACCAGCATGAAGGACGCCGGTAATCCGCTGGACTGGTCCATCGCCAACGGCCGCCGCGCGGGGCTCGTCAAGGGCTACGCGGTGCTGATGAAGACGCTGCGCGAGAAGCTCGACCGCGCGGGCGCCGCCGACGGCAAGCACTACCTGCTCACCGTGGCCGCCCCCTCCTCCGGCTACCTGCTGCGCGGCATGGAGACGTTCCAGGTCCAGAAGTACCTGGACTACGTCAACGTCATGTCCTACGACCTGCACGGGGCGTGGAACGAGTACGTCGGCCCCAACGCCTCGCTCTACGACGACGGCAAGGACGGCGAGCTGGCCGCCGCGGGCGTCTACGGCACCGCCCAGTACGGCGGCGTCGGCTATCTCAACACCGACTGGGCGTACCACTACTTCCGGGGGTCGATGCCGGCCGGCCGGATCAACATCGGCCTGCCGTACTACACCCGGGGCTGGAAGAACGTCACCGGCGGCACGGACGGCCTGTGGGGCAAGGCGTCCTCGACCGACTGCCCGGCCGGCTCGGGGCTGACCAAGTGCGGGGACGGCGCCGTCGGGATCGACAACCTCTGGCACGACAAGGACACGGCGGGCAAGGAGTCCCCCGCCGGTTCCAACCCGATGTGGCACGCCAAGAATCTGGAGAAGGGCGTGGTCGGCGACTATCTGACGCGGTACGGCTTCCCGGCCGACACCAAGCTGACCGGCAGCTACGCCCGCAAGTACGACGCCACGCTCACCGCGCCGTGGCTGTGGAACGCCGAGAAGAACGTCTTCCTGTCCACCGAGGACGAGCAGTCGGTGAAGGCCAAGGCCGACTACGTGGTCGATCAGGGCATCGGCGGCACCATGGTCTGGGAGCTGGCTGGCGACTACGACTGGAACGCGGCCGAGGGCCAGTACGAGCCCGGGGACACGCTGACCACGGCGATGTACGAGAGGTTCAAGTCGGCCGCTCCGTACGGGGCCAAGCGCGCCACGATCACCATGCCGGCCGAAACCCTGGACATCGACGTCGACTTCGGGCAGTTCCCGCTGGGCGACTCCAACTACCCGATCAGCCCGAAGCTGAAGATCACCAACAACTCGAAGACCACCCTGCCGGGCGGCACCGAGTTCCAGTTCGACTACGCCACCTCCGCGCCCGGCAATGCCAAGGACCAGTCCGGTTTCGGGGCGAAGGTGATCCGCAGCGACCACACGGCGCCGAACAACATCGGCGGGCTGAAGGGCGACTATCACCGCGTCTCGCTCAAGCTCCCGAGCTGGCAGTCGCTCGCCCCGGGCGCGTCCGTGGACATCGACTTCGTCTACTACCTGCCGACCTCGACCCCGTCCAACTGGACGGTGACGGTGGGCGGCAAGGAGTACGGCCTCGCGGGCGACCTGGCCCGCGGCGCAAAACCGGGCGACCCCGGCGGCGGCTCGACGGGAGGCACGACGAGCGGCGGCACGACCGGCGAAACCACGGGAGGCACCACCGGCGGCGATGGCGGCACGTGCACCGCGCCCGCCTGGAACAGCACCACCGCCTACACCGGCGGCACTCAGGTCTCCCATCGGGGCAAGAACTGGAAGGCCAAGTGGTGGACGCAGGGCGAGGAGCCCGGCACCACCGGCGAGGAGGGCGTCTGGCAGGACCTCGGCACCTGCTGAGACCCACAGTCGGCCCTGGTGGGCGCGCGAATCCGGCGGCCGCGCCCACCAGGGTCTTCCACCCTTGGTCGGCTACGGCGTGCCTCATGGGCACCTCCGCCCGCCCGCAGGCCGGCGGATCACCGGGCCCGTACGGAAGCGGGGCGCACCCCGGCGGGCTGCCGTCGCGCGCCTCGGAGGTCACCCGCGAGGAGTGAAGAGCGCGTCCTGTGCCGCGTCCATCGCCGTGAGGACTGCGCCGCGCAACACCGCGCCGCCACCCACCGTTCCGGCGCGCACCTCGGTGTGCAGCGGGGACATGCGCGCGAGCCGCTCCCCCACCCGCCGTGCGAGAGGTTCGCCGCCCGCGCGGCCGACCTCGCCGCCGAGCACGACGCATCCCGGGTCGAGCACCGCGGTGACCGCGGCCGCGCCCATACAGACACGGTCGGCGAGCGCGTCCAGAAAGGCCGCGCCACGGTCCGTCGGGGCGGACCGTACGGCCGCCTCCGCCGCCGGGGCATCGTCCGCCGTGCCCGGCACTGCGATGCCGTACTCGCGGGCCAGCGCGCAGACCGCCGCGCTCCCGGCCAGGGAATGGAAGCCTCCGTCGCACCCGGTGGCCGTCGGCAGCACCGACGTGCCGGGCACGGGCAGGAAGCCGATCTCGCCGGTGCCGCCCGAGGCGCCGCGGCGCAGGGCGCCGTCGAGCACCACGGCCGCGCCGACGCCGTGGCCCAGCCAGAGCAGGACGAAGGTGTCGCGGTCGCGCGCGGCCCCGAGCCGCTGCTCGGCGACGGCCGCGAGATTGACCTCGTTCTCCAGCAGCACAGGTACGCCGAGCCGGTGCCGCAGTTCGGTGACGAGCTCGCCGTGCCACGCGGGCAGCGCGCCCGTGCCGCGCAGCCCGCCGGTCGCGGGGTCCACCAGGCCCGGTGCGCCGACGCCGACCGTGTGGAGCGCGGCGGCTCCGGCCTGCGCGGCGGTGCTCTCCAGCAGCGCGACGGCTGCTTCGACCACCGGCCCGCTGGCGTCCGCGGGGTCGACGGGCAGGGACGATTCGGCGAGGGGGCGGCCGAGCAGGTCGGCCACGGAGACGGCCACTCCGTCTGTGCGGACGTCGATGCCGGCCAGATGGGCGCGGTCGGCCACGATCCCGTACAACCGGGCGTTCGGCCCCCGCCGCTCGGCGCCGGCCTCGCCCACCACCGCGATCAGCCCGGCCCCTTGGAGGCGTTCGACGAGGTCGGCGACGGTCGGCCGGGACAGGCCGGTCATCGTCTTGAGCTGACCAGCCGTCAGCGGGCCTTCCTGCTGCAACAGCCGCAGAGCGAGCCGGTCGTTGATGGCCCTGGCTGTGCTCGGCGAGGCGGTGCGGCCGGCCGGGGTCACACGAGTTGAGGTCACGCCGGGATCATCCCTCCAAGCTATTTATCAGGTTGCCTTCCTGATAATTTACCGGGAGGCTGCTGAAGGACGCGACGGGGAGGCTGGGCTGTATGGAGAGCATCGGCGCGCCAGCCGGCCAGGGCGGGGAAGGGTTCGCTCAGCGGCGGCTTCGCGGATCCCGCGTGGCCGTCGCCGCCGTGTTCGCCGTGCACGGCGCGGTCACCGGCAACTTCGCCACCCGCATCCCGTGGATCCAGGACCATACGGGCATCAGCGCAGGCCAGCTCGGCCTCGCCCTCGCCTTCCCCGCGATCGGCGCCTCCGTCGCGATGCCCTTGGCGGGCCGGGTCAGCCACCGCTTCGGCGCCCGGGCGGCCCTGCGCGGCCTGCTCGCGCTGTGGACCGCGTCCCTCGTTCTTCCCGCACTGGCGCCCGGACTTCCGGCGCTCTGCTGTGCACTGTTCGTCTTCGGCGCAACCGCCGGGATGGCGGACGTCGCGATGAACGCCCTGGGTGTCGAGATCGAGGACCGGCTCGGCAGGCCGATCATGTCCGGGCTGCACGGCATGTGGAGCGCGGGCGCGCTGGCGGGCTCGGCCATGGGCACCGTCGCCGCCCACGTCGATCTGGACGCCCGCGCTCACCTCGCGTTCGCGGCCACCGCTCTCACTGCGCTCGGAGCACTCGCCTGCCGGGGCGTCCTCGACCTACGCAGCGCCCCTGACGAGCACCCTCCGCCACGCTTCGCGCTGCCCCCCAAGTCGGCCCTGGTCATCGGCGCCGTCGGCTTCTGTGCGGTGTTCGCGGAGGGCGCGAGCCTGGACTGGTCCGCGGTCTACCTGCGCGATGCCCTGGGCACCTCGGCCGGTACCGCGGCGGCGTCCACCACCGCGTTCGCCTGCACGATGGCGGCTGCCCGGCTGGCCGGGGACGCCGTGGTCGGACGCTTCGGTGCCGTACGGACGGTCCGGGTTGGTGGGGTCCTGGCTACGGCGGGGGGCGCGCTGGTCGTGGCGGCCGGACTCCCCCTGCCATCGGCGCTGGGGCAGCTGGTGCTGGCCATGGGCGGTTTCGCGCTGATCGGCCTGGGTGTGGCGGTCGTCGTGCCCCTGGCCTTCGCCGCGGCCGGGCGCAACGGCCCCGCGCCGAGCCAGTCGATCGCGGGCGTCGCGACGATCACCTACACCTCCGGTCTCGTCGCCCCGTCGGCCATGGGGTCGATCGCCGACGCGACATCACTGACGGCGTCTTTCGGCCTGGTCACGGTGCTGGCGTTCGGGCTGGTGCTGGGCGCCGGCGTGCTCCGGCCGACCGGCCGGCGCGCGCAGGCCGCGGAACTGCGGGGCGCGCCCGCCGAACAGACGCGGCAATCGGCCGGAAGTCCCGGCGATTCCTAACCGCGCTGAGACTCCTTCGGCCCGTCCTCGGGCAGGCCGTCGCCATCCTGTTCGCCGGGCGGTTCCTCGTGCGCCGGGCACTCCGGGTTCCCGCACGGTCCCGGCTCCCAGACCGGGACGTACGCGCCGAACACCTTGCGCCGCCTCGTCGCGACCGCCGGCACCGGCTCCTTGCACACGGGGCAGGAGAACTTCGCGGCACTCCAGCCGTCGGGCTCCTCGTTACGGGCCATATCTCCACGGTAGACGCGGCCGCGGGGCACGGCCAGGGACCTTCCCTCGTCAGTTCCCTCGGCCATTAGGCCGTTCCGGTCAACCCGACGCCGCACGGCCCGTGTCTCCCCGGACCGCCCTGTCACCCTGTGCACATGACGACGACCGACCCCCTCCGGGCGCCGAACCTGCAGCAGGTCGCCGAGCGGATGCGCACGCTCGACGCGGCGCTGCCGGCGCGGGACGGCGTCTCCGTCTTCAACCGGGTTTATCTGTCGGTGACGGAGGAGATCGGCCGCCGCTCGGAGGAAGGTTTCTTTCGGTACCCGTCGGCCGCTTCGGAGCTCGGGACGCGCTTCGCCGGGCGATATCTCCACGCGGTCGACGCCGCCGCGGCGGGGCTGCGGCCCCCGGCGTGCTGGCGGCCGCTGTTCCAGCAGCGCCGCCACCCGGGCGTACGACCGCTGCAGTTCGCGCTCGCCGGGATCAACGCCCATGTCGGACACGACCTGGCACTTGCCGTGGTCGACACCTGCAGGGGGCTCGAGTGCGAACCCGAGTGCCTGGAGACCGACTTCGAACGAGTCGGCGATGTGCTGACCGCACTGGAGGACCGGATCCGGGAGGACCTGATGCCGGGTCCCGACGTCCTGGACCTCGCCGATCCGCTGACGCATCTGGCGGGGGCGTGGAGTCTGGGCCGGGCCCGGGACGCCGCGTGGGCGGCGTCCCGCGTGCTGTGGGGACTGCGGCACACTGACGAGCTGTCCGCGCAGTTCGTGACGCAGCTGGCCGAAGGGGTCGGACTGATCGGCCGTTTCCTGCTCACTCCCCTGGACTGACGCCCTCCCGGCGGAGAAGCCTCACCCCCGTGGTGCCACCGGTCAGTCCTCCGACAGCTCCACCGGTGCGATGGCGTCGTAGACGTCGCCGGGCCCCGGGTTGGCCTCGTCGGTCCGCCCGCCGAAGCGCTTCATGACCCCCCATACGGCGTTGAGCGCGGTCTGCACGGCGCCCTCCGCCCATCCGGCGGTCCAGGAGATGTCGTCGCCGGCGAGGAAGATGCCTCGCTTGTCCTCGGGCAGCCGGTCCTGCATGAAGTGGGTGAACAGGCGCCGCTGATAGCGGTAGTGACCGGGCAGGTTCGCCTTGAAGGCGCCCATGAAGTAGGGCTCGTTCTCCCAGGAGACGGTGACCGGATTGCCGATGACGTGCTTGCGGATGTCGACCTTCGGATAGATCTCCGACAGCGACTTGAGCATGACCTCCATCCGCTCGTTCGCGTTCAGCGGCAACCACTTGAGGCTGTCGTCGCACCACGTGTACGAGAGGCAGATGACGGCGGGCCGATCCGGCCCGTCGTCCAGGAGGTACGTGCCCCGGGTCATCCGGTCGGTGAGCGTCATGCTCATCACGTCCCGCCCGGTCGGCTCCCCCTTGTCGTCGACGGCCTCGTCCAGCCAGAACGGCCGGTCGACGGGCACGAAGAGCTTGGACGACTCCATGTAGTGGGTGCGCTCGATCGCCGTCCAGTGGTCGATGGGGAAGAGCTCGTCATCGCACTCGATCTTGGACAGCAGCATCCAGCTCTGCGCCGTGAAAATGGCCGCCTGGTACGTGCGGATGTCGCCGGTCGCGTCGGTGACGGTGATGCGGTTGCCCGCCGTACGGCGCAGCCGGGTCACCGCGGGGCGGGGCTCGCCGCCGTGCAGCGACTTCAGCGACGTGCCGTACGGCCAGTGGACGATCTTCTCCGGCTCGCGCGCCCAGAGCCGCAGCGGAAGGTGCTGGCTGCCGCCGACGATGCCGCGGTGGTCGTCGTCCGCGCCCGTGTAGACGACGCGCAGGATCTCGAGGATGGAGTTGGGGAAGTCGGTGTCCCAGCCGCCCGTGCCGAAGCCGACCTGGCCGAAGATCTCCCGGTGCCGGAAGGATGCGAAGGCCGGGGAGTCACAGAGGAAGCCGTAGAAGGTCTGGTTGTCCAGCTTCTCCACCAGCCGCGCCCAGATCTCGCGGATCGTCGGGACGTCGCGCTCGCGCAGAGCGCGCTGCATCCGGGAGAAGTCGGCGCCCTCCTCCAGGCAGGCGTTCCAGGCGTTCATGACCTGGGTGTACACCTCGGGGAGGTCCTCGAGCGTGCGGGCGTAGTGGGACTCGCCCTTGAGGTCGACGACGGTGGACGGCGTGTCGGCCGCAAGGGGGTTGGGGAACGGCTTGGTCTCCAGGCCCACCAGGTCGACGTAGTGCTGGAAGGCGGTGGAAGAGGGCGGGAAGCGCATGGCGCCCATCTCCGCCGTGAGCTGCTCGTCGCAGCCCTCGAAGCCGACCGTCCGCAGCCGCCCGCCGATCTGGTCGGCCTCGTAGACGACGGGCTTGAGGCCCATCTTCATCAGCTCGTAGGCGGCGACGATGCCGGAGAGACCGCCGCCGATGACCGCGACCTCGGTGCCGTGCTCGGTCGCGGGGATCGAGCCGAGGCCCGCCGGGTGGGCGAGGTAGTCGTCGTAGGCGTACGGGAAGTCCGGGCCGAACATGGTGATCGGCGGCTGCTTCTGCGCCTCGGCGTGCTGCTCGTCGTGGACGGCGGTGGGCACGGACGTCATCGGCTTGGCTCTCCTGGTGAAAACGGGGCGGCGGCGGGGATGGAGGCTCAGACGAGGGAGCCGTACAGCTCGGGCCTGCGGTCGTCGAGGTAGCTGTTCTCGGCCCGGGACTCCTTGAGGGCGTCGGGGTCGACGTCGGCGAGGATCAGATCCTCGGCCGTGCCCGCCCGGGCCCGTACGGTCCCGTCGGGCGCGGCGAGACAGCTCAGCCCGGCGAAGTGGAAGTCGCCCTCGGGGCCGCAGCGGTTGGCGTACGCGATGTACAGCTGGCTCTCCCAGGCGCGGACCGGGAGGACGGACTGCGTGACGATCTCGTACGGGCGCATCAGGGCGGTAGGGGCGAGCAGCAGCTCGGTGCCGGCCAGGGCGTGGGCCCGTACGCTCTCCGGGAACTCGACGTCGTAGCAGATCAGCAGGCCGATCCGGACGCCGTCGAGGTCCGCTTGGACGACCGGCTCGTCGCCGGGCGTGAAGTGGCTGGTCTCGAACGCGCCGAAGAGGTGGGTCTTGCGGTAGTTGGCCAGGCGCGTGCCGTCGGTGCCGATCAGCTGGGCCGCGTTGTACCGGACGCCACCGGCGCGCTCGGGATAGCCGTAGGCGATGGCGAGACCGTGCTCGGCGGCGATCCGGGCGACGCGCCGGGCGCCGGGGCCGTCGGCGGGCTCGGCGAGATCGGGCAGTGCATCGCCGACGGCGTAGCCGGTGAGGTACAGCTCGGAGGTGACCAGCAGACGGGCGCCGGCGTCGGCGGCCCTGCGGGCGGCATGCTCCAGCGCGGCGAGGCTGTCCTCGCTGCGGCGGGGAACGCCGGCGGGGCCTTGGAACAGCGCGGTGCGCAGCGGCGCCATGGAACCTCTTCGCGGGAGCTCGCCCAGCCTGCCTGACGGCACCCACAGCGATAGCTGAGGAAGGTGGCTGGAGGGTGTCGGGATGTCCCCACGACGGTACGTTTCCCGCTCAATGGCGGACAAGGCTCGTCTGTTGCGCATCTGCGCACGATTCATTGCGCGATGACGGCGCCTCGCGGCGAATCGTTGTTCAGATCTGGCGGAGCCGGGCGACGACCTCCCGCAGCAGCTCCGGGTCCGGCTGCTCGGGGGCGGCCGGAGGGCTGCCAATCCTGGCGAGTCCGGCGTCGACCAGGTCGCCGACCAACACCCGTACGACCGTGAGCGGGAGATCGGCGTCCGCGGCGAGCTCGGCGAGGGGCCGCGGGCCGCGGCGGATCAGGGCGAGGAGCGAGGCGCGGGCGTGGTCCAGCGCCTGCCGGGGGTCCATGCCATCGGCTTCGGTGTCTACGGCTGTGACCTGGGCCATCATGTCGTAGTGGCGCTTCGTGGCGGGGCGGGTACGGCCCCGGGTCACGGTGTAGGGGCGCACCATGGGCCCGGCCTCGCCCTCGTACCAGTGCGCCTCGTCGTGCGGTCTTTCCGTCATCCGTCGGGGCCTTTAAGTGACCGAGCGGGCCGAGGAGGCCATGTGCCGGCCGGCGCGCTTGACGAGCAGCGACATCTCGTAGGCCAGCTGACCGATGTCCGTGTCCATGCCGGCGAGCACCGCCAGGCAGCTGCTCTCGCCCGCCTGGGTGATGATGAGGTACGCGTCGTCGAGCATGACCATCGTCTGGCGCACGGATCCGACGTCGAACCGGTCGCCGACGCCCTTGGCGAGGCTGTGGAAGCCCGAGCTGACGGCGGCGAGGTGGTCGATGTCCTCTTTGCGCATCCCCTCGGACGCGCTGGTGGCCAGGCCGTCCGAGGACAGCAGCACCGCCTGCCGTACGTCATCGGTGCGGGCGACCAGGTCGTCCAGCAGCCAGTCGAAGCCGCCCGCCCGGACCTCGGCGGCGTCCCGGTCGTCGCGTGTCGTCTCGTCGTGGGTCATCGCCCGCTCCCTCGGTCGTGCTCGGTGTCCGGCTCCTGCGGTTCATCGCCGCCGCCGCGCCCGCGCTCCAGTCCGCGCTGGAACGCCCCGAAGATCGCGCCCATGCGCTCGGGGGTCACCTCGTCGTCCCGGTCCTCGGTCTCCGACCGCTCGAGGCGGAGCTGCGGGGCGATGCTCGCCTGGCGTACCCGGGTCGGGAGGGGCGGGACCTTCGTGGCTGCGGGTGGCGGGGCGGCCGCAGCGTCCGCGGAGGGCGGCGGAACGGCCCGGGCCGGGGCGGGGTCCAAGGCCCGAACAGGGCGAGGGCCCGTCGTCGCAGCGCGGGCGGTGGCCGAGGCACGACCCGGCTCAGGGGCGGGCTCGGCCTTTCTGCGCAGGGCACGCCCGGCCCAGGCACGGGCCCGGTCCGCGGCAGCACGGTCCCCGACAACGATGTCCGTAGCGGCGGGCGCCTCGGGCGCGGGCGTGACCTCCGCCAGGACGGCGCCCGGCAACAGGACCACGGCCGTGGTGCCGCCATAAGGGGACCGGGTGAGTGTCACCCCGATCCCGTGGCGCTCGGCGAGCCGCCCGACGACGTACAGGCCCAGTCGTTCGGTCTGCGTGGGGTCGAAGTCGCCTGCTCGGCTGAGGGTGCGGTTGGCCTCCTCCAGCTCGTCGGTGTCCATGCCCAGGCCACGGTCGTCGATCTCCAGGACGAAGCCGCGGCGCGCGTCCCCCAGCCGCATGGTCACCTGGGTGTGGGGCGGGGAGAAGGCCGTGGCGTTCTCGACGAGTTCGGCGATGAGGTGGACGACGTCCGCGACCGCCTCGCCAATGACGCCGATGGGAGGCATCGGCGGCACGACCACGCGCGCGTACTCCTCGATCTCGCCGACCGCGGAGCCGACCACGTCGACCACCGGCACCGGGTTGCGCCACCTGCGGCCCGGAGTGGAACCGGAGAGGATGATCAGTCCCTCGGCGTGGCGGCGCATCCGGGTGGTGAGATGGTCGATGCGGAAGAGGTCGTCCAGGACGTCGGGGTCGTTGGTGCGGCGCTCCAGGGTGTCCACCAGCTTCAGCTGCCGGTGCACCAACGCCTGGTTGCGACGGGCGATGTTGAGCAGGACGGCGAACATGCCCCGGCGCAGGCCGGCCTGCTGCACCGCCGCCTCGACCGCGGCGCGGCGCGCGGTGTTCAGCGCCTGCCCGACCTGTCCGATCTCGTCCTGGCCCGCCGCCTCGTCCCCGTACGACAGCGGTGGTGCCGCCGCAGCGGGATCGACCTGCTCGCCCGCGCTCAGCCGGTCCATCACATCGGGAAGCTGACGGGTGGCCAGCACGTCGGCGGCGTCGCGCAGGTCTTCCAGGCGGCGGGAGATGCGGCGGCCGGCGCGGACCGAGAGCCAGACGGACAGGCCCACGGCCAGCAGCCCGAGTCCGCCGGCGACACCCGCCCGGATCAGCTCCTCGGTGGCGAACGCCCGTCCGCGGGCGGCGGAGTTCTTGGCTGCCTCGGTGCACAGCAGCATGTAGCGCTCGACAGCCCGGTCCATGGTGGTGCGCCAGGAGTCCTCGGCGACCGCCTTGCCCGCGCCTCGCTGACCGGCCTTCACCAGCGCGTCCTCGCCGTCGGTGAGGGCCTTGTACTCCGATCCGCGCTGGAACCTCTCGAAAAGCTCCCGGGAGTCGGCGGGGAGGGCGGGCACGTACGTGCGCTGGAAGACCCGGCGGTCCTCGATCGTCGCGGCGAGGGTGCGGAACTGGCCCGGGTCGAATTTGCCGGCCGCACGGGCCCCGGCCACGAGCGCGTCCTCCCGGGAGACGAACTCCCGGACCCGTACGAGTTCGATGACGACCTGGGCCTCCGTGGCCAGTTGCCCCGCCTGGAGCGCGGTGAGGGCGGACTGGACAGCGAAAGTCGGCTGCACGACGGCCGTGTAGTCGTCGACGGCGCGACTCCAGCTGATCTCGCGGGAGATGACCTTGTCGCGCAGCTCGGGCAGCCGGTCGGCGGCCGCGAGCATGGCGTCGAGGGCGGCGCGCTGCTGGTCGGTGAGGTCGCCCTGCCGGGCGGGGTCGGCGGCCGCCGTGCGCATGGCCTGGACGGCCTGGTCCGTGGAACGCTGCTGTTTGGTCAGCGCGGCGATCCGGGAGGTGCTGTTCTCGGAGGCCAGGAAGGCGGCGGCCATGCGCCGTTCGATCTGGATCTGCCCGACGGCCGTGTCCACGGGCGAGCCGAAGTGCTCGTACACGCTCTGCAGCCGGATCAGGGCCCGCAGGTCGCCGGTCATCGACACCACGGCGAAGGCCCAGAGCGCGAGCAGTGCGGCGATCGGGATCAGGGTGAGGGCGACGATCCGGGTGCGGATCGTGGTGCGGCGACGCCGGCGCATGGTCTCCCCGGGGTCAGAGGACTGGCTGAGCCAGCACGGTAGCGCCCCGGCGGACCGAGGTTACTCAGGCGTACGCAAGAGATGACATTCATCACTCCGGTTCGGGTCAACAAGCGCTCTCCGCCCGGGGGTTTATATCGGGATGTGTCGCTCGCCGGGTCTCCGTCGCCGGACAGGTCCTAGCCGGGTGCGCCCGAGCTGAAGCGGCGCAGCAGCGGCGAGAGAACCAGCACCGACTTCGTCCGCTCGACGAACGGCTCGCCCGCGATGCGTTCCAGCACCCGCTCGAAGTGCCGCATGTCGGAGGCGAAGATCTGGACGATGGCGTCCGCGTCGCCGGTCACGGTCGACGCGGACACCACCTCCGGGTAGCGCGAGAGGCCGCGGTGGATCGCCTCGGGCGAGGTGTTCCGTCGGCAGTACATCTCGATGAACCCTTCCGTCTCCCAGCCCAGCGCCGCCGGATCGACCCGGACGGTGAAGCCGATGATGGCTCCCTCCGCCCGCAGCCGGTCCACGCGCCGTTTGACGGCGGGCGCGGACAGGCCGACCTCGGCGCCGATGTCGGCGTAGGAGCGGCGGGCGTCCTCGGCGAGGGCGTGGACGATGCGTTCGTCGAGCTCGTTCAGTCGCACTACGGGGAAATCACTTCTCTACGGAGGCCAATCGCGAGCGGCGGATGCCGTATCCGAAGTACAGCACGATCCCGGCGAGCATCCAGCCACCGAACACGGCCCAGGTGATGCCGGGCAGCTCCAGCATCAGGTAGCCGCAGAGCAGGAAGCCGACGATCGGGGTGCCCGGGAAGAGCGCCACGCGGAAGGTGCGCGGCATGTCGGGCCGGGTGTACCGCAGAATGACCACGGCCACGTTGACCAGGGCGAATGCGAAGAGGGTGCCGATGCTGGTGGCGTTGGCCAGCTCGCCAAGCGGGATGGCCGCGGCGAGGACACCGCAGAAGAGCGAGACGATCACGGTGTTGGCACGCGGCGTTCCGGTCCGCGCGTTCACCTTGGCGAAGACCTTGGGCACCAGTCCGTCGCGGGACATCGCGAAGAGGATCCGGGTCTGGCCGTAGAGGACGGCGAAGACCACGCTGGCGATGGCGACGACCGCACCGACCGAGAGCACGACGCCCCAGAACGGCTGGCCGGTGACGTCCTTCATGATCTGGGCGAGAGCTGCCTCGGTGCCGTCGAAGTCCTGCCACGGCATGGCTCCGACCGCGACCAGGGCCACCAGGCAGTACAGCACCGTGACGATCAGCAGCGAGAGCATGATCGCGCGCGGCAGGTCGCGCTGCGGGTTCTTGGCCTCTTCGCCCGCCGTGGAGGCGGCGTCGAAGCCGATGTAGGAGAAGAACAGCGTGGCGGCCGCGGCGCTGATGCCGGTGATGCCAAGTGGCGCGAGCGGAGCGTAGTTGCCCGCCTTGATGCCCAGGAAGCCGACGACGCAGAAGAGCAGCAGGGTGGCGACCTTCACGACGACCATGATCGTGTTGACCCGGGCGCTCTCGCGGGCGCCACCGAGCAGGAAGACCATGGCGAGCAGGACGACCGCCAGCGCCGGGAGGTTGACGATGCCGCCCTCGCCGGGTCCGGCGGTGAGCGCGTCCGGGATGGTGATGCCGAGCGTGCCGCCGAGCAGTTCGTTGAGGTACTCACCCCAACCGACCGCGACGGCGGCGACGGAGACCCCGTACTCCAGGATCAGACACCAGCCGCAGATCCAGGCGACGATCTCGCCCATGGTGGCGTAGGAGTACGAGTACGAGGAGCCGGAGACCGGGATGGTGCCGGCCAGTTCGGCGTAGGACAGGGCGGAGAACAGTGCCGCCAGGCCGGCTATCACGAAGGAGACGGCGACGGCGGGTCCGGCGACCGGAACCGCCTCGCCGAGCACCACGAAGATTCCGGTGCCCAGCGTCGCGCCGATGCTGATCATGGTCAGCTGCCACACGCCGAGGGAGCGCCGTAGCGTGCCGCCCTCGCCCTGGCCGCCCTCCGCCACGAGCCGTTCGACGGGCTTGCGCCGCATAAGCCGGGCACCGAGGCCCGCGGCGGACGGTCGGGGGGAGCGCGGCTGACTGTCTGCGGCCGGTGGGGCTGCGCCGTGGTCCAACACTGGGGTGGCTCC
The DNA here is from genome assembly GCF_052245555.1 of Streptomyces sp. KR80. Classification (NCBI taxonomy): domain Bacteria; kingdom Bacillati; phylum Actinomycetota; class Actinomycetes; order Kitasatosporales; family Streptomycetaceae; genus Streptomyces; species Streptomyces sp. KR80. The sequence continues at coordinate 202,731 of NZ_JBQQCD010000002.1, forward strand.
TTCATCGCTGCCGGTCGAGGGCGGGTACCGACGGCGGCCCCGGGCGGGCAGGGCAGGACAGCCCAGAGCGAGGGGACCGCCGAGCAGGCGGTCTCCGCCACTCCACGTACAGCGCACGACCTTACGAGCTGGGCAGATGCCCCGTAATGCACGAACCTTGCGCATCCACGCACAATCGTTGCGCAATAGGTCGCGCGCACAGGGAATCGTTGCAGGTCACCGCATGGATCAGCAAATTGGGCAGGAGGCGGCGAGGGGCGCTCCCATACGTTCGCCCCACCCGGCGGGGCCGGATGGGGCGACGTGCGACCACGGAGCCGCGATCGGTGCGATCGGTGCGATCACCAAGGCCGGGACAGGCCGGACCCTCAGTCCCAGCTGACGTGCAGCGGCTGGCCTTCGGCGTAGCCCGCGGCGCTCTGGACACCGATGACGGCGCGCTCGTGGAACTCCGCCAGCGAGGCCGCGCCCGCGTAGGTGCAGGAGCTGCGCACGCCCGCGATGATCGAGTCGATCAGGTCCTCGACGCCCGGACGGTCCGGATCGAGGAACATCCGCGAGGTGGAGATGCCCTCCTCGAACAGGCCCTTGCGCGCCCGGTCGTACGCCGACTCTTCGGAGGTACGGCTCAGCACGGCACGCGCTGAGGCCATGCCGAAGCTCTCCTTGTACGGCCGCCCGTCGGGGGTGTGCTGAAGGTCGCCGGGGGACTCGTAGGTGCCGGCGAACCAGGAGCCGATCATGACGTTGGACGCACCGGCGGCCAGCGCCATGGCCACGTCGCGCGGGTGCCGGACGCCGCCGTCGGCCCACACGTGCTTCCCGAACTTCCGCGCCTCCTCGGCGCATTCGAGGACGGCGGAGAACTGCGGTCGACCGACGCCGGTCATCATCCGGGTGGTGCACATGGCGCCCGGACCTACGCCGACCTTGACGATGTCGGCACCGGCCCCGATGAGGTCGCGCACGCCCTCGGCGGCGACGACGTTGCCCGCGACGACCGGTACCTGCGGGTCGATGCCGCGCACCGCGCGCAGCGCGGTGATCATCGACTCCTGGTGGCCGTGTGCGGTGTCCACCACGAGGGTGTCCACACCGGCGTCGAGCAGCGCCTTGGACCGGCCCGCGACATCGCCGTTGATGCCGACGGCCGCGGCGATGCGCAGCTTGCCGTCGGCGTCGGTCGCCGGGGTGTAGAGGGTGGCCCGCAGGGCGCCCTTGCGGGTGAGGATGCCGGCCAGCTTGCCGTCCTGGTCCACCGCTGGGGCGAGCTTGCGGTGGGCGGCGTCGAGCCGGTTGAAGGCCTCGCGGGGGTCGATGTCCGCGTCCAGGACCAGCAGGTCCCGGGACATGACCTCGGACAGCTGGGTGAAGCGGTCCACGCCGGTCAGATCGTGCTCGGTGACGACGCCGACGGGGCGGCCCTCCTCGACCACGACGCCCGCGCCGTGCGCCCGCTTGGGCAGCAGGGACAGCGCGTCGGCGACGGTCGCGTGGGGGGTGAGCACGATCGGTGTGTCGAGGACGAGGTGCCGTTCCTTGACCCAGCCGACGACGTCGGCGACGACGTCCAGCGGGATGTCCTGGGGGATGACGACCAGGCCGCCGCGGCGGGCGATCGTCTCGGCCATGCGGCGGCCGGCGATTGCCGTCATGTTGGCCACCACGAGCGGAATGGTCGTGCCGGTCCCGTCGTGGGAGGACAGGTCCACACCGTGCCGCGAGCCCACCGCTGAGCGGCTCGGCACCATGAACACGTCGTCGTACGTCAGGTCGTACGGCGGCTTCTGGTCATTGACGAATCGCATACTAACTCTCTCACCTGCGATTTTACCTGGGGAGCGGGCGGGGAGTCAGCACAGAACCAGCACCGGGTCGGTCTGCGGCTCCTAGTTCATCATCCACGATTTCGCCACGTCAGGGCGAACCCCACGCAGGACTCTGTACCTTCGGCCGAGGCGCGCTCCTCGGCTCCGTACCTTCGACCAAGGACTGCACGCACTGCACTCGGCACGCACGGGCCCCACCGTGCGTGGTCCCCGTCACCGCCTTCGGGGCGCCCTCCGCGTAACATGGCCACGCTGGCGCGCACCTCGCTGCGAGGGCGCGACCCTCGTCTCTCAGGAGCGTGACGCTGTGCTGCGCACCATGTTCAAGTCCAAGATCCACAGGGCCACGGTGACCGAGGCCGATCTGCACTACGTGGGGTCGGTCACGATCGACGCCGCCCTGATGGAGGCCGCCGACCTGCTGCCCGGCGAACTCGTCCACATCGTCGACATCGACAACGGGGCCCGCCTGGAGACCTACGTCATCGAAGGCGAGCGCGGCTCGGGCGTCATCGGCATCAACGGCGCGGCCGCACATCTGGTCCACCCCGGTGACCTGGTCATCCTGATCAGCTACGCGCAGGTGGACGACGCCGAGGCACGTGCGCTGCGGCCGAAGGTCGTGCACGTCGACGCGGACAACCGGATCGTCGCGCTGGGCGCCGACGCCTCTGAGCCGGTACCCGGCAGCCGTACGTCACGCAGCCCGAACGCGCGGACGGCAGCGGCGTCGCTCTGACGCGCGGGGAGCGGCAGCGCGGGGTCGGTGGCGCTGTTGCACGTTCTGGGGTCGCGGCGGGTTGCGGGCCGCGAACGCCGACTCGATCGCCCCTCGCGGGACGGGACCCGTTTGGGCTGCGGATTACCGCACAGTACCTTCACTTCCCGTGACCGGATCCGTGACATGCGGTGGGTACGGTGAGCCGCCATCGTGCAACGTCGGGTCTCCAAGGGTGGTGCGGGTGGACGAGCTGGCAGCAGGGCGGTATCGGCTGCTGGAGGTGCTGGGCCGCGGCAGCATGGGCGAGGTCTGGCGCGCCGAGGACACCACGCTCGGCCGCCAGGTCGCGGTGAAGCTGCTGCTGGAGACGATGGGGGTACCCGACGCCACCGAGCGGTTCCGGCAGGAGGCACGGACCACAGCCGGACTGAACCACCCGAACCTGCTGGCGGTCTACGACTTCGGTGAGGAGCAGGGCCGCTGCTACCTCGTCATGGAACTGGTGGCCGGACACAGCCTCCGCGCCGAACTGGCCGCCCGAAGCGGGCCCTTGGACGTTGAGGAGGCATGCCGGCTGGTCGGGCACGTCGCATCCGGGCTGGCGGCGGCCCACGAGGCCGGGATCGTGCACCGGGACATCAAGCCCGGCAACCTGCTGCTCGCCGACGGCAGTGTGAAGGTCGCAGACTTCGGGATCGCCCGCATCCAGGGTGCGGCCGCCACCGCCCTGACCACCACCGGCGAGGTATTGGGCACCAGCGCCTATCTGGCACCGGAGCGCGGCATGGGCCGCGCCGCAGGGCCGGAGGCGGATGTGTACGCGCTGGGCTGTGTGCTGTACGAACTGGTCTGCGGCCGCCCGCCGTTCACCGGGGACGCTGTGGCAGCCGTGGTGTACCAGCACGTCGACGCCGCACCCGTACCACCCCGGGAGGTCCGCCCCGAGATTCCGGCGGCGGTGGAGTCGCTGCTGCTGCGGATGCTGTCCAAGGACCCCGCCGCCCGCCCCGCGGCCGCACAGGTCGCCAGCTGGCTTCGCACCGCACCCGCGGCTGACCTTCCTGTGTCCCTCGCCGAGCCGAAGGCCGGGGCTGCCGTGGCGTTGCGGCAGGAGGGCCGGATCCGCCTCCCGCGCCGGGGCACCGTCCTCAGCGGGACCGCGGTCGCCGCGGTGTTCGCCGCCTCGGTCGTCGCCGGCCACCACCTCAGCACCAGCGGCGACACCGACGCCGCCACCCCGCCACGCACCACCGGGCCCGCCGCGCCCGCACGCCCGTCCCCATCGCCCACCACCGCCTGGCCCGCACGTACCGGCAACCCCGAACCTGCTCTGCCCGTGCAGCAGGAGCACACCGGGCCCGCCGCACCGGCGACACCATCGCGGGGGGAGGCCGCCCAGCAGACCGCGGAGGCGGACAAGCAGGCCGCCGAAGAGGCCCGCGAGACGGCGGAGGAGCAGCGCAATCGACTGGAAGAAGAACGGAAGAAGGCAACTGAAGACGCCAGGAAACGGATCGAGGACGCTGCCAGGGCTGGCGGGTAACCGCGACGGACCGCTGCCGCTCGAACCCGAGGGTATCCCCGCATGTTGGCAGCGTCTCAGTTCGGCATCGGCAAGGTCGTGCCGCTCCCGGTCCCCTGCGGGTGACGGTGGGTGGCCTACGCCTCGGACAGCCACCCATCCCTGACGGCTTTCGCACCTGCGGCGAAGCGGGTCCGCACGCCGAGTACGGCCAGGATGTTCGACGTATGGCGGCGCACGGTCCGCACACTGACGCCCAGCTTTCTGGCGATCGCGGCGTCCTTGTGCCCACAGGCCTGCAGTTGGAGGATTTCGAGCTCGAGCGAGGTCAGTCGCAACGCAGGTGGTCGTGATCCCAAAGGTGCCGCCTTGTCCCACACCAGCTCGAACCACTGCCGCAGCAGTACGACCAGCGGGCGCGATCGCACCAGAAGTGCCCGTCGACGGCTGTCGGCGTCCAACGGCACCAGCGCGGCGTCGTCATCGGCGATGCGCAGACTGGTCAGCCAGCGCGAGGAGATCCGCTGTTCCTCGCCGGCTTCCCGGCCCAGCCGCAGGAGTTCCCGGCCGAGGTCGCTGTCCAGGCATGTGCCGGAGTACACGGCCCGGTGCCTCACCCCTGGGGCCACGGCCGGTTCGAGCGGGAGCTCGATGTGCCGGAGGCCAGAGCTGTGCATGGATACGGAGAGCTCCAGCGCTTCCTGGCGGGCACTGTGCATCAGTTCCTTGGCGGTGCGCCCGATGACCTCCCGGTCGGTGAGTATCTCCACGGCTGCCCCTGCGAGCCGCTCACCCGACTGAATCCGGGCGAATTCCCGTTGCAGCCCGATGATGTCGTTCAAGGCCGCACCCAGCAGCTCATGCCGTCGCGCGATCTCGTGTTGAACGGACCCCAGCAACCGCTCGCAGGCGACCTCCGGCCGCACCGCCAGCACCGCACCGGGGAAGCAGGGACTGCGGTAGCTCAGTCCGATGTCGTCCAGCTCGGCGAGTTCGGGGTCGTCCGGGGACACCGCGCCCGGCTCGCTGCCGAGCTGCACCGGCCCTTCCGCCACCAGCCGCCGGTACAGCGCGATGGCCTGCTGTGACAGCAGGCTGTCCGGGCTCACGGCAGCCACCCCCGACGCGCCACCTCGGCGCCCGTGGCGAGCCGGGTGCGCGTCCCGAGCGTGGACATGATCGCCGCGATGTGAGCCCGAACGGTGCGGACACTCTTTCCCGTTGCCGCGGCGACCTCGGCGTCGTCCATCCCGGTTGCCATGAGCTGGAGAACCTGCCATCGGGCCGGGGTCAACGCGGCCGGTGTCTCATGGCCGTCGGCCGGAACGGCCCGCTCCCAGGCCAGCTCGAAAAGCTCTCGCAGGGCGGTCGCCAACCACGAGGACCGAATCAACAGGGCCCCCTCACCCCTCCCGGCGACCAGCGCCGCGCGGCCGTCAGCTATGCGTAGAAACGCCGGCACCGACGTGACGGCCCGGATCTTCGGCTTCGGATCCAGAGGCAGCTGCACGCCGTGCGGTCCCAGCACCCGGTGCCCCGGCGCCGCTCCGGAGACCTGGACGAACGAGGCGGTCCAGGGATCTGCCAGCCTCATCGAGGGGACCAGATCGAGCAGTTCCTCAAGGGCGGTCGCGTGCAGTTCTGTTGCGGCGTGGTGAACGCCGGCTTCGAGGAGCACGCTGACGACGTCCTCGCCCGCGCCCTGATGCCCAGGGCAGCCCGCCTGGTCACGGAGGACTTGGAGGTCGGCGAAGGCGGACCGGACAGCCTGCTGCCGCTGCGTGATCCACCGGTACTCGTCGGCCAGTACGCGCCCGAGGACGTCTATGGGCGCCATCGCCTGCAGCCGGCCGCCGGCCTTCGACGCCACCCCCGACCGCATCAAGCGCTCCGCTACGGGATCGTCCTCGTCGAGATCCCTCCCTCCGGTTTCCACCAATCGGCGATACAGGACGGCTACACCGTCCGGAAGTAAGTCGTCCAACACGTCGTCCCCCGACTCGGAACCGATGTGCAGCAAGTGGTCAGTGTCCTCAATTGCCCTTGCCTGGTGAGCAATCACTTCAACAGTCTGAAGCCAACTCATTTGTCTGGACCAGTGCGCGCGCGCCATTGACGGATCGTCAGAGAGGACGCCATGCACGCGATGAGACAAGCAGTGGCCGGGGCGGCGGCGCTCGCCCTGGCCCTGGGCCTGACGAGCTCAGGCCCGGCGCAGGCGACGAACCAGCCTGCGGGCCCACCGAAACGACCAATCGCCACCAGCGAACTCACTCTGGTCACCGGTGACCGGGTGCAGGTGAGCACACTGCCCGACGGCACCTCCACCTACGGGGTTCGTCCCGCGAAGGGCCGCGAGGACGTCGGGTTCTTCCACGGCACCCGGAAGACCGGCGGCGGCGCGGAGCACCTGATCGTCCCGACCGACGCGGCACCGCTGCTGGCCAAGGGCCGCCTGGACAAGGACCTGTTCAACGTCACCAAACTGCACCGGGACGGCTTCACCAACCAGCGCAGTCTGCCGCTGATCCTGACCTACGACGGCGACGTGGACGCCGTCTCGCAGCCGCTCGTGGGTACCGAGCGCACCCGGAAACTGCGCAGCATCAACGGTCTCGCGGTGGCCGGGAACACCAACCGGATCGGACAGTTCTGGAAGTCCCTGACCACCGGCGGCCTGCAACCCAACTCCGGGGCAAAGCTCGAGAAGGTCTGGCTGGACCAGGTCTACCGTCCGGTGCTGGACGAGAGCGCGGCTCAGGTGGGCGCGCCCGAGGCCTGGAAGGCCGGCTTCACCGGCAAGGACGTGGTGATCGCCGACATCGACACCGGCTACGACCCCGCCCACCCCGACCTGGCCGACCGGGTCGTGGAGGCCGTCGACTTCACCAAGGAGGGCGGCAACGCGATCGACGACCACGGGCACGGGACGCACACCGCGGGCACCATTGCCGGCACCGGCGCCGCCTCCGCCGGGAAGTACCAGGGCATCGCCCCCGACGCCAAGCTGCTCATCGGCAAGGTCTGCGACAAGAACGGCGAATGCTCGGAGAGCGCGGTCATCGCCGCGATGGAGTGGGCCGCGAACAAGGGGGCCAAGGCCGCCAACCTGAGCCTGGGCGGCGAGGCCAGCGACGGCACCGACCCGATCGACCAGGCGCTGAACAAGCTCACCGAGACCAAGGGCACCCTGTTCGTCTGCGCGGCGGGCAACGACGGCGTCTCGGTCGCCTCACCGGGCGCTGCCGACAAGGCCCTGACCGTGGGCAGCGTCAACAAGCAGGACGCGCTCAGCAAGTTCTCCGGCCGGGGTCCCCGCAAGGGCGACAGGGCGATCAAGCCCGACCTGGTCGCCCCCGGCGAGGAGATCGCCGCCGCCCGGGCCAAGGGCACGTCCATGGGGAAGCCAGTCGACGACTCCTACACCCGCGCGTCCGGCACCTCCATGTCCACCCCGCACGTCACCGGCGCGGTGGCCGTCCTGGCCCAAAAGCACCCCGACTGGAGTGCGGACGAGCTCAAGGCAGCCCTCATGGGCGGTGCCGCCCAGCTCCCCAACCTGACCGTCCACGAACAGGGCAGCGGACGCCTCGAGCTGCGCAAACTGCTGGACAAGCCAGTACACGCCACCACCCACAGTCTCAGCTTCGGCCAGTTCACCGACCCCCCGAACCAGAAGCCGGTGACCGCCAAGGTCAACTACCGCAACACCAGCGACACCGACGTCACCCTCGACCTGGCCCTGGCCAACAGCGGACCGGCCGCCCCCGACGGCCTGTTCACCCTCGGCGCGCAGCAGCTCACCGTACCGGCCAAGGGCAACGCCGCGGTTACCGTCACCGCCACCCCCTCCCACCTGGTACCGGGCGACCACGGCGCGATCCTCACCGCCACCGCCGGCGACCACGTGGTACGCACCCCCATGGCCGCCTCAGCGGAGAAGTCGCCCAACCTGACGGTGAAGGGCATCGACCCGCACGGTAACCCGTCGCTCGGCGGTCTGGCCTTCGCGGTCAACACCGAAACCGGTTGGGCTGACTTCATAGGCATCGGCTCCGACGGCAAGACCGTGGACGCCGGCACCTACGACATCACCGCTCTGCTCGTCTCTCGCGGGCCGGACGGGAAGGGGCGGACCGAGTCCACCGCTGTGAGCAAGTTGGCAGTGCCGGTCTCCAAGGAGGGCACCGAGATAACCCTCGACGGCCGGGGAGCCGAGCCGGTGACGGCACGGGTCGACCGGCCCGGCGCCAGCATCCGGCACGCGGCGATCGCCATCGACCGCGCAACGACACCCGGAGATGGGATCGGGATCGAGTGGCTCGGTTCCTTCGCCCTGGCCTACGCGGTACCCATCGATGAGCCGACCCCCAAACACCGGTGGTCCTTCCGGCCTGTCGTCGAGGGCAAGGCCGCCGACGGCAGACCATACCGATATCACCTGGGCTACTGGAGGCCCAGCGCATTGCCCGAACCCACGACCTTCTACACTCCGGACCGCGAACTGGCGCGGTTCGACACCACGTATTCCGCACAGGGAATGACCGGCACCACGGGACTCGAGGGCAACAACGGCAAACACCCCGACTGGCCCGACCAGGTCATATACGCGTACTACGACATGGACGTGCCCAGCGAGCGCATCGAGTACTTCACGGCGGAACCGGTGAACTGGTGGCGGTTGCGGGTCCTGTTCGGTCCGGACGGCGGCGGCACCGACGCGGTCGTAACCGCGCGCGAGTCTGCCGGCGTCACCCGCACCAGTTACCACCGGCCACCGGTCGGCCCGGCCTGGGGCGATGGCTCGAGGTGGCCGGGAATCACCAGGACCGGCAACGAGCTCCAGCTCGGCATCCAGCCCTATGCGCCACAGGACGGCAAGCGGTACTGGATCCACTACGGTACCGGCAGCGAAGGTAAGACGACGCTGTCCAAGGACGGCACGGTCATCGGCACCGACAACACGGTCGGGTGGAGCACCTTCACCTTGCCCGAGGAGAAGGGCACGTACACCCTGACCACCTCCGGGACCCGCGACGACGCTGGGTACTCCAACCTCCACACCACCACCACCGCCGAGTGGACCTTCGAATCGGCGGCGACCACGGAGGCCACCCGACTCCCGCTGTCCCTGCTCCGGCTGGCGATCGGCAAGGACAGGGACGGTCGGGATCCGCAGAACGAGCTGGGCCAGCTACGGGCCGGCAGCCGCCACGCGCTGAACATCACTGCCGACCACCAACTCGGCTCCACCGGCGCCAGCACACGGGATGTGTCGCTGGAGGTCTCGTACGACGAGGGCAAGACCTGGAAGCCGGTACGGGTGGTCTGGATCCCGGATCTGCAGCGGGGCGCCGCGGCGATCGCCGAACCGGACACCCCCGGATTCGTCTCGCTCCGCTCCAAGGCCACCAACGCCGACGGCAGCACGGTGACCCAAACCATCAACCGCGCCTACGAGCTCATCAAGTAGGCCCGACCTGAACAAGGTGGGGGACGAGGTACTCCTCGTCCCCCACCTTCCGTTTGCCCGGTCCTTCCGCTCCCCTGCCGCGATGGGAAGCCACCGGGGCGACCGGACTCCCACCGCTCGCAGCACGGCCACATCGCCGACGCACGCGAGCCGGTGTCGATCACCTCGGAGTAAAGTGCGCATAACGCGCTTTCCGGACGAGGGGACGAGAGACGATGCCCAGGCGCCACCGCTCTCTGCACGCCGCTGGAGCCGTGGTGCTCGCCGGAGTGCTGGTCGTGAGCTGCGCGGACGGCGACGACACCGCACCGGGCGGGAAGACCAAGATCACCATCGGCCTCTTCGGTGACTTCGGCTACCGCGACCTGTTCGCCGCGTACGAGAAGCAGCACCCGGACATCGACATCGTCGAGCGGGTCACCTCCTTCGAGGACCACCACGCCTCCCTCACCGCCCACCTCGCCACCGGGAGCGGCGCCAGCGACGTCGAGGCCATCGAGACCGGCTTCATCGCCCGGTTCAAGGCGCGGCCCCAGCACTTCGTCAACTTCCTCGACCACGGCCTGGCCGACCGGCGGGGCCAGTGGCTGCCCTGGAAGTGGGACCAGTCCCTCTCCGCCGACGGAAAGACCCAAATCGGCCTGGGCACCGACGTCGGAGGACTCGCCATGTGCTACCGCACCGATCTGTTCAAGGCCGCGGGACTGCCCACCGACCGGAACGCCGTCGGCAAGCTCTGGCCCGACTGGGACGCCTTCTTCGAGGCCGGAGAGCGCTACACCGAGAACGCCCCCTCCGGCACGAGCTGGTTCGACGGTTCCGGCAACGTGTTCAACGCGCTGATCGGTCAGGCCCGCGAGGGGTTCTACAACGCCTCCGACGAGGTCGTGGTCGCGTCCAACCCCGTCGTGAAGCAGGCCTGGGACGAGGTCACCGCGGCCGTGGAGGACGGCCAGTCCGCCGAGCTGGCCCCGTTCACCAGCGACTGGAACGTGGCCCTCCAGCAGGGCCGGTTCGCCACCATCACCTGCCCCGCGTGGATGCTCACGCAGATCGAGCAGCAGGCGAAGTCAACGGCGGGAAAGTGGGATGTGGCCACCGTGCCCGGCGCCGCCGGCAACTGGGGCGGCTCGTTCCTCACCGTCCCCCGTCAGGGCAAGCACATCGACGAGGCCGTCGCCCTGGCGAGCTGGCTCACCGCCCCCGAACAGCAGGCCGCCGTCTTCAAGAAGACCGGCATCCTGCCGTCGCAGCCGAAGCTCTACAAAGACCCCTCCATCACCGGCCAGACCAAGCCGTTCTTCAACAACGCCCCCGTCGGCCGGATCTTCACCGACTCCGCCCTCCGGTTGCAGCCGCAGCCCCAGGGGCCCGCGACCGGCGAGATCCAGCTGATCATCGGCCGGGGCCTGACCCGGGTGGAGCAGGGCCGGCAGAGTCCGGACGACTCATGGCGGCAAGTGCTCACTGAGGTCGACCGCGCGGCGCGGTCCGACTGATCCGGGGGCACGGTCAGCAGCACGGCACGGCGTTGGCCGCGATCACATCGCGGTACCACAGGCCGCTGTCCTTGGGCGAGCGCAGCTGGCTCGCGAAGTCGACCTGGACGAGGCCGAATCGCTTGGCGTAGCCGAAGGTCCACTCGAAGTTGTCGAGGAGCGACCAGACGAAGTAGCCGCGCAGGTCCACCCCGGCGGCGATCGCGGCGTGCGCCATGGCCAGGTGGTCGTGCAGGAAGAAGGCCCGCTCCGGGTCGCGCACCCGGCCCGTGGCATCGACCGTGTCGTCGTACGCGGCACCGTTCTCGCTGATGAACAGGGGGATCGGCGGGTAGTCCGTGTGCAGCCGCCGCAGGATGTCGAAGAGCCCTCGCGGCGAGACCGCCCAGCCCATGGCGGTCACGGGAAGCCCTTCCGGCACCCGGAACGCCACGGCCTCCGCGCCCGGCCAGGGGCTCGGCGCGCTCGACGGTGCCGCGGCGGTCACCGTGGTGGGGGCGTAGTAGTTGACGCCGAGCAGATCGAGAGGCGAGGCGATCACCTTCGCGTCCTCGCCGCGTACGAAGTTCCAGTCGGTGAGATGACGGGTGTCGATCTGGACGTCCACCGGATACCGGCCGAGCAGCAGCGGCTCGACGAACAGGCGGTTGAGCAGACCGTCGATCCTGCGGGCCGCGTCATGGTCGGCCTCGCGGTCCGTCACGGCGGTCACCGGCGACAGGTTCAGGACGGCCGAGATGCGGGCCGTGTCGCCGACCGCCGAGCGCAGCGCCTGCACCGCGAAACCGTGGCCGAGCAGCAGATGGTGCGCGCAGCGCAGGGCCAGCGCCGGGTCGGTGAGTCCCGGTGCGTGCTCGCCCGCTGCGTACCCGAGGAAGGCCGAGCACCAGGGTTCGTTCACGGTCGTCCAGGCCGCGACCCGGTCGCCCAGCCTGCTGCCGACCGCCTCGGCGTAGTCGGCGAAGCGCGCGGCCGTGTCGCGAGCGCCCCAGCCGCCCCGGTCCTGCAGGGCTTGCGGGAGGTCCCAGTGGTAGAGGGTCAGCACGGGGGCGATGCCACAGCGCAGCAGCGCGTCGACCAGCCGCTCGTAGAAGTCGAGTCCGCTCGGGTTCACCGGCCCCTGCCCGTCCGGCTGGATGCGCGGCCAGGAGGTGGAGAACCGGTACGCGCCGAGGCCGAGCCGCCGCATCAGCTCCACGTCGTCGGCGTAACGGTGGTAGTGATCGGCCGCGATCTCGCCGGTGTCCCCGCCCTGCACGATGCCCGGCCTCGCACAGAAGGTGTCCCAGATGGACGGACCGCGCCCGTCCTCCGCTGCGGCCCCCTCGACCTGATACGCGGAGGTGCCCGCGCCCCACAGGAAGCGCTCGGGAAAGGCCAGCCGCTTGCACGGTCCGCTGGTGGTGGCGCAGTCCGCCGCCGGTGTGCTCACGTCGTCACCCCTCATGTGTCGGATGGGCTGTGGCCGGGGTCAGGCAGCGCTCCCTGCCACACTCGGGGCCAGGTCCTCCCACCGCACCGCGGCCCACCCGCCGGTCCACGGCAGTCGTGGTGGCGGGACGTCGGCCGGGACCTCGACCCATACGGTCTTCCCGCCGGTCCCGTGCCACTCGATCGTGATCGCACCTCCAAGCTCCGCGACGAGGTGGTCCGCGATCGCCATGCCTCGGCCGCCCTCGGCGTCCCTGGGAGCGTATTGCGCCTCGGGCGCACCAGGGTGCTCGTCGCCGATGCCGAACCCCAGCGCACCGTCCGGATGGACTTCGATGCTCACGGTGATGGGCGCGGTGAGGCCGCCCGCGTGGCGTACGGCGTTGGTGATCAGCTCGGAGGCGACCAGCTCCATGGCGGCGAGGGCATCGCAGCCCGGAGGCAGACCCCAGTTGGCAAGGGCGTCCCGCACCGCGTGGCGCACCGCCGGGACGACCGCCTCGCACCCACGAACGGAGACGCTGTACCGGCGTCCGTGATGGCCGGGCAGCGCGGTGGCAGCAGAGATGAGCCGTTCTGCCTGGTCGCTGGTGTCGCACATGGGGCTCCGTCTCCTTGCCACGTCCCGGGCGGGCCGGACCTGGACCCGGGACATCTCCCACGGTGCCTCCTTCCGCCGGTGAAGACATCGGCCTCTCCGCCGGTCTGCCGGTGCTCGGAGCACGCTCCCGGGGCGGGTACGACCGCCTCCCGCGCAGAAACATCGGCCACCGTGCAGCGGAGCCACGTCAGGCACCCGCTGCAACGGCAAAGAGGCCGGCGCAACCCGCCTTCCCTCTCCCCCGTCCCCGACCGCCGGTCCGGAACCTCCGAACGGGAACGGGAACGGGAACGGGACGAAAGGAGGCGTTATGGGCAAGCGGGATATCATTGACCAGGTCATGGGCCGGGAACGGGTCCCACACCCGACGGGCCTTCCCCGCGGTGATCACCGCCTTCGACCGCTGCCGCATCGCACCGCTGATCGACGTGAGAGGCGCTGATGGGCCTGCTGCCTCCGTCAGATGTCGTGCTTCCTCCGTCGGACGTGTTCGTGGGGCGCGAACCCGAAGTGGGTCGGCTGAGGGAGCTGCTGCGCGGCGTCGCGGCCGGCCGCGGCCGGGCGGTATGGGTCGAGGGCGAGCCGGGGATCGGTAAGTCGTCGCTGGTGGCCACGGGCCTGGCGGACGCGGACGAGCTGGGGTGCCGGAGCGCGTGGGCGACCGCCGACGAACTCAGCCAGCGCTCCCCGCTGCGCGTGCTGCTGGACTGCCTGGATGTCGATCATCGGGCCCCCGACCACAGACGCGCGGCGATCGCCGAGGTGCTGCTCAGAACGCCGACGACGGCCGTGGTCGGCGTGACCCATCCGGTACTTCTCGCCATGGAGGGACTGGTCGCGCTCGTCGAGGAGCTGGCCGGCGCCGAGCCACTGATCATGGTGATCGACGACATGCAGTGGGCGGACGAGGCCAGCCTGTACGCCTGGCACCGCCTGGTGCAGCTGGTGGAACAGCTACCGCTGCTGCTGGTCGCCGTCTCCCGCCCCGTGCCGCAGCGCGAGGAGGTCGAAGAGCTCAGGCGCAGCGTACTGGCGCGGGACGGAACGCTGCTCACCGTCCCACCGCTGACCGAGGCCGAGGTCGCCGAGCTGACCGAACGGCTCGCCCCTGCCCCCGGAGGCAAGGAGCTGCAGCGGCTCGCCGCGAATGCGGCGGGGAACCCGCTGTACGTACGGGAGCTGGTGCACGCGTTCTTCTCCGCGGAGCAGTCGCCGGCCGGGGCCGCCGGCCAGGCTGCCGTGCCCGGTGCCCCCGCCTCGCTGGCCGCGTTGATCACCCGCCATCTCGGCTTCTTCCCTCCCGAGTCGCTCGAAGTGCTGGGTGTGGCCTCCCTGCTGGGGCCGGAGTTCGCCGTGACGGATCTTGCCGAGGTCCTGGAACGGCAGCCGTCCGGGCTCCTGGCCGATCTGCGCAATGCCCTGGCCGCGGGCGTCGTGGTCGAGTCGGGGCCGCGGCTGGCGTTCCGGCACCCGCTGATCCGCCAGGCGCTCCGCGAGAGCCTGCCGTCGGCGCTGCGCGGCGCCTGGCACCGCCGGGCTGCCGAGGTGCTGGCGACGAGCGGGGCCGCGATCGAGCGCACGGCCGAGCAGTTGCTCGCGGCCTCGCCGCTGGCCGACGCATGGGTGATCTCCTGGCTGGCCGACCACGCCATCACGCTGACCTACCACGAACCGGCGGTCGCGGCAGAGCTGCTGGAGCGGGTGGTGGACCACGCGGGCGGGGAGCGGGAGGGAGAGATCCTCGCCGCTCTGGCGAAGGCGGCCTTCCGGCTGGGCCGCGACGGGGACGGCGAGACGTACGCGCGGCGGATGCTCGAGCGCGTCCGGGACCCGGACCGGGCCGCGGAGATGCGCTGGGTGCTGGCCGGAGGCCTGTTCAGCGCCGGACGTGACGAGCCGGCGTTCATGGTTGCCCGCCAAGCCCTCCGGCACGACCCGCCCGCGGTGTGGCGGGCGCGCCTGCAGGGGCTGCTCGCCATGTTCCTGCGGGCGAGCGATCTCGAGGCGGCGGAGACCGAGGCACGCAGCGCGCTGGCCGGCGCGGAGGCCGCCGGGGACCGCTTCGGAACCGGCTACGCGCTCTCCGTGCTGTGGCTGGTCGACTCCGTACGGCGGGACCACAACGGCGCATTGGCATCGGCCGACCGGGCACTGGAGGTCCTGCGCGACGAACCGGGGTTCGGGGAACTGCGCTGGTCGGCGCTGGACAACCGGATCTTCACGCTGCACAACCTCGACCGGCTGCGCGAGGCCGAGGCCACGCTGCGGGCCGCCGTGGCCGAGGCGGAGCACGGCGGGGACCCCGGCCGGGCCACGCTGCACATCGGCGCCGGTGTGCACTACTTCTGGGTCGGGCGGTGGGACGACGCGCAGGCGGCGCTCGACTCGGTGGACACCGAGGGACCGGAGGCCACGTACTACGGCCTCCGGGAGCACGGCCCGCTGCTGCTCTACCACGGGGTCCATGCGCTGATCGCCGGGCACCGCGACGACCGGGCGAGTGCACACCGGCACCTGGAGGCCGTCGACGCCCATGCCTTCGGGACGCTGGCCGCCTGGGAGAACACCGATTTCCTGATCGCAGCGCGGGCGCTCGACGCGGAGCGCGACGGCGACACCGAAGGCGCCCGGGACCTGCTCGCCACGCTCCTCGACGTCAGGCCGGGGCAGATGACGCTGGTCCACCAGTGGATGCCCGATCTGGTCCGGCTCGCACTCGCGCTCGGCGACGAGGAGACGGCCCGTGCGGCGCTCGCCGTCTGCGAGGCGGAGGCGGCCCGCGAGTCCGTCCCCGCCCGTGCCGCCTCGGCGGTGGACAGGTGCCGGGGGCTGCTGGCCTCCGACCCGGACGCGCTGTTGCGGACCGCGGAGCACTATCGCGCCGTGGGCCGGACGTTCGAGCTGGCCCAGTGCCTCGAGGACGCCGCGTATCTGCTGGGGCTGGGCGGCAGGACGGCTGCCGCCCGGGCGGCGTTCGGCGAAGCCACGGAGGTGTACGCGGGCCTGGGCGCGGAGTGGGACGTCCGCCGGGCCAGCACGCGGCTGCGCCCGTACGGCATCCGCCGCGGGGTCCGCGGTTCGCGTCGACGGCCCTCCCAGGGCTGGGATGCGCTCACCCCCACGGAATTGAAGGTCGCTCACCTGGTCGCCGAGGGCAAATCCAACCCCGACATCGCCGCCGACCTGTTCCTGTCGCGCCGTACGGTTCAGACCCATGTCTCGCACATCCTCAAGAAGCTCGGGGTCCGTTCTCGTACCGAGATCGCCACGAACGCGCTGCAGCACGCGGGATAGGGAGAACGGCCTTCCGCCGGGCGTGGCCGGGCGCGTTGTGACAGTTCGTCAAGGTTTGCGCGGATAAAGTACGGCGACAGCGCTCTGCGGCTGCGGAGGTGGAGCATGGCGTCTTTCACTCGGCCCGCCGGCGGTCGCCGGAGCCCGGACGCCGTGCGGAAGGGTTTCCCGCCGGATCCCGAGCATGGCGCCCGGTGAGCCGGAGCGGCCGGGGACGCGGTTGCGGGCGGAGTCCCGCCGGGCCGGGCGCCGGGTCGACACCGGGTCTCTCGCGCCGTACGCGTACGTCCTGCCGTTCTTCCTGCTGTTCACCGTGTTCGGCCTGTTCCCCACAGCGGCGATGGCGTATGTCTCGCTGACCGACTGGAACCTGCTCGATGCCCCCACCGCGGGGCTGGGCGGCGGGGAGCGCTGGGTCGGCCTGGACAACTACCTGCGCCTCGTACGGGACCCGTTCTTCTGGAACGCGCTCGGCAACAGTACGAGCCTGCTGGTGCTGACCACCGTTCCCCAGCTCACCGCGGCGCTCGTCATCGCTCAGCTGCTCGACTGGACGCTGCGGGGCCGCACCCTGCTCGGGATGGGCGTGCTGCTCCCGTACTTCACCTCCGTCGTGGCGGTCACCCTGGTCTTCACGGTGTTGTTCAGCCGTGACTTCGGGGTGATCAACGAGTTCCTGCGGCTGCTGGGCGCCGGACGCGTCAACTGGCAGGCGGACCGGCTGTCCTCGCATCTCGCGGTCTCGACGATCGTCAACTGGCGGTGGACGGGGTTCAACGCGATGATCTACCTCGCCGCCATCCAGGCCATCCCGCGCGACCTCTACGACGCCGCGGACATCGACGGAGCCGGACGATGGCGGCGGTTCCAGCACATCACCGTCCCGATGCTGCGGCCCACCATCATCTTCACGGTGATCGTCTCCACGATCGGCAACCTCCAGCTCTTCACCGAGCCGCTGCTCTTCGACACCAGCTCCCCGGGCGGCGCGACCGGCGGCTCGAACCGGCAGTTCCAGACGCTCGCTCTGTACCTCTACGAAGAGGGGTTCCGGTCGTTCGAGTTCGGCTATGCCTCGGCGATCGCGGGGACGCTCTTCCTGCTCACCGCTGTCGCCGTGCTCGTCAACTTCCTGATCGTCCGGCGGATCCGGGCGGCCGACTGATGCGCCGCACCGCCAGCTGGACGACCTACGGCGCGCTCCTCGCCGTCGGGCTCGGCTCGGCGTTTCCGCTGTGCTGGTCGTTCCTGCTCGCCACGCAGGACAACGAGGACATCGGGCGCACGCCCCCGACGCTCGTGCCGGGCGGCCAGCTGTGGAGCAATGTGCACAGGGTCTTCGGGCAGGTCGAGTTCGCCAAGGCCATCGTCAACTCACTGGTCGTCTCCGGCTCCGTCACCGTGTCCGTGGTGGTCTCCTCGACCCTGGCGGGTTTCGCCTTCGCGAAGCTGCGCTTCCGTGGTCGTCGGACCCTCATGCTCGTGGTGGTCGCGACCATGCTCATCCCGACCCAACTGGGCATCGTCCCGCTGTACATCCTGATGTCCGAGCTGGGGTGGACGGGCCGGCTCCAGGCCGTCATCGTGCCCATGATGGTGACGGCGTTCGGCGTCTTCTTCATGCGGCAGTACCTCAGCCGGGCGGTGTCCGACGAGCTGCTGGAGGCGGCGCGGATCGACGGGTGCTCCACGACGGCGACGGTGCGTCATGTGGTGGTTCCGGCGGCCCGGCCCGCGGCGGCCGTGCTCGGCCTGTTCACGTTCGTCCAGGCCTGGAACGACTTCCTCTGGCCCCTGGTGGTGCTGACCCCGGAGGACCCCACTGTGCCGGTGGCGCTCTCCTCGCTGGCCAGTGGCTACGTCGAGGACTACTCGTTGGTGCTGGCCGGCACGGCGCTGGGCACACTGCCGACCCTTGTCGTCTTCGCACTGCTCGGACGGCAGATCGTCGGGGAGTTCATGCGCGGGGTGCTGAAGTGACGCGGTCGCTCGGCCTTCCGTATCCGGCCCGCCGGGGGATCAGCCGAAGGCTGCGGGCAGATGGATCCAGACGGTCTTGGTGGCGTCGGCGTTGCGCTGGGTGGTGATCAGCCCGCCCAGCTCGAGCAGGAGGGTGCGGATCAGGGCGAGGCCGCGGCCGTAGGTGTCCTCGGGGGCCACCTGGCGAACGCGCGGACGGTCGTGGTGGTGGTCGGTGACGCCGATCCTGAGGTGGCGGCGGCTGTCCGCCTGGACGGTGACGGCGATGTGCGGAGTGATATGGGCCGTGTGCTGTACGGCGTTGGTGACGAGCTCGGAGACGGCCACGCGGAGGACGTGGGCCAGCTCGCTCTCCTGCGACAGGCCCCACCCGGTGAGGATCTCCGCGACGGTGCGGCGCGCGGCGGGCACCCCGGCGGGCGTGGCGGGGACGGTGAACCGGTTGTCCAGCGTCATGGTGACGGCGTGGCCTGATGAGGGGGATGTCGCAGGCCCTTCGCGTTCGCGGGAGGCGCCGACGATCTGACGGTTCGCAGCTCGGGCGAGCTGGCGGGGAGCGGCCGACGCTGCGCGGGGCGGGTCCGGATCTGGGGCATGGTGGTCACTTCCTGGTGAGGTGGTCACTTCCTGGTGAGGTGGTCACTTCCTGGCGGGACGGTCTGGTCCATGCGATGTGTCTCCACGGTCCACGGTGCGGCCGCCCGGCACCGAAGACATCCGCCATGCCGCTGCAGCGTTGTGTACCGTTCGTTGCGAGATGCACCGCTTTGGAACCGCCACGGAGGCACCGGCGGACCGAGACAGAGCGCCCCGGGGACGTCGCACCGCCTGGACCGGGCGGCGACAGCTCTTCGATCGCTCCCACCGGCGCCCGGGCGGGAACGGCACGGGCCCTCCCCCGACCGGGAGAGCCGCGGGAGGCCATCGTGAGCGCTGACCTGCAGGAGAGGCCACCGCCGGTCGACCTCATCGGCCGGGCCGGCGAGGTGGCGCGGCTCCTGGAACTGGTCGCGGCAACCGCCTCGGGCCGCGGAGCGGTGGTCGTGGTCGAGGGAGAGCCGGGGATCGGCAAGACGGCGCTGCTGGATGTGCTGGTGACCGAGTGCGAGGGCGTGGGCCTGCGGGTGCTCCGCGGTGCGGGCACCGAGCTGGAGCAGAAGATCCCGTTCCAGACGATCCTCTCGTGCCTGGCCTCCGGGACCGGGGCGCACCGTCCGGACGTCTCCGCCGTCATGGCGCGGGTGCGGGACGCGCGCGGCGAGGGCGCGTCGGACTGGGAGTTCTCGGTCACCGAAGTGGTCATCCAGGTCCTGGACCAGTGGTGCGCCCAGGGGCCGGGGGCCCTCGTGGTCGACGATCTGCACTGGGCCGACCCCGCGACCCTGCTGGTCCTCCACCGCCTGCAGCGCGCGCTCGGCACGCTCCCCCTGCTGATCGCCCTGGCGATCCAGCCGCTTCCGTCCCGGGGCGACGCGGCCGCGCTGCTGCGGGTGCTGAAGGCACGCGGTGCCGACACGCTCAAGCCGGCGCCCCTCGGTGATCGGGACGTCGCGCTCCTGGCCGAGCGGCTGCGGGGGGCGCGACCGCCGGGTGCGCTGCTCGCCGGCCTGTCGGCGACGGCGGGCAATCCGCTGTACGTGCACGAGATGGTCGCCGCGTACGAGCAGCGCGGCGCCTCAGGCGCCTTCACGGCCATGGGCGCGCCTCCGGCCACGGACCCCGCCCGCCGCCTCGCCCCGGTCGGCGGTACGGCGCTGCCGGACTCGCTGACCGCCACCGTCCTGGCGGGGTTGAAGCCGCTGCCGCGCCGGACGAGGGATGTCCTGGAGGTGGCCGCGGTGCTCGGCCCGCGGGTGTACGTGCACGAGCTGGCCTCGGTGCTCGGCGTGTCCGTGAGGGAGCTGTGGGAGGCCTTGAGCGAGGCGGTCGAAGTCGGGCTGCTGCGGAGCGTGGACGACCGTCTGGCGTTCCGGCACGACCTCGTGCGCCAGGGGCTCGCCGGAAGCGTTCCCGAGGCGGTGCGTACCGCCCTCCAGGTGCAGGCGTGGCAGACTCTCGCGGCCTCGGGGGCTCCGGTGGAACGGGCCGCCGAGTACCTGGTGCCCGCGGACTCCTATGTGACCGCCCGCGTGGTGGACTGGCTGGTCCGGGACGTGGACCGGCTGGTGGCCCGAGCACCGGCCATGGCCGTCGAGCTGCTGGAACGCTCCCTGCCGACCCTGGACCCCGACGACCCACGGGCCGAGCCACTGCGGCGGCAGCTGGCGCGTGCCCTGCTGCGCGCCGGGGAACCGGCCGCCGCGGAGCGGACGGCCGCTCAGGCGCTCACAGCGGGGGACGTCGGCCCGGCGGCCGAGGGGGAGCTGCGCTGGCTGGTGGCGCAGAGCGTGTTCCAGCAGGGCCGGGTGGCGGAGTCCGTTGCCGTGGCCGAAACCGCGCTAGCCTCTCCCGGCATCCGCGGTGCCCAGGCGGCACGCTTTCAGGCGCTCGCCGCTCAGGGGCACTACCTGCTCGGCCGTCTGGACACCTGCGAGGAGGCCGCCCGGCGCACCGTGGCAGCGGGCGAGAGCAGCGGAGATGCCTATACGACCGCGTTCGGCCTGTGCCTGCTGGCGAGCCTGCGCCTCGCGGCGCTGCGCATGGTGGAGGCCCTCGAGCTGGTCGACCGGTCCCTCACCGTACTGGGCGGCCAGGAGATCAGGCCCGATCTGCAGATGGCCCCGCACTTCGTGCGTGGGCTGGTGCTGATGAACCTGGAGCGCGGCCCCGAGGCGCACCAGGAGCTCGACGCCGGCCTGCACGACTGCGAGCGCGGCGGCAACATCTTCCTGACCTGGTATCACCTCGGTAAGGCCTCCCTCTGGTACTACGAGGGCCGCTGGGACGATGCCCTGGCGGAAATCCAGGCCGGTCTGGAGATCTTCGACCGGCTCGGCCTCAGCCAAGGGCTGCAGAGCCAGGCCGCGTTGATCGCCGTGCACCGCGGGGACAGCCGCAGCTACGCGGATCTCGTCCAGCGGCAGGACGACACGCCGAGCGGCCAGAACCTGGAGTTCCTGCGGCGCTGGGCGCGGGCGCTGACCTGGGAGGCGAACGGTGCCCCCGACCGCGCGCTGGACCTGCTCTTCGAGTCCTGGACGCACGGCGTACGGGCCATGTCGCAGGCGTACCTGTACAAGCTCTGCCCGGACATCGCCCGGCTGGCGGCGATGGCGGGCGACACCGAGCGGCTGCGGCTCGTCGGTGACGCACTCGAGGAGCTGGCGGCCACGAAGACGGTGCTCAGCGTGCGCGCGACGGCCCTGTTGTGCCGGGGCGCGTATGACCACGCACCCGAGGTGCTGGTGACGGCGGCCGAGACGTACCACCACGCCGGGCAGCGACTCTACGCGGGGTACGCCCGGGAGCAGGAGGCAGTGGTCCTCGCCGGTCTCGGCAGGGGCGAGGAGGCCCGGACGGCGCTGAACGCCGCGCTCGACCTGTACGGCGGTCTGGGGGCGGTGTGGGACGCGCGGCGTGCGGAGACCCGGCTGGCCGCGGCAGGCGTGAGCCCGGGGCGGCGGTCCCGGCGCTCGCCGGTCACCGGGTGGGACGCGCTGACCGGTACAGAGCGCGAGATCGTCGCGTTCGTCGCCCAGGGGTGCTCGAACCCCGACATCGGAGCGCGGATGTTCCTCTCCCACCGCACGGTCCAGTCGCATCTGTCGAACATCTTCAGCAAGCTGGGCGTCGCCTCGCGCGTCGAGCTCGCCGTCG
This sequence comes from Streptomyces sp. KR80, assembly GCF_052245555.1. Taxonomy (NCBI): domain Bacteria; kingdom Bacillati; phylum Actinomycetota; class Actinomycetes; order Kitasatosporales; family Streptomycetaceae; genus Streptomyces; species Streptomyces sp. KR80. The sequence goes on from NZ_JBQQCD010000002.1 coordinate 224,837, forward strand.
TCGCCCACCAGCGCGGGGCCGAGGGGCCGGAATCACCGGACTGAATCCGTACCGTCCGGTGTGGTGCGTCCTGGACGTCCGGCCGAACTCCGGCTAGACGTCCGGGTCCGCGCGGTCGAGGGCCGGGCGCAGACCGGGGCTGGACTCGTACAGCAGGTAGTCCGCTGCCGCGGTGTCCGTGACCAGGCTGGTGACCAGGCCCGAGCGGAGGACGGCGCCGATCGCGGCGGCCTTGCGGTGACCGCCCGCGATCGCCACGACCTCCGGAATCCTGCGCAGCCGGTCCGCCTCGACGGTGATGCAGCGCTCCCCCAGGTCGCGGCCGATGCGGCGGCCGTCCGCGTCGAAGAGGTGCGCGGACATCTCGGCCGCGGCACCCAGCGAGGCGTAGTGCTGCCGCTCCTCCTCGGTGAGCATGTCGTACACGGTGGAGATGCCCGCGGCCCAGGAGCCGATGGACACACAGGCGACGGTGACCTTGTCGAAGTACTCGAAGGCCCGGGCGATGCCGGTCTGGCCGCGCAGTGCGTCCGCGGTGGCCGTGTCGGGCAGCAGCATCGGGGCGTAGATGGGGTGGGCCTCACCGCCGGCGACCTGGGCGGCGCGGCGTACCGCCTCGACCGAGCCGCGCTCGGCGGTGCCCGCGTCGTACACGCCCGTCAGCTGGACCACCGTGCAGGGCGGCAGCCGGTCGAGGGCCGCGGCCATGTGGATGGTGGACCGGCCCCAGGCCAGCCCCAGCACATCCCCCTCGGTGACCAGCTCGCCGAGCAGCTCCGCGGCGACCTCGCCGAGATTCTCCGGATCGGCCGTATCGGCCTCGGCGTCGGCCGGGGACTCGACGACGACCGCGTGGCGCAGGCCGTAGCGGGCGCGCAGCGCGTCGGAGCGCTCCGCGTCGAGCTCGGCCGGGACCCGGATCTCGATCCGTACGAGGTCGCGCTCGAGCGCCGTCTCCAGCACCCGGGCGACCTTGAAGCGGCTGACGCCGAACTCCTCGGCGATCTGGATCTTGGACTTGCCCTCGAGGTAGAAGCGGCGGGCCATGGCCGCCGCCTGCACCAGCTCAGCGGGTCCCATCCGCGTGGCTGATCGGCCCGTCGACACCGCGATCTCCTCACTGCTGCAATTGCCGGCTCTCCCCCACCACCCGCCGGGTGGAGGGCGCCCCTGCTCATCCTGTCAGAAGCGGCGGTTGTCGATCAGCCCTTGGGCCCGGCAGTTCACCGAGCCGACGCTCAGTGGTCGCACGCCCAGGCGGCCGTGGCGATACGTTCCTCCGCCCGGGTCCGCAGGGCGGCCACGGCGGCGGCCGGGTCGTTCGCGCCGTAGACCGCCGATCCGGCGACAAAGACGTCGGCGCCGGCCTCGGCACACTGCTCGATGGTCGCCGCCGACACCCCGCCGTCCACCTGCAGCCAGACCTCCAGCCCGTGCTTGGCGATCAGCTCACGGGTGCGGCGGATCTTCGGCAGCATGATGTCGAGGAACGCCTGCCCCCCGAAACCGGGCTCCACCGTCATGATCAGCACCATGTCGAGCTCGGGCAGCAGATCCTCGTACGGCTCAATCGGAGTAGCGGGCTTGAGCGCCATCGAGGCGCGGGCGCCCTTCGCCCGGAGCTCGCGGGCCAGCCGTACGGGAGCGGCGGCGGCCTCGACATGGAAGGTGACCGAGGAGGCCCCGGCCTCCACGTACGCGGGTGCCCAGCGGTCCGGGTCCTCGATCATCAGATGGCAGTCCAGCGGGGTGCCGGTCGCCCGGGCGAGCGACTCGACCACGGGCACGCCGAGGGTCAGGTTCGGGACGAAGTGGTTGTCCATGACATCGACATGGAGCCAGTCGGCTCCCTCGACGGCCCTCGCCTCCTCCGCCAGGCGAGAGAAGTCGGCGGAGAGGATACTGGGGCTGATCTGAACGGCCATGGTCCAAGCCTGCCATGGCCCGCGACCCACGACGGACGCGGTACTGCCGCACATCGGACCAGTGCGGTCGAACCCGCCCCGGATCACATGTGGGCGCGGGGTTCCGGCCGCCCGCAGACGATTGGGGTGCTATGTCGGACGGACGACCGCAGGGCGTGGCATGGCTGGTCTGTGGCCGCCGGACCAAGTGGCTGGTCCTTCTGCTGTGGCTGATCGTCATCTTCGGCCTCGCCCCGTTGGCCCAGAAGCTCGACGACGCCCAGGACAACGACGCCATGTCCTGGCTCCCCGGGAGCGCGGAATCCACCCAGGTGCTGATGCTCTCCGAGGAGTTCCGGCCGGAGACCATGCCCGGTGTCGTGCTCTATGTCCGGGACAGCGGTCTCACGGCCGAGGACCGGAAGACGATCTCCGCGGACGCGGCGGAGCTGAGGCGGCTGAGCGAGAACGGGATCCGGGGCGACGAGACGCGGGCCCCGGTCTTCGACCGCCCGATCAACCCCCGTGCGGCGCAGATCCATGTGCCGATCACCGTCGACGAGGAGGGCTGGGAGCGCCTGACCCCGGCCGTCGACGCCATCAAGGGGAAAGTCGGCGGGGGCGGGGGCGGTCTGGCGGTGTACGTCACGGGCCCGGCCGGCACCAACGCCGACTTCGCAGCGGTCTACGAAGGCATCGACTCGACGCTGCTCCTGACCGCGCTCGGCGTCGTCGTCGTGGCGCTGCTCCTCACCTATCGCAGCCCCAGCCTCCTGCTGGTGCCGGTGATCTCGGCCGTCGCGTCCCTGCTGACCGCCCAGGCGATCATCTATCTGCTCGCCGTCCATGCCGATCTGACCGTGAACGGGCAGAGCGCCGGCATCCTCACCGTCCTCGTCTTCGGGGCCGGAACGGACTACGCCCTGTTGCTGGTCGCCCGTTACCGCGAGGAGCTGCGCCGGCACGAGGACCGTCATGAGGCGATGGCCCTGGCCCTGCACCGCGCGGGCCCCGCGGTCATCGCGAGCGGCTCCACGGTGTGCGCGGGCATGCTGGTCCTGCTGGTCGCCGAGATGAACTCCACCAGCGGGCTCGGCCCCGTCTGCGCCATCGGGGTGCTGATCGCGGTGCTCGCGATGCTGACGCTCTTCCCCGCCCTGCTGGTGATCGTCGGGCGCTGGATCTTCTGGCCGGTGATCCCGCACCACGGGTCGCCCGAGCCGGCCGAGCGGGGGTTCTGGGCCCGGCTGGGCCGCCGCATCTCCGGTCGGCCGCGGGCCGTCTGGGGGATCACCGCCGTGGCCCTGGCCGCGCTGTCCTTCGGCATTCTCGGGCTGCGCGCCGAAGGCATCAGCAACGCCGACGCCTTCACCGACAAGCAGGAGTCCATCACCGGTCAGGAGGTCTCCGCGAGGTACTTCCCGGCGGGCAGCGGCGACCCGCTGATGATCGTCGCGAATGCCCCGCAGGCCGAGGCGGTCGGACGGGCGGTGGCACGGACGCCGGGGGTCGTACCCCAGTCGATCATGGGTCCGCCAGGCGCGGCTCCCGTGCTCGAGGGCCGGGTCCTGCTCGAGGCGACCATGACCGCTCCGGCGGACAGCTCCGCGGCGAAGGACACGGTCGAGCGGGTACGGGACGTGGTGCACGCCGTTCCGGGCGCCGACGCGAAGGTGGGCGGCGGCACGGCCGCGCTGCTGGACGCCGATTCGGCCGCCATGCGCGACAACACGGTGGTGATCCCGCTGGTGCTGGTGGTCGTCCTGATCATCCTGGCGCTGTTGCTGCGTGCGCTGGTCGCGTCTCTGGTCCTGATCGCCACCGTGGTGCTCTCCTTCGCGGCCGCCCTCGGCATCAGCGCGCTCGCCTTCCGGTACCTGTTCGACTACGCGGGCGAGGACGCCGCCTTCCCACTGTTCGTCTTCGTCTTCCTGGTCGCCCTGGGCATCGACTACAACATCTTCCTGTCGACGCGGGTGCGCGAGGAGGCCCGTCGGCAGGGCACCCGGCCGGGAGCGCTCACCGCGCTCGCCGCCACAGGTGCAGTCATCACCTCGGCCGGTCTGGTCCTCGCGGGCACGTTCGCCGCCCTGGGCACCCTGCCGCTCGTGGCCTTCTCCGAGGTCGGCTTCGCCGTGGCGCTTGGCGTGCTGCTGGACACCTTCGTCGTACGGTCCGTGCTGGTCACCGCGCTGTTCCTGGACGTCGGGTCGGCTATGTGGTGGCCCCACGCACTCGCCCGCGAGGACGGCCCGACGCCTTCCGCACCGTCGCCCGTGCCGCAGGTCAGGAAGTCGTAATCCGCTCAGGCGGTGCGGCGCAGGAGGGCCAGGTACATCGCATCGGTGCCGTGCAGATGCGGCCACAGCTGAACGTCCGGTCCTTCGCCCAGTTCGGGCACCCCCACCATCAGCGGCCGCGCGTCGACCCACTCCGCCGCGGCCCCCGGCCCGGCCCGCCCCTTCAGCACGTCCTCGACGACGGCCCGCGTCTCGGCCAGGTGCGGCGAGCAGGTCGCGTATCCGACCACGCCGCCGACCCGTACGGCTCCGAACGCCTCCCGCAGCAGGGCACGCTGCAGCGGAGCGAAGCCGTCCAGGTCCTCCGGGCGGCGGCGCCACCGGGCCTCCGGCCGCCGGCGGAGCGCGCCGAGACCGGTGCAGGGAACGTCCACCAGCACCCGGTCGAAGCTCGCCGCACGCCACGGCGGCCGGGTGCTGTCCGCGGCGACCACCTGGTACGGGCCGGGGTTCCCCGCCAGCGCACGGGCGACGAGCCGCGCCCGGTGCGGCTGCTGCTCGGCGGCGAGCAGGGCGGCGCCACGCTGCGCCGCCAGCGCGCCCAGCAGGGCCGCCTTGCCGCCCGGGCCGGCGCAGCCGTCGAGCCAGCGGGCGTCCGGACCGTCCAGCGGTGCGTTCGCCAGCGCGAGGGCGACCAGCTGGCTGCCCTCGTCCTGGACCCCGGCGCGCCCGTCGCGGACCGCGTCGAGGGCGCCCGGCTCTCCGCCCTCGGCCAGCCGCACGGCGTACGGCGACCAGCGCCCGGGCAGGCCGCCCTCCTCGCCCAGGGTCTCCATCAGCTCGTCGACGGTGGCCCGCCCGGGACGGGCGACGAGCGTCACCTCGGGCCGCTCGTTGTCGGCCTCCAGCAGATTCTCGATCCCGGCCGGGCCACCTCCGAGAGCGTCCCAGAGCGCGGAGACGATCCACCGCGGATGCGAGTGGACGACGGCCAGATGCTCCTCCGGGTCCTCCTCGTACGGCGGGGCGACCCGCTCCAGCCAGCCGTCGAGGTCGTCGGCGGCGATCCGGCGCAGTACGGCGTTGACGAACTTCGCCCGCCCGTCACCGAGCACCACACGCGCCAGTTCGACGCTGGCCGAGACGGCTGCGTGCGTGGGGATCCGGGTCCCCAGCAGCTGGTGGGCGCCTAGGGTGAGCACATCCAGCACGGGCGGGTCCACCTCGCGTAGCGGCCGGTCCACGCACACCGCGATGATCGCGTCGTACGTCCCCTGCCGGCGCAGTGTGCCGTAGACCAGCTCGGTCGCGAGCGCCGCGTCCCGGGTGTCGAAGTCGCCGCCCTCGCGGGCCTTGCGCAGCAACGGGGGCAGGACGAGGTTGGCGTACGCGTCGCGCTCGTCGACGGCCCGCAGGGCCTCGAAGGCGAGGATGCGTGCAGGGTCCTTCTTCGGCCGGCGGTAAGGCTTGCCGGGGCGACGACGGGGCTGGTCGGTCACGGGAAATGTGCTCCGGGGAAGGAATCGGTCCGAACGGCCGGACAGGCCTCTAGCCTACGTCGCCGCCCGCTCACCTCAGCCGAGCGCCCCCTGGACGGCGGCCGGCTCCCGCGCTGCGGCGGGTGCACCCTCCGCGGCGGATTCCGGCTCCTCGGACGACGGCCCCGACTGCAGGTCGAACTGCGTCCGGTGGAGCTGCTCGTAGCGGCCTCCGGCGGCGAGCAGCTCGCTGTGAGTACCGCGTTCCACGATCCGGCCGTCCTCGACCACGAGGATGAGATCGGCGGCCCGGACGGTGGAGAGCCGGTGCGCGATGACCACCGCGGTACGCCCGTCGAGGGCCTCGCTCAGCGCCTCCTGTACGGCCGCCTCGGACGTGGAATCCAGGTGCGCGGTGGCCTCGTCGAGGATCACCACGCGGGGCCGGGCGAGGAGCAGGCGGGCGATGGTCAGCCGCTGGCGCTCGCCACCGGAGAGCCGGTAGCCGCGCTCGCCGACGACGGTGTCCAGGCCGTCGGGCAGGGCCGCCACGAGTCCCTCGAGGCGCGCCCGCCGCAGCACCTCCCACAGCTCGTCCTCGGTGGCCTGCGGCCGCGCCAGCAACAGGTTCGCCCGGATCGAGTCATGGAAGAGGTGCCCGTCCTGGGTCACCATGCCGAGCGTGTGGCGGACCGACTCGGCCGACAGGTCGCGGACGTCAACCCCGGACAGACGTACGGCCCCGCTGTCGGCGTCGTAGAGCCGCGGCAGCAGCTGCGCGATCGTCGACTTGCCGGCACCGGAGGAGCCCACGAGAGCGATCATCTGTCCGGGCTCGGCGCGGAAGGACACCTCGTGCAGCACCTCGACGCCGCCCCGCGTGTCGAGGTTCGCCACCTCCTCCAGGGAAGCGAGGGACACCTTGTCCGCGGAGGGATAGCCGAAACCCACCCGGTCGAACTCGACGGACACCGGTCCGTCCGGGACGCGTCGGGCGTCCGGCTTCTCGGTGATCAGAGGCTTGAGGTCGAGCACCTCGAAGACCCGCTCGAAGCTGACGAGTGCGCTCATCACCTCCACCCGCGCGCCGGCCAGGGCGGTGAGCGGGGCGTAGAGGCGGGTGAGCAGGAGGGCGAGGGCGACGACGGCACCGGCGTCGAGCGTGCCGCGCAGCGCGTAGAAGCCGCCGAGCCCGTAGACGAGGGCGAGGGCCAGGGCGGAGACCAGCGTCAGCGCGGTGACGAACGAGACCTGGACCATGGCCGTACGCACGCCGATGTCGCGCACCCGACGGGCCCGAGCGGCGAACTCGGCCGACTCGTCGGCCGGCCGCCCGAACAGCTTGACCAGGGTCGCGCCAGGGGCGGAGAAGCGCTCGGTCATCTGGGTGCTCATGGCCGCGTTGTGGTTCGCGGCCTCGCGCCGGAGCTTAGCCAGCCTGCCGCCGACCCGTCGCGCGGGCAGCAGGAAGGCGGGCAGCAGGAGCAGCGCGAGGAGGGTGATCTGCCAGGAGATCCCGATCATCACGACCAGCGTGAGCAGCAGCGTCACGAGGTTGCCGACGACCCCGGAGAGGGTGTCGCTGAACGCCCGCTGCGCGCCGATGACGTCGTTGTTGAGCCGGCTGACCAGCGCACCGGTGCGGGTCCGGGTGAAGAAGGCGACGGGCATGCGCTGGACGTGGTCGAACACGGCGGTGCGCAGGTCGAGGATCAGGCCCTCGCCGATGGTCGCCGACAGCCAGCGGGTCACCAGTCCGAGTCCGGCCTCGGCCACCGCGATGACGGCGATGAGGGCGGCGAGTCCGATGACCACCCCCGCGGAAGAGCGGTCGACGATCGTGTCGACCACTCTGCCCGCGAGCAGCGGCGTGGCGACGGCCAGCATCGCCGTGACCGTGCTGAGCAGCAGGAACCAGGCCAGTCGGCGACGGTGCGGCCGGGCGAAGCCGCCGATGCGGCGGAGCGTGGAGCGGGAGAAGGGCCGCCGGTCCTCCCGGGCGTTCGCCGCATGGTGGAGCGAGGTCCAGGCCGTGACTTCCATGTCCATCGGGCACCTCCGAGGTCTCGGTGTGCCGCGGTGGCTCCCGGCACGACAGGGACCGTAAAACCTCAACAAAGCTTGAGGTCAAGTCGTTCCCTGACGGGGCGCCAGGGCGGTGGCGGCCGATGAGGCGCGGCCACCACCGACTGGCCCGCTCGCCCGGGGCATTCGCGCTACGCGCCCAGCCGCTCCCCCGCCCCGATGCGTACGCCGCGCGCCCAATCGGCCGCCCGCATCGGCTTCTTGCCCTGCGGCTTCACCCACTGCAGCTCGACGGCGTGCGACCCGGTCCCGGCGTACACCGCGTTCTTGGTGACCGACAGCTCGCCCGGGGCGAGGTCCGTACGGTCCGGCAGCAGAGCCAGCGGCATGACCTTCAACCGGTCCCCGCGGAAGAGCGTCCACGCGCCCGGCGCGGGCGTGCAGCCGCGGACCACGCGGTCCACCCGCAGCGCGGGGGCCGCCCAGTCGATCCGGGCGTCCTCGACACTGATCTTGGGTGCGTGGCTGACGCCCTCGGTCGGCTGGGGCACCGCCTCGAGGGTGCCGTCCTCGATGCCGTCCATCGTCGCGACGAGAAGCCCGGCCCCGGCGAAGGCGAGCCGGGTCAGCAGGTCCCCGCTGGTGTCGGTCGGCCGTACCTCCTCGGTGACCACGCCGTACACGGGCCCGGAGTCCAGGCCCTCCTCGATCAGGAACGTCGTGGCGCCGGTCACCTCGTCCCCGGCCAGCACGGCGTGCTGTACGGGCGCGGCACCTCGCCAGGCGGGCAGCAGCGAGAAGTGCAGGTTCACCCAGCCGTGGGCGGGCACCTCCAGCGCGGCCTTCGGCAGCAGCGCTCCGTAGGCGACGACCGGGCAGCAGTCGGGCGCGATGTCGCGGAGCCGGGCGAGGAAGTCCTCGTCGCGCGGCTTCAGCGGTTTGAGCACCTCGATGCCCGCCTCCTCAGCACGTTGCGCGACGGGGCTGGCGACCAGGCGCCGGCCGCGCCCGGCCGGCGCATCGGGCCGGGTGACGACGGCCGCGACCTCGTGCCGGTCGGACGCGATCAGCGCGTCCAGAGCGGGTACGGCGACCTCGGGGGTGCCGGCGAAGACGAGCTTCATCGGTGGTGCACTGCCTCTCTCAGGCGGACGACGAGAACGGCGCATGGGGGGACTCCCCCAGGGCCGTACCCCACCCGGCGACAGACCCCCTGGGCCTGACGGTCCGGCACCCCGGAAGGAGCCGGTGGCGCGCCCACGGAGGAGGTGCCGGTGCGGAGCGCACCAGTCTATGGGCCGAACTGCCAGGGGGCGTACGCGCTTCCGCGCGCCCCCGGCCCGGGCGAGTACGCCCCTGCACCGTGACCAGGGAGGCGGGTCGGGCGTTGGTCAAGTGGGATTGACCGAAATGGGCCGCGATTGCGGCCCGCTCCTTTTGACGCCGGTTCGAGAGGCTTGTTCATGGCCGACCACGCAACCCACGACGCCCAGGCTCGGGCCAGCCTGCATCTGCTGGTGCGGGACATCGAGCGGGTCCGCCGGCAGGTGGACGCGCTGCGCACCCTGACCGCCCAGCTGGGCAACGTCTACCGGCCGCGGCGCACCGGCCCGTCCGCGGGCTTCGTCGTGTACGGCAGGGCGCCCGCGCCCACCGTACGGCTCGCCCAGGAGCTGCGGGACAGCGTTGAGACCCTGGTGACGGCGGCGGTCGACTTCGACCGCTCGCTGGGCTTCTCCTGGGACGCCGTGGGCTCGGCGCTCGGCGTGACGAAGCAGGCGGTCCACCGCCGTTACGGATCCCGCCGCGCGACCGCCGCGACGCAGAACGGTTCCTCCGGGGACACCGGAGAGGCGCCGCCTGCGGTGTCAGCCGTACCTGCCGCCCGCTCGGTTCCCGGCCAGTCGAGCCCGTCCCTGGCCCTCGAGGACTCCCGGCCCACCGCGCTCCCGGGCCCCCGCCACGGCTGACACCGCGCGTCGCGGGCGGAGTCGTACAGGCCGGTGGTGCCGGCTCAGCCGAGATCCGTCGGGTCGATGCGGACCCGGACCCGTTCGCCCTCACGGCGGACCGCGCGGGACGCCTGGGCCTCCTTCAGGGCGGACGCCAGGCCGGCACCGTTGCCCGGCCGCACCCGGAGCAGCACCCGCTCCCAGCTCTCCCCCGGCGGAGGGTCACCGGGGCGGCGCGGGCGGCCCGCTTCCGTGACGGGCAGCGGCACCGGTCCCAGCACATCGGTTCCCTCGGGCAGTTGGACCGTGCCGACGAAGTCCTGGACGTCCTCGGGACGGCCTGAGACGGCCGCCATCCGGGAGACGGGCGGGAAGCCCAGCTCGGCCCGCTCGGCGAGCTCCCGGACCGCGTGACCTGCCGGGTCCCAGCGGACCAGCGCCTGTACGGGCCGCAGGGTCGGCTCGGCGACGACCACCACCGTGCCCCCGTCTTCCTGGCTCCGGACCAGCGCCGCCGCACCCAGCCAGCGGCGCAGCGCCTCCTCACCCGCCCGCAGGTCAGGGCGGCCGAGCATGGCCCAGCCGTCCAGCAGCAGCGCCGCCGCATAGCCCGCCTCGGCGACGGGCTCGGCGCCCGGTGTGCTGACGACCAGGGCGGGATGATCGGGGACGCTGTCCAGGACGTGATCGCGTCCCGAGGTGCGGACCGGAACCGCAGGGAAGGCGCGTCCCAGCTCCTCCGCCGTGCGCCGGGCACCGACGATCTGCGCCCGCAGCCTGACTCCCCCACAGGAGGCGCAGTGCCAGGACGGCTCCGCACGCCCGCACCACCCGCACTCGAGCCCGCCCGCGTCCGTGGCCTCGAGCGGCCCGGAGCAGGCCCCGCAGCGGACCGGGGTCCGACACCGCTCGCAGGCCAGCCTGGGTACGTACCCCCGGCGCGGGACCTGCACCAGCACCGGGCCCGTGCGCAGTCCTTCGCGGACCACTTGCCAGGCGAGCGTCGGCAGCCGTGCGGCGCGGGCGGCCTCGTCGCGCGCCTGGTCGGCGTCGCCGACGGTGCGGATCAGCGGTGCCGTGGACCGGACCACCTCACGGGAGGCCGCGAGCGGCCGGGCCCAGCCGGTGTCCACCAGCTGCGCCCCCTCGACCGTGCAGCCGACGCCGCCGAGCAGGAAGGCCGCCTTTTCATGCGCGGCTCGCAGCAACAGCACCTCGCGTGCGTGGGGTTGGGGCGCGTGTTGCTCGCTGTGGCTGGAGTCTCCGTCGTCCCAGATCGCCACGAGCCCGAGATCGCGCACCGGCGCGAACATGGCGGCCCGGGTGCCGATGACGGCCCGGACGGATCCGCGGCTCACCGCGAGCCAGCGTCGATAGCGCTCCTCCGGTCCGCTGTCCGCGGTGAGCAGCACATGCCGTCCCGGGCCGATCAGAGCAGTGAGGGCGGAGTCCGCACCCGCTGCCGTACGCCCGTCCGGCACGACGAGCAGGGCACCGCGCCCGGAGGCGAGCGTCGCGGCGATGGCCCGGGACAGTTCGTCGGACCAGTGCGGGCCGGGCAACGCCGTCCATACGGCCCGGGGAGCGTCACCGCGGGCGAGCGCCTGGAGATAGCCGGGTCCTTCGGCATAGCGCGACCAGCTGCCCGGGGCCGGGGGCGGGGGCGGGGGCAGGGGGTCGCCGACGGGCTCTGTCTCCGGCCGCGCGCGGCGGGGCGGCACGGCCAGCTGTACGACATCCGCCAGCGCTCCCGCGTACCGGTCGGCGACCGCGCGGCACAGCGCCAGCAGCTCGGGCCGCAGCACCGGTTCCGGGGAGAGGACTTGGGCGAGGGGGGCCAGCGGGCCGCGATAGTCGCTCTCCGCCAGCCGCTCGACGATGAAGCCGTCGTGCAGCTCCCCCCCTTCGCGGCGACCCTTGACCACGCGGGCGCCGAAGCGGACCCGGACGCGGACACCGGGCCGAGCTTCGGCGTCCATGGCGGCGGGGACGGCGTAATCGAAGAACTGGTCGAGGTGGAGCAGGCCCTTGTCGACGAGAACCCTGGCCACGGGCTGGTGCTCGGCGAGCGGCGCTCCGCGCCAGGTGCGCGGTTTGGCCCGCGGCGCCTTGGCCTGGCGCACGGTCGCACGCATGAGCGCGAGCTGCTCCGCGCCCCCGTGCGGCTCTGCCGCCCGGGGGTCCCGCGCCGGATCCCGCTCCGGCGGCCGCGGCCCGTTCTCGCTGCTCATAAGGTTTGTCCTACCAGACGAGAGTGACACGGCGGCACGGCACCGGCCGACTTCTCTCACCTGGGTACGACAGCTCCGCTACCCTCGGACGGGGGGGGGGTAGGGGGCCCGCGACGGACGGCGGTCAGGTCACCGGCCGACGGCCTGGCGCAGGGCGTCCACCCGGTCGGTGCGCTCCCAGGTGAACTCCGGCAGCTCCCGGCCGAAGTGCCCGTACGCGGCGGTCTGGGCGTAGATCGGGCGCAGCAGGTCCAGATCGCGGATGATCGCGGCCGGCCGCAGGTCGAACACCTCACCGATGGCCTGCTCGATCTTCTCCGGCTCCACCGTGGCCGTCCCGAAGGTCTCCACGAACAGGCCCACCGGCTCGGCCTTGCCGATCGCGTACGCCACCTGCACCTCGCAGCGCGCGGCCAGACCCGCCGCGACCACGTTCTTCGCCACCCAGCGCATCGCGTACGCCGCCGAGCGGTCGACCTTGGACGGGTCCTTGCCGGAGAAGGCTCCGCCACCGTGCCGGGCCATGCCCCCGTAGGTGTCGATGATGATCTTCCGGCCGGTCAGTCCCGCGTCACCCATCGGGCCGCCGATCTCGAACCGCCCGGTCGGGTTCACCAGCAGCCGGTAGCTGTCGGTGTCCAGCGTGATCCCGTCCTCCGGCAGCTGCTTGAGCACGTGCTCCACCACGAACTCACGGATGTCCGGCGCCAGCAGCGAGTCCAGATCGATGTCCGAGGCGTGCTGCGAGGACACCACGACGGTGTCCAGCCGGACGGCCTTGTCACCGTTGTACTCGATGGTCACCTGGGTCTTGCCGTCCGGGCGGAGGTAGGGGATGGTCCCGTTCTTCCGCACCTCCGACAGCCGGTGCGAGAGCCGGTGGGCCAGGTGGATCGGCAGCGGCATCAGCTCCGGCGTCTCATCGCACGCATAGCCGAACATCAGGCCCTGGTCACCAGCGCCCTGCCGGTCCAGCTCGTCCCTTTCCTCGCCTGCTTCGGCAGCCTCGACCCGCTGCTCGTAGGCGGTGTCCACACCCTGCGCGATGTCCGGCGACTGCGCCCCGATGGACACCGACACACCACAGGAAGCTCCGTCGAAACCCTTCTTCGACGAGTCGTAGCCGATCTCGAGGATCTTGTTCCGCACCAGCGTCGCGATCGGTGCGTAGGCCTTCGTGGTCACCTCGCCGGCCACATGCACCAGGCCGGTGGTGATCAGCGTCTCCACGGCGACCCGCGAGCCCGGGTCCTCCTGGAGGAGCGCGTCGAGAATCGTGTCGCTGATCTGGTCAGCGATCTTGTCAGGGTGGCCCTCGGTCACGGATTCCGAGGTGAACAGGCGGCGGGACACATCGCTCCCTGGGGTTGCAGCGGCTGCTGGCTGATCATGGTCGGATCCGTCCGGGAGCTGCGCCCGGCGCGGATCCGCCATCAGTTTATCCGTCCCACCCGGCGACCGGACACGGCATCTCGCTCCGTGGGAGACCTGTGTCTTACGGCACCGCCGGGGACAGCCGTGCGCGGCACGGGAAGTTCACCGAACCGGCTGGGCGTGTTCGCAGGAGATCAGGAACTCTCGGGACCTGGCGAAGGTATCAGCGCAAGGCGTCGGCCCACCAGGTCCCAGACCGTGTCGGCCAGGGCCTCCTTGGGGCCGTACGGCACCGGGGTCTCGGTTCCGTCGGCGCCGAGCACGATCGCTTCGTTCTCCTCGGAGCCGAAGGTCTTGCGCTCGCCCACCTCGTTGACGACCAGGAGGTCGCAGCCCTTGCGGGCCAGCTTCGTCCGGCCGTTGGCCAGGGCGTCGCCGGTCTCGGCGGCGAAGCCGACGATCACCTGCCCGGGCCGGGCCCGTTCCGCGGAGATCTCGGCCAGTACATCGGGGTTGCGCACCAGGGCGATGGGGGCGGGGTCCTCGCCCTCCCTCTTCTTGATCTTGCCCTCTGCGTAGTGCGCAGGGCGGAAGTCCGCGACGGCGGCGGCCATCACGACCGCATCCGCGTCGGCGGCGGCCTTGAGGACCGCCTCACGCAGCTGCACGGCCGTGCCGACCGGGACCACGTCGACACCGGCCGGGTCCGGGAGGCCGGTGTTGGCGGCGACCAGTGTGACGCGTGCGCCGCGCGCCGCCGCCGTTCGGGCCAGGGCGTACCCCTGCTTGCCGGAGGAGCGGTTGCCGAGGAAGCGGACCGGGTCCAGCGGCTCGCGGGTGCCTCCGGCGCTGACGACCACATGCCGGCCGGAGAGATCCTGCGTCCCGCCTGCCGACCCGCGGGCCAGCACGTGACGGCACACGTCGAAGATCTCGCCGGGCTCGGGGAGCCGGCCCTTGCCGGTGTCCACGCCGGTGAGCCGGCCGACGGCGGGCTCGAGGACGACGGCGCCGCGACGGCGCAGCGTCGCCACGTTCTCCTGGGTGGCCGGGTGCTCCCACATCTCGGTGTGCATGGCGGGCGCGAAAATCACCGGACAGCGGGCGGTGAGCAGGGTATTGGTCAGCAGGTCGTCGGCGATGCCGTGGGCGGCCTTGGCCAGCAGGTCGGCGGTGGCGGGGGCGACGACGACGAGGTCGGCCGCCTGGCCGATCCGTACGTGCGGCACCTCGTGGACCGACTCCCACACCTCGGTCGAGACGGGGTTGCCGGAGAGCGCGGACCAGGTCGCCTCGCCGACGAACTGCAGCGCCGAGCCGGTCGGCACGACCCGTACGTCATGTCCGGACTCGGTCAGCCTGCGCAGCAGCTCGCACGCCTTGTAGGCGGCGATGCCGCCGCTGACCCCCAGGACGACCTTCGGCTTGTCCATCGCCGGCCTCTCCCGCGCTTCCTCAGGTACCTCTCCCATGACACACCACGGGCCCGGCGGAGCGCTCCCCCAGTGGGGCAGCCCGTGCCGGGCCCGTGGTGACGTTGACGGTGCCGCTACTGCGCCGGGCCCTCGACGGCCTCGGAGGTCAGCAGACCCGCGTTGATCTCACGCAGGGCGATCGAGAGCGGCTTCTCGTGCACATGGGTGTCCACGAGCGGGCCGACGTACTCCAGCAGGCCCTCGCCGAGCTGGGAGTAGTACGCGTTGATCTGCCGCGCGCGCTTGGCCGCGTAGATCACGAGGCTGTACTTCGAGTCGGTGGCCTCGAGCAGCTCATCGATCGGCGGGTTGATGATGCCCTCGGGCGCGGTGATGGGAGAGGACACGCTCTACCTTCCGAAAAGGGGAGAAAGATCAGACGAACTTCTGGGGGTCCGGGGCCCGTGGCGTCGGCCGCCGGTGCTCCGTCACCCCGGATATCACAGCAAGGCTAGCAGCTCGCGGACGACGTCCTCGACGGAGGTGTTCACCAGGGTGACGTCGAACTCCGACTCTGCCGCGAGTTCGGTCTTGGCGACCTCGAGCCGGCGCTCGATGACCTCCGGCGGCTCCGTGCCCCGCCCCGTGAGCCGGCGGACCAGCTCGTCCCAGCTCGGCGGGGCGAGGAAGACCAGCTGCGCCTCCGGCATGGACTCGCGCACCAGCCGGGCTCCCTGGAGATCGATCTCCAGCAGCACCGGCTGGCCGGCCTCCAGGTGCTCGAGCACGGCGCGCCGCGGCGTGCCGTACCGGTTGCCCGCGAACTCGGCCCACTCCAGCAGCTCGCCGTTGGCGATCAGCTTGTCGAACTGCTCGTCCTCGACGAAGAAGTACTGGACCCCGTGCCGCTCGCCCGGGCGCGGCTTGCGCGTGGTGGCCGAGACCGAGAGCCAGACCTCGGGATGGACGGCGCGCATATGAGCGACGACCGTGCTCTTGCCGACCCCTGAGGGGCCGGAGAGCACGGTCAGCCGCGGACGTACGCCAGGAGGTTCTGAGGGTTCCCCCTGCTGAGCGAGGGGGTGGGTCGTCCCCCGGGTTGTTGCAGCCATGGAGCGATTATCCAGGTTCTCGGGAGGGCCCGGGAACCTCAGGAGGCGGCGCCGCCGAACTCGCGCTCCAGGGAGGCGATCTGGTTGGAGCCGAGACCACGGACCCGGCGGCTCTCGGAGATGCCGAGCCGCTCCATGATCTGCTTGGCACGGACCTTGCCGACGCCGGGCAGCGACTCGAGAAGGGCGGAGACCTTCATCTTGCCGATGACATCGTTCTCCTGACCCTGCTTGATGACCTCGTGGAGCGAGGCGCCGGAGTGCTTGAGTCGATTCTTGACCTCGGCCCGCTCCCGGCGAGCCGCGGCGGCCTTTTCGAGCGCGGCTGCGCGCTGTTCAGGGGTAAGGGGCGGAAGAGCCACGCCTACGTCACCTCGGATGTCGAACTGATGGATACGGACCGGTGAGGAACCTAGTCGCCCCACACCTGCGGAGCAACGAGCAACGCGCTTTCACGGTCGCTCGTGACGGAGACTAGCGGCCAAGGAGGCTCCAGTCAGCGAGAACGAACGAAAAGTCCTGGTCAGACTCAGTTGACTCGGACTTTTCAGACAAATCAACCCCACTTTCGCCAGAAATTGTTCAACACGCTCGACCTGCGCTGCCGATCAGCCGGTGGCCAGGGCGGTCCGTACCTCGTCGGCGAAGCGTGCGGCGGCCTCCTGGAGGCCCTTCGTGTCGGGGCCGTGGCGCAGTACCCCGCGGCTGACGCTGGGCACCACGTTGCGGACGGCAGCGCCGAAGACGCGCGGCAGATCGGCCGACGTGGCGCCCTGTGCGCCGATGCCCGGAGCCAGCAGCGGACCGTTGATGTCCAGGTCGGCCCCGGCCTCGCCGAGGGTGGCTCCGACCACCGCGCCGACGGAGCCGAGCGGCTGCGCGCCCGCGTTCTCCACCGCCATGTGGTCGAGCATCACCTGCGCGACGGAGGTGCCCGTTGCGGCGGTGGCCCGCTGCACCTCGGCACCCTCCGGATTGGAGGTGAGGGCGAGGACGAAGACGCCGCAGCCGTTGATCACGGCCGCGTCCAGCGCCGGGCGCAGGGACCCGAAGCCCAGGTACGGGCTGACGGTGACGGCGTCGGAGAACAGCGGGCTGCCCTTGTGCAGGTAGGTCTCGGCGTACGCGCCCATGGTGGAGCCGATGTCGCCGCGCTTGGCGTCCATCAGGACCAGCGCACCGGCGGACCGGGCGTCGGCCACGGCCCGCTCCAGCACGGCGATACCGCGCGAGCCGAACCGCTCGAAGAACGCGGACTGCGGCTTGAGGACCGCGACCCGGTCCGCGAGCGCGTCGACGACCGTCCGGGTGAACCGCTCCAGGCCCGCGACGTCGTCGTTCAGGCCCCACGCGGTGAGCAGCGAGGCGTGCGGGTCGAGGCCGACGCACAGCGGACCGCGGGTGTCCATGGCGGTGCGCAACCGGGCCCCGAACGGCTCCAGGTTCTCCAGGGAGGTCATGACGTGGTCACCTTCCGGGTTTCGGCGCCGACGGCGTCGGCGAGGGTGCCGTACGGGCTCGCGGCGAGATGGGCGGCCAGACCGCGGTGGATCGTCCGGCACCAGAAGGGCCCCTGGTAGATGAACCCGCTGTAGCCCTGGACCAGGGTGGCTCCGGCGAGGATGCGCTCCCACACGTCGTCGGCGGTCTCGATGCCCCCGACACCCACGAGCGTGATCCGGTCGCCCACGCGCGCGTACAGCCGGCGCAGGACCTCCAGCGAGCGGGCCCGCAGCGGAGCGCCGGAGAGGCCGCCCGCGCCGATCGCCGCGATCTCGTCCGCGCCGGTCCGCAGGCCGAGACCGTCGCGGGCGATGGTGGTGTTGGTGGCGATGATCCCGTCGAGGCCGAGTTCGAGGGCGAGGTCGGCGACCGCGTCGACGTCCTCGTCCGCCAGGTCCGGCGCGATCTTGACGAGCAGCGGCACGCGGCGGTCGGTCACCATCCGGTCGGCGGCGTCGCGGACGGCGGAGAGCAGCGGGCGCAGCTGGTCGACGGCCTGGAGGTCGCGCAGCCCGGGCGTGTTCGGGGAGCTGACGTTGACCACGAGGTAGTCGGCGTGGGCCGCGAGCCGCTCGGTGGACGTCACATAGTCGAGGACGGCTTCCCCCTCGGGGACGACCTTGGTCTTGCCGATGTTGACTCCGACGACCGTGGGAAAGATCGGCTTGCGCTCGCCCAGGCGGGCGGCGACGGTCGCGGAGCCGTCGTTGTTGAAGCCCATCCGATTGATCAGCGCCCGGTCGGCGACCAGCCGGAAGAGCCGCTTCTTGGGGTTGCCCGGCTGCGCCTCGCCGGTGACGGTGCCGATCTCGACGTGGTCGAAGCCGAGCATCGCCATGCCGTCGATCGCGACGGCGTTCTTGTCGAACCCCGCGGCGAGGCCGAAGGGGCCGGGCATGGCCGTGCCGAAGGCCGTGGTGCGCAGCGCCGGGTGGCGGGGGGCGAGGACCGCGGCGAGCAGGGTGCGCAGCACCGGGATGCGGACGGCCAGCCGGATCCAGGAGAAGGCGAGGTGGTGGGCCTGCTCCGGATCCATGCGCCGGAAGAGCAGGTTGAACAGGAGTCGGTACATGGTGTGCTTTCTACGAGGCAAGGGGATCTCACGACGCGGGGGACACCTCTGACGCTCCCCCATAGCCCTTCGGCATGGGGTGGTCCCATCGGTGTCCCCCGATATCACCTAGACCTTTCGGGCGGCGGTGAGATGTTCCGCGTGTTCCTGGAGGGAGCGCACACCCACGTCCCCGCGGCTCAGCGCCTCGATGCCCTGGACGGCGGCGGCGAGCGCCTGGACCGTCGTCAGGCACGGCACGCCGCGGGCGACCGCCGCCGTACGGATGTCGTAGCCGTCGAGGCGGCCGCCGGTGCCGTAGGGGGTGTTGACGATCAGGTCCACCTGCCCGTCGTGGATGAGCTGGACGATGGTCTTCTCGCCGCGTGGGCCCTCGCCCTCGCTCTGCTTGCGCACCACGGTGGCGTTGATGCCGTTGCGCTTGAGGACCTCCGCGGTGCCGGAAGTGGCCAGTAGCTCGAAGCCGAGGCCGACCAGCTCCCGCGCCGGGAAGATCATCGAGCGCTTGTCGCGGTTGGCGACGGAGACGAAGGCGCGGCCCTTGGTCGGCAGCGCGCCGTACGCTCCGGCCTGCGACTTCGCGTACGCCGTGCCGAAGACCGAGTCGATGCCCATGACCTCGCCGGTGGAGCGCATCTCCGGACCCAGGATGGTGTCCACGCCACGGCCGGAGGCGTCGCGGAAGCGGGTCCACGGCATCACGGCCTCCTTGACGGAGATCGGCGCGTCGAGCGGCAGCGTGCCACCGTCACCGCTCTTCGGCAGCAGGCCCTCCGCACGCAGCTCGGCGATCGACGCGCCGAGCGAGATCCGGGCGGCGGCCTTGGCGAGCGGCACAGCGGTCGCCTTGGAGGTGAACGGGACCGTACGGGAGGCGCGCGGATTGGCCTCCAGGACGTAGAGGATGTCACCCGCCAGAGCGAACTGGATGTTGATCAGGCCGCGGACGCCGACGCCGCGCGCGATGGCTTCGGTGGACGCCCGCAGCCGCTTGATGTCGAAGCCGCCGAGGGTGATCGGAGGCAGGGCGCAGGCGGAGTCGCCGGAGTGGATGCCGGCCTCCTCGATGTGCTCCATGACGCCGCCGAGATAGAGCTCGGTGCCGTCGTAGAGCGCGTCGACGTCGATTTCGATGGCGTCGTCGAGGAACCGGTCGACCAGGACCGGGTGTTCGGAGATCAGACCCGCGTGCCGGGTCAAGTACGCGGCGAGGGAGTTCTCGTCGTAGACGATCTCCATGCCACGGCCGCCCAGGACGTACGACGGGCGCACCATGACCGGGTAGCCGATCTCGGCGGCGATCTTCTTGGCCTCCTCGAAGGAGAAGGCGGTGCCGTACTTCGGCGCGGGGAGCCCGGCCTCGGTCAGCACGCGGCCGAAGACCCCGCGGTCCTCCGCGGCGTGGATGGCCTCGGGAGAGGTGCCGACGATCGGCACGCCGTTGTCCTTGAGCGCCTGCGCCAGGCCCAGCGGGGTCTGCCCGCCGAGCTGGACGACGACGCCCGCGACGGGACCCGCCTGCGTCTCCGCGTGGACGATCTCCAGCACGTCCTCCAGGGTGAGCGGCTCGAAGTAGAGCCGGTCGGAGGTGTCGTAGTCGGTGGAGACGGTCTCCGGATTGCAGTTGACCATCACGGTCTCGTAGCCCGCTTCGCTGAGCGCGAAGGAGGCGTGGACGCAGGAGTAGTCGAACTCGATGCCCTGGCCGATGCGGTTGGGGCCCGAGCCGAGGATGATCACGGCGGGCTTCTCACGCGGCGCGACCTCGCTCTCCTCGTCGTAGGAGGAGTAGAAGTACGGGGTCCTGGCGGCGAATTCGGCGGCGCAGGTGTCGACGGTCTTGTACACCGGCCGTACGCCCAGCGCGTGCCGGACCTCACGGACGACGTCCTCGCGCAGGTCGCGGACGGCGGCGACCTGGGCGTCGGAAAAGCCGTAGCGCTTGGCCTCGGCGAGCAGCTCGGGATGGAGCTTGTCGGCCGCCGCGATCTCGTCCGCGATCTCCTTGATCAGGAAGAGCTGGTCGACGAACCACGGGTCGATCCCGGTGGCGTCGAAGACCTCCTGCGGGGTGGCCCCGGCACGGATCGCCTGCATGACGGTGTTGATCCGCCCATCGGTGGGGACCCGGGCCGCGTGCAGCAGTTCGCCCTTCTCCCCCGGCCGGCCGACGAAGGAGAACTGGCTGCCCTTCTTCTCCAGCGAGCGCAGCGCCTTCTGCAGCGCCTCGGGGAAGTTTCGTCCGATGGCCATGGCCTCGCCGACGGACTTCATCGTGGTGGTGAGGGTGGCGTCCGCCGCCGGGAACTTCTCGAAGGCGAACCGGGGCACCTTGACGACGACGTAGTCGAGCGTCGGCTCGAAGGACGCGGGCGTCTTCTCGGTGATGTCGTTCGGGATCTCGTCGAGGGTGTAGCCGACGGCGAGGCGGGCGGCGATCTTGGCGATCGGGAAGCCGGTGGCCTTCGACGCCAGCGCGGAGGACCGGGACACACGCGGGTTCATCTCGATGACGATGACCCGGCCGTCGTCGGGGTTGACCGCGAACTGGATGTTGCAGCCGCCGGTGTCGACGCCGACCTCGCGGATCACGGCGATGCCGATGTCGCGCAGGATCTGGTACTCGCGGTCGGTCAGGGTCATCGCCGGGGCGACGGTGATCGAGTCACCGGTGTGCACCCCCATCGGGTCGAAGTTCTCGATGGAGCAGACGACCACGACGTTGTCGTGCTTGTCCCGCATCAGCTCCAGCTCGTACTCCTTCCAGCCGAGGATGGACTCCTCCAGGAGCACCTCGGTGGTGGGCGACAGCGCCAGGCCCTGACCGGCGATCCGGCGCAGCTCCTCCTCGTCGTGCGCGAAGCCGGAGCCCGCGCCGCCCATGGTGAAGGAGGGCCGTACGACGACGGGGTAGCCGCCGAGCGACTCGACGCCCGCGAGGACCTCGTCCATGGCGTGGCAGATGACCGAGCGGGCCGACTCGCCGTGGCCGATCTTGGCGTTGACGGCCTCGACGACCTCCTTGAACTGGTCGCGGTCCTCGCCCTTGTGGATGGCCTCGACGTTGGCGCCGATCAGCTCGACGCCGTACTTGTCGAGGGTGCCGGCCTCATGCAGGGCGATCGCGGTGTTGAGCGCGGTCTGGCCGCCCAGGGTCGGCAGCAGCGCGTCGGGGCGCTCCTTGGCGATGATCTTCTCGACGTACTCCGGAGTGATCGGCTCGACGTACGTGGCGTCGGCGATCTCCGGGTCGGTCATGATCGTGGCGGGGTTGGAGTTGACCAGGACCACCCGCAGGCCCTCGGCCTTCAGGACACGGCAGGCCTGGGTGCCGGAGTAGTCGAACTCGGCGGCCTGGCCGATGACGATCGGGCCGGAGCCGATGACCAGAACGGACTGGATGTCGGTGCGCTTAGGCACGCTGGCCCTCCATCAGGGAGACGAAGCGGTCGAACAGGTACGCGGCGTCGTGCGGACCTGCGGCGGCTTCGGGGTGGTACTGGACGCTGAACGCGGGCTGGTCGAGCAGCTGGAGGCCTTCCACCACGTTGTCGTTGAGGCAGACGTGGGAGACCTCGGCCCGGCCGTACGGGGTGTCGGAGACCTTGTCGAGCGGGGCGTCGACGGCGAAGCCGTGGTTGTGCGCGGTGACTTCGACCTTGCCGGTCGTACGGTCCTGGACCGGCTGGTTGATCCCGCGGTGGCCGTACTTGAGCTTGTAGGTGCCGAAGCCGAGCGCACGGCCGAGGATCTGGTTGCCGAAGCAGATGCCGAAGAGCGGGGTCTTCCGCTCCAGCACACCCCGCATGACGGCGACGGGGTGGTCGGCGGTGGCCGGGTCACCGGGCCCGTTGGAGAAGAACACGCCATCGGGGTGCACGGCGTAGACGTCCTCCAGCGTGGCGGACGCGGGCAGGACGTGGACCTCGATGCCGCGCTCGGCCATCCGGTGCGGGGTCATCCCCTTGATGCCCAGGTCGACGGCGGCGACGGTGAAGCGCTTGGTTCCGATGGCCGGCACGACGTACTGCTCGGCGGTGGCGACCTCGCCGCACAGGTCGGCGCCCTTCATCTGGGGGGATGCCTGCACCTTGGCCAGCAGCGTCGCCTCGTCGGCGATCACCTCGCCGGAGAAGATGCCCACCCGCATCGCGCCACGCTCCCGGAGGTGGCGGGTGAGGGCGCGGGTGTCGATGCCGCTGATGCCGACGACGCCCTGGGCGGTGAGCTCCTCGTCGAGGGAGCGCACCGAGCGCCAGTTGGAGGGCACCCGGGCCGGGTCGCGCACGACGTAGCCGGAGACCCAGATGCGCTTCGACTCGGGGTCCTCGTCGTTGACGCCGGTGTTGCCGATGTGCGGGGCGGTCATGACGACCACCTGGCGGTGGTACGACGGGT
The DNA here is from genome assembly GCF_052245555.1 of Streptomyces sp. KR80. NCBI lineage: Bacteria > Bacillati > Actinomycetota > Actinomycetes > Kitasatosporales > Streptomycetaceae > Streptomyces > Streptomyces sp. KR80. The sequence continues at coordinate 247,541 of NZ_JBQQCD010000002.1, forward strand.
CGGTCAGGGTCTCCTGGTAACCGGTCATGCCGGTGGAGAACACCGCCTCGCCGAAGGTCTCCCCCACGGCCCCGTAAGCACGGCCACGGAAGGTACGGCCGTCCTCCAGAACAAGTACGGCGGGGGTCCTGGCTCCCCGGGTGGAGGTCGTCATGTTGTGTCCTTCTCGGGGGTTACGGCTCGCGGCGGAGCCGCCGAGAGACGCTGTGTCCCCCGGGAGATAGCAGTCTGGTCGTGCGGGCCGGCGACACCCGTGTCGCCGGTGAGAGTGGTGATCCGTTCGACCCAGGCCCGGTGCTCCGCGGCACGGTCGGAGCGGAAGCCGGAGTCGATCGGCTTGCCGCCGTTTTCCCAGGTGATCACCAGCAGGCCGCCCTCGGCGAGGACCTTGCCCGCGATGCCCTTGTCGAGCCGGGCGCCGCGCAGCGCGTCCGCGGGGACGAAGAAGTCCCGCGCCCCGGGCCGTACGACCGCCAGACCCTGGTCGGTCAGCGTCAACTCGGCGCGGCTGCGGGTGCCGAGCCCGTGGGCGACGATCCGGTCGAGCCACTGGCCGGCGGTGGTGGAGCCGTGGTAGCGGCCGGACATGGAGAGCCGGGGCTCGCCGGTGGTCTCCGGTACGGCCGACAGCTCCGGCAGGTCGTCCTGCAGCAGGGCGCGCCATTTCCAGCCCTCGCGCATCAGCCAGTAGACCAGCGCGACGAAGAGCAACAGACCGACGACCCAGCCGAGGCGGGCCGCCCAGTCCGTCACTTCCTGGGACTTCTGCTCGGCGGCGAGATCCGCCGCCGCAATCGTCAGTGGTGTCACGCCAGCTTCCCGTCCACGACCGTCGCCCGGCCCCGCAGGAAGGTGTGGGTGACGCGGCCCGGCAGCTCGCGGCCCTCGTACGGGGTGTTGCGGCTGCGGGAGGCGAAGCCCGCGGGGTCCACCACACCACGGTAAGCCGGATCGACGAGGGTGAGGTTCGCGGGTTCCCCGACCGCGATGGGCCGTCCATGACCTTCGAGGCGGCCGATGGCGGCCGGCCGGGAGGACATCCGGTCGGCGACCTGGGCCCAGTCCAGCAGGCCCGTGTCGACCATCGTGTGCTGGACGACGGAGAGCGCGGTCTCCATGCCGACCATGCCCATGGCCGCGGCGGCCCACTCGCAGTCCTTGTCCTCGTGCGGGTGCGGGGCGTGGTCGGTGGCGACGCAATCGATGGTGCCGTCGGCCAGGGCCTCGCGTAGGGCCATCACATCGGCCTCGGTGCGCAGCGGCGGGTTCACCTTGTAGACGGGGTTGTAGGACCGTACGAGCTCGTCGGTGAGGAGCAGGTGGTGCGGGGTGACCTCGGCGGTCACGTTCCAGCCCTTGGACTTGGCCCAGCGGACGATCTCGACCGAGCCGGCGGTGGAGAGGTGGCAGATGTGCACCCGGGAGCCGACGTGCGCGGCGAGCAGCACGTCCCGGGCGATGATCGACTCCTCGGCGACGGCGGGCCAGCCGCCCAGGCCCAGTTCGGCGGAGACGATGCCCTCGTTCATCTGGGCGCCCTCGGTCAGGCGCGGCTCCTGAGCGTGCTGGGCGATGACGCCGTCGAATGCCTTCACGTACTCCAGGGCACGGCGCATGATCACGGCGTCGTCGACGCACTTGCCGTCGTCGGAGAAGACGCGGACGCCCGCGGCGGACTCGTGCATGGCCCCGAGCTCGGCGAGCTTCTTGCCCTCCAGGCCGACGGTGACCGCGCCGACGGGCTGGACGTCGCAGTAGCCGGACTCCCTGCCGAGCCGCCAGACCTGCTCGACGACACCGGCGGTGTCGGCGACCGGGAAGGTGTTGGCCATGGCGTGGACGGCGGTGAAGCCGCCGACGGCGGCCGCGCGGGTGCCGGTCAGGACCGTCTCGGAGTCCTCCCGGCCGGGCTCGCGAAGGTGGGTGTGGAGGTCGACGAGACCGGGCAGCAGGATCTGGCCGTCCGCCTCGATGACCGTCGCGCCCTCACCGCTGGACACGGTCAGGTCCGTGCCCACCGCAGTGATGGTCTCGTCCACGATGATGACGTCCTGCGGTTCGCCGCCCAGGATCTTCGCACCGCGGATAAGGATCTTGGTCATGGTTACTTGCTCTCCTCGGTGCGGGAGTTGGTGGTTGTTACGGCGGGCTCGGCGCCGCCGAGCAGCAGGTAGAGGACGGCCATCCGGATGCTGACCCCGTTGGCGACCTGCTCGACGGCGGTGCAGCGGACCGAGTCCGCGACCTCGGCGGTGATCTCCATGCCGCGGTTCATCGGGCCGGGGTGCATCACGACGGCGTGGTCGGGCATCCGGGCCATCCGGTCTGCGTTGAGGCCGTAACGCCGGGAGTACTCGCGCTCGGTGGGGAAGAACGCGGCGTTCATCCGCTCGCGCTGCACGCGCAGCATCATCACGGCATCCGACTTCGGGAGGACGGCGTCGAGGTCGTAGTTCACCTCGCAGGGCCAGCTCTCGACGCCGATGGGCACCAGGGTGGGCGGGGCGACGAGGGTGACCTCGGCGCCGAGGGTGTGCAGCAGGTGCACGTTGGACCGCGCGACACGGCTGTGCAGCACGTCGCCGACGATCGTGATCCGCCGCCCGGCGAGGTCGCGGCCAGTCCCGTCACCAGTGCCCTGGTGGTTCGTCGGGCCGCCGTCGGGCGCTCCCGCCAGGTGGCGGCGCATGGTGAAGGCGTCGAGCAGCGCCTGCGTGGGGTGCTCGTGGGTGCCGTCGCCGGCGTTGATGACGGCGCCGTTGATCCAGCCGGAGGTGGCCAGGCGGTGGGGGGCGCCGGAGGCATGGTGCCGGATGACGACGGCGTCCGCGCCCATCGCCTCCAGGGTCAGCGCGGTGTCCTTCAGCGACTCGCCCTTGGAGACCGAGGATCCCTTGGCGGAGAAGTTGATGACGTCGGCGGAGAGGCGCTTGGCGGCCGCCTCGAAGGAGATGCGGGTACGGGTCGAATCCTCGAAGAAGAGGTTGACGACGGTGCGGCCGCGCAGGGTCGGCAGCTTCTTGATCGGCCGGTCGGCGACCCGGGCCATCTCCTCGGCGGTGTCGAGGATCAGGACGGCGTCGTCGTGGGTGAGGTCTGCGGCCGAGATGAGGTGGCGCTTCATCCGGTGTCTCCGTGGGTGAGGAGGTCTGCGGGTGGTTCGACGGGCAGGCCGGGCCCCTGTCGGGGATCGCGCGTGCCGAAGGCGGGGGGTCGGCCCGAGGGCGTGCGCCCGGCGGGGTCGCCGGGCTCGTCCAGCGGCCTACTGCTCGCCGACCGGGGCGGTCTCTTTTAGGCCGAGAAGCACGCTGTCGCGGCCGTCCTCCTCGGTGAGCTGGACCTTGACCGTCTCCCGCAGCGACGTGGGGAGGTTCTTGCCGACGTAATCGGCGCGGATCGGCAGTTCGCGGTGGCCGCGGTCGACGAGGACGGCGAGCTGGACGGCACGGGGACGGCCGATGTCGCCGAGGGCGTCGAGAGCGGCGCGGATCGTGCGGCCGGAGAAGAGCACGTCGTCGACCAGGACGACCAGCCGCCCGTCGACGTCGTCACCTGGGATGTCCGTGCGGGCGAGGGCCCGGGCCGGTCGCATCCGCAGGTCGTCGCGGTACATGGTGATGTCGAGGGAGCCGACCGGGGCCGGGCGGCCGGTGATCTGCTCGAGCTTGGCTGCCAGCCGGCGGGCGAGGAAGACGCCACGGGTGGGGATGCCGAGAAGCACCACGTCGTCGGCGCCCTTGGCGCGCTCGACGATCTCGTGGGCGATGCGGGTGAGCACCCGCGCGATGTCCGGCGCCTCCAGGACGGGGCGGGCCGGATGTGTGCTCGGGGAGCTGTCTGCGTCCATACGAAACGGACCTCCTTCTCCGCCTCACGGGACGGACTTTAAAGGACGTCGGAACTGTGCGAGGCCCACGGTATCAGGGCGGCAGGACAGGGTCAGCGGCGGCCTGAAGTACCACCCGGTAGTGCCGGTGTGGACCGTTCGGCTTGACGAAGTCAGATTACGCTGCGTAACCTCACAGTGAGTGACCATCCTTCGTCCGGGGAGCTATATGTCCAGCGAATACGCCAAACAGCTCGGGGCCAAGCTTCGCGCCATCCGCACCCAGCAGGGCCTCTCCCTCCACGGTGTCGAGGAGAAGTCCCAGGGCCGCTGGAAGGCCGTGGTCGTCGGCTCGTACGAGCGCGGCGACCGAGCCGTGACCGTACAGCGCCTCGCGGAGCTGGCGGACTTCTACGGCGTCCCGGTGCAGGAGCTGCTGCCGGGCACGACGCCGGGCGGTGCCGCCGAGCCTCCGCCGAAGCTGGTGCTGGACCTGGAGCGGCTGGCCCACGTGCCGGCCGAGAAGGCGGGTCCGCTGCAGCGGTATGCCGCGACGATCCAGAGCCAGCGCGGTGATTACAACGGCAAGGTCCTCTCGATCCGGCAGGACGACCTGCGGACACTCGCGGTCATCTACGACCAGTCGCCCTCGGTTCTGACCGAGCAGCTGATCAGCTGGGGAGTGCTGGACGCGGACGCGCGCAGGGCAGTGCAGCACGAAGACGCCTGACGCTCGCGCGTCAGGCTGCGGAGCTGCAGAAACGTGCCGCCGGGGCGGCGGCACCCGTTGGGGTGCCCGCTCCGGCGGCCTTCGTTTGCGCCCGCCCGCGCCCCGGCGTCGGCGCCTCCGGACGCGGAAAGCCCGCAGGCCCGAGCCACTCCCCCGCAACACCCGTGCGGGGAATCACGGCGGGCCGAAACGAGCCTGCGAGCGCGGAAGGCCCGGGCCACCGAGGCGCTCACCCGCGAGGCACGTTGGCCGGGGAGACGCGTCCGTCAAGGAACGCATGCGGGCCCGGAACAGGAACGTTCCGGGCCCGGGGCTTGGGGTGATGGCTATGGGGCGCGGCGCAGGGTGGGCTTGAGCTCCTTGAGACGGCCCAGCAGGCCGTTCACAAAGGCCGGCGAGTCGTCCGTAGAGAACTCCTTGGCGAGCTGTACCGCCTCGTCGATCACCACCGCGTCGGGGACCCCGTCCTCCCATATGAGCTCGTACGCGCCGAGCCGCAGGATGTTGCGGTCCACCACCGGCATCCGGTCGAGCGTCCAGCCGACTGCGTAGGTGGCGATCAGTTCGTCGATCCGGTCCGTGTGCTCCGCGTATCCCTCGACCAGCTGCATGGTGTACTCGTTGACCGGCGGCTGCCGGTCGTCGGTCCGGGCGAGCCGCATCCAGTCCGCGAGTACGGTCCGCACCGCGACATCCCGCTGGTCAGACTCGAAAAGGATCTGGAAGGCGCGTTTCCGGGCCTTGTAGCGTGCGGCCACGGTTACTTGGTCACCCGGCCGAGGTACTCACCGGAGCGGGTGTCGACCTTGATCTTCTCGCCCGTGGTGATGAAGAGCGGGACGCCGATCTCGTGGCCGGTCTCCAGACGGGCGGGCTTGCTGCCCCCGGTGGAGCGGTCGCCCTGGACACCCGGCTCGGTGTACTCGATGACCAGCTCGACGGAGGCGGGCAGCTCGACGTAGAGCGGATTGCCCTCGTACATCGCCACGACGGCCTCGAAGCCCTCGAGGAGGTACTTGGCGGCGTCGCCCACGACCTCCGGGGTGACGTGGATCTGGTCGTAGGTCTCCGTGTCCATGAACACGAAGTCGCTGCCGTCCTTGTAAGAGAACTGCATGCCGCGCTTGTCGACGTTGGCCGTCTCGACCTTGACGCCGGCGTTGAAGGTCTTGTCGACGACCTTGCCGGACAGCACATGCTTCAGCTTGGTGCGGACAAACGCAGGGCCCTTGCCGGGCTTGACATGCTGGAACTCGACAACGGACCAGAGCTGGTTCCCGTCGAGCTTGAGCACCATGCCGTTCTTGAGGTCGTTCGTGGTGGCCACGGTTGCTTGAATCTCCTGGACTGGCTGGAGCGGAGACCGAGGCTGCGCGCCGGGCTTGCTAGAGCGCGAGCAGTTCCTTGGTCGTAATGGTGAGTAGCTCGGGTCCGCCGTCCGCCTCGGAGCGGACGACGAGCGTGTCATCGATCCGGACACCGCCCCGGCCCGGGAGGTGGACCCCCGGTACGACGGTGACCGGCACACAAGCGTCCAGTTTACCCATGGCCGAAGGCGACAGCTGAGGGTCCTCACCGATTTCGAGCCCCACTCCGTGTCCCGTGGAGGGACCCAGCCGGTCGCCGTATCCGGCGGAATCCAGGATCTGGCGCACCGCGCGGTCCACCTCCCGGTGGGCGGCACCGGGTGCGAGCGCCTCCCGGCCGGCCCGCTGGGCGGCGAACACCAGGTCGTAGAGGTCGACCTGCCAGGAGGCGGGAGAGGTGCCGATGACGAAGGTCCGTCCGAGTTCGCAGCGGTAGCCGCGGTAATTCGCGCCCAGGCAGACGCTGAGGAAGTCGCCCTCCTCGACCCGCCGGTCCGTGGGCAGGTGGCCGGCCGCACCAGCGTTCGGCCCGGTGGCGACGGAGGTGGGGAAGGCGGGGCCGTCGGCGCCGTGGTCCACCAGACGGCGCTCCAGCTCCAAGGCGAGATGCCGCTCCGTACGGCCGACGAGTATCGACTCCAGCAGCTCACCGAGAGCCTGGTCCGCGATCTCGGCGGCGATGCGCAGGCAGGCGATCTCCTCCTCGTCCTTGATCAGCCGCTGCTGTTCGACAGCGAAGCCGAGGTCCGTGAGACGGAGTCGCGGGGCCGCCGAGCCGATGGCCCGGTGGCGGGCGACGGTGAGGTGGTGCTCCTCCAGGGCGAGGCTCTCGGCACCGGACGCGGCGGCGAGACTCGCGGCAGCGAGGGCGGGGTCGGCGCCCGTGTCGTCCAACGTCTGTACGCGCAGGTCCTCGCCGATGCGTCCCTCGACAGGGTCGCCGGAGGGAGGCTGGGAACAGAAGAGGACGTCCTCGGCGGGGCCGAGGAGCAGGACCGCGTGCTGTGGCGCGCTGCCCGTGAGATAGCGGAGGTTGGCGGGGCGCGATACAAGCACGGCGGACCGCCCGGCCGCCGCGCGCCCCTCGCGCAGCCGCGAACGCCTGGCCGCATGCACCTCCGCCATGCTCCGAGCCTACGCACGGCGGCAGGCCCCCGGCCCGGCGAACGCGGCCGTACGGGCGGCCTACGGCGCGCTCCCCGCCGCCGACAGCGCCGGGTGGCGGGCCCGGCAGGCCCGAGGTGCGGTGACGTGAGGGCGGCAGACGCTGATCGCGTGCCGCAGGGACGGTGGTTCGGGTCCGGCAGCGGCCCGCCGCGCATACCCCGAACCACCTGGCGCCACGGGTAACGAGGGAACGCGCAGCTTTGAATGAGCCGGCGAGCGGCCACAGCTCCGAACGTCAGGAACCCGGTGGGCAGGGCGGGCACGTCGGCGCCATCGGATCCGGGGGCGGAGTCCTGGGCGGGGTCCGGGCCGGAGGCCGGAGTGCCTACCAGGCCGGAGGGCTGGCGATGCTGCGGACCAGGATGTCGTCCAGGAGGCGGGCCGTCGTGGGGACGTCGAGCTGGGAGTTGTCGATGATGGGGAGGCCCGAGCCGTACCAGCCGGCCATCTTGCCGTGGATCAGGGCGACCTCCTCGTCCGACAGCCGGCGGTTGCCGGTGCGCTCGGCGTTGCGCTCGAGGACCACCTCCAGGCCGGGGAGCAGCACCACGGGCAGCAGGCCCGGGCCGACGTGCCGCTTCCAGCCACCGAGGCCGACGACGGGGCGGTCGGGGAAGACGGCGTCGTCGAGGATGCAGGAGATCCCGTTGGCGAGGAAATTACGGGCGGCGAAGCCACAGGTGCGGCGGGCGAGCCGGTACTGCGCCTCGGAGTGGTCGTTCCACCCGGACTGGGGGTCCGCGAAGCCGGACCTCACCCACTCGCGGACATCATCGAGGCTGATGTGCGCCGTCGGCACCCGCCGGGTGTCCGCCCAGTGGCGGGCGACCGTCGTCTTACCGGCGCCCGCCGGGCCTATGAGGAGCACCGCGATGGTCGCGTGCGAGAAGTCGGGGGCCGCCGCGCCCGGGGCCGGCCCTGGCATCGGCACCGGTCCACCGGGCGGCAGGGGGATGTGCCCCGTGGTGTCGACGGGCGGCGGGGCGGACGGGTGACGCTGGTCCTTGCCGGTCCAGCCCGGTGCGTGCGGCGGGCCCGGAGGTAGGGGGTGGTGACTGGGGTGGACCTGCGCTCGGGGAGCCGGGACGTCCGCCGCCTGCCCAGTCGCTGCCTCTTGCGGATAGCCAGGTGGTGGTATCGGAGGCTCGGCGGGCCGACCGGGGACGACCGGCTCATGCGGTCCGTGGGGCGGTGGCAGCGGAGCCCCCACTGCATGCTGCATCCGCTGTCTCTCCGTCTCGTGCAGGCGACTTGCGCAAGGTCGACCGGCCTGAGAAGGCCGGTCGTCATCGAACCGTACCTTCCCCGCCTCCGCGGGGAGCGTACGGAGTGCCCAAAGGCCCGGGTCAGCCGGACAGTTCCTCGGCCAAGGAGCGCAACGCGAGCCGGTACGAGCCGATGCCGAAGCCCGCGATCGTCCCGGACGCCACGGCGGCGACGACCGAGGTGTGCCGGAACTCCTCCCGTGCGTACGGGTTGGAGATGTGCACCTCGATCAAGGGCGCGGTGCGCTGCGCCGCCGCGTCCCGCATCCCGTACGAATAGTGCGTGAACGCACCGGGGTTGAGCACGACCGGAATCGAGCCGTCCGCGGCTTCGTGGAGCCAGCGGATCATCTCGCCCTCGTCGTTGGTCTCGCGCACCTCGACCGCGAACCCCAGCTCCTTCCCGAGCCGGGTGCACTCCTCGACCAGCCCCGCGTAGGAGGTTGAGCCGTAGACATCGGGCTCACGCGAGCCGAGGCGCCCCAGGTTGGGGCCGTTCAACACCAGGACGCGCCGCGTCAATTCGATACCTCCGCGTACGCGGCCGCCAGCACGGCCGGGTCCGGGCCCTCCAGGACGGTCGGCTTGGCGAGGCCGTCGAGGACGATGAAGCGCAGCAGGTCACCACGGGACTTCTTGTCGACCTTCATGGTCTCCAGCAGCTTGGGCCACTGGTCGGCGCGGTAGGTCAGCGGCAGACCGACCGCTTCCAGCACGGTGCGGTGCCGGTCGGCGGTGGCGTCGTCCAGCCGGCCGGCGAGCCGCCCGAGTTCGGCGGCGAACACCATGCCGATCGAAACCGCCGCGCCGTGCCGCCAGTTGTAGCGCTCGTTCTTCTCGATCGCGTGGCCGAGGGTGTGTCCGTAGTTGAGGATCTCCCGCAGGCCCGACTCCTTGAGGTCCGAGGAGACCACCTCGGCCTTGACCCTGATGGACCGTTCGATGAGCTCGGCGGTGTGCGGGCCCTGCGGCGTACGGGCCGCTGCCGGATCCTGCTCGATCAGGTCGAGGATCACCGGGTCGGCGATGAAGCCCGCCTTGATGACCTCGGCGAGCCCACTGACGTAGTCATGCGCGGGCAGCGTCTCCAGGCTCGCGAGATCGCACAGCACGCCCGCGGGCGGGTGGAAGGCACCGACGAGGTTCTTGCCCTCGGCGGTGTTGATGCCCGTCTTGCCGCCGACCGCCGCGTCGACCATGCCGAGCACGGTGGTGGGCACGGCGATCCAACGGACTCCGCGCAGCCAGGTCGCGGCGACGAACCCGGCGAGGTCGGTCGCCGCCCCTCCGCCGACGCCGACGATCACATCGGTGCGGGTGAAGGCGGTCTGGCCGAGCACCTTCCAGCAGTACGCCGCGACCTCGGCGGTCTTCGCCTCCTCCGCGTTGGGCAGCTGGATCGCGATCGCCTCGTACCCCTGCCCGGAGAGGTCCTCGCGCAGGGCCTCACCGGTGGCCGCCAGCGCTTCCGGGTGCAGCACGGCGACGCGTTTGGCCTTCTTGCCGATGAGGCCGGGGAGTTCGCCGAGCAGCCGGCGTCCGACGAGCACCTCGTACGGGTCCGCGCCCGCGGAGCCGCCGACGTGGATGCGGGTGGTGGCTTTGTTCATAGTCTTTTCCCTGCCGGGGGTCCGGGGGTTGCCCCCGGGAGATGGGGCCTCAACTCCAGTGCGTCGAGGACGGCTTCGGTGACGTCCTCGGGGGTACGGCCGTCGGTGGCGACGACGGCGCGGGCGACCTCGGTGTACAGCGGACGGCGCTGCTCCATCAGCTCCCGCCACCGCTGCCGCGGGTTGACCGCGAGCAGCGGACGCGGGGCGTCCAGGCCCACCCGCTTCACGGCGTCGGCGAGTTGGACGTCCAGGAAGACCACGGGCAGCCCGGCGAGCAGGGCACGCGTGCCCTCGTCCATGACGGCACCGCCGCCCAGGGAGAGGATGCCGTCGTGCCCGGCGAGAGCAGCCCGCACGGCCTGCCGCTCCAGCTGGCGGAAGTGGGGTTCGCCGTCCTCGAAGAAGATCTCGGGGATCGGCTTGGCGGCGGACTGTTCGATGTCGGCGTCGGTGTCGCGGTACGCCACGCCGAGCCGCTCGGCGAGCAGCGCGCCGACGGTGGACTTGCCCGCGCCGGGCGGCCCCACGAGGACGACGACCGGACCGCCGGCCCCCCGTGCCGCGCTCATCGGATCGCCAGGTTGTCGAGGAAGTTCTGCACGTTTCGGCGGGTCTCGGTCACGCTGTCACCGCCGAACTTCTCCGCGACCGCGTCGGCCAGGATGAGGGCGACCATCGCCTCGGCGACGATGCCGGCCGCCGGGACCGCGCACACGTCGGAGCGCTGGTGGTGCGCCTGCGCGGCCTCACCGGTGGCCACGTCGACGGTGGCCAGGGCCCGCGGCACGGTCGCGATCGGCTTCATCGCCGCCCGGACGCGCAGCAGCTCACCCGTGGACAACCCACCCTCCGTCCCGCCGGAGCGACCGGAGGCGCGCCGGATTCCCTCGTCGGTGCCGACGATCTCGTCGTGCGCCTGTGAGCCCGGTACACGTGCCAGGTCGAAGCCGTCGCCGACCTCCACCCCCTTGATCGCCTGGATGCCCATCAGGGCCGCGGCGAGCCGGGCATCGAGACGCCGGTCCCAGTGGACGTGCGAGCCGAGGCCGACCGGCACGCCGTAGGCGAGTACCTCGACCACACCGCCGAGGGTGTCCCCGTCCGTGTGGGCCTGATCGATCTCGGCGACCATCGCCTTGCTCGCGTCCGCGTCCAGACACCGCACCGGGTCGGCGTCCAGCCGCTCCACATCCGAGGGCCTGGGATAGACCCCGTAGGGGGCCGTCGCCGAGGCGAGCTCCACGACATGGGAGACGATCTCGATCCCCGCCGTCTCCTTCAGGTACGAGCGGGCGACCGTGCCCAGCGCCACCCGGGCCGCGGTCTCCCGCGCCGAGGCGCGCTCCAGGACCGGGCGGGCCTCGTCGAACCCGTACTTCTGCATACCGGCCAGGTCCGCATGGCCGGGCCGGGGACGCGTCAGCGGAGCGTTGCGGGCCAGCTCGGCGAGCTCGGCCGGATCCACCGGATCGGCCGCCATCACCTTCTCCCACTTGGGCCACTCCGTGTTCCCGACCATGATCGCGACCGGGGAGCCGAGGGTCAGGCCGTGGCGCACGCCTCCGATGAAGGTGACCTCGTCGCGCTCGAACTTCATCCGGGCGCCGCGGCCGTACCCCAGCCGTCGGCGCGCCAGCGCATCCGCCACCATCTCGGTGGTGATCGGCACGCCGGCGGGGAGTCCCTCCAGCGTCGCGACGAGTGCGGGGCCGTGCGACTCCCCCGCGGTCAGCCAGCGCAACCTGCTCAACGGTGCTCCCTCATCTTCGGCCCTCGGCATACGGTGCGGCGGCCCGGGAGCGCAGTCCCCCGGCCGGCCACCTCGGTCCATCCTCCCACGTCCGGGCCCTCTCCCCGGACGCCGGTCCAGCTGGCGGACGGCTCGTGAACGGCTCCCGTCGGCCGCCCGGGGCCGGCTGCTGGGGGCACGCCCCCTGGCTTCGCCGGGGGGATCCCCACCCAGCGATAGCTGGGGGAGCTCCGGACCGAGCGCATACCGGCTCTCCCTCGGCTCCCGACGGAGTCCGACCGGCCTGGGTCAGGCCTCGGAGCCAGCCCCGCGCGCCACGAGCGCCCGCTCACCCGCCGCGCGCATCGCCTCCAGCGGTGCCGGGGTACGGCCGGTCATCCGCTCGACTTGCAGTACGGCCTGGTGGACGAGGAGGTCGAGACCGCCGACCACTCCGCCGCCCCGGGCCGACCAGGCCTCGGCGAGCGCGGTGGGCCACGGCTCGTACAGCACATCGAACAGCACCCCGGGCCGAGCAGGGACGGACGCGGCGAGGGCGTCGGTGGTGCCCGCCGGAGTGGTGGCGATGACCAGCGGTGCGGTGAGGGCACGCGCCGCGTCCGCCCAATCGGCCGTCGTGACGTCCACGGCGAGCCGCTCGCCCCACTGCCGCATCTCGGCGGCGCGGGCCTCGCTGCGCACGTAGGCCGTGACCGGGCCGGTGCAGATCCGGGAGAGCGCAGCAAGCGCGGAGGAAGCCGTGGCCCCGGCGCCGAGTACGGCGGCGCGTTCGACCTTCTCGACACCGCGCTCGCGGAGGGCTGCCAGCATGCCGGGGATGTCCGTGTTGTCGCCGGTGCGCCGACCGTCGTCGGTGAAGATCACTGTGTTGACCGCCTCGACCGACGCGGCCGTCTCACTGATCTCGTCGAGCAGCGGGATGACGGCCCGCTTGAGCGGCATGGTGAGGGAGAGGCCGGCCCACTCCCGTGCGTCGAGCCGGGTCATGAACCCGGGGAGGGCAGCCTCGTCGACCTCGAAGCGGTCGTAGGTCCAGTCGGTGAGTCCCAGGGCGTCGTACGCGGCTCGGTGCAGCACCGGCGAGAGGGAGTGCGCGATCGGTGAGCCGAGAACGGCCGCACGCCGGCCGCCGGTGCGGTGCTCTGCCGTCACGCTCTCAGCCCTTCTTCGCTCGCCGGTTCTTGTTGAACTCGTCGACCAGCCGGTTGTGTTCCTTCAGCGTCTTGGCGAACTTCGTCTCGTTGCCGTCGACCGCGACGAAGTAGAACCAGCCGCCCTTGTCCGGATCGAGTGCCGCCCGCAGCGCCTCGTCCCCCGGGTTCCCGATCGGCCCCGGCGGAAGGCCCCGGTGGAAGTAGGTGTTGTACGGGTCGGGGTCGTTGCGGATCTTGTTGATCGGAATGTCGATGTTGCTTTGATTCTTGAGGTAGTTGTACGCCGAGTCGAACTCGATCTTGCCGTTCGTCTGGATGTTGCCGGGCTTGAGGCGGTTGTAGACGACATCGGCCATCTTGCGGAAGTCGTCGTGGGTCTTGCCCTCGGCCTGCACCAGGCTGGCCACCGTGACGACCTGGAGCGGCGACTTCAGTCCGAACTCGTCGGCCTTGCGCTCGATCCCGAGCTGCGCGTACCGCCCCTTCGCACGGTCGACCATCTGACGCAGGACGTCCTCCGGCTTGGTGCCCTTGGCCGCGCTGTACCGCGAGGGGTAGAGGAAGCCCTCGAGCGGGTCCTTGATGTCCGCGTCGTCGTCGGCCCACTCGGGCAGTCCCAGGTTCTTGGCCTGTTTCTTGGCGACGGCCTTGGTCGTACCGGCCTTGAGGTCGAGCTTCTTGTCGATGGTCGAGTAGACCGCGGACGCCCGGATGCCTTCGCTGATGATGAGCGCGCTGAGGCTCTTCGGGTCGGTCATCATCTCGACGGCCGCCTCGGCCGACATCCCCTTGCGCAGGACGTAGACACCCGCCTGGATCTGCCTGCCCTTCGGATGCTTCTTCTGAGCCTCGACGAACGCGTCGACGCTCTTCACCACCCCGGCCTTCTTCAGGATGCCGCCGATCTCGTTGCCGAACGCGCCGTCCGGGATCTCGACTTGGACCTCGCCCGTGCCGCTCCCGGTGAAGTCCGGTGCCGGGCCGAAATGTTCCTGCCAGAGGTCGTAGCCGAGGTAGCCGATGCCGCCGACCGCTCCGAGGAGAAGCGTTCCCGCGACCAGCAAGGCCGTCCCGCTGCGGCGCTTCGGCCGGTCGCGCTGGTCGCGGCGGCCCGGCCCGTAGTCGTCGAACTCTTCGTCGAAGTCGTCGTCGCTCCTGGACCGGCCCCGGCGCCGGTCGGGCTCGCCCGTGAAGAAGGGGTGCTCGGCGGCGTCCGGCTCGGATTCCCACGTGGCGGGCGGTTCGGTCTGCGGCCGCCGGTGCTGATGCTGGTCCGGGTACTGGTGCTGCGCGTCGTAGCCCTGGGCGGGGTACGCCTGCTGATTGCGGCCGCCGGGGGGCTGGGGCGGCGGATACGCCTCGGGCGTGCCGTACGGGCCGGGCCGTTCGCCGCCGTACGGGTTGGGGCCGGGGCGGCCGTAGGGATCTCCGGCCCCGCCTCCGTAGGTCACCCCGCCGCCCTGCGCCGGGTCCCAGCCGTACTGCTGCCGGTTGTAGTGCTGCTGGTCGGGATACTGCTGACCGGCGCCGTAGGAGGCCGGCTGGCCTGGCCACTGCGAATGGGGCGTCCCACCACCGGCTGGGGGAGGATACTGCTGACCGTCGTAGGGACCGTAGCCGTCGTTCGTGGCCTGCTGCCCATCCCATCCGTCCCCGTAGAGCGGGTCCTCGGGATGCCACGGTTCGGAGCCAAGGCCCCGGCCATACTCAGTCATCGATCCCCTTGCACCGCGAGGCGGCTCCCGGTGCGCGTCGTGAGGCGCAGGCGTCCGGTCCGCCTCGTTCCGCGCGGCGGCATTCGATAATCGGACGCCGCCCCGTCGCGCGGAAACGCTACCGTACCGCGATCACCCGACTACCTCGACGCACTCGCCCGGAGCTTTACCCGACACTCGTTCGGACTCCAGGGCATTCTGGAGGATGACCACGGCCGCCGCCTGGTCCACGACCTTGCGTCCCTTCTTGCCACCGACACCCGAGGCGCGCAGTCCCCGGGTCGCTGTGACCGTACTCATCCGCTCGTCCACCAGCCGTACCGGGATCGGGGCGACGCCTTGTGCCAGCCCCTGCGCGAAGGACCGCACCTTCTTGGCTGCCGGGCCCTCACCGCCGCCGAGGGAGCGGGGTAGGCCGACCACGACCTCGATCGGTTCGTACTCCTCGACGATCGCGGCCAGCCGCCGCTGGGCGGCCGGGATGTCGCGTCCCGGCACGGTCTCCACCGGGGTGGCGAGGACCCCGTCGGGGTCGCACGAGGCGACCCCGATCCGGGCGTCCCCGACGTCGACGGCGATCCGCCTGCCGCGTCGCATGGCCTGAGCCTCCGTCATGCCTTCTCGGCGGCGCTTGCGACCAGCCTGTCGACGGCGGCAACGGCCTCGTCGACGGCGGCCGGGTTCTGCCCGCCGCCCTGGGCGACGTCGTCCTTGCCACCACCGCCGCCGCCGAGGGTCTTGGCTGCCGTACGGACCAGCTCGCCGGCCTTGATGCCGCGTTCGCGGGCGGCCTCGTTGGTGGCGATCACGGTCAACGGGCGGCCGTTCGCCACCGAGAAGAGGGCGACCACGGCGGGGCGGCCGCCGCGGATGCGGCCCCGCACATCGAGGACCAGCTTGCGCAGGTCGTCGGCGCCGGTGCCGTCCGGCACCCGCCCGGTGACCACGGCCACGCCCCGTACGTCACGGGCGCCCTCGGCGAGGCCGGCGGCGGCCTGGAGCACCTTCTCCGCGCGGAACTTCTCGATCTCCTTCTCGGCCTCCCTGAGCCGGGTGAGCATCCCGGAGATCTTCTCCGGCAGCTCTTCCGGGCGGCCCTTCACCAGGTCGGTGAGCTGGGAGACGACCGTGGCCTCACGGGCGAGGAAGCTGTACGCGTCCACGCCGACCAGCGCCTCGACCCGGCGCACCCCGGAGCCGATGGAAGACTCGCCGAGCAGCTTTACCAAGCCGAGCTGGGCGGTGTTGTGGACATGCGTGCCGCCGCACAGCTCCTTGGAGAAGTCGCCGATGGTGACGACGCGGACCTGCTCGCCGTACTTCTCGCCGAACTCGGCGATGGCGCCCCGCTTCTTGGCCTCGGTCATGCTCATCACCTCGGCGGTGACGTCGAGTTCACGGGCCAGCACCTCGTTGATCGTCTGCTCGACATCGTTGAGGACCGTGCCGGGAACGGCGGTCGGCGAGCCGAAGTCGAAGCGGAAGCGGCCGGGGGCGTTCTCGGAACCGGCCTGGGCGGCCGTGGGGCCGAGGGCGTCGCGCAGCGCCTGGTGGGTGAGGTGGGTGGCGCTGTGGGCGCGGGCGATGGCGCGCCGGCGGGTGACGTCGATGACGGCGTAGGCGGAGGCCCCGACGGTCACCTCGCCGACCTGGACGACG
The DNA here is from genome assembly GCF_052245555.1 of Streptomyces sp. KR80. Classification (NCBI taxonomy): domain Bacteria; kingdom Bacillati; phylum Actinomycetota; class Actinomycetes; order Kitasatosporales; family Streptomycetaceae; genus Streptomyces; species Streptomyces sp. KR80. The sequence goes on from NZ_JBQQCD010000002.1 coordinate 263,787, forward strand.
CCCTTGTGCACACTGACGCCCGGCACCGGCTGCTGGACGTCACGCACCTCGACGACGGCACCGGTGTCCAGCTTGATCCGGCCCTGGTCGGCCTGCTGGCCGCCGCCCTCGGCGTAGAACGGGGTGCGGTCGAGGACGACCTCCACCTCGTCGCCCTCCTGGGCGGCGGGTGACGGCACGCCGTCCACCAGCAGGCCGACGACGCGGGACTCGCCGGAGGTGTCGGTGTAGCCGGTGAAGACCGTGGCGCCGGAGGTGTCGGCGACCTCGCGGTACGCGGACAGGTCGGCGTGGCCCTGCTTCTTGGCCTTCGCGTCGGCCTTGGCCCGCTCCCGCTGCTCCTTCATCAGGCGGCGGAAGCCCGCCTCGTCCACCGACAGGCCCTGCTCGGCGGCCATCTCGAGGGTGAGGTCGATCGGGAAGCCCCAGGTGTCGTGGAGCAGGAACGCCTTGTCGCCAGGGAGGACGGTGGAGCCGGCGGCCTTGGTGTCGGTGACGGCGGTGTCGAGGATGTTGGTGCCGGTCTTGAGGGTCTTGAGGAAGGCGGCCTCCTCGCCGAGCGCGACCGTCTCGATGCGCTTACGGTCCTCGATCAGCTCCGGGTACTGCTTGCCCATGGTCTTCAGCACGACGTCGACGAGGTCGCCGACGACCGGCTGGGGGGCACCCAGCATGCGCATGTTGCGGATGGCGCGGCGCATGATGCGGCGCAGGACGTAGCCGCGGCCCTCGTTGCCCGGGGTGACGCCGTCGCCGATGAGCATCACGGAGGTGCGCAGGTGGTCGGCGACGACGCGCAGCGAGACGTCCGAGGCGTGGTCGGCGCCGTAGCGGACCCCGGTGAGCTCGGTCGCCTTGTCCATGACCACGCGCAGCGTGTCGGTCTCGTACATGTTCTGCACGCCCTGCAGGATCATCGCGAGGCGTTCGAGGCCGAGTCCGGTGTCGATGTTCTTGCTCGGCAGCTCCCCGAGGATCGGGAAGTCCTCCTTGCCCGACCCCTCGCCGCGCTCGTACTGCATGAAGACCAGGTTCCAGAACTCCACATAGCGCTCGTCGTTGACGGCCGGGCCACCCTCTTCGCCGAACTCCGGGCCGCGGTCGTAGTGGATCTCGGAACACGGTCCGCAGGGGCCGGGGACGCCCATGGACCAGAAGTTCTCCTTCATGCCCAGGCGCTGGATGCGCTCGGCGGGGACGCCGATCACGTCGCGCCAGATCTGCTCGGCCTCGTCATCGTCCTTGTAGACGGTGATCCAGAGCTTCTCCGGCTCCAGGCCGTATCCGCCCTCGGCCACGGGCGTGGTCAGCAGCTCCCAGGCGAGCTTGATGGCGCCTTCCTTGAAGTAGTCCCCGAAGGAGAAGTTGCCGCACATCTGGAAGAACGTGCCGTGCCGGGTGGTCTTGCCGACCTCCTCGATGTCGGGGGTGCGCAGGCACTTCTGCACGCTGGTGGCGCGCAGGTAGGGCGGCTTGACCTCACCCAGGAAGTACGGCTTGAAGGGGACCATTCCGGCATTGACCAGCAACAGCGTCGGGTCGTCCGCGATGAGCGACGCCGACGGCACGACGGTGTGCCCACGCTCCCCGAAGAAGCGCAGCCAGCGGCGACGGATTTCAGCCGACTCCATCAGTGGTCCTCATTCCGGTTGTACGGGTGCTTCGTGCCCAGCGCGGCAGGTCGGCGCGGCCCGGGCAGTTCTCGATCGTGGTCGTCCGGGTGCTGCAGCCCCAGGGCGTCGTTCAGTTCGGTCTCGCGCTGCGCCATCCCGGCCTTGACGTCGAGGGCGAACTCCTTGAGCCGGTGCCCTGCCGCGACGGCCTTGTCCGCCGCCTGGGCGGCGAGGGAGTCCGGCGTGAGCTGCCGGAGCTTGCGGTTGACCTTGGTCGTGGCCCAGACGCCGGCGGCGGCGCCCGCGGTGAACCAGAACGTGCGGCGGAACATGGGGTCTCAGGCCTTCCCGCCGCGGAAGCGCCGGCCGCCTCGCCGGGCCGGCGGCACAGTGCGTCCTACGATCACGGTACGGCGCGGCGCGGGTGGCTGCGCGTCCTTCCGGCCGAGCGCCTGGCGCACCCCGTATCCGAACGCCGCGACCTTGACGAGCGGTCCGCCGAAGGTCGTGGCGACGGTGGAGGAGAGTGCGGAGGCGTTGGAGGCGACTTCCTGGACGTCGGTGGCGATGGCGTCGACCCGCTCGAGCTGGGACTGTGCGGACCGTACGGTCGCCGAGGCCTCGCCGAGCAACGGGACCGCCTGCTCGGAGACGTCCGCCACCAGCTGGGTCGCCTTCTTGAGGACCTGGGCGAGCCTCACCAGCACCACGGCGAGGAACGACACCAGGATGGCCCAGAAGACGGCCACGAGGATCCCGGCCACCTCTCCACCGGACACGATGCACCGCTCCCTGTAGACGTATCAGTCGCCGCCGGTCGCGGCGGTCGGTCTCCGGAACGGGCGGCAGATGTCGACCTTATCGCGCCGCAGGCACCCTCCCGTACCGGATTACCGGGTGGCGGCAGGTGGGTTGTCATCGGCCGGACCGGCTGCAAACGAGACCGCCGCCTCCCCCTCCGCGTGCGGCGGGGAGACGGCGGGCTGAATGTGGTGCGGTGCTACGGCCGACTCAGCGGGCGTAGTACTCGACGACCAGCGCCTCGTCGCAGATCACCGGGATCTCCTTGCGGTTCGGCTCCCGGTCGAGGCGGAAGGCGAGCGCCTTCAGGTTGACCTGCAGGTAGCGCGGGGTCTCGCCCTCGGGGGCGTAGCCGCCCTCACGGGCCACCTGGAAGGGGTACTTCTCGCGGCTGCGCTCGCGGACCATCACCACGTCATCCGGACGAACCCGGAAGGACGGCTTGTCGACCTTGCGGCCGTTGACCTCGATGTGGCCGTGGACCACCATCTGGCGGGCCTGGTAGATCGTGCGGGCGATTCCCGACCGCAGGACGAGCGCGTCCAGACGGCGCTCCAGCTCGACGATGAGGGCTTCGCCCGTCTTGCCGGTGACCTTCCGAGCGCGGTCATAGGCACGGGCCAGCTGGCGCTCGCTGATGTCGTACTGAGCGCGCAGCCGCTGCTTCTCCAGCAGGCGGACCTTGTAGTCGCTGGTCTGCTTGCGACCACGGCCGTGCTCGCCGGGCGGGTAGGGACGGGCCTCGAAGTACTTGACCGCCTTCGGCGTCAGGGCGATGCCGAGCGCCCGCGACTTCTTGACCTTGGGACGCGACTGGTTCACGTGGAACGAACCTCCGTGTAAGTTAGGTGAGGCTTACCTTAGCGGAGGAGAACGCATGTTTCGACCTGGGAGCCCCCTGCCCCGCACCGGCCGTGCCGCGGAATCGACGACGGACAGCGCGTGGCCGAGTCAGCCGCGCCCCTGGGAAGACGTCCGGCAGCCGACGGCCGCCGAGCGTGTACGTACCCTCGTGGAGTCGAACGCCTCGGCCGCATTGAGCATTCCGGATACGGACCTCGACGAATTCGGCGCCGGAGCGCCCACAGCCCGCGCCGTCACACCGGACGGAGACGTACTGCTGCTGGTGCCTGGGGACTCCCCCGCGGCTCGCGCCGCGGCCCACGCACAGGACGACGATCTGACGGCGGTGATCGAGATCACCGATGTCGCACCCGTCGCCGTACCCCATCGTATCCGGGGACGCGGGTGGGTTGCAGGGTGGCTCACCCCGGTACGGAACGAGGAACGCGCGGCGTGCGCCATGCTGCTCGCGGAGCAGCACCCGGTGGGGGAGATTCTGGGCATCGGCGAGGCCCTCCGCGAGGATCCGGCACCCGGCCAGTACGGGCGGCCGGCGTGGATGCTGCTGCGGCTGGAGGTCGGCGAGGCCTCCGTCGACGACCTGTGGGGCGCGGAGCAGGTCGAGCCGGAGGACTTCGCCGCGGCCGCGGCCGATCCGCTCGTCCGGCACGAGGCGGAGCTGCTGCAGCACCTCGCTGCGGCCCACGGTGACCAGGTGAGGGGACTCTGCTCGCTGCTGGGCGAGCGCGGGGGCATCTGTGGCCGCCACGACCGGGTCGTGCCGGTGGGGCTGGACCGATTCGGCCTGCGCGTACGGTTCATCAGCGCCCATGCAGACCGGCCCTTCGACGCCCGCTTCGACTTCCCGGAGCCGGTCCGCGACGTCGCGGAGCTGCGCCACGCGATGCACGCGCTCTTCGAGGCCGCCGCCGTCGAGAACGAGTGATCCGGCGTCCCCGCGGCTCACCACGGGGACGTTCGCCCGCCCCCTGGGAGCCCGGCGGCCGGTTCACGACGGGCCTGCCGACCCCTCGGTCTCGTCGCGCTGGGAGGGCTCACCTGGGCTGGTGGCGCTCGGGGCGTCGGGAGACGCCCCGGAGCGGGGTGGCGGCGGCGCGTCCGCGGGGCGCGGGACGGCCTCTCCGCTCAGTCGGCTGCGGACTCGCTCCACCACGTCCGCGTAGCGGGCCTCCGCGCCGTAGCGGGTCGGCTGGTAGTACCGCTTCCCGTGCAGCGCGTCAGGCGCGTAGCGCTGAGCCGCGATGCCGCCCGGGACGTCGTGCGGGTAGACGTAGCCCTGAGCGTGGCCGAGCTTCTCGGCGCCCTTGTAGTGCCCATCGCGCAGGTGCGCTGGTACGGGTCCCGCGAGCCCGGCCCGTACGTCCGCCAGTGCGGCGCCGATCGCGGTCGTGGCGGAGTTCGACTTGGGCGCCAGGGCGAGCGCGATGGTGGCATGACTGAGCGTGAGGGCGGCCTCGGGAAAGCCGATCATGGCGACGGCCTGGGCGGCGGCCACCGCGGTCTGCAAGGCCGTCGGGTCCGCTATGCCGATGTCCTCGCTCGCCGAGATCATCAGTCGGCGTGCGATGAACCGCGGGTCCTCCCCGGCCTCGATCATCCGCGCCAGGTAGTGCAGCGCCGCGTCCACATCGGAGCCCCGGATCGACTTGATCAGCGCACTCGCCACGTCGTAGTGCTGGTCACCGTCGCGGTCGTACGTCACCGCGGCCCGGTCGACGGACTCCTCCAGGGTCCGGAGGGTGATCTCCTTCTCGCTCTTCGCCATCGCCGCTCCGGCGCCCGCTTCCAGGGCCGTGAGCGCCCTGCGGGCGTCGCCGCCCGCGATGCGCAGCAGATGCACCTCGGCGTCCTCGGGCAGCCGCACCGCGCCGCCGAGCCCGCGCTCGTCCTCCAGCGCTCGGCGGATCAGCCCGCGCAGGTCCTCGTCGGTGAGCGGCTCGAGGGTGAGCAGCAGCGACCGCGACAGCAGCGGCGAGATGACCGAGAAGTACGGGTTCTCGGTGGTCGCCGCGACCAGGGTGACCCAGCGGTTCTCGACGGCCGGGAGCAGGGAGTCCTGCTGGGCCTTGCTGAAGCGGTGAATCTCGTCCAGGAAGAGCACGGTCTCCTTGCCGTACCCGCCCGAGGCGCGGCGCGCGCCCTCGATGACGGCCCGCACCTCCTTCACCCCCGACGTGATCGCCGAGAGCTCCACGAACCGCTTGTTGGTGGCCTGGCTGACCACATAGGCCAAGGTCGTCTTGCCGATCCCGGGAGGCCCCCAGAGGATCAGCGAGGAGGTGCCGACCGGGCCCCCGTTCCCGTCACCAACGAGTCTGCGCAACGGCGAGCCGGGCCGCAGCAGATGCTGCTGCCCGACGACATCGTCGAGCGTGCGCGGACGCATCCGCACGGCCAGGGGACTGCTGGCCGGGTCCTTCGCGCGGCGGTCCTCTTCGGCTGCGGTGAACAGGTCGGGCTCCACGTCCGGAAGCCTATGTCACCCCACTGACAGTGCTTTCGCCTCCGGCGCGGTCGCCCTTGCGCACACCGGTTGCGCGGTCAGCCGGTCCAGAAGTTCCACCAGCGCGTGAGGATCAGCATGCCGATGATCCCGATCCAGAGCACCGGCGGCACCCAGTGGAACTCCATCAGCCCGCGCCGCAGCCCCTCCGGCGCCGGGATGAACCGATGCTCGATGTTCTTCTTGGTGACGTAGCAGAACATCACGATGGTGGCGATCCAGGCGAGGGAGCACCACAGGCACAGGGAGCCGATCACGTAAAGCGACTGGTACTGGAGCCAGGTGCAGAACCCGACGCCGAACAGCGTGCCGGCGTTCAGCCCGAGCCAGAACCAGCGCCGGTAGCGTGCGCCGGCGACCAGACCCATGCCGATCGCGATCACCATGCCATACGTGACGAGGCCGAGCATCGGGTTGGGGAACCCGAAGGCCTCGGCCTGCTCGCTCTTCATGATGTTGCCGCACGACACGATCGGGTTCAGGCTGCAGCCCGGCTGGAAGTTCGGGTCCTCGAGCAGCTTGAACTTGTCGAGCGTGATCACCCAGGACGCGAGCAGCCCGGCCGCGCCGGTGATCACCAGCAGCCAGGCAAACCCTCGCCCGCTGCCGACCGCCTCACGGGTGCCGTGCTCCCGGTCGTCCCCGTCGGTGGACACGTCGTCAACCACTGTCGTCGCCATATCGCCGTTTCCGTCGCTCCCGAGAGTTCCGCCCTGACGGGCATGCCCATTGTGCCCCAGCCATCCTCGCGGGTCCGCTGTTCGCGCCGGGTAAACAAGCCGACCCGGCGGGTCGATTCCGCTCCCGCCGGATTGACGGCCGGATGCCGGGCAGAACGTCAGGCGAGCCTGCCCCGCAGCTCCGCCACGACCGCGTCGAGCGCCACCGGCACCTGCTCCCCGCTCTCCAGGTCCTTGAGCTGGACGACGTCCTCGGCGAGGTCCCGCTCGCCCGCCACGACGGCGTACCGCGCGCCGGACCGGTTCGCGGACTTCATCGCGTTCTTCAGGCCCTTGCCGCCGTAGGCGAAGTCCGTGGCGACCCCAGCCCTCCGCAGCTCGGTGACGAGACCGAACAGCGTGCGCCGCGCCTCCTCGCCGAGCGGGACCGCGAACACCTGTGTAGGGGCGGGGAGTTCGAGCTCCAGCCCCTCCGCGCGGAGCGCCAGGACCGTACGGTCGACGCCGAGCGCCCAGCCGACCGAGGGCAGCGCGGGCCCGCCGATCATCTCGGACAGGCCGTCGTACCGGCCGCCGCCGCCCACCGCCGACTGCGAGCCGAGGCCGTCGTGGACGAACTCGAAGGTGGTGCGGGTGTAGTAGTCCAGGCCGCGCACCAGTTTCGGATCGTCCTCGAAGGCCACGCCCGCCGCGGTCAGCAGCTCGCGCACCTGCTCGTGGTATGCCTTGCAGCCCTCGCACAGGTGGTCCCGCATCATCGGCGCGCCGGCCAGCTGCCTCTGCACGGCCTCCCGCTTGTCGTCGAGGACCCGCAGCGGGTTGATGTCGACCCGCCTGCGGGTGTCGTCATCGAGGTCGAGGCCGCGCAGGAAGTCCTGGAGCGCGGCGCGGTAGACCGGCCGGCACTCCTGGTCGCCCAGGGAGTTGAGCAGCAGCCGGAAGTTCTTCAGCCCGAGGGCCCGGTACGCGTCGACGGCCAGGATGATCAGTTCGGCGTCGAGCGCGGGGTCCTCGGCGCCGATGGCCTCGGCACCCACCTGGGAGAAGTGGCGGTACCGCCCCTTCTGCGGCCGCTCGTAGCGGTAGTACGAGCCGGAGTACCAGAGCTTGACCGGCAGGTTCCCCGCCTTGTGGAGGTTGGCCTCGAGCGCGGCCCGCAGGACCGACGCGGTGCCCTCCGGGCGCAGCGCCAGCTCGTCGCCCCCCTTGGTGGTGAGGGTGTACATCTCCTTCGTCACGATGTCGGTGGACTCGCCGACGCCGCGGGCGAAGAGTTCGACGCTTTCGAAGCCAGGGGTCTCGACGTAGCCGTAACCCGCGCGCTTCAGGGGCGCGGAGATGGCCTCACGCACCGCGAGGAAGGTCGCGGAGTCCGGCGGGATCAAGTCGTACGTGCCCTTGGGGGCCTTGAAGGTGCTCACGGGAGAAGTCGTCACATTCCTCGTCGTGGAACGGCGGCCGAGCCGCCTCCGAGGCCGGCCGCCACCTCACGCAGATACGGGTTGGTGGCGCGCTCGCGGCCGATGGTGGTCTGAGGGCCGTGGCCGGACAGCACCACGGTCGAGTCGTCGAGCGGCAGGCACACCCGGGCCAGCGACCCGAGCATCTCGGCGTGGTCGCCGCCGGGCAGGTCGGTGCGTCCGATGGAGCCGGCGAAGAGCAGATCGCCCGAGAAGAACACCGACGGGATCTCGGCGGTCTCGGGCATCCGGAAGGTCACCGACCCCTTGGTATGGCCGGGCGCGTGCGCGACCGTGAACTCCAGGCCCGCCAGCTTCAGCTCGGTGCCGTCGGTCAGCTCCTGGACGTCGTCGGGCTCCCCCACGGTCAGCTCACCCAGCAGCTGCATCCCGATCGACCGGCCGAGCGCCTTCTCCGGGTCGCTCATCATGTAGCGGTCCGCGGGGTGGATCCAGGCCGGCACGTCGTGCGCACCGCAGACCGGGACGACCGAGGCGACATGATCGAGGTGGCCGTGGGTGAGGACGACGGCGACGGGCTTGAGTCGGTGCTTCTTCAGCGTTTCCTCGACGCCTTCCGTGGCCTCGTGGCCGGGGTCGATGATCACGCACTCCTCGCCCGCCGCGGGGGCGACCAGGTAACAGTTGGTCCCCCAGGCCCCGGCGGGGAACCCGGCAATCAGCACGATCGTCCCTCAAATGTTGTCCGTCCGCGAAATCTGAGCAGTTCAGAGCCTACCGGCGACGGCCATGGCACAGCGAACCCGTATACGGTACGGCTCAGCCCAGGCGGATCAGCAGACGATACGGCACAGGGGAGAGACACGGTGACGTCGAAGGACCAGCGGCGGCGGCAGCTCGCCCGGGAGAAGTTCGAGCGACAGCAGCAGCGGCGTGTCGAGCGGCGCAGGAAGGCGCGGTGGCGCAACGCGGTGATCGCGGCGGGCCTGGCCGTCGTGCTGGCGGCGGGAGCGGCCGCCTATGCGACGGGCACCTTCGCCGGCGGCGAGAAGAAGAAGGACGACAGTGCGGCGCCCTCCACATCGCCCACCAGTAAGGCGCCGGACCCCTGCGGCAAGCCCGCGAAGGGCTCCCCCGGCAAACAGCAGTGGAAGAAGGAGCCGGCCCTCACCATCGACGAGTCGGCCTCCTACACCATGAACCTGGAGACCACCTGCGGCGACATCGAGATCGCGATGGACGCCGCCAAGGCCCCGCACACGGTCAACTCCTTCAATTTCCTGGCGGGCAAGGGCTTCTTCGACCACACGAAATGCCACCGCCTCACCACGGGCGGTATCTACGTGTTGCAGTGCGGCGACCCGGAGGGCACCGGCCGGGGCGGCCCCGGCTACACGATCCCGGACGAGAACCTCAAGGATCCGCGGCTCAAGGACAACGTCTACCCGGCGGGCACGGTCGCGATGGCGAATCAGTACAACGCGCAGACCAAGAAGGGCCGGAACACCGGCGGCAGCCAGTTCTTCCTCGTCTACCAGGACAGCCAGCTGCCGCCCGACTACACACCCCTCGGCACCATCACCGCCGGCAAGGACGTACTGAAGAAAATCGCCGACGCGGGCGCCACCCCACCGGACGCCGCGCAGAACACCGCGCCCAACGCCACAGTGGTGATCGACAAGGCGACCGTGCGCAAGTCCTGACACGCGCGAACGTGAAATTTCGGTCGTGCTGGATGCGGACAGCCGACCCGCCGTTCGCCTATGTTGGCCGTGACGAAACTGTGGACGATGCACGCGGGGCCAGCCCGCGCGAGCATCATGTGGAGGAGGCGCTGTGAGCAGCGACCCATGGGGCCGCGTCGACGAGACGGGCACCGTGTACGTGCGGACGGCCGAGGGCGAGAAGGTCGTCGGATCGTGGCAGGCGGGATCTCCCGAGGAGGCCCTCGCCTACTTCGAGCGCAAGTACGACGGGCTGGTCGTCGAGATCGGCCTCCTCGAGCGCCGGGTGCGGACCACCGACCTCTCGGCGAAGGACGCGACGACCGCCATCGAGCACCTGCGCCAGCAGGTCGACGAGCACCACGCCGTCGGTGATCTGGACGCGCTGAGCAAGCGGCTCGACAAGCTGACCGCCGAGGTCGCGGCCCGCCGTGAGGAGCGGAAGGCGGCGAAGGCGCGGCAAGCCGACGAGGCCAGGCAGGCCAAGGAGGCGCTGGTCGTCGAGGCCGAGCAGCTGGCCGCGAGCGAACAGTGGCGGTCGGCGGGCGAGCGACTGCGCGCCCTGGTGGACACGTGGAAGGGTCTGCCGCGGCTGGACCGCAAGACCGACGACGAGCTGTGGCACCGCTTCTCGCACGCCCGCTCGGCGTTCTCCAAGCGGCGCAAGGCGCACTTCGCCGCGCTCGACGCGCAGCGCGAGGAGGCCCGTAAGACCAAGGAGAAGCTGGTCGCCGAGGCGGAGTCGCTCTCCGGCTCGACGGACTGGGGGCCCACGGCTGCGCGCTACCGCGAGCTGATGCAGGAGTGGAAGGCGGCGGGCCGCGCCCAGCGCGAGGCCGAGGACGACCTGTGGAACCGCTTCCGCGGTGCCCAGGACGTCTTCTTCCAGGCCCGCGGCGAGGTGTTCGCGGAGCGCGACGCCGAGCAGCGGGAGAACCTGACCCGCAAGGAGCAGCTGGCCACCGAGGCCGAGAAGCTCCTCCCGGTCTCCGATCTCAAGGCGGCCCGCGCGGCCTTCCGCTCGATCAACGAGCGGTGGGAGGCCATCGGGCACGTACCCCGGGACGCCCGCGCCCGGATCGAGGGCCGGATGCACGCGGTGGAGCGCGCCATCCAGGAGGTCGAGGAGACGGAGTGGCGGCGTACGAACCCGGAGGCGCGGGCCCGCGCGGAGGGGCTGACCGGTCAGCTCCAGGCGGCGGTGGACAAGCTGCGCGGGCAGGTCGACCAGGCGCGCGCGGCCGGTAACAACGCCAAGGCCGACAAGCTGGCGAAGGAGCTCGAGGGCCGGCAGGCGTTGCTGGACCAGGCGCTCAAGGGCCTCCAGGAGTTCGGCGGCTAGCGCCTCTTTGCGGCTGAACCGCCGCCGCTCTCGCGGACCTGGTTGCTCGCCGCGGGGGTTCCTCAATTGATGGTTGATGTCAAAGACGCGAGCGGCCCCAGTGCTTAGCACCGGGGCCGCTCGCGTCTACGTGTTACGGCCGCCGGGCGGAGGTCACGCGGTAGACGTCGTAGACGCCTTCCACACCGCGTACTGCTTTCAGCACGTGTCCGAGGTGTTTGGGATCGCCCATCTCGAAGGTGAAGCGGGAGGTGGCGACCCGGTCGCGAGAGGTCTGCACGGCCGCGGACAGGATGTTGACGTGCTGGTCGGAGAGCACCCGTGTGACGTCCGACAGCAGCCGGGAGCGGTCCAGGGCCTCCACCTGGATGGCCACCAGGAAGACCGAGGACTGGGTGGGCGCCCACTGCACCTCGAGCATCCGCTCGGGCTGCTTGGCCAGCGAGTCGACGTTCACGCAGTCCGCGCGGTGCACCGACACCCCGTTGCCCCGGGTCACGAAGCCGATGATCGGGTCTCCCGGTACGGGTGTGCAGCAGCGGGCGAGTTTCACCCAGACGTCGTCGACACCCTTGACGACCACACCCGGGTCCGTGCTGGACCGCCGCTTGGTGCGGCGCTGGATGGGCGGTGCCGTCTCGGCGATGTCCTCGTTGGCCGCCTCCTCGCCACCGAGCGACTGGACCAGCTTCTGGACCACGTTCTGCGCCGAGACATGGCCTTCGCCGATGGCCGCGTACAGCGAGGAGATGTCGGGGTAGCGCATCTCGTGCGCGAGGGTGACGAGCGAGTCGCCGGTGAGGATCCGCTGGATCGGCAGGTTCTGCTTGCGCATGGTCCGGACGATGGCGTCCTTGCCCTGCTCTATGGCCTCGTCGCGGCGCTCCTTGGAGAACCAGGCACGGATCTTGTTGCGGGCACGGGGGGACTTGACGAAGCCGAGCCAGTCGCGCGAGGGCCCGGCGCCCGCGGCCTTGGAGGTGAAGACCTCCACCACATCGCCGTTGTCCAGGGTCGATTCGAGCGGTACGAGCCGCCCGTTGACGCGGGCGCCGATCGTACGGTGGCCGACCTCGGTGTGGACCGCGTACGCGAAGTCGACCGGGGTGGCGCCCGCGGGAAGCGCTATGACGTCGCCCTTGGGCGTGAAGACGAAGACCTCGTTGCGGGAGAGGTCGAAGCGCAGGGACTCCAGGAACTCACCCGGGTCCTCGGTCTCCTTCTGCCAGTCCAGCAGCTGGCGCAGCCACGCCATGTCGTTGACGGCGTCGTCCTTGCCGGCCTTCCTCGCCACGTCCGTACGGACCTTGGAGGTGCCGGCCACGGCCTCCTGCTTGTACTTCCAGTGGGCCGCGATGCCGTACTCGGCGCGGCGGTGCATGTCGAAGGTGCGGATCTGCAGCTCGACCGGCTTGCCGCCCGGCCCGATGACCGTCGTGTGCAGCGACTGGTACATGTTGAACTTGGGCATCGCGATGTAGTCCTTGAACCGCCCGGGCACCGGGTTCCACCGCGCGTGGATGGTCCCGAGCGCCGCGTAGCAGTCGCGGACGGTGTCGACGAGGACGCGGATGCCCACCAGGTCGTAGATCTCCGCGAAGTCCCGGCCGCGGACGATCATCTTCTGGTACACGGAGTAGTAGTGCTTCGGGCGGCCGGTCACGGTCGCCTTGATCCGGGCGGCGCGCAGGTCGCCCTGCACCTGGTCGGTGACGACCGCCAGATACTCGTCGCGCTTGGGCGCACGCTCGGCGACGAGCCGCACGATCTCGTCGTACATCTTGGGGTAGAGGATCGCGAAGGCGAGGTCCTCCAGCTCCCACTTGATGGTGTTCATGCCCAGCCGGTGGGCCAGCGGGGCGTAGATCTCGAGGGTCTCGCGGGCCTTCTTCTCCTGCTTCTCCCGCTTGAGGTAACGCATGGTGCGCATGTTGTGCAGGCGGTCGGCGAGCTTGATGACCAGAACGCGGGGGTCCTTGGCCATGGCGACGACCATCTTGCGCACGGTCTCGGCCTGGGCCGCCTCGCCGAACTTGACCTTGTCCAGTTTGGTGACGCCGTCGACCAGCAGGGCGACCTGGTCCCCGAAGTCACGGCGCAGGGTGTCCAGGCCGTACTCGGTGTCCTCGACGGTGTCGTGCAGCAGGCCCGCCATCAGCGTCGCCGGATCCATGCCGAGCTCGGCGAGGATGGTGGTGACGGCGAGCGGGTGGGTGATGTACGGGTCGCCGCTCTTGCGCTTCTGCCCGCGGTGCCAACGCTCGGCCACCTGGTACGCCTGCTCGATCTGGCGGAGCGTCGCCGTCTCGATCTTCGGATCGTTGCTGCGGACGATGCGCAGCAGCGGCTCGAGGACGGGGTTGTACGGGCTGGAGCGCTGGACGCCGAGGCGGGCCAGGCGGGCGCGGACCCGGTTGGAGGAGCCCGAGCGGGCGGCGGCACCCTGCGTCGGACGGACGGCCGCGGACGATCCGGCGGTCCCGGTCCCCGTTCCGTTCGACCGCTGTACGGCGGGCCGCTGGGCGGAGCCCGGCGCGGACGCGGCCTCGGAGACGGCCTGAGGCGCTGGTGGGGCCTTCGCCACGTCTGGGGTCTTCTCGGCAGGCGTGGTGGCGGCCGCCGCGGCCTCGGCGGAGGGCATCTCCTGTTGCGCGGCGGTGAGCGGCTGGGCCTCGTCTGGCAAAAGCACTCCTCGTGTGCGGCCCGTTCCCGCCGGTCACCGACGCGGCGGGATTCCGGCTCCCGATCAGGTCCGGAGACTGCCATGGTATCGACCCGTGCTGCGGTACTCGTCTCGGGCCGCTGAGCCAAGGGATGCCAGAGGGGCGGACGCCCGGTTTCTCCGAGCGTCCGCCCCTCTACCGCAGGCAGTGGCTCAGATCGTGATCAGGGCCTCCAGCGGGGCGCCCTCGAGGGCGGGCTCCAGACGCGCACGGCCCGCGAGGAAGCCGAGCTCCATCAGAACCGCCACCCCGGCCACCTGCGCCCCGGCCCGCCGGATGAGTTGCAACGAGGCCTCGGCGGTGCCGCCGGTGGCCAGCACATCGTCGATCACCATGATCCGGTCACCGGGCGCCAGGTCCTCGGCGTGCACCTCGATCTCCGCGGTGCCGTACTCCAGCTCGTACGCCTGCGACAGGGTCGCCCCGGGCAGCTTGCCCGCCTTGCGGACGGGAACAAAGCCCAGCCCCGACCGGATCGCCACCGGCGCCGCGAGGATGAAACCGCGTGCCTCCAGACCGACGACCTTGGTGGCACCGTGCCGCGCGCACAGCTCGGCGAGCGCGTCGGTGAGCGCGCCGAAGGCCGACGGGTCGGCCAGCAGGGGGGTGATGTCCTTGAACATCACCCCGGGCTTCGGATAGTCCGGCACATCGCGGATGCGACTGGCCAGCAGGTCCTGCAGCCCTTGCTGCGGTACGGCGGTCATCGACGCTTGCCCGACGGTCGGCCGCGGCCGCGGTTGCGCGATGCAGGCTGAGCGCGCTGGGCGACAACGCCCGCCGGCTCCTCGTCCTCGGGTTCGCCGTCCTCGGGGACGTCGTCCTGCGCCGGGCTCCCGGGCTCGCGCTCGGCCTTGGCGGCCGCCGAAGCCCGCTTCGAACGCACCCGCTTGGCCAGGAGCTTCATCTCCGGCTCGCGCTCCTTGAGGTCGGCGACGAGCGGAGTGGCGATGAAGATCGAGGAGTACGCACCGGCTGCCAGGCCGACGAACAGCGACAGCGAGATGTCGTTGAGCATGCCGCCCCCGAGGACGCCACCGCCGATGAACAGCAGACCGGCGACGGGCAGCAGGGCCACGACGGTGGTGTTGATGGAGCGCACCAGGGTCGCATTGAGGCTGCGGTTGGCGATCTCGCTATACGTCCAGCGGGTCTGCTTCGTGATGCCGCGGCTGGCTTCCTTCAGGCCGTCGAAGACCACGACAGTGTCGTAGAGGGAGTAACCGAGGATCGTGAGCAGACCGATGACCGTGCCGGGGGTGACCTCGAAACCGACGAGAGCGTAGATGCCGACGGTGATCGTGAGGTCGTGGATGAGGGCGACCAGAGCCGCCATGGCCATTCGCCACTCGAAGGCGAGGGCCAGATAGACCACCACCAGGGCCATGAAGATCCCGAGGCCCAGCCAGGCCTTGTTGGCGATCTGCTCACCCCAACTGGGGCCGACGAGCTCGGCGTTGATGTCCTCGGCTGACACCTTGAAGTCCTCGGCCAGCTTCTCGCGGATCTGGTCGGCCTTCGCCGTGTCGACTTCGCTGATCTGGATGCGCAGCTTGTCTTCGCCGAGCTTCTGCACGATGGCGGCGTGCCCGGACGCCTTCTCGGCCTCCTCCTGGGCGTGGGAGACCGAGACGCTGGTCTTCGGGGTGGTGAAGACGGCACCGCCGGAGAACTCGATGCCCATGTTCAGACCGCGCACCCCGAGGCCGATGATCGCCGTGATGGTGATCAGGATCGAGATGCCGTACCAGATCATCCGCTTGCCGACGAAGTCGTAGCCGACTTCACCGCGGTAGAGCCTGGCGCCGATGTTGCCCAGTCGCGACATCTCACGCCTCCTTCGGGTCGGTCGGAACGATGGGGGCGCGGTTGCGGCTGCGGCGCAGCGGCGGCTTGGCGCCCAGACGCTTGGGGTCCAGGCCGGACCAGGGATGGCCGCTGCCGAAGAACTTCCGCCGGGCGAGGATCGTCATCAGCGGCTTGGTGAAGAGGAAGACCACGACCACGTCGAGCAGCGTGGTGAGGCCGAGGGTGAAGGCGAAGCCCTGCACCTTGCCGACCGTGACGACGAACAGCACGGCGGCAGCGAGGAACGACACGAAGTCGGACACCAGGATGGTGCGCCGGGCCCGCGGCCAGCCGCGCTCGACGGCCGGGCGGAGCGTACGGCCCTCACGGATCTCGTCGCGGATGCGCTCGAAGTACACGATGAACGAGTCGGCGGTGATACCGATCGCGACGATCGCACCGCAGACGGCCGGCAGGTTCAGCGCGAAGCCGATACCGGGGCCGAGGAGCGTCATGATCGTGTAGGTGAGGATTGCGGAGGCCACCAGGCTGAGGATGGCGACGAAGGCCAGGCCGCGGTAGTAGATCACCAGGTAGAGGACGACCAGCGCGAGGCCGATGGCGCCGGCGATGAGACCGGCGTGCAGCTGGTCGCCGCCAAGCGCCGCCGAGACGGTCGTGACGCTGGACTCGTCGAAGGTCAGCGGCAGTGCACCGTAGGAGAGGACGTTGGCCAGGTCTGAGGCGGTCTGCTGAGTGAAGCCGCCGGAGATCTGGGCGTTGCCACCGGTGATGGCTGTGGAAACGGTCGGCGCGGAGACGGACTGGCCGTCCATGACGATGGCGAACCGGTTGGGCTGCTGGGTGGCGATGCGCCCGGTGATCTCCCCGAACTTCTTGGCGCCCGTCTCGTCGAACTTCAGCGTCACGATCCAGCCCTCGCCCCGCTGCCCGGGGTCGAACTGGGCCTGCGCGCCGGTCACCTGGGTGCCCTCGAGCTCCATGGGGCCGAGGACGTACTTCTCCTGACCCTTGTCGTCGCACGCCACGATGGTGTCGGTGGGCTTCGTGCCCTCAGCGGCCTTGGCGCGCGCCTCCTTCGTGGAGCAGTCCAGAGTCGCGAACTTCTTCTGCAAGTCCGGCGGGATCTTGGCCGCGGGTGCGGGGTTCGGGGCAGGCGGTTGGGTCGGCTGGCCGACCGGGGCGGAAGGAGGCGCGTTCGGCGACGGCGACTCGTCGGCCTTCAGTGCGTCGGTGAGAGCACGGCCCTGCGTGGTCGGGCTCGAGGACGGCGAGGCCGACGACGTGCCCTCCTCGGGCTTGCCGTTCTCCGCCTTCTCCTCACTGCCCGCCTGGTCCTTGTCCTGGCCGGTCGAGGGGCTCGGCTTCGGCTGGGGCGCGGTGGTGGGAGCGCCCGCGACAAGCACCGGGCGGAAGTACAGCTGGGCGGTCGTGCCCACCTGCTCCCGTGCCTGTGCCGAGTTCGTCCCCCTGGGGATGTTGACGATGATGTTCTCTTCGCCCTGGGTCTGAACCTCGGCCTCGGAGACACCCAGACCGTTCACCCGCCGCTCGATGATGCTGACGGCGGTGTTCATGTTGGTCGGGTTGATCGCGCTCTTCTCGCCGGGCTCGCTCTTCGCCGTGAGCGTGATGCTCGTGCCGCCGGCGAGGTCGATGCCCAGTCGCGGCGTGGTGTGCCCCGAGAAGAACATTCCCGCCGTGAGCGCCACCATGGCGATCAGGATCAGTACCAGGGCGCGCCCCGGCCTGCCCTGGGCCCCCGAGGGCCTCCGCCCCTTCTTCGGTCCTGCCACCTTCTCGTTTCTCCCTGTCCAACCGCCCCCGCATCCGGTTGTACGCGGGCGGCCACGAAGTGTTGTGGGGACGTGCCCCGCCGGAGCCTAGACCGTCCGCGGACCGCGGTGCGCGCCCGGGCGCGTGTCGCTTGGTCGAGCGAACACGGCCGCGGGGCGCTGCGCGGTCCGCTGGAGGGGCTACTTGTCGGCGTCGCCGTCCTTCTTTGCGTCCTTGGCCTCGGCCTTGACGTCCCCGGCGTCGGCCTCGGCCTCGGCGTCGGCAGTCTCGGCGGCTGGTTCGCCATCGGACTTGCCGAGGTCGATGCGCGGCGTGTCGCCCTCGGCGGGAGCCTCCGGCGTGTCCGGCGCGTCGTCCTGGACCAGCGAGGACGCGTCGTCCGGAACGACCGGGCCGTCGACCTTGAGATCGCCCTCGGGCTCGATGCCGTGAACGATGCGGTTGTACTCGGCGTCATCGAGGACGGCGCCGACGGCGTTCTTGGCGTAGATGGCGTGGACGCCCGGAGCCACCTCGAGGAGGACCGTGTCGTGGCCGACCTCCTTGACGGTGGCGTACATGCCGCCGATGGTGCGGACGCCGGTGCCCGGCTGCATCTGCTCGCGCATCTGCATGGCCTGGCGCTGCTTGTTCTTCGCGGACCGGGTCATCAGGACCATGGCCCCGATCAGCACGATGAACGGAAGGAGGGTAACGATATTCACGGGCCGGAAATCCTTCACACGACCGCTCATGCTGCGGCCTGGTATTCGGGGGTGGGCACACCGTCCAGCAAAGACGGCATCGGCGGAGTCTAAGCGAGTCCGCGCCTAGGGAACAACGCCCAGCATGGCACCCGGGTTCCTGAACCCGCGAGTTTCCGCGCCGTCACGGAGGGGTCACGCTCCGAAGAGGCCCTGCTGCCCGGGACCGCCACCGCCGTGCTGCGGAGGTGTGAGTCCCAGATGTACCCAGGCCGCCGGGGTGGCGATCCGCCCCCGGGGCGTACGGGCCAGCAGCCCCTCCCGTACGAGGAAGGGCTCGGCCACCTCCTCCACCGTCTCCCGCTCCTCCCCTACCGCCACCGCGAGGGTGGACAGCCCCACCGGGCCGCCGCCGAAGAGCCTCAGCAGGGCGTCGAGAACGGCACGGTCGAGGCGGTCCAGGCCGCGGGCGTCGACTTCGTAGACCCCGAGGGCCGCGGCCGCGATCTCACGGGTGATGATGCCGTCCGCCTTGACCTGGGCGTAATCCCGGACCCGGCGCAGCAGCCGGTTGGCGATCCGGGGGGTGCCGCGGGAGCGGCCGGCGATCTCGGCGGCGCCGTCCGGCTCTATGGCCACATCCAGCAGACGGGCGGAGCGATGAATGACGCGCTCCAGCTCGGACGGTTCGTAGAACTCCATGTGACCGGTGAAGCCGAACCGGTCGCGCAGCGGGGGCGGCAGCAGTCCCACCCGGGTAGTGGCACCGACCAGCGTGAAGGGCGGCAGCTCGAGCGGGATGGCGGTGGCCCCCGGGCCCTTGCCGACGATGACGTCGACCCGGAAGTCCTCCATCGCCATGTAGAGCATCTCCTCCGCGGGACGGGACATCCGGTGGATCTCGTCGAGGAAGAGCACTTCTCCCTCGGTGAGGGAGGAGAGGATCGCGGCGAGGTCGCCCGCATGCTGGATGGCCGGCCCGGAGGTGATGCGGATCGGCGCGCCCATCTCCGCCGCAATGATCATGGAGAGAGTGGTCTTGCCGAGCCCCGGGGCTCCCGAGAGCAGCACATGGTCGGCGGTCCCGCCGCGCCGGCGCGCTGCACGCAGCACGAGGTCGAGCTGCTCCCGCACCCGCTCCTGTCCGACGAATTCGGCCAGGTCCTTGGGCCGCAGCGCGGCCTCGACGGCCTGGTCCTCGCCGTCGGCGGCGGCGCCCACCAGCCGTTCGGCCCCAGCCTGGCCGGCAGCGTCGGACAGGCCGTTCGTGGTCGCGGGTGCGGACTCGTCGTCCCAGTTCACTACGGATGTGCCTCATGGGTCGTGGCGGCAGGACCGCCGGCGTGGGTGTTCGTGCGCGGGCGGACGGCCTGCGCTGCCGACCGCTGCCCGTCATCGTGCCGCAGGGCACTGACACCGGTCACGGTGCACTCTCGGTCGGCGGCCCGGCGACCGCCCGCCCGGCCCGGCGCGCGACGGCTCATCGCGCCCGGTTCAAGGTCTGCAGTGCGGCGCGCAGCAGCTGCGGTACGGGTGGGGGTGCGCCCTCGGCGGTGGCGGCCTCGGCTTGCGGGGCGACGGCGGAGACCGCCTCGTCGGCCTCGCGTGTGGCATATCCGAGGCCGATCAGAGCGGCGTGCAGCTGATCCCGCCAGGAGGCCGTAACGCCGCTGCCGACGCCCTGGGCGGCCGCGCCATGACGGCCGACCGGTTCGCCGAGCCGGTCCTTGAGCTCCAGCAGGAGCCGCTGGGCGCCCTTTTTGCCGATGCCGGGCACGGCCGTGAGCGCCTTCTCGTCGCCCTGGGCGATGGCCAGTCGCAGCGCGTCCGGGGAGTGCACGGCGAGCATCGCCTGGGCGAGCCGCGGACCCACGCCACTGGCGGTCTGCAGCAGCTCGAAGACCTGGCGCTCGTCGTCGTCGGCGAAGCCATACAGGGTGAGCGAGTCCTCGCGTACGACGAGCGAGGTGGCGAGCCTGGCCTGCTGCCCGACGCGGAGCCCGGACAGCGTGTCCGGAGTGCACTGAACGGCAATGCCGACGCCGCCGACTTCGACGACCGCCAGGTCTGGAGCGAGGGCGGCGACCGGGCCGCTGACGAAGGCGATCACTGTGTCTCACCGCGATCGGATCGGGCGCCCTTCGGGACCGCAGCGATGGGCGGAGCGGGGGTGCGACGCGCGGCGGCGTGTGCCTGCTGGAGGCGGTTGACCGCCGGGGCGCGCCAGATGTGGCAGATGGCGAGCGCGAGCGCATCGGCCGCGTCCGCGGGCTTCGGCGGCGCGTCGAGCCGCAGCAGCCGGGTGACCATCGCCCCCACTTGCGCCTTGTCGGCCCGGCCGCTGCCGGTGACGGCGGCCTTGACCTCACTGGGCGTGTGCAGCGCGACGGGCAGTCCGCGCCGGGAGGCGCACAGTATCGCGACTGCGCTGGCCTGTGCGGTGCCCATCACCGTACGGATGTTGTGCTGGCTGAACACCCGCTCCACCGCCACGTACTCGGGCCGGTGCTCGTCGAGCCACCGCTCGATGCCGGACTCGATGAGCAGCAGGCGCGCCCCGATGTCGGCGTCGGCCGGGGTCCGTACGACGCCGACGCCGAGCATCCGCAGACTGCGCCCCGCGACACCGTCGACGACGCCGATGCCGCACCGGGTCAGCCCCGGGTCCACCCCGAGCACGCGCATCAACGCCCCGCCCCTTTCTGCGGCTAAGCCGCCGCCCGCTCTCGCGGAGGTGGTTGATCGCCATCGGGGTTCCTCAATTGATGGTTGCGGTCCACAGGCGACGATCTCCGACTGTCATGGGCAGGCTATCGGGTGCCACCGACAACGCCGGACGGGCCGACGGGTGTGTCCCGTCGGCCCGTACACTCGCTGCGCAACCACCGGCAGCGCGCTTACCGCAACCATCAATTGAGCAATCCCCGCGGCGATCAACCAGGTCCGCGAGAGCAGGCGCCGGCTTAGGCGCAAAGAGCTATCAGGCTTCGACCTTCTCCATGATGTCGTCGGCGACATCGAAGTTGGCGAAGACGTTCTGGACGTCGTCGCTGTCCTCGAGTGCGTCGATCAACTTGAAGATCTTGCGCGCGCCCTCCTCGTCGAGCTCGACCTGCATGGTCGGCACGAAGTTGGCGTCGGCGGAGTCGTAGTCGATGCCCGCGTCCTGGAGCGCGGTGCGCACCGCGACCAGGTCGGTCGCCTCGCTGATCACCTCGAAGTTCTCGTCGAGGTCGTTGACCTCCTCCGCGCCCGCGTCCAGGACCGCGGCAAGGACGTCGTCCTCCGTCAGCTCACCCTTGGGGACGATCACCACGCCCTTGCGGTTGAAGAGGTAGGAGACGGAGCCCGGGTCGGCCATGGAACCGCCGTTACGGGTCATGGCGACGCGTACGTCGGAGGCGGCGCGGTTGCGGTTGTCGGTGAGGCACTCGACGAGCACCGCGACGCCGTTCGGGCCGTAGCCCTCGTACATGATCGTCTCGTAGTCGGCGCCGCCGGCCTCGAGGCCCGCACCGCGCTTGACCGCGCTGTCGATGTTCTTGTTGGGCACGGAGCTCTTCTTGGCCTTCTGGATGGCGTCGAAGAGGGTCGGGTTGCCGTCCGGGTCGGAGCCACCCATGCGCGCGGCGACCTCGATGTTCTTGATCAGCTTCGCGAAGAGCTTGCCGCGCTTGGCGTCGATCACGGCCTTCTTGTGCTTCGTCGTAGCCCATTTAGAGTGGCCGGACATCCGCCTGTCTCCTTCACGTAACCACTTGGTCGAGCGAACTCCTGTGATCCTACCGGGATACGCTCAGGACCTTTTCCTGCTGCCCTTGCCGCACCGCTCGCCCATCGACCGAGTCCCCCAGCTAACGCTGGGTGGGGGTACCCCCAGCACCCCGCACCGCCCTCCCGTCGCCCACCACCCTCAACCGGGTGCTACGCACGCTGCACCATCTCCACGAAGAACCGGTGCACCCGGTGGTCGCCCGTCAGCTCCGGGTGGAAGGACGTGGCAAGGACGTCGCCCTGCCGGACGGCCACGATGTGCCCCTGGTGGGTGGCCAGCACATCCACCTCTCCGCCGACGGATTCGACCCACGGAGCACGGATGAAGACGCCCTCCACCGGGCCGCTCCCGATGCCCGCGATGTCGACCGCCGCCTCGAAGGACTCGTTCTGCCGCCCGAACGCGTTCCGGCGCACGATCATGTCGATCCCGCCGACGGTTTCCTGGTCGTCCCGGCCGTCCAGGATCTTGTCCGCGACCATGATCATGCCGGCGCACGTTCCGTAGGTGGGCAGCCCCGCTCGTACCCGCTCGCGCAGCGGCTCCAGCAGGCCGAAGGTGATCGCCAGCTTCGACATGGTGGTCGACTCGCCGCCGGGGATCACCAGGCCGTCGATCTCGGCGAGCTCCTCGGCGCGGCGGACCGGACGGGCGACGGCGTCGGCCGCGGCGAGCGCAACGAGGTGTTCGCGTACGTCGCCCTGCAGGGCGAGGACGCCGATGACTGGGGTGGACACGGTGGGGACCTCTCAGCACAAACGATGCACGAACGATCGGGGGCGGTGCTACGGCCGGTGGACGGCCCGCGGTCTTCGCGGGCCGCCCACCGTGGGAGTCGGAAAGACTGCTGACCAGCCGATCACCAACCGCGGTTGGCGTAGCGCTCCGCCTCGGGGAGGGTGTCGCAGTTGATGCCCACCATGGCCTCCCCCAGATTGCGGGACGCGTCCGCGATGACCTTGGGGTCGTCGTAGAAGGTGGTGGCCCGGACGATCGCGGCGGCGCGCTTGGCGGGGTCGCCGGACTTGAAGATGCCGGAGCCGACGAAGACGCCCTCAGCGCCGAGCTGACGCATCAGCGCCGCGTCGGCCGGGGTGGCGACACCGCCCGCGGAGAACAGCACGACTGGCAGCTTGCCCAGCTCCGCGACCTCCTTGACCAGCTCGTACGGGGCGCGCAGCTCCTTGGCGGCGGCGTACAGCTCGTTGTGGTCGAGGGTGGTCAGACGGCCGATCTCCTGCTTGATCTGGCGCAGGTGCCGGACGGCCTCGACGACGTTGCCCGTGCCGGCCTCGCCCTTGGAGCGGATCATCGCCGCACCCTCGGCGATCCGGCGCAGCGCCTCGCCCAGGTTGGTCGCGCCGCAGACGAAGGGGGTGGTGAAGGCCCACTTGTCGCTGTGGTTGACCTCGTCGGCCGGGGTGAGGACCTCGGACTCGTCGATGTAGTCGACACCGAGCGCCTGGAGGACCTGGGCCTCGACGAAGTGACCGATCCGGGACTTGGCCATGACCGGAATCGAGACCGCGTTGATGATGCCCTCGATCATGTCCGGGTCGGACATCCGGGCCACGCCGCCGTCCTTGCGGATGTCCGCGGGCACCCGCTCGAGGGCCATGACCGCCACCGCGCCGGCGTCCTCGGCGATCTTCGCCTGCTCCGGGGTGACGACGTCCATGATCACGCCGCCCTTGAGCTGCTCGGCCATGCCGCGCTTGACGCGCGCGGTGCCGGTCTCGGGAGTCCCGCTGGAAGCGTTGACAGGCGTGCTGGTGGGCGTGCTGGACACGGTTTGACCTCACTCGATGACGAAAGTGCGATGAGCCCATCGTAGGCCCGTTCGATACCCGTTCCTGACCGGCCATCCGGTCCAGGTGGGCCGCCGCACTGCTACACGACAGACAAAACCCCGCATCGCGGCCTGACGACAAGGGCCAATCGTTCCCCGGTGGCCCGCCGGCGGAAGGTGCGTCGGGGCATCACGCCATGCGGTCCGTCAGCGCGGCCGGTGGCTCGTCGTCCATCTCGAACGCGAGCGGGAACGGCGCGTGTCCGGCGAGCCGGAACCAGCGCACCTTCCGGTGGCGCCGCAAGGCCCGCGCCGCCCGCACCGTGTCGTTGTGGAACCGCCGCGCCATCGGAACGCGGCGTACGGCCGCCCCCAGCTCCGCCACCGCGTCCTCGCCGCCCGGCGCCTCCCGCACCGCCTCGACCTGAGGAGCTTCGGCGAACACGGCCCTCAGCGCCTGGCTGAGCTCGCTCTCCGCGACCTCCCGTTGCTCCTCCTCCGCCTGGCGCGCTGCGTGCGCCGCCTCGTACAGCACGATGGACGCGGCCGGGTCGAGAACACCGGAGGTGGCCAGCTCCTGGGCGACCGAGGCGCGCCGCAGCAGCTGCGCGTCGAGCGCGGCCCGGGCGGCGTCGATACGAGCGTGCAGCCGGTCGAGGCGCCCGGCCGTCCAGCTCAGGTACAGGGCGATCGCGACGAGGGCCACCGCGATCCAGATGAGTGTCGAGGTCACGGGCGGCAAGGCTACCGTCGCTTGCCGTGGATACCGCCCGGGGCCCTCGCACGCCGTGCAGGTTGCGGACGGTTCGGCACCAGCCCAGTCGGCGAACCGGTCCGGAAGGCCTCAGTCCCGGACCAGACCGAGGCGGGCCAGCACGCCGGTGCGCTCGTCGGCGGCCACCGAGGCCGCACCGTCGGTCACGGTCTCGTAGACGGCGAGGATGTCCGCCCCGACCGTCGACCAGTCGAAGCGCCGTACATGCCGGTTGCCCCGCTGACGCAGTTCCGCTCGCCGGTCCGGGTCGCCGAGCAACCGCACCACGGCCGCCGCCAACGCATTGGCGTCCCCGCAGCCGAACAGCTCCCCGGCCTCTCCCCCGTCCAGCACCTGGGCGAAGGCGTCCAGGTCGCTGGCGACCACCGGGGCCCCCGCCGACATCGCCTCGACCAGGATGATGCCGAAGGACTCACCCCCGGTGTTGGGCGCCACGTAGACGTCCACACTGCGCAGCAGCCGGGCCTTGTCCTCGTCGCTGACCATGCCGAGGAACTCGACGCGCTCGCGCATCTCGGCCGGCAGTCCGGCGACGGCCTCCTTCTCGTCGCCGCGCCCGGCGACCAGCAGCCGGGCCTCCGGGTGTTTCGCGAGGATCGCGGGGAGCGCCTTCATCAGCACGGGCAGCCCCTTGCGCGGTTCGTCGATGCGCCCGATGAAGCCGATGGTGCTGCCCTGCCACTCCGGCTTGGGCTCCGCCACGGCGAAGAAGCCGACGTCCACGCCGTTGGGGATGACCACCGCGTCACCGCCGAGGTGTTCCACCAGAGTGCGCCGCGCGTATTCGCTGACCGCGATCCGCGCACTGAGCTTCTCCAGCGCGGCCTGCAGAATCGCGTACGCGGCGATCATCGCGCGGGAGCGCGGGTTGGAGGTGTGGAACGTCGCGACGATCGGGCCCTGAGCGGCCCAGCAGGAGAGCAGGGCGAGGGACGGTGAGGTCGGCTCGTGGATGTGCAGCACGTCGAAGTCGCCGTCATGCAGCCAGCGCCATACCCGGGTGGCGGACAGGAAGCCGAAGTTGAGCCGGGCGACCGAGCCGTTGTACGGCACCGGCACGGCCCTGCCCGCCGAGACGACATACGGCGGCAGCGGCGTGTCGTCGTCCGCCGGGGCCAGTACGGACACCTGGTGGCCTCGCCGGATCAGATGCTCGGCCAGGTCCCGGATGTGGAACTGGACGCCTCCGGGGACGTCCCACGAGTACGGGCAGACGATCCCGATCCGCACGGCTTCTCCGTTCCTTCAGCTCTCGGCCGAACCGCCGTCGAGGTCGTCGGGGCGCGGCTCGAGGTCCTTCAGCCACAGCCGCTGCAGCATGTGCCAGTCCTGCGGGTGGTCCGCGATGCCCGCCCCGAAGACGTCCGCGAGCGTCTGGGTCATCGCTGCGGTCTTCTCGGCCCGGGTGCCGGTCCGAGGGACCTCGATCGGCGGATGGATCCGCCCCCGCATGACCGGCGAATCGTCGTACCAGAGGGTGACCGGGAGCAGCAGAGCGCCGGTCTGCTGGGCGAGCAGGGACGGGCCTGCGGGCATCCGCGCGGTTTCGCCGAAGAAGGACACCTCGACGCCGGAGGCCGACAGATCGCGGTCGGCGACCAGGCAGACCAGGCCGCCGTCACGCAGTCGGCGCGCCAGCGTGGCGAAGGCGGTGCCGCCGGTGTGCGGGAGGACCTCCATGCCCAGGCCCTCGCGGTAGGCGACGAACCGGTCGTAGAGCGTTTCGGGCTTGAGCCGCTGGGCGACCGTGGTGAACGGCACGCCGAGCTTGGTGGTGACCCAGGCCCCGGCGAGATCCCAGTTCGCGAGGTGAGGGAGGGCGAGTATCACTCCACTGCCCTGCGCCAGGCCCTTCTCCAGCAGGTGGATGTCCTTGATGTCGCAGCCGCCCGCGATCCGCTCCGCGCTCCACGCCGGCAACCGGAAGGACTCCATCCAGTAGCGCAGGTAGGACCGCATGCCCGCGCGGGACAGCTCCCGCAGGCGCTCCGGCGAGGCGTCGGGCACCACCCGTGCCAGATTGGCCTCCAGCTGCAGCACGCCCTTGCCGCGCTGTCGCCACGTGATGTCGGCGATCTGCTGCCCGAGCCGTACCGCGAGAGGCTCGGGCAGGTGCTTGACCGTGCTCCAGCCGAGCCCGTACAGCCCGTCGCTGATCTGGTGCGCGATCCGGTGCATCATGTCGCCTCGCTCCCCTGCGCCGTGGCGGCATCCGCATCGGCCGCCTCCCGGCGTACGGTGACCATACGCTGGCCGAGCGTCACCAGACTCCCGACGGCGACGATCCACAGGGCGATCGGCAGGAGGATGTCGATGTGCGGAACGCCGAACTTGTGCAGCCCGGCGAGGCCCGCCGCGACCAACGAAATGACCAGCCGCTCGGCCCGTTCCACCAGTCCGTTCACCTTCACCGGCAGTCCGATGCTCTCACCCCGGGCCTTGGTGTACGACACCACCTGGCCGCTGGCCAGGCAGAAGATGGTGACCGCACAGAGCACCACGCTGTCGCCGCCGCCCGCGTACCAGAGGGCCAGACCGCCGAAGATCGCCGCGTCCGCCACCCGGTCGAGCGTGGAGTCGAGGAACGCGCCCCACCGGCTCGACCGGCCCAACTGCCGGGCCATGTTCCCGTCCACCAGGTCCGAGAACACGAACAGGGTGATCACCACGGTGCCCCAGAACAGCTCGCCCTGGGGGAAGAAGATCAGCGCACCCGCCGTGACACCGGCGGTCCCGGCCAGGGTGACCGCGTCGGGACTCACCCCGAGGCGCAGCAGCAGAGCGGCGAACGGTGTGAGGACACGCGTGAAGAACGCACGCGCGTACTTGTTCAGCATGGCCTTCCCGGAGTCTGTGGCGGTGCCGGGCGGCCCTTGCAGCCGCCGGCGCCGACCCATCGTAGTCAGGACAGAGTCGCCCGCGGGGCGGGCACCCGTGGCGTCGCGGAGTACGACGTATGGACGCAGTGTGACAGGGGTGGAAAGCTCGAAGGACCGCAACAGGTGCAGACCGGGAGGCGAGGCACATGGGCGACAGGAATAATGCACACCCCGGGGCCGCCGGCAGGGCAGCGACGGCCGACCGGCCCTCATCCCTGCGGAACGTGGTGCTGGTCGGCCACACCGGATCGGGAAAGACCACCCTGGTAGAAGCGCTCGCTCTCGCGGCGGGTGCAGTGAACCGGGCCGGCCGGGTCGAGGACGGGACGGCCCTCTCCGACTACGACGAGATCGAACACCGGCAGCAACGCTCGGTACAGCTCTCCCTCGTTCCGGTGGAATGGGGCGGAGTCAAAGTGAATCTCCTGGACACCCCCGGATACGCCGACTTCGTCGGGGAGTTGAGGGCCGGTCTGCGAGCAGCGGATGCGGCCCTCTTCGTCGTCTCGGCGGCGGACGGCGTGGACGGCTCGACGCGGATGGTCTGGGAGGAGTGCGCCGCGGTGGGCATGCCGCGCGCGATCGTGGTGACGCATCTGGAGTCCGCGCGCGCCTCCTTCGAGGAGATGACGGCGATCTGCCAGCGGGTCTTCGGGGGCGACGACCCGGACGCGGTACTTCCGCTCTATCTGCCGCTGCACGGCGACGAAGGCCCGGACGGGCACGCTCCGGTCGCCGGTCTCATCGGGCTGCTCTCCCAGCGGATCTTCGACTACTCCTCGGGGGCACGGGTGGAGAGGGAGCCCGAGGGCGAGCACCTTCCGCTGATCGAGGAGGCCCGTAACCGGCTCATCGAGGGAATCATCGCCGAGAGCGAGGACGAGACCCTCATGGACCGCTACCTCGGCGGCGAGGACGTCGACATCAAGACCCTGATCGAGGACCTGGAACGGGCCGTCGCGCGGGGCACGTTCCACCCGGTGCTGGCCGCCGCACCCGCGGCCGAGGGCAGCAAACAGGGTCTCGGCACCGTGGAGTTGCTGGATCTGATCAGCGGCGGCTTCCCGACCCCGCTCGAGCGGGAGATGCCGACGGTCACCACCCCGAAGGGGGCGCCACGACCACCGTTGACCTGCGACCCCGACGGGCCGCTGGCCGCCGAGGTGGTCAAGACCTCCTCGGACCCGTATGTCGGCCGGATCAGCCTGGTGCGGGTGTTCTCCGGGACACTGCACCCCGACGAGACGGTGCACGTCTCGGGACACGGGCTGGAGGACCGGGGCCACGAGGACCACGACGTCGACGAGCGGATCGGCGCGCTGTCCGCTCCGTTCGGCAAGCAGCAGCGGGTGCTGCCCAAGGCCATCGCGGGCGACCTGGCCTGTGTGGCCAAGCTGACCCGCGCGGAGACCGGCGACACGCTGTCCGCCAAGGACGATCCGCTGCTGATGGAGCCGTGGGTGATGCCCGACCCGCTACTGCCGATGGCGATCCAGGCGCACAGCAAGGCGGACGAGGACAAGCTCTCGCAGGGCCTGTCCCGGCTGGTGGCCGAGGACCCGACGATGCGGCTCGAGCAGAACCAGGACACCCATCAGGTGGTGCTGTGGTGTCTGGGCGAGGCGCATGTGGACGTGGTGCTGGAGCGGCTCCGCAGCCGTTACGGCGTGCAGGTCGACGCCGTACCGCACAAGGTGTCGCTGCGCGAGACCTTCGGTGAGAAGGCCGCGGCGCGCGGACGGCATGTGAAACAGTCCGGCGGGCACGGGCAGTTCGCGATCTGCGACATCGAGGTGGAGCCGCTGCCCGGCGGCTCCGGGATCGAGTTCGTCGACAAGGTCGTCGGCGGGGCGGTGCCCCGGCAGTTCATCCCCTCGGTCGAGAAGGGGGTCCGGGCGCAGGCCGCCAAGGGCGTCTCCACCGGGAATCCACTGGTCGACGTGCGGGTGACGCTGCTCGACGGCAAGGCACACTCGGTGGACTCCTCCGACGCCGCGTTCCAGACGGCGGGCGCGCTGGCCCTGCGCGAGGCGGCGGCCAAGTGCCTGATCCATCTGCTGGAGCCGTACGCAGAGGTGCAGGTGCTGGTCTCGGACGAGTACGTCGGGCCGGTCATGAGCGATCTGTCCGGGCGGCGCGGCAGGGTCGTCGGCACCGAACAGGCCGGGCCGGGGCGCACGCTCGTACGAGCCGAGGTCCCGGAAATCGAGATCGGCCGGTACGCGGTGGACCTGCGGTCTCTGTCGCACGGCACGGGGCGGTTCAACCGCCACTATGTCCGGCACGAGCCCATGCCCCCGCAGATCGCGGCAAAGGTCCGCGAACAGGCCCAGTCTGGGGGCACGCCCCCTCGCTAGCGCTGGGGGACCCCCACCCTGGGGGCACCTCCCAGCGGTAGCTGGGGGAGGTAGTCCCCCTGAGCCCCAAGGGCCCGGGGGTGCCCCCAGGGGGAGCGTAGTTCCGCCACCGCCCGCCGCAACTGCCGTGCGGCGGGCGGTTCTACGCCGATACGCTGAGATGCACGTCGGAAGGTGTGCCCTTCGCCGGTTGCCGAGAGCGATGATCGGGAAGGGGTGGATGGGGTACGCCGCAGCTAGCGCTGGGGGTACCCGCACCCAGCGGTGGCTGGGGGGACAGCGGATGCTTCAGCGGGGTTGGGGGCGGTAGTGACACACGGCGGTTTCGACTTCAGTCCTGGGGCGCAGGTACCGCTCTCCGGCTCGGCCGGCCAGACTGCGGCGACCAACGCCCTCGCCTCGGCCGCGTACCGTGACAGCCCCGTCGCCGACCTGCTCAAGGCGAACAGCGAGTGGCACACCTCGAAGGTCACGGCACCGAAGCTGTCACTGTTCGAGCCCAATCTCGGCGAGGCCTTCGCCCGTGCCGTACAGGAGCGGATGCTGGGCGGCGCCCGTATGCCGCTGATCCAGTCCTTCGGCACGGAACCCCAGGCCGTGGTCGAACACTGCCTGGCCGCCAGCCGCATCCGCAAGGAGCGCGATGTCCGGCTGACCGTGGTGACGGTGCTCTTCGGGCTGCTGTTCCTGCCCGGACTGCTGCTCTGGCTGGCCGGCTTCCAGCTGCGGCGTACGCTCGCGGGCGCCGCGAACCGGCGGGCGGGCGCGCTCGGTACGGCCGTGCTCGTCGCGCTGGGCGGCCTGGCAGTGCTGTTCCTCGTCAAGCTGCCATTCGACGGGTTCTGGGGGATCTATCTGCGCGCCATGGTGGTCGCCCCGGTCGTCGGCTGGCTGCTGGCGAAGCGGATCTGCGAGCGGACGGCGAAGGACCTCCGGGACCGCTGGGAGGGGTTGCTCTCGGGCGGCGGCATCGGCGCGAAGATCCCCGAGGCGGTGCCGCAGAACCCGAACGAGACCAGCGCCGAGCGGCTGCGGCAGGGCCTGGCCCGGCTCACCGCCGAGCAGCACAGCAACCTCGTCTTCTACGCCGGGCCCAAGGGAATCCTGGGCATGGGCACCCGCTGGGGCAGCTGGCATCTGGCGGAGGAGCTGGTTCCCGCGGACCCCGACAAGGAGATCAACCCCTTCCGCAGCTGGGACATCATCCGGGCGGTGCACGACCAGTTGCGGATGCTGGAGCGCGGCCCGCTGCACACCGGAGGTTTCCCCACCCCGTCGGTACGGCACTGGGTGGTATCGCCCATCGGTGAGGGCGCGGACGCCGTGTCCAGGCCGCAGGGCACCGATACGGAGGCCTTCCAGATCAGGCCGCACGAGATCCAGCGGATCTGCAACGAGCAGCAGTTCGGCAGCGGAAACCGGCACTATCTGGGCGTGCAGTTCGTCCTGTGGGACGGCCAGCTGGTGATCACGCTGCTGGTCACGGTCACGGTGCTGCACCACACGCTGCGCATCGAGGTGACCGGCCACGCGCTCGGCCCCGTCCACTCGTTGTTCACCAGCAAGCCCGTCGCCAAGACCAAGGTGGTCTCCAAGAGCGTGAAGTTCTGGGAGACCAAGGAGGTGCACCTCCCGCTCGTCGACGCCAAGGAGGTGGTGCGGCTCGCGGCGCGCGCTCCCTTCACCTGGTTCCCGCCGATCCTGGACTACCTCGGCGGACGGCTGATCCTGCCCGAGCCGTTCGGCCTCCGGCACGCCTGGGCGGCGCAGCCCTGGCGCCACCGCTTCATGGCGGACGATGCGCTGCGCGCGGCCACGCCGGTCCTCCGGGTGGTGCACACGGCCGCGCTCCGCGTACTGGAGGAGAACGGCGTGGACATCGACCAGTTCAACGTCCGCTCCACCTTCCTCAGCAGCACCGTCCAGGGCGCCGAGCCGCGTACGGCGGACGTGTATCTCGCGTAGCGCCCGGCTCCCTGCCGTCAGGGGGCGCCGTCGGCTGGGGGTCGCCCTGGGGTAGGAGCCCCCCGGCCCGGCGAGCGAGCCTGATCAGGAGGGCCAGGCGTCGGCCAGCATGCGGCGGGTGTCCGCGAGAAGCTGCGGCAGCACCTTGGTGTGGCCGACGACCGGCATGAAGTTGGTGTCGCCGCCCCAGCGTGGCACGACGTGCTGGTGCAGGTGGGCGGCGATACCGGCACCCGCCGCCGCGCCCTGGTTCACACCGATGTTGAAGCCGTGCGCCCCGGCCGCCGTGCGCAGCGCGGTCATCGCCCGTTTGGTGAACTCGGCGAGCTCCGCCGTCTCCGGCCCGTTCAGGTCGGTGTAGTCCGCGACGTGCCGGAAGGGGACGATCATCAAGTGCCCGCCGTTGTACGGGTAGAGATTCAGCACCGCGTACACGCGTTCACCGCGCGCGACGATGAGCCCGTCCTCGTCGGACTTGGCCGGTATGGCGCAGAACGGGCAGCCGTCTCCGGCCCCGGGACCCGTGGGCTTGTTCTCACCCTGGATGTAGGCCATCCGGTGCGGGGTCCACAGGCGCTGGAACGCATCCGGCGTCCCCACTCCGATCTGCTGCTCCGGCTCACTGGTCATGCAGTGCAGCATATGACTTCGCCCGTGCGCAGCGTGTCGCCGGGGCGGCCGACAGCCGACCACCCCGGCCCCGGCCCGCGTCAGACCTGGATCCGCTCCTCCACCGCCTTGACGATCTCGGCCACAGCCTCGTCGACCGGCACGCCGTTCTTCTGCTCCCCGCTGCGGTACCGGAAGGAGACCGCGCCCTTGGAGACGTCGTCGTCGCCCGCGATCAGCATGTACGGGATCTTCGCCTTCTGAGCGTTGCGGATCTTCTTCTGCATCCGGTCGGCGGAGGCGTCGACCTCGACGCGGATGCCGTGGACCTTCAACTTGGCGGCGACCTCCTGCAGGTACGGCACATGGTCGTCGCCGATCGGGATGCCGACCGCCTGGACGGGGGCGAGCCAGGCCGGGAAGGCACCGGCGTAGTGCTCCAGCAGCACCGCGAAGAACCGCTCGATGCTCCCGAACAGCGCGCGGTGGATCATGACCGGGCGCTGCCGGGAGCCGTCCGCCGCGGTGTACTCCAGGTCGAAGCGCTCCGGCAGGTTGAAGTCCACCTGGATGGTCGACATCTGCCAGGTACGGCCGATCGCGTCCTTCGCCTGCACCGAGATCTTCGGGCCGTAGAACGCCGCGCCGCCCGGGTCCATGACCAGGTCGAGGCCCTGCTTCTCAGCCGCCTGGCGCAGGATCTCGGTGGCCTCCGCCCACACCTCGTCCGAGCCGATGAACTTCTCCGGGTCCTTGGTGGACAGCTCCAGGTAGAAGTCGTGCAGCCCGTAGTCGCGCAGCAGGTTCAGCACGAAGGTGAGCAGCGAGTCGAGCTCGTCCGCCATCTGTTCGCGGGTGCAGTAAATGTGCGCGTCGTCCTGGGTGAAGCCGCGGGCCCGGGTCAGGCCGTGCACCACACCTGACTTCTCGTAGCGGTAGACCGTCCCGAACTCGAAGAGGCGCAGCGGCAGTTCACGGTACGAGCGGCCCCGCGCATCGAAGATCAGGTTGTGCATGGGGCAGTTCATGGGCTTCAGGTAGTAGTCGGTGCCCTCGTCGAGCTGCATGGGCGGGTACATGCCCTCGGAGTACCAGTCCAGGTGGCCCGACTTCTCGAACAGCTTCCCCTTGGTGGCGTGCGGGGTGTAGACGAACTCGTAGCCCGACTCCTCGTGCCGCTTGCGCGAGTAGTCCTCCATGACCCGGCGGACGATGCCGCCCTTGGGGTGGAAGACGGCGAGGCCGGAGCCGATGTCCTCCGGGATGGAGAACAGGTCGAGCTCGGAGCCGAGCTTGCGGTGGTCGCGCTTCTCGGCCTCGGCCAGGAAGTCCAGATACGCCTTGAGCTCGTCCTTGGACGGCCAGGCGGTGCCGTAGATCCGCTGCAGCTGCTTGTTCTTCTCGCTGCCGCGCCAGTAGGCGGCGGCCGAGCGCATCAGCTTGAAGGCGGGGATGTTCCGGGTGGTGGGCAGGTGGGGACCGCGGCAGAGGTCCTTCCAGCACAGGTCGCCGGTCTTGGCGTCCACGTTGTCGTAGATGGTCAGCTCACCCGCGCCGACCTCGGCGGACGCGCCCTCGGCGGCGTCCGCGGCCGAGCCCTTGAGGCCGATCAGCTCCAGCTTGTACGGCTCGCCGACCAGCTCCTCCCGCGCGGCGTCGTCCGACACCGCGCGCCGCGAGAAGCGCTGACCACGCTTGACGATCTCCTGCATCTTCTTCTCGATGCGCTTGAGGTCGTCCGGGGTGAACGGGTTCTCGACGTCGAAGTCGTAGTAGAAGCCGTCCTTGATGGGCGGGCCGATGCCGAGTTTTGCCTCGGGGAAGATCTCCTGCACGGCCTGGGCCATCACATGCGCGGTCGAGTGGCGCAGGATGTTGAGCCCGTCGTCCGAGGTGATCGGGACGGGCTCGAGGAGATCGCCGTCGGCGACCTCGTACGCCAGGTCCTTGAGCGCTTCGACACCGCCTGCGGGCCGCACGCGCGCGGCGACGACGCTGCGGTCGCCGCCCAGCAGGTCCACCGCCGTAGTGCCCGTGGTCACCACGCGCTCTTCCCGCTCGGAATCGCGTTGGATGATCACACGGACGTCTGGCACCGGTCTCTCCTGACTCATGGGGTCGTGCGACAGCGGGCGCTGCGCGCCTGAATCGTACCGAGGTGGACGGGCCCACCGCGAAACAGTTGCCCGCGCGGGGGCGGCCGCCGCCCGGAAGCGCCGGTCCCGCCGTCGCGGGCCCGGGCTGGTCCTCTCCCGGCTCAGGCCGACCTAGACCTCGTCGTCCGTTCCACAGGCCTCCTCGAAGAAGTCGAGGTTCTCCTGCAGCGACTTCATCAGCCGGTCCCGCTCGGCCTCGTCCACCTGCACCGGGACGACCCCCGAGGCGCCGGTGAGGCGGCGGAAGCCGCCGCGGCTCTCCAGCCTGCCGCTGACCCGGATCGGCAGGCCGACCAGGTGGGCATGCCCGGCGATGCGGTAGGCGTCCTCGTCGAGCGCGATCCGCACCTGCGGCACGTCCGCGCCGGCCAGCACCCGCAGCCGTACAGTGCCGGGGCCGCCGGGGGCCGAGCGGCGCATGCGGACCACCGCACCCGTGACCCGTACCGGCACGGACGGTTCGTCGCGCACATATCGCGCGCCCGCCTCCCGTAACGCCGGGAGATCCCCGGGCGAGAACTCCACCGGCTCGGGCCGGGTCGCGAAGCCGTCCGGAGCACCGGCAGCGGGCGACCACTCCAGGGCAACCCGGATCCCCTCCGAGCCCCGTACCAGCGCCACGAGCGCCTCGGTCAGCTCCTGGCACACCCCCAGCTCGACGGCCGCGTCGAAGGCCTCCATGCCGCCGGTGGCGCGCTGGAAGTCGGCGGCGTCGCGGGCGGCGTGCAGGGCCCGCAGCAGGGTGGTGACGGCCGGGCGGCCGCTGTCGACCGGGACGAACACGGTCAACTGGCCGCCGCCCGGCTCGGGACCGACGAGCACCTGCTCCAGCGCGGCCTCGGCATGCTTCCGGTGCCGGTTGCCGTAGTAGCCGGCGCGGCCTCGCGCGGCGAGGGCACCGGCCAGCAGCATCGCCCGCGCCCCGGCCCGCAGCCGCTCCCGGGCCGGCCAGGAAGCCGCGCCGGTCTCGGTCACCGGCACGTCCCGCCACCAGCGGATCTCGTCGCTGGGAACGGCGAGACCGACGAGCACGTCACGGGCCGAGGGCGCTGCGCTGCGGGTCAGTGCGGTGAGGGCCTCGGCCAGCAGGTCTCCGCTGTCGGGGAAGGCGCGGCTCTGCGGCACGAGAAGGCTGGTGCCGGCGGTGCGGCCGGGCGGGGTCCAGCGCGCGTAGCGCTCCGCGGCTCCCCCGCGCCGCTGCCAGCCATGCCGGGCCAGCAGAGCGCCCAGGACGGCGGGATCGACGCTCTCGGGGTCGAGACGGGCGGGTGCGAGGGCACCCGGCTCGAATGCACCGGCGGCCTCGAGGCCGCCGGTGCAGGAGTCCGTCCCCGGCGGTCTCCCGGACTCGCCCGGGTGCGGCCGTACGGTCTTGTCGAAGGGCCGGTTCATCACGGTCTCCCTCCCACCCCGACACGGGTCATGATCTCGCTGAGGGCTCGGTCGTCGAAGATCCGCGTGGTCGGGATCCGCACGGTGGTCCTGTGCCTGCCGGTTACGGGGTGGCCGGCCAGGTTGGTCCAGTAACAGCAGTGCCGCAGTTCGAGGCGGTCGTGGGCGGCGCGCAGCCAGTCCTCGCGGTCCCGCGGAACCAGCATCACGACAAGGATCTTGTGCACCGATACCGGAGTGCGTGCGAGCTTCACCAGGTGCTCGTTGTCGAGCGTGAACGAGAACGCCGGTCCCCGTGGGTGAGGGGCTATCTGATAGGTGCACTTGAGCTGCACCTTGATCGTCACCTCGTCGTCGACCGCGTGGCCAGGGGCACTGTGACTGACGTGCCAGTCGATGCCGTTGTCCGGGAAGGGCTGGGCGAGTGAGCAGCCGGCAGCCGCCGCGACCGCATGGAGATAGCCCACCTGGAGGGTTTCCATACAGGCGGTGATGGCGAGTCCGCCGCGCAGCGGTGCGATCCGCTCCGGCAGCAGGCCCTGCCCGGGCGTGGCCGGGTCGGGCTGGGCGAGCGCCATGTCCGAAGTGCCTTTCAGGCCTTGCGAATATGTCCCCGTGACCGTGGCCCTTGAAAATGCGACGGCCCGTCATCTGTGTTGTCTCCGCCCTGCGTACGGGGCAAACGGCCCGGGTATCACCAGGTCGGGCAGAGGGCGGTATCCATCTGCCGGTCTCGCGCGAGGAGTTGTGACATGCCGTGCTGGTTCGAGGGGCCGCTCGCCGCATTCGACACCGAGACCACGGGAGTCGATGTCGAGCAGGACCGCATCGTTTCCGCCGCCCTGGTGGTGCAGAGTGCTCCGGAGGCGGCGCCGCGCGTCACCCGCTGGCTGGTCAATCCGGGTGTGCCGGTGCCGGAGGCGGCCACCGTCATACACGGACTGACAGAGGATCACCTACAGCGGAACGGCCGCTGGCCGTCACCGGTCATGGAGGAGGTGGCGCGGGCTCTCACGGCGCAGTCCGTGGCGGGCACGCCGCTCGTCGTGATGAACGCGCCCTTCGATCTGACCTTGCTCGACCGGGAGTTGCGGCGGCACCGTGCGAAGTCCCTTGCGGACTACTTCGGTTGCTCATCGCTGTGCGTGCTCGATCCGCACGTCCTGGACCGGCACCTGGACCGCTACCGGAAGGGCCGGCGCACGCTCTCCGACCTGTGCACACACTACGGGGTGCTGCTGGCGGAGGCGCACGACGCCGCGGCGGACGCCATGGCCGCCCTCGACGTCGTACGGAAACTGGGCCGCCGGTTCGCCGCTCGCCTGGAGTCGATGAGCGCCGCCGAGCTGCACACCCGTCAGGCCGTGTGGCACGCGGCCCAGGCCCGGGGGCTCCAGGCGTGGTTCGCCCGCAACGGTTCGACCGAGGCGGTCGACCCTGCCTGGCCCCTGCGTCCCGAATTGCCGGCCGCTGCCTGACCCGGGGTGTCACGCGAGGCGAGGCCGAGCAAACACGACGAGGGCGACCCAGTCCGTGCTCTTCACGAACACAGGTCACGGGGGTGCGGGTGGCGAAGCCCCCGCAACGCGAGGCGAAGCCGAGCAAACACGACGAGGGCGACCCAGTCCGTGCTCTTCACGAACACAGGTCACGGGGGTGCGGGTGGCGAAGCCCCCGCAACGCGAGGCGAAGCCGAGCAAACACGACGAGGGCGACCCGGTCCGTGCTCTTCACGGACACAGGTCACGGGGGTGCGGGTGGCGAAGCCCCCGCAACGCGAGGCGAAGCCGAGCAAACACGACGAGGGCGACCCGGTCCGTGCTCTTCACGGACACAGGTCGCCCTTGCACTCGTGGGCGATACTGGGATCGAACCAGTGACCTCTTCGGTGTGAACGAAGCGCTCTCCCGCTGAGCTAATCGCCCCCGGTGCGCCGGGGGCAGGCCCCGTGGCGGCACGGGCTGAACAATACCGTGCCCTGAAGAGTTCGTTCAAACGACATCCGCGAGCCGACGACGCAGGCCCCGGTGGCCCGCTCGCATCATCAGCGCATGATTGGCCACGAAGAGGGGACGGCCGGGCAGGGCGAGGGCCCGCATCAGGCTCCTTCGGACCTCCACCTCCTGCTCGAAGAGGGCGCGCGCGCCGCCGTTGTGGGCCCCTACGGTCCACCGGGCCCAGCCCTCCAGGTCGCCGGTCATCCCGATCTCCAGCACCCCGGCCGCAGGGTCGCGCAGGGTCGCGCGTGCGGTGATCACCATGTCGTACGGCAGGAGGGAACGGAATCGGGCGGTGCCGGTCGTGTCGTCGATCGGGTGAGCCTCCCGGACCTGTGGCCACCAGTGCGGGTACTCCTCGGCGTGCTCCAGGACCTCGTACACGGCGGCGGGCGCGGCGTCGAGGGTCCAGACGCTGCGGAAGCGGTAGCGATGCCAGTCCATCGGCCCAGTGTCGGGCCTGTGGGCGCTCCGTCGCCGTACTCAACAGAAACTTGAGTACGGCTACTCATGTCCTCGTGCTGTGCCGCGGGCCACACTCCGGGGCATGGACAAGGTGCCACCGGTTGAGGAACTGCGGCAGATCGACTGGGCACTCGGCCGGGTCGAGGCCGAACGTACCCGGCTCCTCGCACGCCGGGCCCAACTGCTCGCCGAGATGCGGCAGACCGCCCCTGGCCCGGCACCAACGACGGGGGCCCCGCACGCCGCGCTTCATACCGCCCCGGCCCGTTCGGGCCGGGAGACGAGCCCGCCGACCGTGCAGAACGTGCTGCTGGCCCTCGGTGGCATCCTGCTGGCGGTCGCGGCGACCGCCTTCACCGTCGTCAGCTGGGGGCACTTGGGCATCGGCGGCCGGGCGGCCGTCCTGGGCGCGCTCACGCTCACCGCCCTGTCGGTGCCTGCGCTGCTGCTGCGCCGCTCGCTGGCCGCGACCGCGGAGGTCGTGGCGTGCCTGGGTCTCGTCCTGCTGGCGCTGGACGCGTATGCGATCCACCGGGTGGCGGTTCCGGAGGCGGACGGCGCGGGCTATGCAGGGGTGGCGAGCGCGGTCATGGCGGCGATCTGGACGGCGTACGGGCGGTGGCTGCGCGCTCCCGGAGGTGGTGGCGGTTCGCGCTCCGCCTCGCGGTCCTCCGACACGGCAACGGTGGGCATCGGTGCGCCCATGACCGGGTTGCGGCTGCCGCTGCCCATCGCGGTGTCGCTGGCCCAACTGCCCCTGTTTCTCTGGGCCGTGTCGGTCGGGGCGGGCCCCTTCGGCTTCGGCTGCGTACTCTTCGGCACGGCGGCTGCCGACCTGGCACTGGCGCTGCGGCGGCCGTACGCCACGGGTGTCCGCAGCACGGCGGCCGTGAGCGCGGCGGTCACGGGCGCCTCGAGCCTGCTGCTCGCAGCCACGCTGTCGGTCACCGCGGACGCGCCGGGCGATGCGGCCCGCGCGGCCGCCCTGCTGCTGGCTGCCGCGGCCGTTGGGGTCACCGCCTCCTGGCGGATGCCGGTCCCGGCCACACCGGCGGGTCCTGGCCGAGCGGGCGAAGCAGCGGCGCCGGGCACCACCGGCGTCCTCAGTGGCGGCTCGGATGCCCACCGCCCAGACGGCGAACCGGGCTGGGTGGGCGCTACCTCCCGGGTGGACCGAAGCGCCGGTGTACCCACCGAGCCGGGCACTGATCACCTCGGCCGCCCGGGCCGCGCCATGTCGCCGGGGGCGCCTTCGTCCGCCGCGCACCATGATCCTGCTCCGCAGGCCGCAGCACGACGATGGCCGGGGCACGGTCTCGTCAGCGCGGCGTGGCCCGCCGCGGCGGCGGGACTTGCAGTGGTCGCGGCGCTCGGCGGAGTGCTGCGGACGGGGCTGTCCGGGCAGTGGACGGTCGTCGGCTATCTGCTGTGCGGCTCGCTCGTCCTGGCGGCCGCCCGCGCCACGGCGGGTCGGACTGCGGTGGCCGCAGGGCTGGCTGCCGCAGCAGGCGTGGTGCATGCGGGTGCGGTGCTCTGGAGCCTGCCCGCCGTGGCCGCCGCTCTGCTCGGCCCGGTGGGCTGGGCGAGTGCCGTGTGGTCGGGTGCGCCGCAAGGGTCACGCGACGCTCTGGGCCCGGGCCTCTCCTGGCCGGGTACCTCCGCCGCCCCCGTGGTCCTGGCGGTCGTCGCCACAGCCGTGCTGGCTGTGCACCGTCACGCTACGGGCCGGCCGTGGCGGTCGGCGCTGTCCGCGGGTTCGGTCGCCGTCTGCTGCGCCCTGGGCGTTGTCCTGCCCGTGGCCCTCGGCCTCCCGTACCCGGTCGCCGTAGCGCTGCTCGTGGCACAGGCCGGAGTCCTGCTCGTGGCCTCGGCGACGCTGACGTCCATCCCGGGCGCTCATGGCACCGCTGATACGCCCGCCGCCGCGACCTCCCGCACGTCGGCCCATGTCCCGGGCAGGCCGAGCACCGACGCGGCGCGCCCCGACCCCGGGAGCACAGATGGGCCCGGCACGCGGCGTCCGGACTCGGCGTCACCCGACGCGTCGGTGCTCTCCCCGGAGGACGGCTCCGGACCCGCCTCGCTCACGGCGCTGGTCTGCGCCGTCGCCTTGGCCCTCACGGCCGCCTTCTGGGGCCTGGCCGAGCAGGCCGTGACGCTCGGGGTGCTCGGCGCCCTGCTCGTCGCCTTCACCGCGGCTGCGGTGACCCGGGAGCGCATACGGCAGTCGGTGACAGCCGGCACAGCCGGAGTGACCGCCGTCGCCCTCACCGTCGCGCTGTGCGCCGCCGCCGGGCTCGCCGCCCATCTCACGTCGTTCGCCGTCCTCGCCGTCGCGGCCGCCGCGGCACTCCTCGCCGCCCGGCTGCGAGCCCTCCCGGCGGGTCTCCCCGTCGAGTGCACCGGCTACGCCGCCACGGCCCTCGCCGTCGGCCTGTCCCTCGGCAACGGGCCCGCGCTCGCCTCGGTCCTGGCCCTGGCCGGAGTCCTCGCGACGGGCACGGCGCTGCGTCGGGACCGCCGGGCCGCCGCTCGTGCGGCCGTGGCGCTGTTCGTGCTCGCGACGTGGGTCCGCCTGGCCGCATCGGGCGTCAGCGTGCCGGAGGCGTACACCCTGCCGGTCAGTGCGGCGGCGCTGTTCATCGGTCTGCGCAGGCGCCGTCAGGCCCCTCCCCCTGGGGGCACCGCCCGGGCCGCTAGGCCCAGGGGGACTACCTCCCCCAGCTACCGCTGGGAGGGGGCCCCAGGGGGTGGCCCCACTGCGTCGTCCTGGGCGGCGTACGGCCCGGGCCTCTCCGTGACGCTGCTGCCGAGCCTGCTGGCCGCCTGGGGCGACACGCACTGGCTGCGCCCGCTGCTGCTCGGGACCGGCACCCTGGCGCTCACCCTGCTCGGCGCACGGCTCAGGCTGAAGGCCCCCCTGCTGCTCGGTGGAGCGGTGCTGACGCTGGTCACTCTGCACGAGCTGGCTCCGTACATCGCCCAGGTCGTGGACGCGCTCCCCCGATGGCTGCCGCCGGCCCTCGCAGGCCTGATGCTGCTCGGCGTCGGCGCGACGTACGAGCAGCGGCTGCGGGACGCCCGAAGGCTTCGCGATGCCCTCGGCCGAATGGGCTGACCTGCCGCCGGAACCGGCGGAGAACCAGTCGCTCGGCGGCGGCTGTGGCAACCCGGCGATCGGGGGTGCGGGTGGCGAAGCCCCCGCAACGCGAGGCGAAGCCGAGCAAACACGACGAGGGCGACCCGGTCCGTGCTCTTCACGGACACAGGTCACGGGGGTGCGGGTGGCGAAGCCCCCGTAACGCGAGGCGAAGCCGAGCAAACACGACGAGGGCGACCCGGTCCGTGCTCTTCACGGGCACAGGTCGCCCTCGCACTCGTGGGCGATACTGGGATCGAACCAGTGACCTCTTCGGTGTGAACGAAGCGCTCTCCCGCTGAGCTAATCGCCCGGGAGCAGGGCACACATTACCGCATGTCAGCGCGTGCCCCCGACCACCCGCTCGCGCCTTCCACGGGCCAACCGCCCGTCATCGGCCGACCTCCCACGGCATCACGAAGCCGTACTTCCAGAGATAGACGGCCAGCCCTCCGGCGATGATCGTCAGGCCGATCGAGACCAGGATGATGTTCCGCCGCCGCACGCGCGGATCGAGGGCCCTGTGCGCCGCCTCGGTCACTTTCCGTTTCGTCCAGAGCAGCACCAGCTGCGCCCAGACGAACTCGGTCGCCCAGATCGCCATGCCACCGAAGATCACCAGCCAGCCCGGGCCGGGCAACGGCAGCAGGACCACGCCCGTCGCCACGACGGCCAGTCCGATCAGGAAAATCCCCACCTGCCAGCCCGCATGCAGCGGCTTGGACGCCTGGATGAACTCCGGCGCCCGGGAACCGAGCAGCCCGCCGACAGCAGTCGCACCGCTCCCTTGCGCCCCCGCCCCAGCCCTGCCGTCCCCCGCAGCGCCGGCGGCTGCCCCGGCGGCGGCCTTCCGTCGCTCGTCACTCTCCGCATTCATACGGCCAAAGTACCCGACCGTGAAGCGTCACCGGAATGCGCGCCACGGATGACTGTCATCTCCGCCGTACGGGGTACCTGAAGGGCCTCAAAACGGTCAGAGGGGTTTACAACGACACCGTAGGTGGCATGTCGATTTCGCCGACGTGCGAATCCCCGAGCGCACACTGAGCGAAAGGCCTTGGCGCTTATGAACACCACGGTCAGCTGCGAGCTGCACCTGCGCCTCGTTGTGTCGAGCGAATCTTCCCTGCCTGTCCCCGCAGGCCTGCGGTATGACACGGCCGATCCCTACGCCGTTCACGCCACCTTCCACACCGGAGCCGAGGAGACCGTCGAGTGGGTGTTCGCCCGCGACCTCCTCGCCGAGGGACTGCACCGCCCCACCGGCACCGGAGACGTCCGGGTATGGCCGTCCCGCAGTCACGGCCAGGGCGTCGTGTGCATCGCCCTGAGCTCCCCTGAGGGCGAGGCACTGCTGGAGGCGCCGGCGCGGGCACTGGAATCGTTTCTCAAGCGGACGGACGCGGCGGTGCCGCCCGGCACCGAACACCGCCACTTCGATCTCGACAGAGAGCTCTCCCACATCCTGGCCGAGAGCTGAGCCACCCGACACGAGAGGCAGCGCAGGGACAGACCACCCACCACCGCTCACAGACCGTAGCCGTCCGACTCGGGGAGACGGCACGAGCCCTGACCATCGCACAGCGCAGACACCGGCGCCCTTGCCGCGGACGGCACCGCGACGAAGGCGCCGGTGCGTTGTGAGCGCTAGAGTCGGCCAGCATCCACCGGATCCCGCTTCGGCGGCATCCGGTGCCAGCCGCCCGACCACAGGCCAGGGAGCGAGTCGTGCTGATCAACCACGACACCCGGTTTGCGCTCGACACCGTCGTCGACCTGGTGAACACCGCGCCGGAGGGCGACCCGGAATCCCCGGGGCCGGGAGCAGCGCCGGACGCCCTTCCCGATGTC
This sequence comes from Streptomyces sp. KR80, assembly GCF_052245555.1. Taxonomy (NCBI): domain Bacteria; kingdom Bacillati; phylum Actinomycetota; class Actinomycetes; order Kitasatosporales; family Streptomycetaceae; genus Streptomyces; species Streptomyces sp. KR80. Next base: position 306,896 of record NZ_JBQQCD010000002.1, read on the forward strand.
ACGGCTCTGCAGGCCTTCGTCAAGCGTCACAACATCAGCGACGTGGGGGTGCTCGACGAGCGGGACCTGGCGGCCGTGCGGTCCGTACGCGACCGCTTCGCGGAGGTCTTCGCCGCACGCGACCCGCGCGGAACCGCCGAGCTGATCAATGCGATGGTCGCGGCGGCCGGCACCACGCCGCGGCTGACGGACCACGACGGCTACGACTGGCATGTGCACTACTTCGCGCCCGGAGCCTCCCTCGCCGACCACCTCGCGGCAGACGGTGGCATGGCCCTCGCCTTTCTCGTCGTCGCCGGAGAGCAGGAGCGGCTGCGGCGCTGCGAGGCGCCGGACTGTCGGCGCGCGTTCGTCGATCTCTCGCGGAACCGCTCGCGCCGCTACTGCGACAGCCGTACGTGCGGCAACCGGCTCCATGTCGCGGCATACCGCGCCCGGCGACGCGAAGCCGCGGGGTGACGTCTCACCACCGGTAGAGGTCGTAGAGCGCCGCGAACAGCAGCACGGTGCCGATCACGGCGAGGAACAGCATCAGCGGCGGCTGCGAGAGCGCGAACAGACAGCCGCGCGATTCGGCGCCGGGGTTCCCCGCCGGAGCGGAGGCGGACGGGGGGGTGTCGTCGCCCGGGGACATGCGGTCGTCGTTCATCTCGCGTCGATCATGACGCAGCCGCCCCCCGCCCCACCCTCAACACGCCAGTATTGAGAGGGAGTTCGTCATATTCCCACGGATCGAGGATCGCCTGGAGGGACTGCGAGTCCTTCAAGGGTCCCGGTTCGGGCGCGGGCCGCGGGGCTGGAAGACTGGTCACCATGAGCAACACCACCCCCGGCCGCCCCGTCCTCGACGTCTGGTGCGAGCTGCAGTGCCCCGACTGCCGCGCCGCCCTGCGGGACCTCCGCACCCTGCGCTCCCGTTACGGGGACGCGCTTGAGCTGCGCTTGCGGCACTTCCCGCTGGAGAAGCACCGGCACGCGTACGCCGCGGCCCAGGCTGCCGAGGAGGCGGCCGAGCAGGGCAAGGGCTGGCCGTACGTCGAGGCGGTCCTGGACCGTACGGAGGAGCTGGCCGAGCGGGGTGAACCGCTGCTCGTCGAGGTGGCCGGGGAACTCGGCCTGGACGCCGAGGAGATGGACACCGCGCTCATCGACGGCCGGCACATGCTGGTCGTGGACGCGGACCAGGCCGAGGGCAAGGCGATCGGGGTGACGGGCACGCCCACCTATGTGATCGGCGGCGAGCGGCTGGACGGCGGGAAGAGCCAGGAGGGGCTCCTGGCGCGGATCGAGGAGATCGCCGACCGCCTGCTGGCGGACCAAGCGGACTGATCGGTCCGAGCGCACTGGTCGGACGGACTTGCCTCGCCGCCGCGGCTCAGATCAGCGGCTTGGACAGGTGGTACCGGATGGTCTGGTACCCCAACGACTCGTAGAGCCGCAGGGCGGGCGTGTTGCCCGCGAAGACATTGAGGCCGAGCCGGTCGCCCCCGGCAGCCCGGCATTCGCGCTCGGCGACGAGCATCAGCGAGCGGCCGTGTCCACGCCCGCGGTGCTCCTCCCTGACCTCGACGTCGAGGACGAAGCCGTCGAGGGCGCCGAGACCGTCGGGCAGGCTCTTGGCCAGGGATATCCAGACCGTGCCCACATCGACGCCGTCGTGGGACAGGACGCGCAGGATGGCGCCCGGGGTGCGGAGGCCGTCCGGCAACAGTGCCGCGTGGTCGGCCTCGGACGTGGCCCAGGCCTGGTCCTCGGGGACACCCCGGTCGATCCAGTCCTGCGCGTAGGCCTTCTTGCCGGCGTCGTGCCAGGCCGTGAACTCCTGCTCGCTCATGGGCCGGACCTCGCTGCCGTCGGGCAGCGAGGGCGGCTGCTCCGGCACCCACTTGATCATGTTCCGGTTGCGCTCGGTGTAACCCAGCGCTGCCGCAAGCTGCAGAGCGGCGACCGCGGCCGCCGGAATGGACACGTCGATGCGACGGCAGCCCCAGCCGCGCAGCACTTCCTCGGCGGCGAGAGCTGCGACGGTCCCGCGGCCGCGCCGCCGGTCCGGCTCGTCGATCCGCACGTCCCGGATCCGGCCCACGGCCGGGCCGAACTGGGCGTCCGTACCGATCAGGACCGTGCCCACCGGGCGGCTGTTGACGCACACCTCGTAGTGGCGGGAGCGTTGTCCGTCCGCACCGCGCTGTTCCGGCCCTGTGGGCCGCAGAGTCGTCGTCACCAGAGGTGTTGTACCGGTTTCGGCCGCCCGGCGTCATCTGTTTTCGCAGGGTGTACGGGTGCTCAGCTCGGATCGAAGTCGGCGGCCGAGCGCTCGTCGAAGATCCGCATGGCCTTGGCGGTGACCGGCCCGGGCGCGCCCGGCAGCTCGCGCTCGTCGACCCGGTGCACGGCCTGGACATCGCGGAGCGAGGAGGTCAGAAAGACCTCCTCGGCCTGCTCCAGCACGTCCAGTGGCAGGTCGGCCTCCTGTGCCCCCGCCCAGTCCACCACCAGGGCGCGGGTGATCCCGGCGAGGCAGCCCGACGAGAGAGGCGGGGTGTAGAGCTTGCCGTCGAGGACGACGAAGACATTGGACCCGGTGCCCTCACACAGCTGCCCGACCGTATTGGCGAGCACGGCCTCGGAGGCACCGTGCTCGCGTGCGCGGGCGAGTGCGATGACGTTCTCCCCGTACGAGGTGGTCTTGAGGCCGGCGAGCGCGCCGCGCTCGTTGCGGGTCCACGGCACCGTCACGATCGCCGTGCTGTCGGCGCGACGGGTGGACTCGCCGAGCGCCACCACCAGCGTGGGCCGCTCGGTTCCCCGGTCGGAGCCGAGCGGAGAGAGCCCGCCGGTGTAGGTGATGCGCAGCCGGCCGTACGGCATCGGGTTGGCCTCCAGCACCGCGTCGCAGGCCCGGCGCACCTCGTCGAGGTCGGGCTCCGGCAGACCGAGTCCGCGCGCGGAGCGCGCCAGCCGCTCGAGGTGCCGGGTGACGGCGAAGCCCCGGCCGTCGACCGCCTTGATCGTCTCGAAGACGCCGTCGCCGACCGTCAATCCGTGGTCGAACACCGAGACCCGCGCCGCGTCGGCGTCGCGCAGCGCGCCATTGAGCCAGATTGTCACCGCAGGGTCCTTCCCGTCGCCGCGTATGCCCCCGACGCTACCCCGAGCAGCCGGGACGCCTTGAGCTCTGTCTCGTCCCACTCGCGCTCCGGATCGGAGCCCCAGGTGATACCGGCGCCGGTGCCGAAGCGCAGTACGGGTCCGCCGGCCACGCCGCGGTCGACCCAGAACGTACGGATGCCCACCGCCAGCTCGCCGATGCCGCGGTCCGCGTCGACCCAGCCGACGCCCCCGCAGTACGGCCCGCGCGGCGCGGTCTCCAACGCCTCGATGATGCGCAGCGCGCTCGACTTGGGGGCACCGGTGACCGAGCCGGGAGGGAACGTTCCGGCGAGCAGCTCCGCCCAGCCCGCGCCCTCGGCCAGCTCTCCGCGCACGGTGGAGACGAGGTGCACAAGACCGGGGTGCTGTTCGACCGCGCAAAGCGACGGCACGCTCACCGACCCGGCGGCACAGACCCGCCCGAGGTCGTTGCGGACCAGGTCGACGATCATCACGTTCTCGGCCCGGTCCTTCTCCAGAAGGTCCGCTGCCGTCCGCCCGGTGCCCTTGATCGGCCCGGACTCGACGATCCGTCCGTCGCGGCGCAGGAACAGCTCGGGTGAGGCGGTGGCGATCTCGACGCCGTGCGCGGGCAGCCGGACCGTGCCGGCGTACGGGGCCGGGTTGCCGCGGGCGAGCAGCGCGGTCAGCGCGTCGACGTCCGCGCGGCCGGGGTCGGGCAGGGGCGCCGACAGAATCCGGCAGAGATTCGCCTGGTACACCTCGCCGGCGGCGATGTGCTCGCGTATCCGCCGGACACCCGCCGTGTACGCGGCGCGGTCCAGCGATGACGTCCAGTGGTCCGGGGCGGGGCCGCGCCAGGCCCCCGGCTCGGGAGCGGGGACGGGCGCGCGCCGTACCTCCGCGAACCGCGCGCAGACCAGCCGGCCTTCGAAGTCGGCGACGACCGCCCAGAAGCCCGCGGAGTCCAGGGCGGCCGGGTCGCTGGTGACATCGCGCAGGTCAGCGGCGAGGCGTCTGCCGAAGCGGGCGAGCGGGACGAGGTCGTGCACGGCTGCGAGTCTATGGCGGGCGCGGCACGGAGCCGCCCCGGGACGGGCGTGCACCGCAGCACGCTGGGGAAACGGAATTTGAGCTGGCTCAGGAATCCGCTAGAGTTCAACTCGTCGCCGGGACGTAGCAGCGCCCCGGAGGCGCAAGGCAGCACCCCGGCGGAGTCCGGGGGAGGCACCTGCGGACGTGGCTCAGTTGGTAGAGCATCACCTTGCCAAGGTGAGGGTCGCGAGTTCGAATCTCGTCGTCCGCTCGACGTGGGGGATCATCCCGAGCCCCCGCACTGGTGGAGTGGCCGAGAGGCGAGGCAACGGCCTGCAAAGCCGTCTACACGGGTTCAAATCCCGTCTCCACCTCCACGGACGATTAGCTCAGCGGGAGAGCGCTTCCCTGACACGGAAGAGGTCACTGGTTCAATCCCAGTATCGTCCACTGGGGTCCGCGAGGGCCCTCCCCTGGGGGCTCTCGTGAGAGGCTTCCGCGTGGGGGACTCCGGCGCGATTAGCTCAGCGGGAGAGCGCTTCCCTGACACGGAAGAGGTCACTGGTTCAATCCCAGTATCGCGCACGCAGCACCGCGGACGATTAGCTCAGCGGGAGAGCGCTTCCCTGACACGGAAGAGGTCACTGGTTCAATCCCAGTATCGTCCACACCGATCGACCGAGGGCCGGACACCCGGCCCTCGGTCGTTTTCGTACCTCGGTCAGGAGGAGAAGAGCATCCGTCCGAAGCTCTTGTGACCGTGGCGGTGCCCGTGATGGCCGTGGTGCGGGGCGCCCCAGGCGGGGGCTGCGGGGTACGCCTGCGGGCCGGGCGGGGGCGGCGGCGCCTGCTGCGACCACTGGGCTTCGAGCCGGGTCAGCGACTCCAGCTCCCCATAGTCGAGGAAGATGCCCCGGCAGCCGCTGCACTGCTCGATCTGGACGCCATTCCGGTTGTAGGTGTGCATGGGCGCATGGCACTTGGGACACTGCATGGTTCAGCTCCTCGCCGGTGATGTCGCGATCACCGGGAAATTCTCCCCGGCGACGTGGAGTTCAGCCTACGGCCCGGCTTCGGATCCGAGCCGGACGATGCGTGAGCAGGCGTCCACCAGTGCCTGGTCGACGTCGTCGGGGGCACGGCGCTCCCGGGCCGCCCGGACGAGCGCGAGGGCGGCCGACTGGACCGTCAGTGCCCGGGCGGGAATGTCGAGTTCCGGCCAGGGATCGTCCGCGGAGCGCAGACCGGCGCCGCCGCCGGCACAGTAGGCGCGGAGGAACCGCTGCCAGACGGCCGGGGCGAGCAGGCCCGCGGCATACCAGGCGGCGGGGCGGGCGAGATCCCAGGCCGCGTTCCCGAGGCCGAGATCGTCGACGTCGATCAGGAGCCAGGGGCCGTCGGGGGCGGGATGCCGGACGAGTTGGCCCAAGTGCAGATCGCCGTGGCACAGGTGGTCGCGCCGGGGCGGCGCGGCCTCGCCCCTCGCCCAGGGCGGCAGGCCCGCCCAGGCACCCAGCACGGTCCCGGCGGCGGCACTCTCAGCACCGACCGCGCGCAGCCGCGCGACGGCCCGCGCGACCTTCGCGGGGCCCCGCATGGACGGCAGCGGCTCCGGCAGTTCACCGGGGGACACATCGTGCAGCCGAGCGAGCAGCGCGGCAGCCTCCTCCCACGGCGCGGCCCGGGCATCGTCCACCGCCACGGGCGCGCCCGCCGGCCACAGGGTCGCGGCGCGCCCGTCGTGCAGCACCTCGAGCAGACCGCCCGTACGGGATACGGGCAGCGGCGGCAACAGGATGCTCCTCAGCCGTGGATGCGCGGCGACACGGAGGCGGACGGCGAGGGCTGCCGGGTCGCAGTCGGCGGCATGCGCCTTGCAGATGACGGCTCCGATCCGTACGACGGTGCCGTCCGGCCGGTCGGCCAGTACGAGTGCCTCGTCGGCGGTGCCGCTCCGCGCTGTGGGACCGCCGCGCCCCAGCGCGGCGAGCTGCTCGGTGAGTGTCCCCGGCATGACATCCCCCTGTGTGTCGGCGCCGCCCCTGTGCGTCGGGCCGCGCCTCGTCCCGGATCGTACGACAGAGGCGGCTCACGACCGCCTTCTGCCGGGTGGTCGCCCCCACCGACCCGTAGCTTCGGGTGCCCGAAGCCGAGGCACACCATGGCGGTCCCACCGCGCGGGGGGGGGCAGCTCTGCGCCTCGGGCGGCACCCAAGGCCGGCGATGCGGGAACGGCCCGGATGGGCTGCCCCCGGGGCACTTCCCCATGGTCGTCCCCCTGAGTCCAACGGCCCGGGGGCGCCCAGGCGGAGGTAGGCAATCGTGAAGCATCAGGGCGGTACGAACGAGGCGAAGTTGGACGCGGCCGCGGCGCAGAGCACATCGGTGCCCCCAGGGGGAGGGCGTCGGCAGTCGCGGGGCATGCCCGGGAAACGCGCGATGCCCGGACAGTCCTCTCGACTGTCCGGGCATTCGTGCCGTCCGCCACGCCCCCGTCCCCACGGGGTGCCGACCGGAAGTGCCGAACCCGGGCCGCTCTCCCGGGCAGGGCGCCACTCAGCGCCCCGGCGTTCCGACCACGGACGACGCCTGGGTGATGACGGCCTCCCGGCCGCCGAAGACGACCGCGAGCAGCGCCGCCAGGCGTGCCCCTGTGCCTCTGCTCCGCCTCACTCCTCGCATCTGGAGCGGCGAGCGTCCGACCTGGGGGGACGAGTTCCACGCCCGCCGCTTGATCTCAACACTAGGGGCGGGCCGGAGCCCGGTCGTCATGCCGTCGTAGCGATCTGCGGACCTCCTTGAGAATGACGTCGGACCGGTGCGGATACTCCTCTGGGTGGAGATCCGCTGTTCCGTGTGAGGGTCTTCCCCCAGGGGCCCCTCAGAGTGACTTCACTCACTTCCGTCACTCCCCTACCCGCCCCCGGGTCTCGCCCCTTCGACCGTCCGCCCAGCCACCACCTCGTACCTCCGCATCTGTTCCCCGGCGTTCACGACCGTCTGCGCCCGATCACCTTCAGGGCTCAATCCCCCTTCTGCAACGGACGGTTGAAATCTGGCACCGAGTCGACAGAGCGTCACTTACGGCTCCCTCCGCCCGTACTTCCAGGCCCCCACCCGGCACTGACAATCCGTCGGCCGACGCTCGCGCGGCCTATGAGCGCACAAGGCCGTCAATCCGTAAGCTGTCCCACGTCAGACGGATGGGCAGCGGAGTGGGGCCTCCCCACCGGAGGCAGAGGACGGACATGGCGATGATGCGGCTCCGGCGCGAGGACCCGCGTGTCGTCGGCTCGTTCAGGCTTCACCGGCGCCTGGGCGCCGGTGGCATGGGAGTGGTCTACCTCGGCTCGGACCGGCGCGGACAGCGGGTCGCTCTGAAGGTGATCCGGCCCGACCTGGCGGAGGATCAGGAATTCCGTTCGCGCTTCGCGCGCGAGGTGTCGGCGGCCCGGCGGATCCGCGGCGGCTGTACGGCCCGGCTGGTCGCCGCCGACCTGGAAGCCGACCGCCCGTGGTTCGCCACCCAGTACGTGCCCGGGCCCTCCTTGCACGACAAAGTGACCGAGGAGGGACCGCTCTCGGCGGCCCGTACGGCGTCGATCGGCGCAGCGCTGTCAGAGGGCCTGGTGGCCGTGCACGAGGCGGGGGTGGTGCACCGTGACCTCAAGCCGTCGAACATCCTCCTCTCCCCCAAGGGCCCACGGATCATCGACTTCGGCATCGCCTGGGCCACCGGGGCCAGCACGCTGACGCACGTCGGGACGGCGGTCGGCTCGCCCGGCTTCCTTGCGCCCGAGCAGGTGCGGGGCGCCGCCGTGACACCGGCCACGGACGTCTTCGCGCTGGGCGCCACCCTCGCCTACTGCGCGACCGCCGACTCGCCCTTCGGCCACGGCAGTTCGGAGGTCATGCTCTACCGCGTGGTGCACGAGGAGCCACAGCTGCACGGCGTGCCCGACGCGCTCGCCCCGCTGATCCAGGCCTGCCTCGCCAAGAACCCGGAGGAGCGACCGAGCACCTTGCAGCTGTCCATGCGGCTCAAGGAGATCGCGGCGCGCGAGGCACACGGCCTGTCCGAGAGCCGTCCTCCGTCCCCGCGCCGCCCCGCGGACCGGCCGACGGGCAAGCCCACCGACGAGTACACCCGGCAGCGCACGCAGCGGCGCGCGGCGGGCGCGCCCGCGCCCCGGTCGCAGACGGCGCGCGCGTCCGCCCCCCGCTCGGGGGCGCGTCCCGCTCCGCGCCCACCCGCCACCCGCCATGGCACGCGCGCCACCAGCCGTACGGGCACCGCTCCCCGTCCGACCTCGGCCGGGCGCCGTCCCGGTGTGAACCGTCGGCTGCTGCGCCAGCGACTGATCGTGTTCGTCACGGTGACCCTGCTCGTCGCGCTGGGCATCGCGGCGGCACAGGGCTGCCAGGGACCGGTTCGCGGACTGTTGCAGCACGGCTCCCAGTCCGCCGCCCCCTGAGCGCTCGGTGAAGAGTTACGGGCGGCCCGTCGCAACGGCGTAGAACGCGACCGCGGCCGCCGCCCCCACATTGAGCGAATCGACGCCGTGCGCCATGGGGATGCGCACCCACTCGTCGGCCGCGACCAGCGCCTGGGTGGACAGCCCGTCGCCCTCCGCGCCCAGCATCAGCGCGACCCGTTCCAGCCGGTGCGGGGCCACCTCGTCGATGGCGCTGGCCTTCTCGTCCGGCGTCAGCGCGAGCAGTTCGAACCCGGCCTCGCGCACCGACTCCAGGCCGCGCGGCCAGGTCTCCAGCCGGGCGTACGGCACGGAGAAGACCGCACCCATCGAGACCTTCACCGAGCGCCGGTACAGCGGATCGGCGCAGTCGGGCGAGAGCAGCACCGCATCCATGCCCAGCGCGGCGGCGCTCCTGAAGATGGCGCCGATATTGGTGTGGTCGTTCACCGACTCCATCACCACGACCCGGCGCGCGTCCGCGAGCAGCTCCTCGGCCGTCGGCAGCGGCTTGCGCCGCATGGAGGCCAGCGCTCCACGGTGCACGTGATAGCCGGTCACCTGCTCGGCCAGTTCCGGGCTCACGGCGTAGACCGGCGCGGGAACCTCGTCGATCACATCGCGCATCACATCGATCCACTTGGCCGACAGCAGCATCGAGCGCATCTCGTACCCGGCGTGCCTGGCGCGCCGGATCACCTTCTCGCCCTCCGCGATGAACAGCCCTTCCGCGGGCTCCCGCTTGCGCCGGAGCTCGACGTCCGTCAGGCCGGTGTAGTCGCGCAGCCGCGGGTCGCCCGGGTCCTCGACCGTGATGAGATCTGCCACAGGGTGATACTGCCTTGTCCTGGATGCGGTGCCAACGGGCCGGAGAGAGAATTGTTACCCGCGGTTACGCGACGCGAGGGCGACGACCTCGCCGATGACCACCACTGCCGGCGGGCGCACCCCCTCGGCCCGTACCGTCTCCCCGACGGTCGCCAGCGTCGCGTCGACCCGGCGCTGGGCCGCCGTGGTGCCCTCCTGGACGATCGCCACCGGGGTGTCGGCCGCCCGGCCGTGCTCGATCAGTGCCTGGGCGATGGCGGCGATCCGCTCCACGGCCATCAGCAGCACCAACGTCCCCCGGAGCTCGGCCAGCGCCGCCCAGTCGACGAGCGACCGCGGGTCGTCCGGGGCCACATGGCCGCTCACCACGGTGAACTCATGCGCTACGCCGCGGTGCGTGACGGGGATCCCGACCGCGCCGGGCACGCTGATCGAGCTGGAGATCCCGGGCACGACCGTGCACGGAATGCCCGCTTCCGCCAGCGCTTCGGCCTCCTCCATCCCCCTACCGAAGACGAACGGGTCGCCGCCCTTCAGCCGTACGACCGCCTTGCCCGCCTTGGCGTGCTCGATGAGCGCGTTGTTGATGGCCTCCTGGGCCATGAACCGGCCGTACGGGATCTTCGCCGCGTCGATCACCTCGACATGCGGGGGAAGTTCGTCGAGCAGATCGCGCGGGGCCAGCCGGTCGGCGATCACCACGTCCGCCTCCGCCAGCAGCCGCCGGCCGCGCACCGTGATGAGATCCGGGTCGCCGGGGCCGCCGCCGACCAGGGCGACGCCGGGCCTGCGGGCGCGGTGCCGCGGCGCTGCAATCGTCCCGTCGCGCAGCCCTTCCACCACGGCGTCCCGCACGGCGGCCGAACGCCGCGGGTCGCGGCCGGTGAGGACCGCGACGGTCACGCCCTCGCTGCGCCCGGTGGCCGGCGTCCAGGCGGTCGCCGCCTCCGCGTCGTCGCTGCGCACACACCAGACGCGGCGTGCCTCGGCCTCGGCGGAGGCGGCGGCATTCGCGTCCGGGTCGTCGGTGGTGATCACCGCGTACCAGGCGTCGGCCAGGTCGCCCTCGCGATACCGGCGGCGCTCCCAGCGCAACTCACCGGCCTCCGCCATGGCCTCGACGGACGGGGTGGCCGACGGCGAGATCAGCAGGACGTCCGCCCCCGCGGCCAGCAGCCCGGGCAGCCTCCGCTGCGCGACCTCCCCGGCGCCGAGGACGACGACTCGCCGCCCGGCGAGGCGCAGTCCGACGGGGTAGGCGGGATGCGATGGCGCTGCGCTGGCGGCGTTCTCGGTCATGGCAGTGCGGAACCTCCGTGGGAGAGGCGGAACGGTGCCGCTGCGGCGCTGAAGCGGCGGGGTGGCCGGCGACGGCCTCGCCGCCCACCCTACGGGGCGCGGCCCCGGCTCTGCGTGCCGGGACACATGGAACACCCCTGGTGGGGCTGCCCCACCCCGGCCTCCGGCCGGGATCCGTGCCCACCCACCACCCGTTCTGTGAGTGCCCACAGTTGCGGCACCCCACGTGCCCGTACGCCCTGAGCACTCCGCACCCTCAGGCGGTGCGGGGGCAGCCAGGACTGGGGGCACGCGGGAGAAGGTGGGCCAACCCACCGGCTCACCCGCACCCGCCCCCAGCCCGGCGCGGAGCGGCCAGCCCGGCGAGGGCTAGCCCTTTTCCGTGACGCCCGCCGAGTCGAACGTCGCCACCTCGTGCATCGCACGGGCGGCGCTCTGCACCAAGGGCAGGGCAAGGAGTGCGCCCGTGCCTTCGCCCAGGCGGAGATCCAGGTCGACCAAGGGGCGCAGACCGAGTTTGGTGAGGGCGGCGACATGGCCCGGCTCCGCGCTGCGGTGTCCGGCGACGCACGCCGCGAGGACCTCCGGTGCGATCGCCCGGGCCACGAGGGCCGCGGCACCCGCGCTGACGCCGTCCAGGATCACGGGCGTGCGCAACGACGCACCGCCCAGCAGCAGCCCGACGATCGCCGCGTGCTCGAGGCCGCCGATCGCGGCGAGCACGCCGATCGGATCGGCGGGGTCCGGCTGGTGCAGCTCCAGCGCACGTCGCACGACCTCGACCTTGCGCGCGTGCATCTCGTCGTTGATCCCGGTCCCGCGTCCGGTGACCTCGCCCGGGTCCGCCCCCGTGAAGACGGAGATCAGCGCCGCGGAGACCGTCGTGTTCGCGATGCCCATCTCACCGGTGAGCAGGGCCTTGTTGCCCGCGGCGACGAGGTCCCGCGCCGTGTCGATGCCGACCTCGATCGCGCGCAGCACATCCTCCTGCGAGAGGGCGGGCCCGGTGGTGAAATCACTGGTGCCGTGCCGGACCTTGCGCGGCAGCAGACCCGGCGTGCTGGGCAGTTCACCCGCGACACCGACGTCCACGACGCACACCTCGGCGCCGACTTGGGCGGCGAAGGCGTTGCAGACTGCGCCGCCGCCCAGGAAGTTGGCGACCATCTGCGCGGTGACCTCCTGCGGCCACGGGGTCACGCCCTGGGCGTGGACACCGTGGTCCCCCGCGAAGATCGCCACCGCGGCGGGCTCCGGGATCGGCGGCGGGCACTGCCGTGACAGTCCGCTCAGCTGGGCGGAGATGATCTCCAACATGCCGAGGGCCCCGGCCGGCTTGGTCATCCGCTTCTGCCGCTCCCAGGCCTCGCCGAGCGCCTTCGCGTCCAGCGGCCGGATGCCCTGGAGCGTCTCGGCGAGCAGGTCGTGCGGCTCCTCCCCGGGAAGGGCGCGGCGCCCGTACGTCTCCTCGTGGACGACCCATGACAGCGGACGTCGCTTCGACCACCCGGCCTGCATCAGCTCGGGCTCGTCCGGGAATTCGTCGACGTACCCGACGCACAGATACGCGACGACCTCCAGATGCTCGGGCAGGCCCAGGGCCCGGACCATTTCCCGCTCGTCGAAGAAGCTCACCCAGCCCACGCCCAGACCCTCCGCGCGCGCGGCGAGCCACAGGTTCTCCACGGCCAGCGCCGAGGAGTACGGCGCCATCTGCGGCTGGGTGTGCCGGCCGAGGGTGTGCCGGCCGCCGCGGGTGGGGTCGGCGGTGACGACGATGTTCACCGGAGTGTCGAGGATCGCCTCGATCTTCAGCTCCTTGAACTGCTTGGCCCGTCCCTTCGGAAGGGACTTGGCGTACGCCTCGCGCTGACGCGTGGCCAGTTCATGCATCGTCCGCCGGGTCTCGGCGGAGCGGATGACCACGAAGTCCCACGGCTGGGAGTGGCCGACGCTGGGTGCGGTGTGGGCGGCTTCGAGGACCCGGCGCAGCACCTCGTGCGGGATCGGGTCGGTGCGGAAGCCGTTGCGGATGTCGCGGCGTTCGCGCATGACCCGCAGTACGGCGTCGCGCTCGGCCTCCGCGTACCCCGCGGCGGGTACGTCGAGGGGGTCGTCGGTGGGGCTCTCCGGCTCGGTCGCGACAGCGCCCGGCTCCTCGGCGGTCTCCGCGCCTGAGGCGGCGGCTACCGAATCCGCGTCAAGCGATTCCGGACCCTCTCCTCCCTGGGCTCGTTGCTCGGTGGGCATCCCGGGCGCGGGCTTCGAGGCGACGAGCTGGTCGGCCAGTACGGCGCGCGGCCGACGGGCGGGCTCCCTCGGCTCGGCGGTGTCCCCTGCTCCCCCGGAGACGTGCGGTCCTCCGGAGCTCTCCGGGCCGACGGAGACCTCCGGTCCACCGGGGGCCCCGGAATCCGCGATCTCCGCCCCGGAGACGGCTGCCGCGTCGCCTTCCTGCGCGGGCTCCGGCCAGACGTTCGCGGCCTCGGCAGGGGCGTCCGCCGGTTGCCGCGAGCCGGCTGGCGCATCGGCCTCCGATACGGGGGCGCTCTCGGACTGCGCGGGCTCCCCCGGCTGCTGCGGCCGGTGCTGCCCTGCCTCCGCGGGCCCCGCGGCAGCCACCACCTCGGCGGCATTCGGCGGCGCCTGCCGCGCATCCTCGGCGGGCGCGGTGGCGCTCGACTCGAACGGTGTGGCCCCGGCGGACGAGTCGGGCTGCGACGGCTGCGCGGGCACGGATGGAGGCACAGAGGCTGGGGCCTCTGCCGGTTCCGACTGCGCTGCGGGCGTTCCCGGCGTACCGGACCCGGCAACGGAGGTCCCGCCGGCCTCACCCACCCGTTCGTCCCGACCCGCACCGGAGGGCGCCGCAGCCTCGGACGGGATGGCCCCGGATCCGGCCCCAGGCCCGGACCCCGCCGCGGGACCGGATCCCGATCCGGCCTCCGGCCCCTGCGCCGAAACAGCTTCCCCGCCGTGCAGCGAGCCCTCGGCCGAGGAGCGGCCGACCGTTTCTGCCGAGCTCTCCACCGAAGCGTTCACCCGGACCGGCTCGGCCACCTGCGCGGGCTGCGGCGGCCGGATGTCCCAGGCGCCACCACCCTGCGCAGGGATCTCAGCGAGCTGCGGACCGGGCAGCGCCGCGGAGGCGGCCTGTTCCGCGTACGCCGGCACGGCCGCCGGGGCCTCCTCGCGCGGTGGCGGCACGTCCAGGTACTCGGGCCCGGTGGTGGCCGCCCCGGCCTGCCGCGGGGCGGGTGCGACACCGGACGCAGGCGCGGAGGGCGCGCCCGCCGGACCGCGGTCGGCGAGGGATCGCACGACGCCGCCGGTCTGCTCGGGCACCGGAGGCCCGAGGTGCAGCGGGCGCCGGGGAGGCGTCTGAGCCGCGGGAGCGGGTGCCGACTGAGAGGCCACTGGCTGATGGGCGGCAGGAGGCGAAATCCGTACGGCGCCGTAGTCGACCGACCCGGTGTCGCGGCCGCCCGACTCGTGTGTCCCGCCGTGCTGTATGTCGGGCTCGTACGCCATGTCAGGCTCGTACGCCGCCGAATCCGCCGGCGGGCGGGCCTGCGGGGGGATGTGCGCGTGGGGGTGGGGATGGAGGTGCGGGGGCACGGGCGCGGCCGGGTGCGCCTGGTCGGGCGCCTGGACCTGCCCGTACGACTCCCCGGGCGGCTGTGGCGGCGGCTGCGGCTGGACCGGCCCGGGCATCTGCGGATGAGGGTGCAGGGGGGCCTGCGGCTCCGGCTGCGCCAGGGGTTGATCGCTCCAGGCGCCCTGAGCACGTGGCATCAACAACTGGTCGTCGTCCTCGGCACCGTTCTCCGCCGGGCCGTGGAAGCCATACGCTCCCGGCACCGGGACGGTGCCCGGCTGCTCCGACGGGCCGGTGCCTGCGGGGGTGGCGGGAACCGCGTACTGCGGTGTCTCCGGCTGTCCGCCTGCGTTCTCCGGCAGTCCCTCGCCCGGGACCTGGCCGGTGTCAGTCATGCGTACCCCTCGCCCATTGGTAGTGCTCCTTCCAACCGCTCGTCCGGCGCTCCCGGCCGCGGCGCAGTGACCGCCCTGTAGCAACAACGAGCGTGTGCGCCGCGCGGCACGTCGAGCGTCCCCCAACCGTCATACCGCTCACCCACAAAACGGGGGCGCGTTCAGGACATTGGCGAACGAAGCGCCGAACCCCGCACGGCAGTACAACAGTCCGCCAGCCTACCTGCCGCAGCTGCGGCAGAGGTCACGGGGCGAACGGCGGAAAGGTTCCGCGGCGAAGGCCGGACGACGACGGAAGCTTCTCGAGAAAGACCGGCCCCGCACCGGAGAAAGGCCGGACATGAGGCGGTGTTCCCCACATGCCGGGCGGCCCCCGAGCGCCTCAAGGCCTGGACAGTCGCTGTCCACTCAGCAGAAAGGCCACGGCACGTTCACGTTCTGCCCACGCCGACGCCACGGAGGTTTCCAACTCCACCGACTGGATCAGTGCACACTCCACGGCGTAACCGCCGTCGGAGAGGACCCTGCCGATGGCCTCCGCGGTGTCCCGCGTCGGCGCGTGCGCAACGATGCGCTCCGGGCGTCGGGCGGCGCAGGCGGCCACCACCGGAGGTCCGCCACCACCCGACCCGGACCACGTCCGGCTCTGGCAGGTTCTCGAGGATCTGCGGGGCGGTGCCGTGGACCACCTGCAGCTGGACGCCGAACCGGCGGGCCACGGCCGTGGCGCGTCCGCACGCGTCGGGGTCCCGGTCCACGGCGATGACGGCGGCACCGAACCGCGCGGCCTCGGCGGCGGCCGCACCGCTCCCGGCGCCGATGTCCCAGACGAGATCGCCCACGCGCGGCCCGAGCCGGGCGAGTTGGGCTGCCCGGAGGTGGGGCGACTCACCTTCGCCGAGCTCGGCCGCGCCGTATTCATGGCCGGAAAGTCCCCAGCCGCGCACCGCGGGCTGCTGCGCCGGGTCGCGTCCGGCGATCCAGCCGGTACCCGGGAAGGAGGCGCCCGGGACGGGGTTCTGGAAGGAGTTCTGCAGTCCGCCGATGGAGATCACGACGTTGGGGTCGCGCCAGGTGTGGTCGGCGACCTTGTCGGAGGTCAGGACGGTCACCTGCTCCCGGCCGGTGCCCAGTTCCTCGCAGATGACGAAGGTGCGGTGCACTCGGCCGAGCAGGAGGGCGAGTTCGGCGGGTCCTGCGCCCGGCGAGGTGAGGACGGCGACCTTGCTGTGCGCGCGGCAGACGTTCACGGCGCGCCGCAGGTCACGGCTGTGGGCGACGACCACCTGGGCGTCGTCCCAGGGCATCCCGGCGCGCGCGAAGGCCTGGGCGACCGAGGAGACCGCAGGCACCACCTCGACCTCCAGGCCGTACTCGGGTGCGCGCAGGATCCGTACGACGCCGAAGAAGCCCGGGTCGCCGTCGGCGAGGACGACCGCGGTGCCACGGTGGCCGGCGATCCGGCGGGCGGCCAGGTCGAGACTGCCCAGCCTGATCCGCTCGGCGGCGGGCGGCACTTCGGGCAGCGCGAGGTGGTGGGCGGCGCCGGCGACGAGGGTGGCCGCGCCCAGGGCGGAGCGGGCTGAGGCGGTCAGCGGCGAGCCGTCCCAGCCGATCACCGTGACCCGGTCGGCCATCGTCGTCAGTCTCCTGAGCACATCGCAGGTAGGGGCCCGGGGTGGCGGGCGGTGCGGGCGGACAGGGTACGGGATCGCCCCCGGAGGAACAGTACCCCGGCAGGTGCGGGGCGCCGATCCCAGCCCCGGTCGGCGAGCCGGGTCCTCAGGCACGGGGCGGGTGCTGGAGTGGACAACCGCGCCTGGATGGGCGCGGAGTGGGCGTGGGGGCACCCCCACCGGTAGCTGGGGGACGGCCCGGGGGCGCGCCAGGTCAGCCCCACGTGGGATTCGCGGCATAGCCGTCGCCGTCCGCCGCCTGCCCGGCGAGGTCCTCGAGGTCCTCCGGCAGCAGGCTCCACACGATGAGGTCGGTACGGATGTCGGTCCAGCCGCCGTCCTCCGTACGGGACCGGGCTATCCAGGCATTGCGAAGCACGCCTTCGCTGATGCAGCCGACCTTCTGCGCGACCTGCTGGGAGGCGGTGTTGTCGGCCGCGGTGCGCAGCTCCAGGCGCTCGAACTTCTGGTCCTTGAAGAGCCACTGGGCGACCGCGGCGACCGACTCGGTGGCGTATCCCTCGCCGCGGGCCCAGGGAGCGGTGACGTATCCGACCTCCGCGGACCGGCAGCGCCAGTCGGTGTTCCGCAGGTGCACGATGCCGACGAGCCGCTGGGTGAGCAGTTCGGTGACGGCGAAGACGATGCCGCGGCCCTCGGCGCGCTCTGCCGGAGCGAGCCGGGTGGCCCACTCAGTGGCGTCGTCGAGGGTGTACGGCTGGGCCACGGAGGTCCAGGCGGTGACGAGTTCGTCGTTCATCATGTCCGCGAGCGCGGGCACGTCCCCTTCCTCGAACGGGCGCAGCACCAGCCGCTCCGTACTGATCGAGATGTCTGGGAAGGTGGATGTCATGCGCCGCTCCGTAACGAGGATTGGGGTGCCCAGAATGCAGCATGGGCCTGCGGAAAGGCAGCACGGGGTCACCCTCGGTCGCGGCCGGACGGCCAGGATGCCGCGGGGGGCTGCTCGCTCCGGGATCAATCGGGAGCATTAGAGTCGTGCCATGCTTGTCGACCCTTCCTCGCCGTGCAGCACCCCGGTGACCTCCCGGTGATCGACGGACTGACGATCGCGGTGGGTGCGGCTGCCCTGGCGCTCGGCGCGTGGTGCGGCTTCGCCGCCTACCGGGACCAGCCGACCAAGGACTGGCACTTCATCGGCATGGCCGTGGTGACGGTCCTCGTGCTCGTGCAGCTGGTCGTGGGCATCGTGCAGCTGGCCCGTGGGGAGAAGCCGCACGACGGCACGGGCATCTTCGTCGCCTACCTGCTGGGCGCCGCGGCGGCCGTCCCGGCAGCCGGCTTCCTGTCTCTGGCGGAGCGGACGCGCTGGGGATCGGTGACCGTAGCAGCGGGGGCCGTGGTGCTGGCCGTGCTGGAGGTGCGGCTGTTCGACATCTGGGGAGGCAGCGGTGTCTGAATCACCCTCACTTGATGCGGTTTCGCCTGGAACGGGCGATACCGAACTCCGGTCCGGGACGGCGGCCCGCTCCGGACGGCTCGGCGAGGGCCCGGGGCGGCTGTTGGTGCTGCTGTACGGGGTGTTCACCGTCGGTGCCGCGTCCCGCTCCATCGCCCAGATGATCACGAAGTTCGATCAGGCTCCGCTCGCATACGTGCTGTCGGCGGTCGCCGCGGTCGTCTATACGTTCATCCTCGTCTCGCTGGTCCGCGGCGGCGAGACCGCACGTCGGCTCGCGATGGGCTGCTGCGCCGCCGAGCTGGTCGGCGTGCTGACGGTCGGCACGTGGACGCTGATCGAACCGTCCGCCTTCCCGGACGAGACGGTGTGGTCCGACTACGGCATGGGCTATCTCTTCCTGCCCCTGGTGCTGCCGGTGACCGGGCTGTTCTGGCTGCGCAGAGCCCGTCGGGCGTAGTCGCTCGACGGGCTCTGTGCGGCGGACCCGGGCTGTGCATCGCGGGCTCTGTGCCGCAGGCGCCGGGGCTGCCGGCCGGTAACCCGCGCGCCCCGGGATCACCTGCGCGTGCCGCTCAGGCGCTGGCGGCGTATTCGCCCCTGCTCCGTCCCGGTGGTGCCCCCAGCGCCGACGCCGACTTCTCCAGAGTGATCAGGCTCAGTCGGCGCGACACCTGCTCCGTGGCGACCGGCGCATAGCCGTACTTGCGGTAGAGCCGCAGATTGCCCTCGCTGCGGTGGCCCGTGAACAGCTGGTAGCGCTTGGCCGCCAGCTCCTCCGCCAGCCGGGCCTCGATCGCACTCAACAGCCGGCCGCCGAGACCGTGCCGCTGCATCCGAGGATGGACGATCAGCTTGGCGAGGCGAGCCGTACCGTCCTCGTCGACGGTGCCCCGCACCGAACCGACGACCTCCTCGCCGAGCCGGGCCACGAGCACCGGCCCCTGGCTCAGCTCGGCGCGGAGGTCGTCCAGCGTCTGGGTGAGTGGTTCGAGGGTGTAGTCGCCGTAGATCTCCGCCTCTCGCTGGTAGCAGAGGTACTGCAGTTTGAGGATCTGCTCGGCGTCGTGCTCGGTTGCCGCAGAGATGGTCACGCTCGCGCCCATGCGCATGCCTCCCCTAGTCGGTGCGCCCGGGCGCGATGAGGGTTTTGGGGGTGCGCCCGGCCCGTATGGCTGACCGGAGCCGCCGCGGGTGCACGCCGCCTCCAGTGGCGCCGGTCGGCTAACGCTCCCTTCCCCAGAGTTGAGGAGCCGCAACCTCCGCCAGGAGCATTCTGCGCAAACATCCAAGGCAACGGGAACGAACAGGCCCCAAACTGCCTTGTGAGATTCCCAACTCACCTGCGACTTCGCGGTACGTCGGGTCCGCGGGCGAGAGCAACGCACCCAGTAGCCGGGGACAGCGGCCGGGGAGCCGGGCCACGGCGCTCCGCAAGGCGCGGCGCGTCTCCGCGACCAGGACGCGCTCCTCGACACCCGGCGACGGATCGCCGAGCCGATCGGCGAACGGGAGGGCGTCCACCCCGGCAAGCCCGTCCGCGGCGGACGCGCCGAACGCACCAGCCGCGGCGGAGAAGTCGGCGTCCTCGTACGGCACCTCGCGCCGCGCACGGCGGCGGGCGCTGCGCACTTCCGTGCGCACGGCTGCCCGCAGCCACGCCGCCGGGGCGGGCGGCGGACCGGCTTCGCGGGTTCGCTCCAGCAGCCGTAGCCAGACGCTCTGCTCGAGGTCGGCGGGCTCCACGCCGGTGCCGTACGCCTCCGCTTGGGCCTCGGCGGCCAGCAGCGGCCGCAGTGCGGTGAGAAGGTCGCTCGCTGTCACAACGGCCCGGACATCGCATACGCGGCGTGCGGTTTCGCGGGGCGCCCGAACTCACCCGTCCGTGTGGTGATGCCGCCCCCGGCGTCCGGAGCCTGCCGACTCCGGACGCCGGATGCCCGGGTCAGTCCCCGAGGAAGTCCGCGCGCGCGAGCAGTGCCGTGTCGGGCTGGTCGGAGAAGATGCCGTCGATGCCCGTCGCGAAGTACGTCTTGAACGCGCCGAACGCGTCACCATAGGCCGCCGGGTCGGTCCCGCGGCGGAAGTCGGCGGGCAGGAAGCTGTTCTCGTTCCGCATCGTGTACGGGTGCAGGATCAGGCCGGCCCGGTGGGCGTCCTTGACCAGAGTCGTCGGCTTGCCCAGCTTTCCGCTCTCGTCCTGCGGGATGATCAGGCTCAGCACCGGGCCGATACCTTGCGCGAAGCCCGCCATCCACCGGAGTCCCTCAGGCTTGATGAGGTCGGCGACCGTACGCGGGTCCCCGGACTCGACGAAGTCCCAGGGCCGGTCGTCCGGGGTCCAGAGCAGCACGACGCGCGGCGAGGACACCAGCTTGCTCATTCGCAGCATGCTGGTCGGCTCGAAGGACTGCAGGAAGACGGGCGAGTCCTTCCGGTGCCGGTTGTACTTGCGGAGCAGCTTGGCCAGCGGCTCCTCCAGGCCCAGACCGAGCTTGCGGAAGTAGGTGGGGTGCTTGGTCTCCACGTGGAGCCAGACCGGGCGGCCGCGACGCCGCCCCTGCGCGTCCGCCCAGCGCAGGACCTCCTCGAAGGTCGGCACCGCCCAGCGGCCGTCGTAGAGGGTGTTCTCCTGCCGGAGGGCGGGGATGCGCTCCTTGGCGCGCAGCGTCTTCAGCTCGGCGAGGGTGAAGTCCTCCGTGAACCATCCGGTGAGGGATACGCCGTCAACCGTTTTGGTGGTCTTGCGGGCCGCGAACTCCGGGCGTATCGCGACATCCGTCGTGCCGGTGATGTCGTTCTCGTGCCGGCAGACGAGGTGCCCGTCCTTGGTCGGCACCAGGTCCTGCTCGATGACGTCCGCCCCCATGTCGAGAGCCAACTGGTACGAGCCGAGGGTGTGCTCGGGGCGGTAACCGCTCGCGCCCCGGTGAGCGATGACCGTCGGAACCGGCAGGGGCCCCTGGCCCTCGTCCCCGCTCCGGTCGGCAGCCGCCGCCGTGCCCGCCCCACCCACAGCCGCCGCTCCCGCGCCGAGGGCCGCCGCCCCCAGGAGGGCGCGCCGCCGCGGAAGCTGCTCCTGCTTCGCCATGAACACTCCTCGATGTGATGTGCCGCACCTGTCGAAATCGCGTGCCGCACCCGAACAACAGGGCGATCGTAGGGGGCAACACCTTGTATGAGGGGGACATTGGACGGAACGCGGCGGAAACCCACGTCAACACCAGGTATCGGAGACGTGACCGAGGTGCACAGCGGTGCAACCCGCGAGTATCGTCCTCACCTGCACACTCATGCGGTGCAGACCGCCCTTCCAACGGTCATTCACCGCGGATGTGCCCCAGCCGACCATCACGACCGGAGGGCCAGTTGTCCCGCATCCTGCTCAAGGCGATTCTCGGATTGCTCATGCGCGTCCTGTACCGCCCGAAGGTCGAGGGCATGGAGAACATCGCGGCGACGGGCCCGGTGATCCTCGCCGGCAACCACGTCACCTTCATCGACTCGATGTTCCTGGGGCTGGTCGTCAAGCGGCAGGTCTTCTTCATCGGGAAGGACGAGTACGTCAAGGGCAGCGGCGTCAAGGGCCGGCTGATGGCGTGGTTCTTCACCGCGTCCGGCATGATCCCGGTCGACCGCGACGGCGGCCACGGCGGCGTGGCGGCGCTGATGACCGGCCGCCGGGTGCTGGATGAGGGCAAGGTCTTCGGGATCTACCCCGAGGGCACCCGCTCCCCCGACGGCCGCCTGTACCGCGGCCGTACGGGCGTGTCCCGGCTGGCGCTGATGACCGGGGCGCCGGTGGTCCCGTTCGCGATGATCGGCACCGACAAGGTGCAGCCGGGCGGCAAGGGCCGCCCGCGGATCAGCCCGGTCACCATCCGCTTCGGCGAACCGCTGGACTTCTCGCGCTACGAGGGCATGGACCGCGACCGCTATGTGCTGCGCGCCGTGACCGACGAGGTCATGAGCCGGGTCATGATGCTGTCGGGTCAGGAGTACGTGGACATGTACGCCACCAAGGCGAAGGCGGCATAAGGGCCTTGGCCAGGGTGCCGGGGGCGGACCGCGGGCGGACGAGTCGTCGCCCACGGCCCGCCCCGCTTGCCGCGTCCCCGGGGGATGACGCCGCGCGCCCTGCTGTTCAGTGGGTGTTCGCGTCAGCACCGGCACCATGAGCGGCGGTCCGGTGGGGGCCGGCCCGGTGAGCGTCGGCGTCATGAGCGCCGGTCCCACCGTCCAGCCGCTGGCCGCGCAACAGGAAGCAGGCCCCGGCGGCGGTCGCCAGGAGTACCGCCGCGCCCACCCCGGACGCCAGCCGCAGCCCGTCCACGAACGCCTCCTGCGCCGAGGAGAGCAGAGCCGCGCCCACGCCGTCCGGCAGACCCGCCGCCCCCTCCGCGGCACCGCTGAGCGACTCGTGTGCCGCTGCCGCCACGGCGTCCGGCACGCCCGCCGGAGTCGTGAAGTCGCGGTAGACACCCGTGACGACGGAGCCGAGGAGGGCGATGCCGAGGGCGGCACCGAGTTCGTACGCTGTCTCGGAGACGCCCGCGGCCGCGCCCGCCTGCTCCCCGTCGACGCTGGAGAGGATCACGTCCGCCGTGACGGTGAAGGAGAGACCCGCGCCGATGCCGACGACGAGCAGGACGGCGCCGAGCACGGGATACCCGGTCCCCGCCCCCAGCAAGGTCAGCGCGGCGAGGGCGAGGCCCACGGCGGCGAGTCCGCCCGTGACCACCAGCCGCACCGACCAGCGCCGGGCGGCCGCTCCTGCCACGAGCCCGGCCGCGACCGCTCCGACGGCGGCGGGCAGTTCGGCGAGGCCGGCCTCCAGCGGCTTGCGCAGCTGAACGAGTTGCAGGAACTGCGACAGGAAGAAGACCAGGCCGGACAGTCCCAGGATGGTGAGCAGGTCGGCCATGACGGCCGCGGAGAACCCGCGGTGCCGGAAGAGCCGGACGTCCAGCAGGGGCGCGCGCAGGGTGAGCTGGCGCCGGACGAAGCCGGCCAGGGCCAAGGCTCCTACGGCGCCCGCCACGGCCGAGTCCCCGCCCATGCCGTGCGCAGCCAGCTCCTTGACGCCGTATACGACGCCGATCACGCCGATGAGCGACAGTCCGACACTGGGCAGATCCCAGGGGCCCGGGGCGGGGTTCCGCGACTCCGGCAGCAGTTTGCCGCCCACGGCGACGAGCACCGCCATGACGGGCAGATTGATCAGGAAGACCGAGCCCCACCAGAAGTGCTCCAGCAGGAAGCCGCCGGCGACCGGCCCGACCGCGGCGCCCGCCGACGCCATCGCACCCCAGATGCCGACAGCGAGGCTGCGCTCCCTGGAGTCGGGGAAGAGGTTGCGGATGAGGGCGAGGGTGGAGGGCATCAGCGTCGCGCCTGCGACCCCCATCAGCGCCCGCGCGAGGATCATCATGCCGGGACTGGAGGCGTACGCAGCCGGGAGGGACAGCGCACCGAAGGCGACCGCGCCGCTCAGCAGCAACTTCTTGCGGCCGATACGGTCGCCGAGGCTGCCCATGGACACCAGCAGTCCGGCGATGACGAAGGAGTAGACGTCACCGATCCACAGGAGCTCGGTGCCGGAGGGCCGCAGGTCCTGGCTGAGGAACGGCGTGGCCAGACCGAGGACGGTGGCGTCGACGCCCACCAGCAGGACGGCGAGGACGAGGACGGCGAGCGCGAGCCAGCGTCCCGGCGCGCCCTGCTCCACGTGAACCCGGGCCAAGCCCGCGTCCGGCCTCCCGTCCGGACGTATGACGGTCTTGCTGCTCACTGCTCTGATCTCCGCATCATTCCGCCGAGCAGGAGCTCGACGACCATGTACGGGGCGTCCTTCTGCGCCACCCGCCCGTCTTGAACGGTCCAGGCGGAGGCGGCGATCAGGGCGTAGAGGGCCTCGGTGAGCCAGCCGGGGCTGAGGTCGATGCGGAACAGACCCTGCTCCTGACCACGCCGGAACAGCGCGCTGACCTGCTGGTCGATGCGCTCCCAGCCCTCGTCCATCGCCCCGGACTCATAGAGCTGGTTCTCGCCGTAGAGGAAGGCCAGGAAGCCGGATACGGGCATGGCCTCGGCGATGAGCCGGCGCACCGCGTCGACGGGGTTCCCCTCGTCGATCCGCGCGGCCTCCAGCCGCTCCTCCACCAGTTCGATGCCGAACACACCGAGCGCCTCGACCAGGGCGTCCCGCCCGGCGAAGTGCCGGTGCAAGGTGGCCCGGCTGATGCCGGCGGCCCTGGCGATCTCGTCCATGGAGGCCGTGGCCTTCCGCGTCAGGAGGGCCGCAGCCTCCCGCAGCACATGTTCACGATCAACAGCCATGAGACGACCATACCCCGAATGAGACACCTACGTCTCATTCGAAACACGAGCGTATCCAAGTCGGCCCGACGGTGGCCAGGCCGAAGTGCTCGTGTCGGGGTGGTCAGCCTTTGGCGGCGGCCCAAGCCTGCTGCTGCGCCAGGTCGGCCTTCAGCTCGGCCAGTTGGGCGGCCACGGCCGAGGGAGCCGTACCGCCGCGACCGCTGCGCGAGGCGAGGGCGCCGGGGACGCTCAGCACCGAACGGACCTCCGGGGTGAGGTGCGGGGAGATCGCAGCGAATTGATCATCCGTCAGCTCGTGCAGCTCGATGCCGTGCGCCTCGCACTCCTTGACGCATTCACCGGCGACCTCGTGCGCGACACGGAACGGCACGCCCTGCTTGACCAGCCACTCGGCGATGTCGGTGGCGAGGGAGAAGCCCGCCGGGGCCAGTTCCTCCAGGCGCTCCCGGTTGACCGTGAGGGTCGCCATCATGCCGGTGAACGCGGGGAGCAGGACCTCGAGCGTGTCGCAGGAGTCGAAGACCGGCTCCTTGTCCTCCTGGAGGTCGCGGTTGTACGCGAGCGGGAGGGCCTTGAGCGTCGCGAGCAGTCCGGTCAGATTGCCGATCAGACGCCCCGACTTGCCCCGCGCCAGCTCCGCGATGTCCGGGTTCTTCTTCTGCGGCATGATCGACGAGCCGGTGGAGAAGGCGTCGTGGAGGGTCAGGTAGGAGAACTCCTTCGTGTTCCAGATGATGACCTCCTCGGCGATCCGGGACAGGTCGATGCCGATCATCGCCGTGATGAAGGCGAACTCGGCGACGAAGTCGCGGGAGGCCGTGCCGTCGATGGAGTTGCCGGACGAGCCGCGCTCGAAGCCGAGGTCGGCGGCGACGGCCTCCGGGTCCAGGCCCAGCGAGGAGCCGGCGAGCGCCCCGGAGCCGTACGGCGAGACGGCCGTGCGCTCGTCCCACTGCTGCAGTCGCTCCGCGTCCCGGCTCAGTGCCTGGACGTGGGCGAGGACATGGTGCGCGAAGAGCACGGGCTGGGCGTGCTGGAGGTGCGTACGGCCCGGCATGGCGACGTCCGGGTGTGCCTCGGCGAGGCCGATCAGCGCCTCCTGGAGGTTCGCGATGAGGCCGCCGATGATCCGGGCGTGGTCCCGCAGATACATCCGGAAAAGGGTCGCGACCTGGTCGTTCCGGGACCGGCCGGCCCGCAGTTTGCCGCCGAGGTCGGGGCCGAGGCGCTCCAGCAGCCCGCGCTCCAGGGCGGTGTGCACGTCCTCGTCGGCGACGGTGCCGGTGAAGGTCCCGTCGGCGACGTCGGCCTCGAGCCGGTCGAGGCCGGTGAGCATCCGTTCCTCTTCGTCGGCGGTCAGCAGACCGGCCTTGTGGAGCACGCGCGCGTGGGCCCGGGAACCGGCGATGTCATAGGGCGCGAGCCGCCAGTCGAAGTGGACGGACGCCGACAGTGCGGCGAGCGCGTCCGATGGCCCGTCGGCGAACCGGCCGCCCCACAGCCGGACGTCGCCGGAGTTGCCGGTGGTGCCGTTGCTCACTGCTCTGCTCCTCGTGGGTGTGCGACCTCCCCCTAGGCCCATGCGGGCCCGGGGGGACCCCCACCCACCGGCGACGGGGAGGCGGTGGTGGTACGGGACGTTACCGCGGTCGGGCCTCAGGCCAGGTCACGCTTGGCCGCGATCTTCGACGACATCCCGAAGATCTCGATGAAGCCCTTCGACAGCGACTGGTCGAAGGTGTCGCCGGTGTCGTACGTGGCGAGGTTGAAGTCGTACAGCGACGCCTCGGACCGCCGGCCGGTGACGACGGCCCGGCCGCCGTGCAGGGTCATCCGGATGTCGCCGGAGACGTGCTGGTTGGCCTCGTCGATAAAGCCGTCCAGGGCACGCTTGAGCGGGGAGAACCACAGGCCGTCGTAGACCAGCTCGCCCCACCGCTGCTCGACCTGCCGCTTGTACCGGGCCAGCTCGCGCTCGACGGTGACGCTCTCCAGCTCCTGGTGGGCGGTGATCAGCGCGATCGCTCCGGGGGCCTCGTAGACCTCGCGGGACTTGATGCCGACGAGCCGGTCCTCGACCATGTCGATCCGGCCGACGCCCTGGGCGCCGGCCCGCTCGTTAAGCTGCTGGATCGCCTGCAGGACGGTGACGGGCTTGCCGTCGATGGCGACAGGGACGCCCTGCTTGAAGGTGATGATCACCTCGTCGGCGTCGCGCGGCGTCGCCGGGTTCTGCGTGTACTCGTAGACGTCCTCGATCGGCCCGTTCCAGATGTCCTCCAGGAAGCCGGTCTCCACGGCCCGCCCGAAGACGTTCTGGTCGATGGAGTACGGGGACTTCTTGGTGGTCGCGATGGGCAGGCCCTTGTCCTCGCAGAAGGCGATGGCCTTGTCCCGGGTCATGGCGTAGTCACGGACCGGAGCGATGCACTTCAGGTCGGGGGCGAGGGAGGAGATACCGGCCTCGAACCGCACCTGGTCGTTGCCCTTGCCGGTGCAGCCGTGGGCGACGGTGGTGGCGCCGTGTTTCTTGGCGGCGGCGACGAGGTGCTTGACGATCGTCGGCCGGGAGAGCGCCGAGACCAGCGGGTAGCGGTCCATGTAGAGGGCATTTGCCTTGATCGCCGGGAGGCAGTACTCGTCGGCGAACTCATCCTTGGCGTCAGCCACCTCGGCCTCGACGGCACCGCAGGCGAGCGCGCGCTTGCGGATGACGTCCAGGTCCTCGCCGCCCTGGCCGACGTCCGCGGCAACGGCGATGACCTCGGCGCCCGTCTCCTCGGCGATCCAGCCGATGGCGACGGAGGTGTCCAGGCCGCCCGAGTAGGCGAGTACGACGCGCTCGGTCACGGGTCTCTCCTTACGGTGCATACGCTGATGGGTATAAGTATGCAGAGCCCCGTATGTTTCGTCAATGCCGGAGCGCGAGGAAGCACGGGACCGTTCTGCAGCGCCGGGACGGGCGCCGCGGCCCGGCGGAGCTGTGGGCGGGCACCGGGCCGCGGCGCCCCTCCGCGCGTCGGGCTCCCCGGTCGAGCCGGGCGCTGGGGGCTCTCCCCCAGCTAACGCCGGGACCCCCGCCCAGCGGTGCGGGGGAGTACATCTCCATGCGCTCGGAGCACGCCTTCGCGGCGACCCGCGGCGACCCGGGCCGGTTCTCCGCTTCGCAGGCACACCAACTCAGCGAACTACGGCCCTGACGGCCTGTTAACTGGACTACGGAATGGAACCGCCCCTGCACGCGAAGGGGTTCAATCGCCCGACTGTCATTGAATGCCCAATGAATTCGATTGCGCACGCGGAGGAACAAGAGCACGTCAACGCCGCCGCACCGCAAACTATTGAATCGGCAACCGTTGCAATCGGAGCGTCAAAGTCTAGGGTGGATAGTGGCATTGATGATGCCAGCGAGGCATTGCAGTACGGACTCATTGCAGCATGGACTCCTTGAACTGTCCACAAATCTCTTGGGTAGTTGAAAGGAGGTGTAACGAATGCGCGCGTACGAGCGTCCTACGCTGACTGCGGCCGGTTCTTTCCGCAAGACTGGCCTGGGCACTAACAGGGGGCCGGAAAGGGTGGTTCGCCTCAGGTTCAGCCTGTGAGTGCCAGCCATTCCCGAGCGTGACCGGCCTGGGATCTGGTCGGTCCTGGCTGGTCGGCTCCGGGAGCATTCCAGAGGGCGGCGGGTTACCGTTTGATTCCTGCCGCCCCAGACCTTGCACCACTCCCCGTCGCGGCGTCCAGGAAAGGCACCGCATGGTCTGTCTTCCTGATTCTGACGAGGTTCCGGGCTGGTTTGTCGTTCTTCCGGACTGTGCTTCGGCGGCCCCGGTGGGCGCCGCGCTCCGCAGCCGGGCAGAGCAGGAGGTCCGTCACCCGTCCGGTCGGCCTTGGCTGCTCGGCCGTTGGTCTCCGAATGCCGTGGCCGTCGGTGAGGCGGGCCGGACGAAGATCGTGGTCGTCGGTGACCACGCGGTCACCTCCGGCCGGCTCACCACGGCGGCCGGCCGGACGCACACGGTCGCCGACCTCGACGGGTTGGCCGGGTCCATGGTCGGAAGTTGTCACCTGGCCGCTTCGGTCGCCGGGTGCGTGCGGGTCCAGGGGAGCATCACCGGCCTTCGACGGGTGTTCCACGCCAGGATCGGTGACGCCACGGTGGCCGCCGACCGGGCCGACGTGCTGGCCGACCTCCTCGACGCGGAGGTCGACGAGCAGCGGTTGGCGGTCCGTCTGCTGAATCCGTTCGCGCCGCACCCGCTGTCAGGCGAGCCGGTGTGGCGCGAAGTGAGCGCCCTGTCAACCGGCCACTACCTGGTGCTCGACGGCGACGGCCGGCGACGGCCGGTCAAGTGGTGGACACCTCCGGAGCCCGTGATCCCGATGGCCAAGGGCGCGTCGGCGTTGCGGGATGCGTTGTCGGCCGCGGTCGAGGCCCGTGTTCGGGGCCGAGACCTGGTGAGCTGTGATCTGGGTGGGTTGGATTCGACCTCGGTGTGCTCTCTGGCCGCCCGCAGCAGGGCGAAGGTCATCGCCTACACCACCGACGGCCGCGACCCCATGGGCGACGACGTGACCTGGGCTCGCCGGACAGTTACCGGATTGGGCAACGTCGAGCACCACGTCAACGCCGGGGACCGGTTGCCGATGGTGTATGAGGGCCTGCGAGACGTGGACGACCACTTTGACGAGCCGTGCCCGGCCACTGTCGATCGCAGGCAGTTGCTGATCATCCCACGGTTGGCTGCGGCACGCGGCTCGCAGCTGCACCTGACCGGCTTCGGCGGGGACGAGTTGCTCGCCGGCTCGCCGGCGCACCTGCACGCGCTGCTGCGTACGCACCCCAGGACCGCGTTGCAGCGCGTGCGGGGTTTCGCCGCCCAGCGCCCGTGGTCGTACCGGGAAACTGTTCGGCAGTTGTGGGACAACAGCCTCTACCGGGCATGGCTCGCCCGGGTCGGCAACCAGCTCACTGCCGTACCGCCCCCATTGGAGACACCCACACTGGACTGGGGGACGCCGCCGCGGCTGCCCCCGTGGGCGACGCCGGACGCGGTCGAGGCAGTCCGCGAGCTGATCCACACCGCGGCCCGTACCACCGAACCGCTGGCTGAGAAGCGCGGACAGCACGTCGAGCTGGAAGCAATGCGGAGTACTTCCCTCATGGTCCGGCAGTTGGGTCAGATGGCCGCTCGAGTTGGGCTCACGCTCGCTGCCCCTTACTACGACGACCGGGTGATCGAAGCGGGCCTGGCAGTGCGGCCGGAGGACAGAATCACGCCCTGGCAGTACAAACCGCTCATCATCGAAGCGATGCGCGGCATCGTTCCCGACGAGAGCCTGACCCGCCACACCAAGGACGAGGGTTCCTATGAAGTGGAGGCAGGGCTGCGGGAAAACCGTGCCGAGTTGCTGGCCCTGTGCGAGGACTCCCGGCTGGCCCGGCTGGGCCTGATCGACCCGAACGTGCTGCGCGAAGTTTGCAGCCGACCGCTGCCTCCGACCCTGCCATTCGACGCGCTGTATCAGACTGCGGCGTGCGAGGTGTGGCTACGTACGCTCGAAACTGCGACCGCTCCCGGCTGATGGAGAAGGCGATGACACTCAAGCTGCGTGACGGCGTGTTCACGGCCGAAACCGAGTACGGGATCGCGCTGCTCGATGAGGACGGCGACCAGTATTGGACCCTCAATCCCACCGCCGCCATCGTCCTGCGAACGCTGTTGGACGGCGGAACCGTCGCCGGGGCTGTACAGGCGCTCACCGAGGAGTACGCGGTGGACATCGACAGCGCGAATCGGGACGTCCAGGAGCTCGTTGGCGAATTGCGCTCGGCGGGCCTGCTCGAAGAGAACACCGGGCGCCCACCGGTTCGGCGCCGCGTACCCGGCCGGCGGCCGGAGAAGTAGAGCCAATGACCACGCCGGAAGCTATCTTCCACCGCCCGCGCTCGGTGCCCCTTCGGCGCCGGATCCTGGTCCGGCTGGTGGTGGGAGCAGCGCGGCTCCTGGCCACCCAGCGCCCCCGGCGAATCCGGACCGTGTTGGACTGGCTTCGTCGGGGCGCCCGTCCGGCCACCTTCGACCAGGCTCAGGCGGCTCGGGACACCGTGGTCGCGGTCAGCTTGGCGTGCGGGGGACGGGAGGGATGCCTGCCCCGATCCCTGGCCACGACCCTGCTGTGCCGCCTGCACGGCCAGTGGCCCACCTGGTGCGTCGGGGTGCGGCGCCTGGCCCCGTTCGGCGCGCACGCCTGGGTGGAGGCCGAGGGAAGAAAGGTCGGTGAGGAGTATCCACCGGACTACCTCCGGACGTTCTTCACCGTTCCCTGAACACCAGGACCCGAGGCCAGGACATGCCGCGCCAGCACCCTCCCCTCGAGAACCGGGCCACGCTCCGGGACATCGCGCGCGTCGTCGGTTCCCGCCGCCGGTTGGTCCTGTTCGCCTGCGGGTTGACCGTCACCGGGTCGGCACTGGCCCTGGCACAGCCCCTGCTGGTCAAGCGGGTCATCGAAGCGGCCGACACCGGATCGGTCGGCGTGGCGCTGATCGCCCTGCTGATCGGGCTGTTCATCGGCCAGGCGGTCGTCGAGGCGGGCGCGCGCTACGTACTCGCCCGGACCAGCGAGAGCATCGTGCTCGGGCTCCGGCTCAGCCTCATCGGCCGTCTGCTGCGGCTGCGCATGCCCGTGTACGACAGGCAGCGCACAGGTGATCTGATCTCCCGGGCGGGAACCGACGGCAACGAGGTGCGCCGGCTCGTGGCCGAGTCGTTCACGGATGCGGTCACCGGTGTGGTCGGCGTGATCGGCGCCGTGGCGCTGATGATCTGGCTCGATCCGATGCTGTTCCTGATCGTCTTCGCGCTGGTGCTGGCGGGCGGCCTGGCGGTCTCGTCCGCGCTGCGCGGGATCCGGAGGGCCTCGCTGCGGCGACAACGGTCCGTCGGCGCCATGGCCTCGGACCTGGAGCGCGCCCTGAGCGCGACCCGCACGGTACGGGCCAGCCGGGCGGAGCAGCGCGAGAGCGAGCGCATCGCGGGCCAGGCACGCGCCGCCTACGCCGCGAGCGTGCACATGGCGAAGCTGGACGCGGTGGTTCAACCAGCGAGCCAACTCGCGGTCGACGGGTCCTTCCTGGTGGTCCTGCTCGTCGGCGGCCTGCGGGTCGCCCAGGGCACCACCTCGGTCGCCGACCTGGTGGCCTTTCTGCTGTACATGACCTACCTGGTGGTGCCGATCGGCTCGGTCTTCCAGGCGATGAGCGCGCTGCAGCAGGGCAGCGGCGCCCTGCACCGCATCAACGAGGCCCTGGCCCTGCCGCGCGAGCCGAGCAGCACCACCGGAACCGGAACTCCGCTAGCACCGCCCGAGCCACCCGCGTCGACGGTGGTACGGGCGTCGGAGCCGACACCGCCTTCGCCCACAGCCCCGCCCGCCCTGGAGTTCCGCGACGTCTGGTTCGGCTACCACGCGGACCGGCCGGTGCTGCACGGCGTGTCCTTCCAAGTGCCGCGGCACGGACGGACCGCGCTGATCGGCCGGTCCGGGGCCGGCAAGTCCACAATCTTCGCCCTCATCGAACGGTTCTACGATCCCGACCGGGGCGAGATCATGCTCGGCGGCGACGATCTGCGGACCATGAGCCGCACGGACTCGCGGGCGAGAATGGGGTTGGTCGAGCAGGACTCCCCCGCGCTGTACGGCACCTTGCGCGACAACCTCCTCTACGCCGCCCCAGATGCCGACCAGGAGGAGCTGCACCGGGCCCTGGAGCTGGCGAATCTCACGGAGTTGGTGGCCAGGCTTCCGGACGGGCTCGAGACCGACGTCGGTGAGCACGGCGTCCTGGTCTCCGGCGGCGAACGCCAGCGTGTCGCCATCGCCCGGGCCCTGCTGACCCGGCCGGAACTCCTGCTGCTCGACGAACCGACCTCGCAGCTCGACCCGATCAGTGAGGCGGCTCTGCGCCGCTCGATCCGGCAGATCTCCACCGAATGCACGCTGCTGGTCATCGCGCACCGGTTCTCGACCATCCGCGACGCAGACCTGATCATCGTCCTCGAGGGCGGTGAGGTCGTCGCTCGGGGGAACCACGGCGAGCTGATGGACACCAGCGCCCACTACCGGCTCCTGTCGCGTGCCCAGCAGACCGGAGAGCTGTTTCCCGTGTGACCACGGCCCCTTGACAGGCTCCTTTGGTGAGCCTCCCGGTGACCGGTCGAGACCGCCCCTGGGGGCTGGTCGAGCCCGCCATCCAGGCCGTCGATGCCATCGCCGGATCCGGAATGAGCATCCCGCGCCCCCGATCCGTATCAGAAACCGAGCCCGGGCTGCCGTGCGCCCCGGGCCGCGGCGCACCGGGGAGGCAGGACCGTTGGCGACGACACAGACGATTCAGACGATTCGACAAAGCGGCCGGGCCGCCAGGCGCAGGGCGGAGCGCCGAATGCGCCCGCGCCGCTCGCCCGCCGCGCCCGTGCTCGTACTGCTCTGGGCCGGAGCCGCCGCAGCGGTGGGCCTGTGGTGGTACACCACCGAGGCCGTCACGGCCACCAGCGACTGGCTCGTCGGCGCGGGTCGCATCACCGGACTGCTGGCCGGATACGCCACGGCCGTGGTCATCGCCCTGATGGCCCGGGTGCCCGCCCTGGAACGCCGGATCGGCTCCGACCGGGTCACCCGCTGGCACGCGATGGCCGGTCGCTACACGGTCTTCCTGGTCCTCGCCCATCTGTCGCTGATCCTCTGGGGCTACGCCGCACAGGCCGGGACCGGCGTGGTGGCGCAGGCCGTCACCGTGGTCCTCGACTACCCCGACATGATCGAGGCGTCGGTCGGTACAGCGCTGCTGCTGGTCATCGCGGCCGTCTCGGCCTCGGTCGTGCGCCACCGGATGCGGTACGAGATCTGGTACTACCTCCACCTGCTGACCTACGCGGCCGCGTACCTCGCCTTCTGGCACCAGCTGTCGACCGGCGCGGAGTTCGCCGCCGTACCCGCCGCCCGCACCGCCTGGTACGCGCTGTACGGCACCGTGACGATCCTGGTGTTGTGGTACCGGGTCATCACCCCCGTGCGCCTCAATCTCCGGCATCGCCTCACGGTCCAGGAGACCGTGCGGGAGGCGCCGGACGTCGTCTCGGTGATCATCCGCGGGCGCCGGCTCGACCGGCTGGGCGCCCAGGCCGGGCAGTTCTTCCGCTGGCGGTTCCTGGCCCCGGGCCTGAGGTGGACCTCGAACCCCTACTCCCTGTCGGCCACCCCGCGTTCCGGCCTGCTGCGCATCACCGTCAAGGCCGCCGGGGACCACAGCGCGGCCCTTGCCCGGCTGCGGCCCGGCACCCGGGTGTGGGCTGAGGGTCCGTACGGCGCCCTCACCGCGGCGCGCAGACAGCGCGGACGCAACACCAAAGTGCTGCTGCTGGCCGGCGGAGCCGGGATCACCCCGCTGCGGGCGCTCTTCGAGTCGATCCCCGCACGCCCGGGCGACCTCACCCTGCTGTACCGGGCCCACAGCCAGGAGGATCTGGCGCTGTGGCGGGAGCTCGAGGCCATCGCCCGGGCACGCGGCGCACGGCTGTTGTACGCGGTCAACGGACCGGACGGGGCCCGACCCGAGATCAGCGCGGAGACCCTGGGCCGGATGCTGCCCGACATCGGCCGGCACGACGTGTACCTGTGCGGTCCGCCCGGCCTGGCCGAGGAGTCCTACACCGCGCTGCGCGAGGCCGGAGTCCCGGCCCGCCGTATCCACCACGAGTCCTTCGCATTGTGAGCTGCGAGCCCATGAAGAAGCATCCGATCCGGCACATTCTGCTGGCCACTGCGTCCACCGTCTCCGGCGTCGTCCTGTTGCTGGCCCTCAAGTCCCCGGGGCTGCCGGGCACTTCGACCGAGGCGCGGGCCCCCGTGGCGGAGGTGACGGCGCCGGCACCGCTGCCGCCCACATCCGCCCCGTCGGATCCCCAGGCACCGGAAGAGCAGCAGAACCCGGGGACGTCCCAGGAGTCCGAGGAGCCCCCGGAACCCGCGCAGCCCCCGGACACCCCGAAGGCACCCAAGGCACCGAAGGCGCCGTCGCGGGATGCGGCGGTCGCACGGACGGTCACCGGCGACGCCGTCCAGACCGATTACGGGCCGGTGCAAGTCCGGATCACGCTCTCCGGAGGCCGGATCACCGCGGCGTCCGCCGTACAAGCGCCCTCGTCCACCCCGCGGTCCCAGGAGATCACCTCGTCCGCCGTCCCCCGGCTCGACCGGGCGGCGGTGTCGGCGCAGAGCGCCGAGATCGACGCCGTGTCCGGCGCCACGTACACCAGTGAGGGCTACATCGGCTCCCTGCAGAGCGCGTTGGACAAGGCCGGTGTCTGACCCTCGGCGGCTGTGCCGGATCGAGCACGCGATGGGCACGGTCTTCTCGTTCGACGTCCGTGGCGAAGCCGCCGGCCAGGCGGACGCCGCGGTGGAGGCGGCCGCGGCCTGGCTGCACCGGGTGGACGAGCTGTTCTCCACCTACAAGCCGGAGAGCGAGCTGAGCAGACTGGCCCGCGGCGAGCTGACGGTGGCCGAGTGCGATCCCTTGATCGCGGAGGTGCTGGCGCTGTGCGAGGCCGCCGAGGCGCGCAGCCACGGCTGGTTCAGCAGCCGGTACGCCGGCACGCTGGACCCCACCGGACTGGTCAAGGGGTGGGCTGTGGAACGCGCCTCGCTGCTGCTGGCCGCCGCCGGGGTTCGCGACACCTGCATCAACGGCGGCGGAGACATCCAGGTGAGCGGCCGCCGTGAGCCCGGTCGGCCCTGGCGGATCGGGATCAGCGACCCGCTCCACCCGGGCCGGTTCGTGGCCGTCGTCGAAGGAGCCGGACAGTTCGCCGTGGCCACCTCCGGCACCGCGGAGCGGGGCTGCCATGTGGTGGACCCGAACTCCGGCGCTCCGCCGCGGAACGGGCTCGCCTCGGTCACCGTGCTGACCCGCGGGCTGACCGCGGCGGACGCCTGGGCCACGGCGGCCTTCGCCCGGGGGTCCGCGGCCCGCGACTGGCTCGAAGCGCTACCGGACGTCGAGGCCTTCGCCGTCACATCGGACGGGGACACCTGGTGCACCGCGGGCTTCCGGCAGTTCGCCCACGTGTGATGACGGGGGGCACGGGCCCGTCGGCCGTACGCTGCTCAGCGCGCCTTCTGCGCCAGCTGCAGCAGATGGTCCGCGAGGGCCTGACCGCCGTCCGGGGCGCGGCTGATGAGCAACAGCGTGTCGTCCCCGGCGATGGTGCCGAGGATGTCGTGCAGTTCCGCCTGGTCGATGGCCGAGGCGAGGAACTGGGCCGCCCCCGGCGGCGTACGCAGGACGACCAGGTTGGCCGAGGCCTCGGCGGAGATGAGGAGCTCCGCCGAGAGCCGCCGCATGCGCTCCTCCTTGGCCGACTCCCCCAGCGGCGCCTGCGGGGTACGGAAGCCGCCCTCGGACGGCACCGCGTAGATCAGCTCCCCGCCCGTATTACGGATCTTCACCGCGCCCAGCTCGTCCAGGTCACGGGAGAGGGTGGCCTGCGTGACGGAGAGCCCGTCGTCGGCGAGGAGCTTGGCGAGCTGGCTCTGTGAGCGCACGGGCTGCCGGTTCAGGATGTCGACGATCCGTCGGTGGCGTGCGGTACGGGTGTGCGGAACGGACGGCCCGCCGTGTTCCGGCCCACCGTGCTCCGGTCCGCCGTGCTCCGGTCCGCCGTGCTCCGGTCCGCCGTTCCCGCTCCCGTGCACCTCGGTCATCGTCGTCATTCTCCGGATCGTCGTTCCCCGTGAGCGGCGTCGAGGACGGCCGGGAGCTCCCGGAGGAACGCATCCACCTCGTCGTCGCCGACGATCAGCGGCGGGGCGAGCCGCACCACGTCGGGCGTGACAGCGTTCACCAGGAATCCGGCTTCCTGAGCCGCCCGCTGCACATGTGGTGCAGCGGACTCGGTGAGCACGATACCCAGCAGCAGCCCGGCGCCGCGTACCCGGCCGACGAGCGGGTGTCCGAGCGCCTCGATGGCCGAGCGCAGCCGCTCCCCCGTCCGCTTCACCCGGTCCAGGATTCCGTCGGACCGCATGGTGTCGAGGACGGCGAGGGCAGCGGCGCAGGCGACCGGATTGCCGCCGAAGGTGGAACCGTGCTGACCGAGTGTCAGCAGATCCGCGGCGTCACCGAAGGCGAGGGTGGCGCCGATCGGCAGTCCGCCGCCGAGGCCCTTGGCGAGGGTGACGACATCGGGCTCGACGCCCTGGGCCTGGTATTCGAACCAGTGACCCGTGCGGCCGATCCCGGTCTGGATCTCGTCCAGGACGAGCAGGGTGCCGGTGGCCCGGGTGATCTCGCGGGCCTGAGCCAGATAGCCCTTGGGCGGCACGACCACCCCGTTCTCGCCCTGGATCGGCTCGACGATCAGCAGCGCGGTGTCGGAGGTGACGGCGGCACGCAACGCCTCGGCGTCGCCGTACGGCACGTGCGTGACGTCGCCGGGCAACGGCAGGAAGGGGTCCTGTTTGCCCGGCTGGCCGGTGAGGGCGAGCGCTCCCATGGTGCGGCCGTGGAAGCCGCCCAGGGTGGCGACCATGTGCGTACGACCCGTCCGCCGCCCGATCTTGAAGGCCGCCTCGACCGCCTCCGCCCCGGAGTTGGAGAAGTAGACCCTGCCCGGTCGGCCGCAGAGCTGGAGGAGCCGCTCGGCGAGGACGACCGGCGGCTCGGCGACGAAGAGATTGGAGACATGTCCGAGGGTCGCGATCTGGTCGGACACGGCCTGGACGACGGCAGGGTGGGCGTGGCCGAGGGCGTTGACGGCGATACCGCCGACGAAGTCGGTGTACGCCGTTCCGTCGGCGTCCCAGACGGTGGAGCCCTCGCCGCGGACCAGCGGCAGCCGTGGGGTGCCGTAGTTGTCCATCAGAGCGTCCTGCCAGCGCCGCGTCAGCTCCTGATTGGTCACGCTTCCCCCTGTGCCGGTGGGTCGGGCACGACCATCGTGCCGATGCCCTCGTCGGTGAAGATCTCCAGCAGGATCGAGTGCTGCACACGTCCGTCGATGACGCGAGCGGTGTTGACCCCGTTGCGCACGGCGTGCAGGCAGCCCTCCATCTTGGGGACCATGCCGCTGGCGAGCTCGGGCAGCAGTTTCTCCAGCTCCTTGGCGGTGAGCCGGCTGATCACGTCGTCGCTGTTCGGCCAGTCCTCGTAGAGACCCTCGACGTCGGTGAGGACCATGAGCGTCTCCGCGCCGAGCGCGGCGGCGAGCGCGGCGGCCGCGGTGTCCGCGTTGATGTTGTAGACGTGGCCGTCGTCCGCGCTGCGGGCGATGGAGGAGACGACGGGGATCCGGCCATCGTCCAGCAGTGCCTGGATGGCGCCCGCGTCGACCTCGGTGATCTCGCCGACCCGGCCGATGTCCACGGTCTCGCCGTCGATCTCGGCGTAGCGCTTGGTGGCGGTCATGGTGTGCGCGTCCTCGCCGGTCATGCCGACGGCGAGCGGGCCGTGCTGGTTGAGCAGGCCGACGAGCTCGCGCTGCACCTGCCCGGCGAGCACCATCCGTACGACGTCCATCGCCTCGGGCGTGGTGACGCGCAACCCGGCCTTGAACTCCGAGACCAGGCCCAGCTTGTCGAGGTGGGCGCTGATCTGCGGGCCGCCGCCGTGCACGACGACGGGCTTGAGGCCGGCGTGCCGCAGGAAGACCACGTCCTGGGCGAAGGCGGCCTTCAACTCCTCGTCGATCATGGCGTTGCCGCCGAATTTGATGACCACGGTCTTGCCGTGGTGGCGCGTGAGCCAGGGCAGCGCCTCGATGAGGGTCTGTGCCTTGGGCAGGGCGGTGTGCTTACGAGTACTCATGAGGAGTAGGCACTGTTCTCGTGGACGTAGTCGGCGGTGAGGTCGTTGGTCCAGATGACCGCGGAGTCGCTGCCCGCGGCCAGGTCGGCGGTGATCCGGACCTCGCGGTAGCGCATGTCGACCAGGTCCCGGTCCTCACCGACGGAGCCGTTCCGGCAGACCCAGACGTCGTTGATGGCCACATTGAGGCGGTCCGGCTCGAAGGGGGCGGAGGTGGTGCCGATCGCGGAGAGCACCCGGCCCCAGTTGGGGTCCTCGCCGTGGAGGGCGCACTTGAGGAGGTTGTTGCGGGCGATGGAGCGGCCGACCTCGACGGCGTCGTCCTCGCTCGCGGCGCCCACGACCTCGATGCGGATGTCCTTGGAGGCACCCTCCGCGTCACCGATCAGCTGGCGGGCGAGGTCGTCGCAGACCGCGCGGACCGCCTCGGCGAACTCCTCGTACGCGGGGGTGACGGCGGAGGCGCCGGAGGCGAGCAGCAACACGCTGTCGTTGGTGGACATGCAGCCGTCGGAGTCGATCCGGTCGAAGGTGGTACGGGTCGCGGCGCGCAGCGCCTTGTCCAGGTCCGGGGAGTCGACGTCGGCATCGGTGGTGAGGACGACCAGCATGGTGGCCAGTCCCGGGGCGAGCATTCCCGCGCCCTTGGCCATGCCGCCCACGGTCCAGCCCTCGCCCTCGACGACGGCCGTCTTGTGCACGGAGTCGGTGGTCTTGATGGCGATGGCGGCCTTCTCACCGCCGTGTGCGGACAGTTCGGAGGCCGCCTTCTCGACTCCCGGCAGCAGCTTGTCCATCGGGAGGCGGATGCCGATCAGGCCGGTCGAGGCCACGGCGACCTCGGCCGCGCTCTCGCCGAGCGCGTCGGCGACCTTCTCCGCCGTGGCGTGGGTGTCCTGGAAGCCGAGCGGTCCGGTGCAGGCGTTGGCGCCACCGGAGTTGAGGACCACGGCGGCGACCTGGCCGCCCCGCAGGACCTGTTCGGACCACAGGACGGGGGCGGCCTTGACCCGGTTGGAGGTGAAGACGCCCGCGGCGCCGCGGCGCGGTCCGTTGTTGACGACGAGCGCGAGATCGGGGTTTCCGCTCTCTTTGATGCCCGCTGCGATGCCGGAGGCCGTGAAGCCCTTTGCCGCTGTGACACTCAAGGCGCGACTCCGATCGTGGAAAGGCCGGTGTCCTCAGGAAGTCCGAGGGCGATGTTCATGCTCTGCACCGCGCCGCCCGCGGTGCCCTTCGTGAGGTTGTCGATGGCGCTGATCGCGACGATGCGGCCCGCCGCCTCGTCGTACGCGACCTGCAGGTGCGCGGCGTTGGAGCCGCAGACGGCGGCCGTGGACGGCCACCGGCCCTCCGGCAGCAGATGCGTGAACGGCTCGGCGGCGAATGCCTTCTCGTACGCCTCGCGCACCCCGTCCGCCGCGGTCCCCGGCTTGGCCTTCACGGTGCACGTGGCGAGGATGCCGCGAGGCATCGGCGCGAGGGTCGGGGTGAAGGAGACGGTGACGGGCTCGCCTGCCGCCGCCGAGAGGTTCTGCACCATCTCGGGGGTGTGGCGGTGTCCGCCGCCGACACCGTACGGGCTCATGGAGCC
The DNA here is from genome assembly GCF_052245555.1 of Streptomyces sp. KR80. Lineage (NCBI taxonomy): Bacteria > Bacillati > Actinomycetota > Actinomycetes > Kitasatosporales > Streptomycetaceae > Streptomyces > Streptomyces sp. KR80. Next base: position 346,545 of record NZ_JBQQCD010000002.1, read on the forward strand.
CATGACCTCGCTGCCCAGCAGATGTGGCTTGGGCGTCTTGCCCGCGCCCGACGTACCCGAGGCGGCGACGATCACGGCCTCCGGTTCGGCGAGCCCGGCCACGTACGCCGGGAAGAGCGCAAGGGAGACCGCGGTCGGATAGCAGCCGGGGACCGCGATGCGCTTGGTCCCCCGCAGCGCGGTGCGGGCACCGGGCAGCTCGGGCAGGCCGTACGGCCAGCTGCCCGCGTGCGGGGACCCGTAGAACTTCTCCCAGTCGCCCGCGTCCTTCAGCCGGAAATCGGCGCCGCAGTCGACGACCAGGACGGTCTCGCCCAGCTCCTGGGCGGCAGCGGCGGACTGCCCGTGCGGCAGTGCGAGGAAGACCACGTCGTGGCCCGCCAGCGCTTCCGTGGTGGTCGGCTCGAGCTCACGGTCGGCGAGCGGAAACAGGTGGGGCTGGAGTGCGCCCAACCGCTGGCCGGCATTGGAGTTGGCGGTCAGTGCGCCGATCTCGACCCCGGGGTGCCCGAGCAGCAGGCGCAGCAGTTCCCCGCCCGCATAGCCGCTCGCTCCGGCCACTGCCGCCCGTATCGCCATCGTGAAACCCTCCTCCTCGATGGCATGACTATACGGAATGCCACAGCTTTATGCAATCACTCCTATGGGTGACAGGCGGCTCGGGCGCGACGCCACAGAACGGGCACGCCGCTGCCGTCCATCGCTTGCGGAGCCCGACAAGCCACGGCAAGATCACGCGAGGCATTCAACAGAATGTTGATCCGTCGGATCGAGGACTGCCCGGCCTACCAGGGAGACCCGGTGAAACACATATCCGCATCGCATGAGTCCTTCGCGGAGATCGCCGCCGCCGCGGCCCGGCTGCTGACCGGGCTCGAGAAACTGACCGACGCCGACGTGTCCGCGCCGTCCCGGCTGCCCGGCTGGACAAAGGGGCACGTGCTCAGCCATCTCGCGCGCCAGGCACCGGCGCTGGAGCGGCTGCTGGAGTGGGCCCGTACGGGAGTGGAGAACCCGCAGTACGCCGACCGGGCGGCGCGGGATGCGGAGATCGAGGCGGGGGCGTGCCGGCCTGCCGCCGAACTGGTCGCCGACATCGCCGAGACCGCCGCGCGCTTCCAGCGAACCATCGAGAGCCTCCCGGGCCCCGCCTGGAGGGCCACCATCCAGCCCTTCACCGGTGAAGTCTGCACCCCTGAACGGATTCTGGTGATCCGGCTGCGCGAGCTGGAGGTCCACCACACCGACCTGGACATCGGCTACGGATTCTCCGACATCCCGCAGCCCGCGCTCGGGATCGTCCTGGACGACGTCACCGGGTATCTCGCACCGGCGGACGAAACCCCTCACTTCGTCCTGCGCGACGAGAACGGCGAGGTGATCCACCGGTTCGGCACCGGCGGCCCGACCGTGAGCGGTCCGCGCGCCGCCGTGCTCGCCTGGCTCACCGGCCGGTCGGCAGGCGAGGGGCTCACCTCGACCGCCCCTCTGCCCGTACTGCCCGGCTGGATCTGACCGCGGGGCGAGAGCAGGCCACCGACGCGAGGACGCCAGGGCCGCGCGCCGTCACTCGTCGTCGAGGGAGTCGGCCAGCTCCGCGATGACCTGGGCGTGGCAGGGCTCGGGCACACACCAGCAGCCGAGCCGACGACCGCGCAGCCCCGGCAACAGGGCGAGAAGGTCGGGACGGCCCAGGAGCCAGGCCCGGTACTTCTCCACCACCGCTTCCCGGGTGCCGTCCGGGCCGGGCCGGAAGGGGCTGGCGAGCGGGGACCCGTCGAGGGCCCATCCGCCGCGATGCATGGGACGGCCGACGTAGACGACGTCCGCGAAGTCGGGATCGTCTCGGTGGCCATGGAGATTGACGACCGTCGTCTTGCTCATGTCTCTCATCCTCGCTGACTCGTCGCCCCTGCACGGATGACAGCGCCCCTGGCATGTATGCCTTGGCAGCTATATAGCCGTCCAGATATATTCATTCCTGTGTCCATACCCTTCGACGTGCTCGCCGAGCCGACCCGGCGGCGGATTCTGGATCTGCTGCTGGAGCGGCCCCGCCTGGTCGGCGAACTCACCGACCACCTGGGGCTGAGCCAGCCCGGCACCTCCAAGCACTTGCGCGTGCTGCGCGAGGCCGGTCTGGTCCGGGTCCGCCGGGACGCCCAGCGCCGGTGGTACGAGCTCCGCCCCGAACCTCTGGCGGAGGTGGACGCCTGGCTCGCCCCGTACCGACGGCTGTGGGAGGAGCGGCTCGACGCCCTCGAACGGCACCTCGACGCCCTGCCTGACGCACCCGGCAGCAACCGGAAGGACGAGTCATGAGCAAGGCGAAACTGACCACGGTGGAAGGCCGCCCCGTCCTGCGCATCGAGCGGCGGCTCGCCCACCCGCCCAAGAAGGTCTGGCGGGCCGTCACCGAGCCGGAGCACCTCAGCCGGTGGTATCCGTTCACCGTCACCGAGCTGGACCTGCGCCTCGGCGGGAAGATCCGTTTCGACGACGGGCAGGGCTCGACCCTGGAGGCCGTCGTCACCGAGCTCGAGCCTCAGCGGCGCTTCGCCTTCAGCACCAATGCCCCGGCGGGGACCAGCCGCGAGAGCGACGATCTCGTGCGATTCGAGTTGCAGCCCCTGGATGCGGGCTGCCTGCTGGTCTTCACGCACGTCTTCGACGACCGCTACGGCGCGGCCAGCTACGCCAGCGGCTGGCAGGTATGCCTCGATGCGCTGGAGGCGGTGGTCGACGACCGGCCCGTCGAGGCCGGCTATCCCGTCGCCGAGATGCACGACGCGTACGTCGAGAGGTTCGGCCTGGACAGCGGAACCGTGTCGGAGACCGCGGACGGGTGGCTGGTCCGTTTCGAGCGCCAGCTGACCCGGCCCGTCGAGACGGTGTGGGCGGTGCTGGGTGGCCAGACGCCCCCTCGCGGTCCCCAGGTCGGCGGACCCGTGCCGCAGGCCTTCACCAGCGACGAGGTGGCATCCGGAACGGTCACGTCCGTCAAGGCACCGGCGCTGCTGGAGTACGAGTGGCAGTCCCGTGGGCGCGCGGCGGGCCGGGTCCGCTGGGAGCTATCCAGCGGCACGGGCCACGGCGCCCGGCTCGTCCTCACCCAGACCGGGCCGAATGAGCTCGCCGCCGAGCGCTCCAGGGCACTGAAGGTGTGGAAGGCCCGGATCGCCGCCCTCGCCGAGCAATTGCGCGGCCTGCCGCGCTGACCGGGACCCCCACTGGCCTCCGTCGCGGACGCGGCTCCGGGATCTCCGCACTCCGCGTGCCATCGGGTCTCGTCCACCGCGAGCATGGTGGGAGGTGATGCCCCTGCGATGCCGGAGCCGAACTGGGAAGGCGGCCGTGATGAGCACCATCGACGTCGGCGGCGCCACGCTGTACTACGAGCGGCGTGGGCACGGGCCCCCGGTGCTGTGCATCTCCGGGGTCACCGGCGACGCCGGTCACTGGACCCGGTCGGCGGAAGCGCTCGCGGACGAGTTCACGATGGTGTCGTACGACCGTCGGGGCAACTCGCGCAGCCCGCGCCCCGAGAAGTGGATCTCGACGTCCGTCGGCGAGCAGGCCGACGACGCCGCGGGGTTGCTGCGCGGGCTCGATCTCGCTCCGGCCGTGGTGCTCGGCGCGAGCGGCGGAGGGGTCATCCTCACCAACCTCGTGCTGCGCCACCCCGACGTGGTGCGCGGAGCGATCATCCACGAGCCGCCGTTCATCTCCGAGAGCTCCGACCCCGATGCGGTGGGCAGGCAGTTGAGGGCCGTGTTCGAGGGGGGCCTGGCCAAGGGCGGGCTGCCAGGTGCGATGGAGGCCCTCCTCTACTGGGCCTGGGGCGCGGAGGGCCTCGCCGCCGTCGACCCGGAGGTGCGGAGCCGCCTGCTGTCCAACGGGGAGGTCTTCTTCGGCAGGGAACTCGAAGCCTTCATCGAGTACCTGCCCGCACCGGAAGAACTCGCCGGTGTGCAGGTCCCATGCATCGTCGCGGCCGGCGCCGAGAACCGCGAGCCCACGGCGCCTTACCACCACGGATACGAAGAGTCGCAGTGGCTCGCCGCCCAGATGCACACGGAACTCGTCGAGCTGCCGGGCAAGCACGCGCCCTACTTCACGCACCCGGCCGAGCTGGCCGAGGCCCTGCGCCCCCTGCTGCGCAGGCTCACCGGCTGACCCGGAGGCGACGGGCCCCGTCACCCGGCGGGTGCGCCCCTGAACGGCCGCGCGCACGGGCGCACCGGGCGGCTCGGGCCATAGACTTGACCGCACGGAGCGCCGCACTCTGGTGAGAGGCGCAGTACCCCCGAGCGGGAGGTCACCGCAGATGGAAGCCAAAGAAGGCGACACGCTGCTCGTGCACGGCAGGACCGTCGGACAGCACGATCGCAAGGCCAAGATCATCAAGGTCATGGGGGACCATGGCGAGCCGCCGTACAAGGTGCGCTTCGAGGACGACGGCCATGAGGCTGTGGTGTCCCCCGGCCCCGACTCCGTCGTTCGGCACCCGGGCGAAAAGATCCCGGGCAAGTAGGACACGACGACCTCAGCGCGGCGGGCGCACCGGCGTCGGATAGTGGTCGGCGACTACTCGGGCCATCGCCCCGATCGGGTCGTCGGCCACTTCCCTTCCCGAGAAGAAGACGTTGCCGCGCACCTGCAGCCAGTTCTTGTCGAACGTGAGATGGCGGGACAGCTCGGCCGGGTCCTGCCAGGGGTCGGGCTGCGCCGGGTCACCCGCCTTGTAGAGCGCCTCGCCGATGAAGAGATCCACCCCGGTACCGTCGACGACGCGTGACCACCAGGGCACGAGCTTGGCGTAGTCCGCCGCCTCGAATCCGATGTGCCAGTAGACCTGCGGGACGACGTAGTCGATCCAGCACTTGCGCACCCAGCCGCGGGTGTCCGCGTACAGGTCGTCGTAGGTCTGCACACCGGCCCGGGTCTCGGAGCCCTCGGGGTCGGTGGCACGGTTCCGCCAGACGGCGAAGGGGCTGATCCCGAAGCGCAGCCGGGGCTTGATCCTCTTGATCCGGTCGGCCGTTTCGCGCACCAGACGGTCGGTGTTGTCGCGCCGCCATGCGGCCCGGTCCGGGAAGCCCGTGCCGTACCGCTCCCAGGCCGCGTCGTCGTCGAAGACCTCTCCCGGTCGCGGATAGGGGTAGAAGTAGTCGTCCCAGTGCACGGCGTCGATGGCGTAGCCCTGCGCGGCGTGGAGCATCGCGTCCTGGACGAACCGCCGGACCTCCGGCAGCCCCGGGTTGTAGTACAGCCTGCCGCCGTAGGGGACGACCCACTCCGGGTGCAGCCGCGCGGGGTGGGCGGGGACCAGCCGCGAGGGGTCGGCGTGGTTGGCTATCCGGTACGGGTTGAACCAGGCGTGCAACTCCAGGCCGCGCCGGTGGGCCTCGCGCACCGCGAAGCCGAGCGGGTCCCAGCCCGGATCTCCGCCCTGCTCACCGGTCAGGTACTCGGCCCAGGGCTCGTACGGCGAAGGCCACAGCGCGTCGGCCGTCGGCCTCACCTGAAAGATCACGACGTTGAGCCGCCGCCGGACCGCCGTGTCGAGGAAGCCGATCAGCTCCTCCTGCTGCTGTGCCGCGGGAAGCCCCGGCCGGGAGGGCCAGTCCCGGTTGGCGACGGTCGCCAGCCACATGCCGCGGAACTCCCGTCGCGGGCGCCGGATGACACCCAGCTCGCCGCCCGGGTCATAGGCCATCGTGTCTCCTGCCGTCAGCAGTCCGGACAGCGCTCCCGCCGTCCCGGCCGCGAAGGATCTTCGTGTGATGTGCCACATATGTCGCCCCCTGTCGGCCCCTGGCCCTACGGCCAGTAAATGCCCGCCCCCGCCTCGATCGGCACCCCGGGGCGCGGAGTAACGTCTGGGGCGTCAGGGCAGGCGTGCCCGGTTCCCGACGCCGAACGGCGGGGACCGTTCGCCCGCCCGACGGCCGAAGAAGACCAGCGAAAGGCACGATGTGACGGACACGAAGGCCGACGTGGCACGCGTCGGAGTGGTGGGCTGCGGCCAGATGGGCGCGGGAATCGCGGAGGTGTGCGCCCGTTCCGGCCTGGAGGTCCTGGTCGCGGAGACCACCGGCGAAGCCCTGGAGATCGGCCGGACCCGTCTGACCACCTCGCTCGACAGGGCGGCGGCCCGCGGAAAGATCACCAAGGAGGAGCGGGACGCCACGCTGGAGCAGCTGAGCTTCACCACCGACCTCGGAGAGTTCTCCGACCGCGATCTGGTCATCGAGGCCGTCGTCGAGAACGAGCAGGTCAAGACCGAGATCTTCCAGGTCCTTGACCAGGTGGTCGCCCGGCGGGACGCGATACTCGCCTCCAACACCTCCTCCATTCCGCTGGTCAAGCTGGCCGTCGCCACCTCCCGCCCCGACCAGGTCATCGGCATCCACTTCTTCAACCCGGCCCCCGTCCAGCGGCTCGTCGAGCTGATCCCGGCGCTGACCACGGGTGACGAGACGATCAGGCGCGCCGAGAAGCTCGTCGCCGATGTGCTCGGCAAGCACGCGATCCGCGCCCAGGACCGCTCGGGCTTCGTCGTCAACGCCCTCCTCATCCCGTATCTGCTCTCGGCGATCCGGATGTTCGAGTCGGGCATCGCCAGCCGTGAGGACATCGACAACGGGATGGAGCTGGGCTGCGCCCACCCCATGGGACCACTGAAGCTGTCGGACCTGATCGGTCTGGACACCGTGGCCTCCGTGGCCGAATCGATGTACGAGGAGTTCAAGGAGCCGCTGTACGCCGCTCCCCCGCTGTTGCAGCGGATGGTCGAAGCCGGCCGGCTCGGCCGCAAGACGGGGTCGGGCTTCTATCCGTACGAGTAGTCCCGGGCAGGCGTACTCCCCGCTTTTCCGCCGCGCTCACCGGGCCGTTCACAGACGCCGCCCCGTTCGCCATGGTCGTGCGAACGGGGCGGTGGGCCGCCGGGCCGGGGGAAGAGCGCTGGCGGCCCGGTTCCCGAGGTGGCTCCCTTCTCACTCGCGGTGACGATTCAACCGCGGTACGGGGCGGGGCGGCAGCGTGTGCGGCCGGACGGTTCGGGTCCGCGATTCACACGGGGTGCGCGCCCCAACGTCCGCGCATACGCCCGTCGCCGGTCGGGCCTAGCCGAGCCGGATGTGGTGCAGGAGGAGCAGCGCCGCGGCCATGTTCGCGGCGGGAACCTCACCGCGCGCCACCATGTCGGGGATCAGCTTGAGCGGGACCCATGCGCGCCGGTCGGACTCGAAGTCGTCCTCGGGGTGACCGACGTAGCCCGCTTCGTCGGCCCAGTAGATGTGATGCCGGGCATCGGTGAGCCCGTTGGACGGCTCGACCGACAGCAGATGGCGCAGCGGGCCGGGGCGCCAGCCCGTCTCCTCCTCCATCTCACGGGCCGCGGCCGCCGCGATGTCCTCGCCCTCCTCGACGACCCCTGCCGCGAGCTCCCAGCCCCAGGCGTCGGTGATGAAGCGGTGCCGCCACAGCAGGAGGACTTCGTTCGCCTCGTTGACAGCAGTGGCCGCTGCGACGGGCCGCAGCCGGATCACGAAGTGGTCGAGGTGTCGGCCGTCGGGGAGCTCGACGTCGGCGAGATTGACCCGGAACCAGCGGTTCTCGTACACGGTCCGCTCCTTGAGATTTTTCCACCGCACGCGTCCGCCAGCCTCCGCCGTGTAGATGGCACCTCGGCAACGTCCCGACAGGAGAGGGTTCGAATGAGCTCACAGCGGAACGCGCAGCGCTCCGTCGATCAGTTCGGCGGCGTCGGCCGTCGCCGCGCACCTGCTGGCGACCAGGTGGTCCCGTACGGCTCGGAGCCGGTCCCGCAACCGCTGTGACTCCATCCCGCGGGCCGTTTCGGTCATCTCCATCGCGGTGACCACGGCCTGGTCGGCGTCTCCCTGGCGCAGTTCGATGTGGGTGAGCATGGCCAGCCGGTGCACCCGGCCCCGGTCGTGGGCGGGGGTGCCGACGGCGGCCGTCGCGTGCTCACGTGCCCCGCCCAGGTCACCGAGGCTCAGCAGCGCCTCGGCCACCTGCACGTTGACCAGACCCGGCTGTACGTAACCGGTCTCCGCGGGCTCCTGGCCGCGCCGGATGCGTTCCGCGGAGACCTCCGCCCGTCGGATGCAGGACAGGGCGCTCGTCCCGTCGCCCAGCCTCGCGTACGCCTTGGCCTGCATCGCGTAGAGGTCGGCGGCGAGGGCCGGAGTGATGTGCGGGCCCGCGGCCCGGAGCGCCGACTCGGCGAAGGCCACGGCCTGCCGGTACTCGCGCATGAAGAGCGACTGGTTGACCAGCAGCGCGATGACATAGCCGCCCAGGCCGCGGTCACCGCTGGCCTTGGCGAGCCGCAGCGCCTGGTGGAAGTAGCGCTGCGCCAGGCCGTGGGCGTCCGAGTCGTACGCGCAGATGCCCGCGACGGCCACCAGCCCGCCGGTCGCGCGATGGAGCTGGCGGCCGGTCTCGTCGGTGTAGCTCCCGCGCAGCAGCGGCGCCGTCTCGGAGTTGAGGAACCGTACGATGCGGGCCCTGGTCGCGATGCCGCCCGTCTTGCGGTACATCTGCTCGTAGTGGGCGCGGGCGGCCCGCAGCATCTCGATGTCGGCCATGCTGACGTGGGTCTGCCCGTGCCGGGAGACATCGGCGTCCTCCGGTGGGTTCTCCCACTCCCACACCGGAATGACCGCCGGCGTCCCGGTGAGTGCGGGTGCGCCCACGACATGCGGACGTTGCTGCTCGTCGGACCGCCAGAGGGCGGTCGCCCGCTCGACGAAACCGCAGAGCGGCGTGCTCGCGGCGTGGCCGGCACCGGGAGTGCCGAGGCCTATGTCGTCGTGGGTGAGCGAACGGTGCAGCCGCTCGCCGAGGACTTCGCAAATCAGGTCGGGCACCTGGCCGCGCGGACGCTGGCCCTTGAGCCAACGGGTCACGGCGGTGTGCTCGTAGCGAAGGTGCAGGCCCCGGGCGCGGCCCGCCTCGTTGACGTGTGCGGCCAACCCGGCGTGGGAGATGCCGGCTTCGTCGAGAACGGCGTCGAGCAGAGTGTTGGGCTCCATGCTGCCCTCCCGGAGTGCTCGGTGCGGCACAGCGTAATGGGGCGCGGCGCACACGGGGTGTGAACGGAACGCACTGGTCCGGTGTTGCGGTCTCAAGCGCGTGGCCGGATCCGCTGCAGTCGTGCACCCGCGCGCCGGTACGCGGTCGACGGAGCGCCCGTACTCAGTCGACGGCCGAATGGACGGTCCGCGCATCCACGCGGTGCCGGGCGGCCGACTGGGCGGGCAGCCGCTGGCGGTCGTTGCGCAGCACCATCAGCGCGATGTCGTCCGTGAGCCGGCCTCCGGTGTGGCGCAGCAGCGCCGCCTCCACGCCGTCGACCACGGTACGGGGGACGATTCCGGTGCTCGCACCGCCGACCGCCGCGGCGGCCACCTCCTGGCGCAGCGGGAAGAACTCCCCCGCAGAGTCGCGCGCTTCCTCGGCGCCATCGGTGTGGAGCAGCAGCGCCTGACCGGGCCGCAGCGGTACGCAGCCGACTTCGGGCAGCTCCGCGGGCAGCGGAAAGGCGCCCAGCGGCGGCAGCGGATCGGCGTCAGCCGCCGGCCTGACCCGCACCCTTGGCGGGGTGTCCGTGCCCTCCCCGGCCAGGAGGTACGGCCACGGGTGCCCGCAGTTGAGGGCCACCACATCCCCGTACTCCCGGACCTCCAGCAGCAGTACGGTCACGAAGTCCTCAGCCGTCGGATGGTCCGGCGCTCCTTCCTGCCGCTCCGGGGATCGCCCCTCACCCGCCGCCGGGTACGGGAACCGCGAACACTCCCGCAGATGCCGGTGCATGGCCCGATCCAGCCGCCGCAGCACTCCGGCGAGCTCAGGTTCGTCGTGCGCCGCGTCCCGGAAGCTGCCGAGCAGGGCTGCGACGGTCCCGACGGCCGCGAGTCCATGGCCGCGCACATCTCCGATGATGATCCGGACGCCATGGCCCGTGGCCAGCGCCTCGTAGAGATCGCCGCCCACGCAGGCCCCGCGGGTCGCGGAAAGATGACGGGCGGCCACGGTCAGCCCGTCGAGCTGCTGCGGCAGGGGGCGCAACAGCACCTGCTGCGTGGCCACGGCGATCTCCCGGGTGTGTTCCAGCTCGCGGAGCAACCGCAGCCGACGGCCTGTGGTCAGATAGCCCGCCACGACGACGGCGAGGATGGCGCAGCAGGTGCCGACCCGGGTGTCGAGGTCCTGATGGCGCTCGACGGCGCTGAGCGGTACCAGGGCGAAGATCGCACAGAGCCCGCCGAGCAGTACGCACTGGCGCCGGCCGCTCCCGGCGCAGGCGATGGCGGGAGCCGCGGCGAGGAGCTGGACCAGGTGGGTTCCGGACGGGCGGAACAGTTCCCAGGCGACGACACCCAGGACCCAGAGGCCGGGGAGGGCGAAGACGAACCAGCGCCAGGCTCGAGAGGCGCCGGTGCGCGCGCCGCCCCACGCCCTCTCACCGATCATGCCGGGGCCTCCCCTGTCGGGCTTCGCGGCGGTCGGCAGGGTCCTAGGTCGCTGATGCGCGGCGGCCTTGACGACCGGATCGATTCTGGCGACAGTCCGCACCCGTATGACCACTCACCGTCGAGATGTCACACGATCGGGGGACTTCATTCTCGCCCAGCTACCTCTGAGGGTGCCCCCAGAGGTGCCCCTCAGCCGCGGTCGGCCGACCAGACTCCGCTGGGGCGAGGGGCCGGGGGCCGAAGGGAAGGCCCGGACCTCGGCACCCACCGCAGCATGGGGCCCGCCCGGTCCACCCGGGCGGGCCCCATGGTCGTCAGTGCGGGCCGCAGGCTGCTACGCCCCGCGCAGGACCGCTCCAGTGCGCTCGGTGGCGGACGCGACGGCCGCGTCGCGGGCCGTAGAGGCCTCCTCCACGGTCAGCGTCCGGTCCGGCGCGCGGAAGCGCAGGGCGTACGCCAGGGACTTCCGGCCCTCGCCGATCTGCTCGCCGGTGAAGACGTCGAACAGCCGCAGCGACTCGAGCAGTTCGCCTGCCCCCTCCCGCAGGGCGGCCTCGACGTCGGCCGCCGGAACCGAAGCGTCCACGACGAGCGCGACGTCCTGCGTCGCCACCGGGAAGGTGGCGACGGACGGGGCCTGGACGGGGCCCTGACCCGCCTGCTCCAGCCTGCTCAGGTCCAGCTCCATCCCGCACGTGCGCTCCGGCAGGCCCAGCGTCTTGACCACGCGCGGGTGCAGCTCGCCGGCGAAACCGACGCGCTGCTCCGCTCCGTCGATCACCACATGCAGCCCGGCGCATCGGCCCGGGTGCCACGGTCCGTACTGGTCCTGACGGATGATCAGCTCTGCTCCGGCCTCGCGGGCGACCGTACGGGCCGCCTCGACCGCGTCGGCCCAGTCGGCCGGACGGCCCTCGCCCCACCAGCCGGCCTGCTCGCGAGAGCCCGCGAGGACGACGGCGATGTGCCGCGGTTGCGCGGGCAGTGCCGCGTTCAGCTCCGCGATCTCCTCGTCCGTCGGCCGGCGGTCGACCGGCAGGATCGCCGCCCTGCCCTGCTTCTCGGCGGCCCGGAAGACCAGACCGGTCTCGAAGAGCGCGAGGTCGTGCACGCCGCGCCCATGATTGCGGCGCAGCGCGCCGAGCAGCCCGGGGAGCAGCGCGGTACGCAGCGCCGGCTCCTCGTCCGACAGCGGGTTGACGAGCTTGACCACGCTGCGGCAGGTGTCCTCCGCGTCGAGGCCGAGCTGGTCGAAGATCGCCTCGCTGATGAACGGGTAGTTCAGCGCCTCGACGTAGCCGGCGCCGGCGAGCGCCCGGCCGACCCGGCGGTGGAGTCGCTGACGGTCGGTCAGGCCGCGGCCGGCGGGCAGCCGGGGAAGCGTCGACGGCAGGTTCTCGTAGCCCTCGAGTCGGATGACCTCCTCGGCGAGGTCGTTCGGGTCGCGGAGGTCGGGCCGCCAGCTGGGCACGGTGACGACCAGCTCGTCCTGGCCGGCCACATCGCAGCCGACCTGCTGCAGCCGGCGTACGACGGTCTCGCGACCGTAGTCGACACCCGCAACGCGGTCCGGGTGGTCCGCGTGCATCGCGACCGTGCGCGAACCGGTCGGCGTCACGACCTCGGTGACCCCGGCCTCGGCGGTGCCGCCCGCGAGCAGCACCAGCAGGTCGACGGTCCGCTGTGCGGCCGCCGCGGCGGCCTCCGGGTCGACGCCGCGCTCGAAGCGCTTCGACGCCTCCGAGGACAGCTTGTGGCGCCGGGAGGTGCGGGCGATCGCGATCGGATCGAAGTGCGCGGCCTCGATGACGATGTCGGTGGTGCCCTTGCCGGCCTTCTCGGCAGCCGAGGTCAGGAGGCTGGTCTCCGGGGCGATGGCGGCGTCGGCGATCTCGGTGTCGGCACCGCCCATGACGCCCGCGAGTCCGATGGGCCCGGAGTTGTCGGTGATCACCAGGTCATCGGCGTCGAGCGCCCGGTGGGCCCCGTCAAGGGTGGTGAACTTCTCGCCCTGGATCGCGCGCCGCACGCCGATCGGTCCGTCGAGCCGGGACCGGTCGTAGGCGTGCAGTGGCTGGCCCAGCTCGAGCATCACGTAGTTGGTGATGTCGACGGCGAGCGAGATCGGGCGCATTCCGGCCTTCTGCAGCCGTCGCTGCAGCCAGATCGGGGAGCGCGCCTCGGGGTCGATGTCGGTGACCGTGCGGGCGGTGAACCGGTCGCAGCCCTGGGTGTCCTCGACCTTGACCCGGTAGCCGTACTCGTTGGGCGTGGGCACGTCGAGCAGCGCCGGGTCGCGCAGCGGCAGGCCGTACGCGATGGCGGCCTCGCGCGCGACACCGCGCATCGACAGGCAGTAGCCCCGGTCGGGAGTGACGGCGATGTCGAGGACCTCGTCGACCAGCTCCAGCAGCTCGATGGCGTCGCTGCCGACCTCATGCCCCGGCGGGAGCACGATGATGCCGTCGTGGTCGTCGCCCATGCCCAGCTCGCGCTCCGAGCAGATCATGCCTTCGGAGGTCTTGCCGTACGTCTTCCGTGCGGAGATCTGGAAGTCGCCGGGCAGCACGGCGCCCGGGAGGGCCACGACGACCTTGTCGCCGACGCGGAAGTTCAGCGCGCCGCAGATGATGTTCTGCGGCTCGCCCGTCTTGTTCGCCATGCCGACGTCCACCTGGCAGTAGCGGATCGGCTTCTTGAACTCCGTCAGCTCCTCGATGGCCAGGACCGTGCCGACCACCAAGGGGCCCTTGAGGCCGGTGCCGAGCTGCTCGACGGTCTCGACCTCGAGCCCTGCGGCAATGAGCTTGGCCTGTACGTCACGACCGGTCTCACCGGCCGGCAGGTCGACGTACTCCCGCAGCCAGGAAAGCGGGACCCGCATCAGATCTCCATCCCGAAAGGCCGGGTGAACCGGACGTCACCCTCGACCATGTCTCGCATGTCCTCGACGTTGTGGCGGAACATCAGCATCCGTTCGATGCCGAACCCGAAGGCGAATCCGCTGTACTTGTCCGGGTCGATGCCCGCGGCGATCAGCACCCGGGGGTTGACCATGCCGCAGCCGCCCAGCTCGATCCAACCCTCGCTGCCACACGTGCGGCACGGGCGGTCCGGGTTGCCGACCGATTCACCGCGGCACACGTAGCACTGCATGTCCATCTCGGCGGAAGGCTCGGTGAACGGGAAGAAGTTCGGCCGCAGCCGGGTGCTCATGCCCTCCCCGAACAGGGCCTGGACCATGTGATCCAGCGTGCCCTTGAGGTCGGCCATGGTCAGGCCCTCGTCGACGGCGAGCAGTTCGACCTGGTGGAAGACCGGCGTGTGGGTGGCGTCCAGCTCGTCCGTACGGAAGACCCGGCCGGGGCAGATCACGTAGATGGGCGGTTCGCGGTCGAGCATCGAGCGGACCTGCACCGGGGAGGTGTGCGTACGGAGCACGATCCCGGAGTCCTCGGGCACCTCTGCCCCCGCGGCGGAACCGCCGCCGGCAGCGGTCTGCACGAAGAAGGTGTCCTGCATGGCGCGTGCCGGGTGGTCGGGCGGGAAGTTCAACGCGTCGAAGTTGAACCACTCGGCCTCGACCTCGGGCCCCTCGGCGACCTCGTAGCCCATCGCGACGAAGACGTCCTCGATCCGCTCCATCAGGGTGGTCAGCGGGTGCCGGGCGCCAGCCGGCGTGCGGTCGTACGGCAGTGTGACGTCCACCGCCTCCTCCACCAGCACACGCTCGTCGCGCTCCGCCTCCAGCTCCTCCTTGCGCGCCTTGAGGGCGCGGCCGACCTCGGCGCGGGCGCCGCCGACGCGCTTGCCCGCGTCGGCCTTGGCATGCGGCGGGAGGGCGCCGATCTCGCGGTTGGCGAGGGCGAGCGGCGAGCGGTCGCCGGCGTGCGCGACCTTGGCCTCGTGCAGGGCCTCGAGATCGCCGGCGGCGGCGATGGCGGCGAGCGCCTCGTCGCGCATGCGGGCGATCTCTTCCGGTTTCAGTACCTCGACCTCGACAGGGTCGTACGACTTATTGGGTGCCGACATCTCTTCCCGTGTTTCCGATAGCTGCTGGCGCGGCCCACGCTCGGTGGCAGGGCGGCCGAGGGGCCGCCGGAGGTGCCAAAACTCGAGTCTACGGGGCGCGGGGGGCCTCAGGAGCCCGCGGGCACAGTCAGGCCAGGAAGGCCGGGGCGCCCACGGGCAACGTAAATCGGAACTGGGCGCCGCCGCCGGGGGCGCGGCCGACCTCGATCGTCCCGCCGTGCGCCTCGACGATGCCCTTGACGATGTACAGGCCCAGGCCGGTGCCGCCGCGTTTGCTGCCCCGCCAGAAGCGGGTGAAGACGCGGTCCATCGACTCCTCGGGGATACCGGGGCCTTCGTCCTTCACGGTGACGGCCGTTCCTTCTTCCGTAGCGGGCGATACGGCGGGTGCCCCCGCGCGAGCGCGCCGGGTGGGGGCCGGTGCCACTTCAATGGTGACCTTTCCCTCGCCGTGCCGCACCGCATTTTCCAGCAGATTGCCCAGCACCTGGTCGATCTTGTCGGGGTCGGCCCAGAGATCCGGGAGCGGATCGACGACATCGACCTCGAAACGCTCGGGGCGCTGGCCGGTGCCGGTCAGCGCGGCCACGTGGCGCCGGACGGCGGCCACCATGTTCACGGGCTGCCGACGCACTTCCAGGCGGCCGGAGTCGATCCGGGAGATGTCGAGCAGCTCCGCGATGAGCCGGGTGACGCGATTGGCGTCGGAGTCGACGGTCTCCAGCATCAGCTTCTTCTGGTCGTCCGTGAACCGCTCCCACTTGGCCAGCAGGGTGGCCGTGAATCCCTTGACCGAGGTGAGCGGGGACCGCAGTTCGTGTGCGACGGTGGCGATCAGCTCGGCGTGGCTGCGCTCGGTGCGGCGCCGGGCCTCGGTGCCGCGCAGCGAGATGACCAGCCGGTAGACCGGCCCGCCGGCGCGGCGGCGTACGTAGCGCGCGGTGACCATGACCTCGCGGCCGCCGGGAAGGAGCAGGTTCCGCTCGGGCTGGCCGACCCGGATGGCGAGGCCCCCGTAGGGATCGGTGACCGTCCACCAACGGCGGCCCTCGAGGTCCACCAGCGGCAGCGCGCGCTCCACCGGGAGACCGATCATCTCGTCGGAGCGGCGGGCGGTGATGCGGGCGGCCGCGGCGTTGAAGCAGACGACGCGGCCCGTTTCATCGGCGACGACGAGACCGTCGGGCAAGTCGTCGGAGTCCATGCCGAGATCTCGCAGGTCCGGGCGCCAATCGGCGAGGGAGCCGGAGGCGCCGGCGCCCTCCGTGCAATGATCCGAAGTCCTCACGTCCATACCCGCACCCCCCTCTCTTCCCCGGCCCGCAACCCTACTAGCTCGACGTCACGGAGCGGCACCCTCCGGGAGCACGCTGCGCACGAGCGGATGCGTAGAGGCATACGGCGGCGGCGGTCGCGAGATTCAGGCTCTCGGCCCTGCCGTGCAGGGGGACGCGCACCACCTCGTCCGCGAGCGCGCGGGTCTCCTCCGGCAGGCCCCACGCCTCGTTGCCGAAGATCCAGACGGTGGGACGGCCGAGGACCCCCTCGTCGAGCTCGGTGTCCAGGTCCCGTTCGCCGGATCCGTCGGCGGCGACGATCCTCGAGCCCGCTGCGCGCAGGCCCCGTACGGCCTGCTCGACGGGCACGCCGACGGCGACGGGGAGGTGGAAGACGCTGCCGACGGAGGCCCGTACGGTCTTGGGGTTATACAGGTCGACGGAGGCGTCGGTCAGGACGACGGCGTCGGCTCCGGCGGCGTCGGCACAGCGCAGCACGGTGCCCGCGTTGCCGGGGTCGCGGACATGGGCGAGGACGGCGACGAGCCGGGGGCGAGCCTTGATGATCTCCTCGAACGGCCGGTCCAGGAAGCCGCAGACACCGACCAGTCCCTGGGGGGTGACGGTCTGCGAGATCCCGGCGACCACCTCGTCCGCCGCGGGGTGGATTCGTGCTCCGGTGGCACGCGCGGCCGCGACGATGTCGGCGTACCGCTCCATCGCCTCGGCGGTCGCGAACAGCTCGATCAAGGTGGGTCGTCCGCCATCGCCGCGGTGTTCGACCGCCTCGCGCACGGCCTGCGGGCCCTCGGCGATGAACCGGCGCTCCTTCACGCGGAAGTTGCGCCGGGCCAGCCGTCGGGCGGCGACGACGCGAGGGGATCGTGGGGAGATCAGCTCGGGAGCCGCCATGAATCACCTTCGGGGTTCGGGAGTTGGGCGACGCATCCGGGCCGCGAGGCGCGCCTGCGGGTCCGCCGCCGTCCGGCGGCCCGGACACCAGCGGACCCGCAGGCCCCTCGGGCCTGCGGGTCCGCTCACGCTGCTGGGTGCCTGCTCAGGCGGCCTTGGGGGCGTTGACGTCGGTCGGCAGCGCCTTCTGGGCCACCTCGACGAGCGCCGCGAAGGCGGTGGCGTCGTTCACCGCGAGCTCGGCCAGGATCTTGCGGTCCACCTCGACGTTGGCGGCCTTCAGCCCCTGGATGAAGCGGTTGTAGGTGATGCCGTTGGCGCGGGCGGCGGCGTTGATCCGCTGGATCCACAGCTGGCGGAAGTCGCCCTTGCGCTTCTTGCGGTCGTTGTAGTTGTAGACGAGAGAGTGGGTGACCTGCTCCTTCGCCTTGCGGTACAGGCGGGAGCGCTGGCCGCGGTAGCCGCTGGCCTGCTCGAGGATCGCCCGGCGCTTCTTGTGGGCGTTGACTGCCCGCTTGACGCGTGCCACTTGTTAACTCCTTGTGCGGGGCCGCGGTTGCCTCACCCGGCCCGGTCGAATAGGTCCTGGTCTGCAGACGTTCGCCCCGGGTCGACGGGGCGTTCACGTCACTTGCCGAGAAGCTTCTTGATCTTCTTGGCGTCGGCCGGGGCCATCTCGGCATTGCCGGTGAGGCGACGTGTCACGCGGGACGACTTGTGCTCGAGCAGGTGGCGCTTGCCGGCGCGCTCGCGCAGCACCTTGCCGGAGCCGGTGACCTTGAAGCGCTTGCTGGCACCGCTGTGCGTCTTGTTCTTCGGCATAGCGCCGTTCTCTCCTCGTCGGTGGCGCTCCCCCCGGCCGGTGAACCGGCAGGCGCGAGCGTCAGTTGTTTCGGTTGGTGTCCGGGGCGGTGACCCCGGCGATCCCGGATAACCCGGGATCACGCCTCGGAAGGCTCCTCGGCGGGCCGCTCCGTGGAGTGGTGCCCCGGAGACTGGTCCATGTGGGCAACGCCCTGGCGCTCCGCCTTGCGGGCGGCGGCCGCCTCGCGGGCTTCGGCCATCGCCTCGGTCTTCTTCTTGTGCGGACCGAGAACCATGATCATGTTTCGGCCGTCCTGCTTCGGGTTGGACTCCACGAAGCCGAGCTCCTGGACGTCCTCCGCCAGTCGCTGGAGCAGCCGGTAGCCCAGCTCGGGGCGGGACTGCTCACGGCCACGGAACATGATCGTGATCTTGACCTTGTCGCCCTGCTTGAGGAACCGGACTACGTGACCCTTCTTGGTGTCGTAGTCGTGCGGGTCGATCTTCGGCCGGAGCTTCATCTCCTTGATGACCGTGTGCGCCTGGTTCTTGCGCGCCTCACGCGCCTTCATGGCCGACTCGTACTTGAACTTCCCGTAGTCCATGAGCTTGCACACGGGCGGACGGGCGGTCGCCGCGACCTCGACCAGGTCGAGGTCGTACTCCTGCGCAAGCTCCAGTGCCTTGGCAAGCGGCACGATGCCGACCTGCTCGCCACTGGGACCGACAAGTCGCACCTCGGGGACTCGGATCCGGTCGTTGATGCGGGGCTCGGCGCTGATGGGGCCTCCTCGGTTGCACCACGCGAATGTCTGGCGGACAGCCGCGTTACGTTGTCTGTCGTCGACCCCGCCCGCAGGACGCGAAAAACGCCCCGAACGGCCACAGGCGGGGCTCCTCACAACCGGGAACACCGCCGCGTTGTTCCGCGGGGCGCATCGAGCGGCTTCGCATCGCCCTTACGGGACGATGGGCACCGCCTGACCGGTGACCCGCCAGCCCGAGGGCCGGCCAGGTGGGAGATCGGAGCCTCCACTTGCGGGCCGGGCACTGGCGTGTCCGGCCGGTCGTTCACCAAGCATACCAGCGTCCAGGGCGCCACCACTCGCCGGTGCGTGGGCCATAGGCTGAGGTCAACCGTCCAGCCGAAAGTGAACCGGAGTTATGAGCGACGCCACCCCCGCCCCACAGCAGCCGACGCCGGACCCCGAGGGGCAGGCCCCCGACTTCGACACCATGACCCGCGACATCGCGGAGGTGCCCGCCGTCGAGGTGATCACCACGGTCGCCGTGCACCTGATGAGCGCTGCCGCGGTCAACCTCGGCCTCGCCGAGGACGGCCCGGAGCACAAGGACCTGGACGAGGCGCGCAAGCTGATCACCGCGCTGGCCGGCCTGGTCACGGCGAGCGCGACGGAGGTCGGCTCGTATCACGCGGCGCCGCTGCGGGACGGGTTGAAGTCGCTGCAGCTGGCCTTCCGTGAGGCGTCCGCGGTGCCGGACGAGCCGGGCCAGGGCCCGGGCGAGAAGTTCACCGGTCCGGTGTTCGGCTGACCCCACCGGCTGCACGGCCCGCCCGGCCCCATCTCATTCCCGGATGTCGTCGGGCTTCCTGGATTCGCGGATGCCGGCGGGTTCCGCGGATTCCTGGGCGTCGTGGGGGTTCCCGGGCTCCGTGATGCCACCGGGATTCCCGGGCTCCGGGATGTCGGCTGCAGCCCCGGGTTCCTCGACGGCCACGGCGGGGTGGGTGACGGCGCTCGCCAGCGCGGCGAGCACCCCGCCGACGAGCGGGGCGACCAGGAAGAGCCAGAGCTGCGTCATCGGTGCCGAACCGCTGAACAGCGCGGGGGCCAGGCTGCGCGCCGGGTTCACCGCCGCGCCGGTGAGCGGGATGCCGATCAAGGTCACGACGGCCAGGGCCAAGCCGTACGCCACTCCGCCGAAGCCGAACAGCGCCACCCCGCGGGTCACCGCCAGGAAGACGTAGACCAGCAGGAAGGTCAGCACGAGCTCGGTGACGAGGGCGCCGAAGATGTTGATCCCGACGGCCGAGCGGTAGCCGTAGCCGTTGGTGCCGAATGCGCCCGTCGTCTCGAGTCCCGGCACCTGCTTGGCGACTAGGAAGAGCAGCGCAGCACCCACGACGGCACCGGCCAGTTGCGCCACGCAGTACTCCACCGCGGTACGGACCGTGATGCGCCTGGCCATCAGCACACCGAGGGTCACCGCCGGGTTGAGGTGGCACCCCGAGATCGGGCCGAGCGCATAGGCGAGCGCAACCAGCACGAACCCGAAGGCCAGGGCGATGCCGACGGTACCGACGTACTCGGCGCCGAGGACGGCCGAACCGACCGCGAAGAACACAAGCAACAGGGTCCCGAGGAATTCGGCCCCGACGGTGCGGGTGTCGAACGCCGGCGCGCCGATGGTGCGCTGGGTCGTCGTCTCCGCCATCACGCCTCCTGAGCAAAGATCACAAAGTTTCTCTGCATTGTGGGGCGTATCGGGGCATTACGTATGCCGTTCGAAGAGCGGCTCGCCGGGGATCACCGCATTCGGAGGCAGCAGCGCCAGGTCGAGGCCGCGTACCAGTCGCGCCCTGAGCACCTCGTGGGCGGCCAGGGCGGTGGCCACCCGCCGTGCCACCTCGGGGGCCGTCGACCCGGCCGCGAGGCCGAGTGCGAGTGTGCCGTCGGCGTCGCCGCCCGGGGCGAGGTGGGCCCGCAGGACCCCGGGCTCATCCGCCAGCACCTCCCGTACGGCGTCGGCGACGGCCGGATCGGCCAGCGGGTCCGTGCTCTCCCGGCCCTCGGCGAGGGCCAGCAGCGCGCGCCCGGTGAGCTGGTACGGCACGGGACCGGCCAGATCGAGGACCACGGTGTCCGCCTGCTCGTGGGCGGCGGCCTGCAGGACCTGGTGCAGCGGTACGGGCACGGGCCGGGCCTGGGGATCCCAGCGCGCCAGCGACTCGGTGGAGGTGAACGCGGGCAGCGCACGCCTGCCGTCGGGGCCCTCGAGGGTGGGTACCGCCATGTCGCTGGTCTTGTCCCGGCGCAGCCCCTCCGGTCCGGTCTCCACTTCGCCGAGGACTGCGACCACCGGTACCAGCAGCCGGGCGCCGGGCAGCGCGGAGAGCACCTGCGGCTCGGCGGCGCGGTCGTCGGCGTAGGCGGCGAGTGCCGCCGCCAGCCGGGGGTCGGCGGAGCCGTCGTCGTCGGAGAAGCCGGGGTCAGGGATGTTCTTGAGCGCCACGGCACGAGGCTATCGGCATGTGCCGCGTCCGGATCCTCCCCCTGGGGACACCTTCCGGGCCGCCAGGCCCAGGGGGACTATCGCTGGGGACCCCCATGCTCCCGGTGACCGGTGGGTGGTCGCCCCCGGCCAGGTCAGCCGAGGGGTGTGGGCGGGCGCCGGCCACCGCGCCAGAGGGCGAGGGCCGATACCAGGAGCACGGCGCCCGCCGTCCCCACCGCGGCCGCCAGCCAGCCAACGCCGCCGTCCCCGGACCCCTCCTCGTCGGGGCCTGCGCCGAAGTAGCGCTGCTCGTACGCCGCCGGGGTGGGCCGCTGGGGGCGGGGCTTCAGCTTGGCGCCCGCCTCGATCGCCGCCGCCGGGTCGACCATCCCAGCGCCCCGCTCGTCGCTGTGCCCGCCCTTGGGGCTGTTCCGCGCGGTGTCGGCGAGGAGTTTCTTGATCTGGACGGGGCTCAGGTCGGGGTGGGCGGAGCGGACGAGGGCGACGGCGCCGGAGACGAAGGCGGCGGCGGCACTGGTGCCCCAGCCCTCGTAGTAGCGGCGGTCGGGGTCGGCGATGACGACATCGACGCCGGGTGCACACACGGTGGCGTACCAGCGGCGGGTGGAGAAGGGGGCGCGGGAGCCGTAGCGGTCGACGGCGGTCACGGCGATCACGCCGGGGTAGGCGGCGGGATAGGAGATACGGTCGCCGTCCTCCCCGCCGTTGCCCGCGGAGGCGACCACGACTGCGCCCTTGCTCAGGGCGTACTGGACGGCGGCGTCCTCCTGTGGCTCCGGGTGGGCCGACTCGCTGTCGTCGCCCAGGGAGAGGTTGATCACGTCGGCGCCGTGGTCGGCGGCCCAGCGGATCCCCTCCGCGAGTGCGCCCCCGCGCGCCCCGCGGGCCTTCTTCCTGGCCGGGTCGCCGTCCTCGAGGATTACCCGGACCGGAAGGATCTTCGCCTCCGGGGCGACGCCGAGCACGCCGTCCCCGCGGCCCGGCCCGTGGCCGTGCCCGGCGATGATGCCGGCCATGGCGGTCCCGTGCCGGGCCCAGGAGCGATCGCCCCGGCCCGCCCCGAACCCGATCAGGTCCTTTCCGGCGACGACCTGGCCTGCGAGGTCCGGATGCTGGTCGTCGACCCCGGTGTCCAGGACCGCGACGGTGACGCCACCGCCCTTGGTGGTCTGCCAGGCCGTCTGGGCGCGGAGGGCGTCCAGGGCCCATTCCTGGGCCTGTATCTCGTCGGCGTGCGCGGGGGCCGTGGTCAGCAGCGCGATCACGACCGTGGCCGCGGCCATGGCGACCGCCCGGATGCTCCGGGGCCCGCCGGTGGTCATGTGGGCTCCTTCACGGCCTCGGCGGCGGCTTTGCGGAAGCCGCGTTCTATGCGGTCCACGACGCCGCGTGCGTCGTGGCCCAGACCGGCCTGGCCCGGAGTCGACGTCGCACCGGCCGCTGCGGCCTCCTCCGCCGGCGCCGGAGCGTCGACGGCCCGCCCGTCCGCGAAGCCCGTCACGGCGTAGACGACGGCCGGGGCGTCGGTGAGCACCCGGACCGTCCAGGTCGCGCGCTGCGGGTCGCCGAAGCCCTCCGCTGCGGTGCCCTTGGCGGCGTACGGCCGGGGCATCAGGTCGCTGCGCCGGTCGAGGTTCTCCTTGGCGAACCGCTGCCGCAGGGTCCGCATGCCGTCCGCGTCGGCCTTGGTGACCACCAGCCCGACGGTGGTCACGCTGCTCGTGGTCGCGTCGACGTAGGTGGCGCGGAGCAGTCGCTTGCAGCCCGTCGGCGACAGCACCCTGGCCAGCAGCGGGTCGAAGGCCCCCTTGCAGCCGCTGTCCGGTGCCACGGCTATCCGGGTCCACACGCGGTCTGCGCCGCCCGGCCCCGCGTCGGCACCGCGCAACCTGCGGGGGAAGAGCCGGTCCACGGGAACGCTGTGCCACAGCTCGCCCGCCGCGCGGAAGGCGGCACCGGCCCCCGGCTCGTCGTCGGTCTCTCCGGTGAGCCAGCTCCCGGCGGCGGCTCCGCCGAGGAGTCCGACCCCGAGCACGAGACAGGCCACGACGGCGGCCAGGCGGACCGCGGGCCGCATCCGCGTGGCAGGGAAACCGGCTGCCGGCCACCAGGGGCGGCCCGTCGGCGGGGCGGGCCACGGCGCCGGCTGGGCAGCAGCATGCGCTCCGGTGGTTCCGGACCAGGACATGACCGGAGGACGCGGCGCCCCGAAGGCCGACGCGGGAGTCCCGGCGGTTGTCGGAGCCTGTGCCGTGTGTGGCCGCCCGCCTTCCGGGGGCCCCGACACGCTCCACGGAGGAGTCGGCGCGGTGTCCCCGCCGGAGGCGGGGCTGTCGTTGAGCACCGCGGCGGACTCCGCGGGTGATGCGTACGGCGTACGGGGCCCCTCGAAGGCGGGATCGGCCGCGCCCGCGCCGCCCCTTCTCCCGTTGGGCCGGGAGCCTCTTCCGTTGGGCCAGGAGCTTCTTCCGTTGCGCTGGGAGCCGCCAACGGCGGGCGGCACCTCGGGCGGAAGCGGTTGCCGCCAGGGCGCGCCGGGCACCCCCTCACGGGCGTGCAGCCCGGCAGGATGGGCCGACCCGTTTCCGGGGTCGGTCTGCGGGGCCCTGGCCCCGGCAGGCGCGCCGGACTGCCCGGAGGCGACGCCGTGGCTCGCCGTCGCTCCCCCGACCGCGGGCGACGGGGGTGTCGCGGGCGGCGGCGGGACCGGCATGGCACTCCGAGCCCCGGCAGCGGCGCCGTCCTGGTGGGGCTGCCCGGGCGGATACGACGGGCGAGGAGGCACGGTCGACGGGGCGGCACCACCCGTAGCGGAAGGGCCCGGGGGCACGGTTCCCGGGACCGTCGCACCCGGGACGGACGCCCCGGAGGCCATCGTGGGCGGAGGCGACGTGACGTGTGGGGCGGGGCCTGGAGACGAGGCGGCCCGCGGAGGCGGCGGTCCGGCGGGAGCCGTGGCGGGGCCCCCGGCCGCTTCCGGCGCGGCCGTACCAGGTGGGGCAGAAGACGCGCCGGCGGAGCGAGACGAGCGGGGCGAGGCTGTGCCCGGCGCTTCGGCGCTCATCCGGCCCCCCTCGCTCATGACTCCGCGTGCCGCCGATCGCCTTTCGGGGCAAGTCAGTTCATAACTGGACATCACGCCGTCGCCCCAGCAGGGCCACGGCGTTCGCGTCACTCTACGGGCTGGTGACGCCCGGGCTCCAACCCGCCTGGAATCTTGGCCGGTTTGCCCCAACCGTGCCTCTACCCAGCGGTAATGGCGTTCTGGCAAGGTGGTCCGCATGTCCGCCCCCCATGCCGACCGCGCCCGCTACGACCGGGCCACCGCGCACCTCGACGCCCCCCTCGCCATCGTCGACCTCCCCGCCTTCGACGACAACGCCGACGATCTCCTGCGGCGTGCCCGAGGCAAGCCGATCCGGGTGGCGAGCAAGTCCGTACGGTGCCGTGCGCTGCTGGAACGCGTGCTGGAGCGCGACGGGTTCGCAGGCATCATGTCCTTCACACTCGCCGAGTCGCTGTGGCTGGCCCGATCGGGGTTCGACGACGTACTGCTGGCGTACCCGTCGGCCGACCGGGCCGGCTTCGCCGAGCTCGCCGGCGACCCGAAGCTCGCCGCGGCGGTGACGGTGATGGTGGACGACACCGCTCAGCTCGATCTGATCGACGCGTCCCGGGGCGGGCCCGGCGGCTCCGAGGAGATCCGCGTCTGCCTGGAGTTGGACACCTCGCTGCACCTGCTGGGCGGCCTGGTGCGGGTCGGTCCGCGCCGCTCCCCGCTGCGGACCCCGGCCGGGCTCGCCGACCTGGCGCGGGCGATAGCCCACCGTCCCGGCTTCCGGCTGGTCGGCCTCATGGCGTACGAGGGCCACATCGCCGGTGTCGGGGACGCGATCGCGGGCCGCCCGCTGCGGTCCCGCGCGATCCGGCTGATGCAGTCGGCCGCGAAGAAGGAGCTGGTGGCGCGGCGCGCCGAGACCGTGCACGCGGTCCGGGCCGTGGCGCCGGACCTGGAGTTCGTCAACGGGGGTGGCACGGGCAGCGTGCAGCACACCGCGGCCGAGGACTCCGTGACGGAGATCGCCGCGGGCTCAGGCCTTTTCGTACCGAGGCTGTTCGACCACTACACCTCCTTCCGCGGACGTCCCGCCGCGCTCTTCGCCCAGCCAGTGGTCCGCCGCCCCGGCGTCGGCGTGGTCACGGTGCTCGGCGGGGGCTACCCGGCGTCGGGGGCGGCGGGCGCCGACCGGCTGCCGCAGCCGTACCTTCCGGAGGGGCTGCGGTACAACCCCCTGGAGGGAGCGGGGGAAGTGCAGACGCCGCTCCTGGGCTCGGCGGCGGACGATCTGCTGATCGGCGACAAGGTGTGGTTCCGGCACGCGAAGGCCGGTGAACTGTGCGAGCGCTTCGATGAGTTGCAGCTCGTCGACGGCGACCGGGTGGTGGCGACGGTGCCCACCTACCGCGGGGAGGGCTGCACGTTCCTCTGACGTCGGCAGCTCAGGCAGCGCCTCCCGTGCCGCCCCCGCCCTCGAGAGGCGCGATCCCCCGGGTGATCTTGTCCATGTCGGTGAGCGGTGGGGCCTTGTCGCTCACGTCGAAGCCGAAGCGGACGAGTACGAGCGACCGGGGGTCGTCCGGCGCCGGGAAGACGAGGGACTGCACGTACCCGTCATCGCCCTTCCTCGTGGCCACCTTCCAGCGCACCAGGTAGCCCTTCTGCCCGGCCACGGTGACGGCCGCGGACTTGAGCTGCCGGTGCGAGGTGATGCCGCCGTACATCTGCTTGCCGCTCTGCGGGTCCCTGCCGTAGGAGTCCTCGGCGTTCTTGGCGATGTCCTCCTTGGCGACGCCCTCGGCCGTCTTGGCGTCGTAGCCGACGGCGGTGCGGGAGAAGACGCCGCCGCGCACGCAGTTCGTCGCCTTGTCGCCGGGGCACGGGTACGGGCCTATGGTGACGGCCGCGCCGCCGGAACCGCTCCGGCCGGCCCGCCAGCCGTCGAGCACCGGCACGGTGATGCCGTTGACCACGTCGGGCGCACTGTCCGTCGCACCGCTCGGTCCCGGGTCCGGGGTGGCGTCCCCGCCGCCTCGTCCCCCTGCGCTGCCGCCGTCGGGGGGCGACTGCTGCTGCGAGCTCGTGCTCGGGTTCGGCCCGGCCTGGTCGGAGCCGTCGTCATCGCCGCCGCCCAGCAGCATGACGCCTCCGACGATGGCGGCGACCAGTACCGTGGCACCCCCGGCGATCGCGATCGTCCGACCGCGCGAGCGGCCTCCGGTCGGCGGCGACCCGAATCCGGAGAGCGGCGGGCCGGACGGCTCCATGAGCCCGAAATCGGGCAGCGGCGGGCTGGGCGGCTGATAGCTGCCGAGCCCGGGCTGCCCCGGCGGGGCGTCGGAGAGGGCCAGAGCCTGCGCCTCACGGGTGTAATCGGTCCACGTGGACCCGTCCCACCAGCGCTCGAGCGCGGGGCCGGGTCCTGTGTGCCCGGGATCTGGGTACCAGCCGGGCGGGGTCGTCATGCTCACGCGGTCACCTTAAAGGGAGCCTCGTACTCCGTGCACCGGGTTCCGCAGGTCGGGCGGCCAGGGCTTCCTGGGTGGGACGTGGCCGCCCGCGCGACGGTTCCGATGCTCCTGGAGGCGGTCCTGACGGCGGTCCTAGAGGGGGGTGACGTACGCGCCCGCGATACCGCCGTCGACCAGGAATTCGGCGGCGTTGACGAACGATGCGTCATCGCTGGCGAGGAACGCCACGGCGGCGGCGATCTCCTCGGCCTCGGCGAACCGGCCGACGGGCACGTGCACCAGACGGCGCGCGGCCCGCTCCGGGTCCTTGGCGAACAGCTCCTTGAGAAGGGGGGTGTTGACCGGCCCCGGGCACAGCGCGTTGACCCGGATGCCCTCCCGCGCGAACTGCACGCCCAGCTCACGGGACATGGCGAGCACCCCGCCCTTGGAGGCCGTGTAGCTGATCTGCGAGGTGGCGGCGCCCATCTTCGCGACGAAGGACGCGGTGTTGATGATCGAGCCCTTGCCCTGCCGCTGCATATAGGGGATGACGTGCTTGCAGCAGAGGTAGACGGAGGTGAGGTTGACCTCCTGGACGCGCTTCCAGGCGTCCAACCCAGTGGTGAGGATGGAGTCGTCGTCGGGCGGCGAGATGCCCGCGTTGTTGAAGGCGATGTCGACCGAGCCGTACGTGTCGTAGGCGGTCTTGAAGAGCGCCTCGACCTGGTCGGAATCGGTGACGTCGACCTGGACGAAGAGCCCGCCGACCTCGGCGGCCGCCGCCTTCCCCGCGGTCTCGTCCACGTCGGCGCAGACGACGTTCGCGCCCTCGGAGGCGAGGCGGCGGGCGCTGGCGAGTCCGATGCCGCTGCCCGCTCCGGTGATGACGGCGGTACGGCCGACCAGGCGGCGGCACACTGGGGTCGTCTGCTCGGTCACTTGCTCTCCTCGGTGCTGATGAACACGTTCTTGGTCTCGGTGAAGGCGGTGAGCGCGCCGGGGCCGAGTTCCCGGCCGAGTCCGGACTCGCCGAAGCCCCCGAAGGGGGCCCAGTAGCGCACGCTGCTATGGGAGTTGACGGAGAGGTTCCCGGCGGCCACGGCGCGGGAGACACGGATCGCGCGGCCCACGTCGCGGGTCCAGAGCGAGCCGGAGAGGCCGTACCGAGTGGCGCCCGCGAGACGTACGGCGTCGGCCTCGTCGTCGAAGGGAAGGACGACCGCGACCGGGCCGAAGATCTCGTCCACGGCCGTGGGGTCGTCGGGCGAGGACGGGGTGAGGACGGTCGCGGGGTACCAGAAACCCTTGCCCGCCGGGGCCGCACCGCGGATCGCGGCCGGGGCGTCCTCGGGGACGTAGGACCGCACCCGCTCACGCTGGGCCGCCGAGATCAGCGGGCCCATCTGGGTGGCGGGGTCGGCGGGGTCACCCACCCGATAGGCGTGGACGGCCGGTTCCAGGAGTTCCATGAAACGGTCGTACACGCTGCGCTGGACGAGGATGCGGGTGCGGGCGCAGCAGTCCTGGCCGGTGTTGTCGAGGAAGGAGCCGGGGGCGGCAGCGGCCGCGTGCTCGATGTCGGCGTCGGCGAAGACGATGTTGGGGCTCTTGCCGCCCAGTTCGAGCGTCACGCGTTTCACGCTGGCCGCGCAGCTGGCCATGATCTGCTTGCCGACGGCGGTGGAGCCGGTGAAGACGACCTTGGCGACGTCCGGGTGCTCCACGAGGGCGTTGCCCGCGACCGGCCCCTCGCCGGGCAGCACCTGGAACAGGCCCTCCGGGAGCCCTGCCTCGAGGCCGAGTTCGGCCAGCCGCAGGGCGGTGAGGGGCGTCGTCTCGGCAGGCTTCAGGACGACGGCGTTGCCCGCCGCGAGGGCCGGCGCCATGCCCCAGGCGGCGATCGGCATCGGGAAGTTCCAGGGCGCGATGACGGCGACGACGCCGAGTGGCTCGTGGAAGGTGACGTTCAAGCCGCCGGCGACCGGGATCTGACTGCCATTCAGCCGCTCCACTCCCCCGGCGGCGTAGTCGAGGAGATCGCGGACGTTGCCGGCCTCCCAGCGGGCGTTGCCGATCGGGTGGCCCGCCTCGCGCACCTCCAGCCGGGCGAGCTCTTCGAGGTGGTCGTCCACGGTGGCGGCGAACCGGCGCAGTTGCCGGGCCCGGTCGCCGGGGGCCAGCTCGGCCCAGCTCCGCTGGGCCTTGGTGGCGCGCGCCACGGCGGCGTCGACGTCCCCAGGGGTCGCGGCCGGGATCGTGGCGACGAGTTCCTCAGTCGCCGGGTTGAGTACGTGAAGCTCGTGCAAGGTTTCTCCTGTGGTCGCTACGCCGCCCGCCGCCCAGGGTTGCGGTCTCGAACGCGGCTGCACGCCGGTGGTCCCGTGTGCCCACCCGTTCCGCCCCGCGGAACGAATGCCCACAACGGGTTACATCCGCTCGAAGGAGCGGAACCGCTCCCAGTCCGTGACGGCGGTGTCGTAGGCCTCCTGCTCGATGCGGGCCATGTTCAGGTAGTGCTCGACCACCTCTTCACCGAAGGCGGCCCGGGCGATCGGGCTGGCGGCCCACAGCTCCGCGGCCTCGCGCAGCGTGGCCGGGACGTGCGCGGCGTCGCCGTTGTAGGCGTTGCCCGTACAGGCCTCGGGCAGCTCGAGTTCCTGCTCCAGGCCGTGGAGACCGGCCGCGACCATGGCGGCCACCGCGAGATACGGGTTGACGTCGCCGCCCGGAAGGCGGTTCTCCAGGCGGTGGGAGCGGCCGTGGCCGATGACGCGCAGGGCGCAGGTGCGGTTGTCGGGCCCCCAGGCGACGGCCGTCGGCGCGAAGGAGCCGGGCCGGAACCGCTTGTACGAGTTGATGTTCGGCGCGTAGAAGAGGGTGAGGTCGCGCATGGCGGCGAGCTGTCCGGCGAGGAAGTGCCGCATGGTCTTCGACATGCCGTACGGGCCCTCGTCGTCGGCGAGTACGGGCTCGCCGAACTCGTCGCGCAGCGAGAGATGGACGTGGCAGGAGTTGCCCTCACGCTCGTCGTACTTCGCCATGAAGGTGAGCGCCATGCCCTCCTGGGCGGCGATCTCCTTGGCCCCCGTCTTGTAGACGGAGTGCTGGTCGCAGGTGGTGAGGGCGTCGGCGTAGCGGAACGCGATCTCGTGCTGACCGAGGTTGCACTCCCCCTTCGCCGACTCCACCACCATCCCCGCCGTGCCCATCTCGTTGCGGATCCGCCGCAGCAGGGGCTCCACGCGGCCGGTGCCGAGAACGGAGTAGTCGACGTTGTAGAGGTTGGCGGGATGCAGGTCGCGGTAACCGCGGCCCCAGGCGTCCTCGTAGGTGTCCTTGAAGACCATGAACTCCAGTTCCGTGCCCGCGTACGCGGTCCAGCCGTGCTCGGCCAGCCGGTCGAGCTGGCGGCGCAGCACCTGGCGGGGCGAGGCAGCGACCGGTGACCCGTCGTGCCAGGCCAGATCGGCGGTGATCAGGGCAGTGCCGGGATTCCACGGGGTGCGGCGCAGGGTGGCGGTGTCGCCGTGCATGGCGAAGTCGCCGTATCCGCGCTCCCAGGACGACATGGCGTAGCCGTCGACAGTGTTCATGTCGGCGTCCACGGCGAGGAGGTAGTTGCAGCCCTCCGTGCCGTGGTCCAGGACCTCGTCGAGGAAGAAACGCGCGGCGAACCGCTTGCCCTGGAGCCTGCCTTGCATATCGGTGAAGGCCAGGACGACAGTGTCGATCTCCCCGGCGTCGACCAGCCTTCTCAGCTCGTCCACGGAGAGCGGGGGTGTGCGGTCTGCCACGGGAAGGCCTCCTGTCGGTGCACCGGGACGCTTTAAGGTAGTCATGCAGACCATTGATTGGGAAGGGGTCCGATGGGCGACATCCGTGGAGCCGAGGCCGGGGCCGGGGCCGCGGACCGGCTGGCGCCTGTGCTGCGACCGGTCCGCGCGGGCAACGGCTTCGAGGAGGCACTGCAGCAGATACTCCAGGTGCTGCGCCTCGGACTTGTGCCGTACGGTGAGCGGCTTCCCGCGGAGCGCGAACTGGCCGAACGACTCGGGGTCAGCCGGGTGACGCTGCGCGAGGTGCTGAAGGTGCTCCAGGACCAGGGCCTGGTGGAGAGCCGGCGTGGGCGGTACGGCGGGACGTTCGTCCTGCGGCCCGCCGAGGCACCGGGCGGCGGCACGGGCGACGCCGGGGACGAACTGCGACGGCGAATCGCGGCGGTCGACGTCGAGGACACGCTGCGCTTCCGTGAGGTCCTCGAGGTGGGTGCCGCCGGCCTCTGCGCGGGGCACGGCCTGTCGGAGGAGGAGGCGAACCGGCTGCGCGCGGCTCTGGCGGCGACGCACGACGCTCCCCTGGCCGACTACCGGCGGCGGGACACTCTGCTGCACCTGACCATCGCCGAGCTGTCGGGCTCCCCCACCCTCGCCGCCCAGTACGCGGCCGTCCGGGCGACCGTGAACGACCTGCTGGACTGCATTCCGCTGCTGGTCCGCAATCTCGAGCACTCGCAACAGCAGCACACCGCGCTGGTGGAGGCGGTGCTGAAGGCGGACGCGGACGCTGCGCGCGAGGCGATGCGCGAGCACTGCGCAGGCACGGCGGCGCTGCTGCGCGGCTTCCTGGCCTGAGCCGGTGCGTGGCCTCTTGTTCACCGCCGTTTAACGCACGGGTCTTGCGCTCCACCGCCCCGCACCGCAATGGTATGGCGCCAGCCCATTGGGGTGCGCACCGCGCGGCCCCTCCGGCACTCCAGGCAGGAGCTACCCATGGCCGATGGAACCGATTCCACCACCGCAGCGCCCCAGTCACCTCCCGGCGCCGCGGTCGCCGCACCCGAGGACGCCTACCTCGAACGCCGTGAGCTGCGCCGCGGCAGCGCCGGCTGGCTGCTGCTGACCGGGCTCGGCGTGGCGTATGTCGTCTCCGGCGACTTCTCCGGCTGGAACGTCGGCCTGGCGAAGGGCGGATTCGGCGGACTCGCCCTCGCGGCCGTCCTCATGGGCCTGATGTACACCTGCCTGGTCTTCGCTCTGGCGGAGTTGGCCGCGATCCTGCCGACGGCGGGCGGCGGCTACGGCTTCGCGCGGCGCGCACTCGGCACCTGGGGCGGCTTCCTCACCGGCACTGCGATCCTGATCGAGTACGTCCTCGCACCGGCCGCGATTGTGATCTTCATCGGTGACTACGTCGAGTCATTGCGGCTCTTCGGCCTGGAATCCGGCTGGCCGGTCTACCTCGCCTGCTTCGCGATCTTCGTCGGCATCCATCTGTGGGGCGTGGGCGAGGCGCTGCGCTTCAGCTTCGTCGTCACCGGCGTCGCGGTCGCCGCGCTGCTGATCTTCGCCGTCGGAGCCATCACTGAGTTCGACGCGAGCGGGCTTGACGACATCCCGGTCGACAAGGACGCCTTCGGCGCCGGCTCCTGGCTGCCGTTCGGCGTGCTCGGCATCTGGGCGGCGTTCCCCTTCGGCATGTGGTTCTTCCTGGGCGTGGAGGGCGTGCCCCTGGCGGCAGAGGAGACCAAGGACCCGGCGCGCTCACTGCCCAAGGCGATGGCGGTCTCCATGGGCATCCTGCTGCTGCTCGCACTGATCACCTTCCTCGCCGCGACCGGAGTCCGCGGCTCGGCAGCAGTGCAGTCGGCGGGCAATCCCCTGGTCGTGGCACTCGAGGGCGGCGGGAAACCGACCGCGCTCAGCCGCTTCGTCAACTACGCCGGTCTGGCAGGGCTGGTCGCCTCCTTCTTCTCCCTCATCTACGCCGGCTCGCGTCAGCTGTTCGCGCTGTCCCGGGCCGGCTATCTCCCCCGCTTCCTCTCCCTCACCAGTCGCCGGAAGGCCCCCTACCTGGGGCTGCTGGTTCCCGGAGCCATCGGCTTCTCGTTGGCCGCCGCGACCGGCGACGGCGCCCGGATGCTGAACGTCGCCGTCTTCGGCGCCACCATCTCGTACGCCCTGATGTCCCTGTCCCACATCGTGCTGCGGCGCCGCGAGCCCGAGTTGGCGCGCCCCTACCGCACCCCTGGCGGAATCCTCACCTCCGCCGTGGCGTTCGTGCTGTCGTGTTCGGCGCTGGTGGCCACCTTCCTGGTGGACAAGGACGCGGCGTTCATTGCGCTCGGGGTCTACGTTGTCGCCCTGGCCTACTTCGCCCTCTACTCTCGGCACCGCCTGGTCGCCGCCGCCCCCGAGGAGGAGTTCGCGGCACTGGCCGCGGCCGAGGCCGAACTGACACGGAACTGAGCCGAGACGCAACCGACCGGAGGAGCCCGTGCCCAAGCCGCTCATCGGCATCAGCACCTACCTGGAGTCATCGGTGCGCTGGGGGGTATGGCACCAGCCCGCGGCCCTGCTGCCCGCCGGGTACCACCGGCTGGTGCAGCGCGCCGGCGGGCTGGCGGCCATGCTTCCGCCGGACGACCCGGCGGCGGCCGGGACGGCAGTGGCCCGGCTCGACGGGATGGTCATCGCGGGCGGCCCCGATGTGGAGCCGGTACGGTACGGTGCCGCGCCGCACCCGGAGACGGGGCCGCCCGCCCGGGAGCGCGACGCCTGGGAACTGGCCCTGATCGAGGCGGCGCTGGCGGCGGGCAAGCCGCTGCTGGGCATCTGTCGGGGCATGCAGCTGCTCAACGTCGCCCTGGGCGGCACTCTCGTGCAGCATCTGCCGGAGGCCATCGGCAACGACGATCACTGTGGCGCGCCGGGGGTGTTCGCGCGGCACGGGGTGAAGCCGGTGCCGGGGACCCGGCTGGGCGAGGTGCTGCCGGAGACGGTGTCCGTGCCGACCTACCACCACCAGGCGGTGGACCGCCTCGGTCGCGGGCTGCTGGCGTGCGCGTACGCGGAGGACGGCACGCTGGAGGCGGTGGAACTGACGGACGGCGACGGCTTCGTCCTGGCAGTCCAGTGGCACCCGGAGGCGGGTGAGGACCTGCGGGTCATGGAGGCGCTGGTGGCGGCCGCCCGGTCGTTGTGACCGCCCGAGCCACCTCCTGAGCACACCTCGCGCCACTGCCAGACCGCCCCGCGACGACGGCGTGCCTGACCCTTCTGTTCAATCTTCTTCTGTTCATCCTCGGCCGAACCCGGCATCATGGCGCATGCATGTCAACTTTGTCGGGGTGGGGCGAACAGCAGAAACAGGGTGCCGTGAACAGATCCCTCATGAGGTCAGCGTTGGCTGCAGCGGTTCTGGGCGTACTGGCGGGTGCCTCGGCGACGCCCCATGCGGTGGCCGGGCCGTCCGCGGCCCCCCAGCCACGCACCGCCCGGGAAGCAGCCGTCGAACTCCCCGCCGTCCCGACCGCGCAGGCCTGGAAACCGCCCCTGAGCACCCGGGGACGCTACATCGTCGACGCCGACGGCAACCGGTTCAAGCTGAAGTCGGGTAACTGGCACGGCGCGAGCGGCACCTGGACCGGCTCGGGCGACCCGGACGACCCGGCCAACAACCACGCGGGCGAGAAGTCCGACCGTATCCCGCTGGGCCTGGACCGGGCCCCGGTCTCCGAGATCCTCGACGGATTCCGCGAGCTCGGCCTGAACAGCATCCGGCTCCCCTTCTCCAACGAGATGGTGCACGACCAGCGCCCGGTCGCCGACGCCTCGGTCGCGGCCAATCCGGCGCTGCGCGGCAAGACCCCGCTCCAGGTTTACGACGTAGCGGTCAAGGCGCTCACCGACGCCGGATTCGCGGTGATCCTCAACAACCACACCAACACCTCGCGCTGGTGCTGCGGTGTGGACGGCAACGAGCGCTGGAACTCGAGCCAGAGTACGCAGACCTGGGAGAGCGACTGGCTCTTCATGGTGCGCCGGTACAAGGACAACCCGCGCGTGGTCGGTGCCGACCTCTACAACGAAGTGCGCCGCTCCGTCTGGGACGACCCGAACTGGGGTCTCGGCGACAATCACGACTGGTTCGCCGCTTCCCAACGGTTGGGCGACCGCATCCTGCAGGAGGCGAATCCGGACCTGCTGATCATCGTCGAAGGGATCAACTGGACGGGCATTCCCGTGGACGGTTTCGCCCACGAACGGCCCATCCTGGAGCCGGTCCAGCGGCTCTCGCACACCTTGGTGAGATCCGGCAAGCTCGTGTACGCGGCCCACTTCTATGACTACACGGGCCCCAACCACAGCGGTGCCACCGGCACGGGCGAGACCTCCGACCCCCGCTACCGCGACTTCAGCCGCGCCGAGCTGTACGACGTGCTGCGCCGGCAGGCCTTCTACGTGTCATCCGAGAAGGACAAGCACTTCACCGCCCCGGTGTGGATCGGCGAGTTCGGGATCGGCGGACGCAACGAGACGGGAGTCAAGCAGCGAGCGTGGTTCCACAACTTCGTCGACTATCTCATCGACACCGACGCCGACTTCGCGTACTGGCCGCTCGTCGGCTGGCACGAGAACGGGAAGGGCAACGGATGGGCCCTGTTGCACTGGGACTCGGCGGGCCGCCGGGTGGGGCTGTTCGACGGTGACGACTGGCGTGCCGACGCCTGGACCAGGCTGATCAAGGCGGACGGCAGGACCGGCGAGGTCACCCCGGCCGACCGGTGGTCGATGCTGAGCCCGGACCACGGGGACTTCGTCCAGTCCCTGCGCATGCGCGCCCTGCCCGACTGGGACTCCGGTGCCCGTAAAGCGGCGTGCCCCGATGGACAGCGGCTCGTGGGGCTGAGCCACACCGGAAACCGGGGACTGTGCACCGACGCCGGCGCCCGCGGCCTGTGGGATTCGAGCGGGAAGCATGAGGTGGTCCGCGACGAGCGTCACGTCGAACCGGGCGGCGACTGGGCGTCGGGATACACCAAGCTCCAGTGCCCGGCCGGCCACTTCCTGATCGGCTACAGCGTGCGCGGGTCCGCGGTCTCCGCCGCCCTGTGCGCCGCGGCCGGCCAGGCTCTGGGGACGAGCGGGGGCACGGTGTGGTTCGACCGGGGCGACAACCGTCCGCCGGACGCCAAGGGCGGCGACTTCGCCCAAGGCCACTACAAGGGCCAGTGCGGAGACGACGAGTACGCCGCCGGCATCGCCTACACGGGCCGGGTGGGATCGTCGAAGTCCCCCGACGCCCTGCTGTGCCGGAAGCTGCGCTGAGCCGACTGGTCCGCTAGATCGCCTTCGCTCACCCCATCGCACGCCGCGCGGGCTGTTCCGCCGCGAGCTGCTCGCAGCGCCGCGCCGAGCACCGCGGGCGCCGTCGCCAACGACGGCCCGTACCAGGTGAGATGCCGGCCACTGACGAGCGCGGACGACAACTCCGGGAACGCTTCGGGGCCGTCGTCCGCGGTGAAGGCGTACGGCTCGTCGGGCAGCACGGCGAGATCCGCGCCTGCCGTGTTGAGCTCGTCGAGCGGAATCCTCGGGTAGCGGTCGACGTGGCCCGCGTAGACGTTGTCGATGCCGAGCCGCACCAGCAGATCGCCGGCGAAGGTGTCCCTGCCGAGCACCCGCCACGGCCGACGCCAGATGGGCACGATCGCCGGCCGCCGCTCCGCGGGCGTCCGCAGCTCCCGCCAGACCGCCTCGGCCTCGTCGAGCCAGCCCGGCCGGTCCAGCCCGCAGCCCCGCACCAGGACCCGGTCCAGCTCGGCGAACGCCTGCTCCAGCGACCGGACTTCGGTCACCAGGACGGTCAGCCCGGCAGCCGAGAGAGCGGCCAGATCGGGCTCGCGATTCTCCTCCTCGTTCGCGATCACGAGATCGGGGCGGAGCGCTACGATCGCGGGCACGTCCGGGTTCTTGGTGCCCTTGACCCGTACGACGTCGAGGTCCGGCGGATGGCTGCACCAGTCCGTCGCGCCGACGAGCAGCCCCGGCGCGGTGACGGCCACGGCCTCAGTGAGCGAGGGCACGAGCGATACGACGCGCATGGGGCCACCCTACGCACCGGCCCCCCGACTGCCGTGCGCGGCCGCGGCCCGCAGGCCACGGCTGTCGGTCCGGTGCGGCATCATCGGGGTGTGACCCGACGCCTGATGCTCCTCGACACCGCCTCCCTCTACTTCCGCGCCTACTTCGGCGTGCCGGACTCGGTCAGAGCCCCGGACGGCACGCCGGTGAACGCGGTGCGCGGACTGCTGGACTTCATCGCCCGGCTCGTCCAGGACCATCGACCCGACGACCTCGTCGCCTGCATGGACGCCGACTGGCGCCCCCACTGGCGGGTCGATCTGATCCCCACCTACAAGGCGCACCGGGTCGCGGAAGTGGTTCCGGAAGGCTCGGATGTCGAGGAGGTGCCCGACACGCTGTCCCCGCAGGTACCGGTGATCGAGGCGGTGCTGGACGCAGTCGGCATCGCCCGCGTGGGCGTGTCCGCGTACGAGGCGGACGACGTGATCGGCACGCTGACGGGGCGAGCCACGGGGCCGGTGGACATCGTCACCGGCGACCGCGATCTCTTCCAGCTGGTCGACGACGCGCGCGGGGTGCGGGTGCTGTACCCGGTCAAGGGCGTCGGCACGCTCCAGCCCGTCGAGGAGGCCTGGCTGCGGGAGAAGTACGGCGTGGACGGGCCTGGTTACGCGGAGCTGGCGCTGCTGCGGGGCGATCCGAGCGACGGCCTGCCCGGCGTCCCGGGTATCGGCGAGAAGACCGCCGCCAAGCTCCTCGCGGAGTTCGGCGACCTGGCCGGGATCATGGCTGCCCTGGACGACCCGAGGGCCAGGCTGACCCCCGCGCTGCGCAAGCGGCTCGACGAGGCGCGGGCCTACATCGCGCTCGCACCGAAGGTCGTACGGGTCGCCGCGGACGTGCCGCTGCCGGACTTCGATCCGGCGCTGCCACGCACCCCGCGGGATCCCGAAGGCCTGCTGGCGCTCGCCGAGCGGTGGGGACTGGGCGGTTCGCTCCAGCGGCTGCTGACCACCCTGCAGGGATGAGCCTGTTAGGTTAGGTATACCTCAGTCGATGGAACCGGTCTCATCGGCGCAGGCTCACGGGGAGGCGTCCATGGCAGACCGTCCGGCTCGCAGGAAACCGCAGCTCAACCGGGCGACGGTGGTACGGACGGGGCGGCTGACGCCGCACATGGTGCGTGTGGTGCTGGGCGGCGAGAGCCTCGCCGGCCTGGCCGTCGGCGAGTACACCGACCACTACATCAAGCTGCTGTTCCCGGTCGAGGGAGTGGCCTATCCCGAGCCGTTCGACCTCGAGGTGATCCGCCGCGACCTGCCGCGGGAGCAGTGGCCCAGGACGCGTACCTACACCGTGCGCCGCTGGGACCCCGAGGCGCGCGAGCTGACCGTGGACTTCGTGATCCACGGGGACGAGGGCCTCGCCGGACCCTGGGCCGCGCGCGTACAGCCCGGCGAGCAGGTTCTCTTCTCGGGCCCGGGCGGTGCG
Organism: Streptomyces sp. KR80; assembly: GCF_052245555.1. NCBI lineage: Bacteria > Bacillati > Actinomycetota > Actinomycetes > Kitasatosporales > Streptomycetaceae > Streptomyces > Streptomyces sp. KR80. Next base: position 384,207 of record NZ_JBQQCD010000002.1, read on the forward strand.
TATGCCCCCGACCCGGCCGCGGACTGGCACCTCCTCGCGGGGGACGAGAGCGCCCTGCCGGCGATCGCCGCGTCGTTGGAGCGCATCCCGGACGGAGTTCCGGTGCACGCCTTCGTGGAGGTTGCTGGACCGGAGGAGCAGCAGGAGCTCGCGGCCCCGCCCGGTGCCAAAGTGGTCTGGCTGCACCGGGGCGCTGCCCGGGTCGGCGACGCGCTCGTGGCCGCTGTCCGCGAGCTGGACTTCCCGAAGGGCGAGGTCCATGCGTTCGTGCACGGCGAGGCGGGCTTCGTGAAGGAGCTGCGCCGCCATCTGCGCATCGAGCGGGAGGTGCCCCGCGAGCGGCTGTCGATCTCCGGCTACTGGCGGCGCGGCCATGACGAGGACGGCTGGCAGGCCTCCAAGCGCGAGTGGAACCAGCAGGTGGAAGCGGAACAAGAAGCCCCGGCAGCCACCTCCGCCCTCGGCCTGCGATGACCTCCTGAACCGATCGCCGTCCTGAACCGACCGCCGCGCTGCTCGGAGCGCGAGCCGGACGGTCTGCCGCCGCACGACCCGCAGCGCCCGGCGCGCCTGCCCGGCGAAGGGGGCCGGAAGTGGCTCAGCCCACCGAGGAGTAGGCGACCACGCCGCGCAGCATTCCGTCCACCGCGCGCCGGGCGTTCCTGCGTACCGGGCTTCCGTCCGGCGCGGCCTCCGCGATCTGGCCGAGCACGTCGATGACTTGCTTGCACCAGCGCACGAAGTCGCCCGCGGGCATGTCCGACTCGGTCAGCACCGCGTCCAGGCCGTGCCCGGACGCCCAGCGGTACGCCGCCCAGGCGAACCCCAGATCCGGCTCGCGCTGGCCGACGCCCTCCGTCTGGTTGATCCGGTGCTCCTCCTCCTTGGCGTCCAACCGCCCCCAGATGTGCACCATGTCGCCGAGTGCCTGCTTCGCGCTGCCGCCCGGCAGCTTGGGCGGCAACGCGTCGTCGGCGGTCCTGGCCTCGTACACCAGCGCCGATGCGCAGGCCGCCAACTCGGCCGGCTTCAGGCCGTCCCAGACGCCCTCGCGCAGGCACTCGGAGGCCAGCAGGTCCAGCTCGCCGTAGAGCCTCGCCAGCCGCCGTCCGTCCTCCGTGACCTCGTCGCCGCGCAGATAGCCGAGGTCGGACAGCAGGGCGTACACCCGGTCGAAGGTGCGGGCGATGGTGTTGGTCCGGCCCTCGATGCGCCGCTCGAGCTGCTTGGTGTCACGCCGCAGCCGCTGGTAGCGCTCGGCCCAGCGGGCGTGGTCCTCGCGTTCGTCGCAGCCATGGCAGGGGTGCGCCCGTATCTCGGCGCGCAGCCGGGCGATCTCGTGGTCGTCGGCCGCCGCGGAGCGCTCCCTGCGGTGCCGCTCAGGCGCGATGTGCCCGGCCTTGGTCCGCAGCGCGGAGGCGAGATCGCGACGGGACTGCGGGCTGCGTGGATTGAAGGACTTGGGGATGCGCATCCGCTCCAGCGCCTCGACCGGCACCGGGAAGTCGACCGTGGCGAGCCGCTTGACCTGGCGCTCGGCGGTGAGGACCAGTGGCCGCGGCCCGTCGTGGTGCTCGAAGCCGCGGTGGACGTTGGCGCGTCCGGCGGGCAGACCTGGGTCCAGGACCAGCGCCAGACCGGCGTACTTGCCCGTCGGAACGTGGATGATGTCCCCGGGCTTGAGCTTCTCGAGCGCGACAGCGGCGGCCGCCCGGCGCTGTGCGGCCCCCTGCTTGGCCAGCTCGGTCTCGCGGTCCTTCAGCGACCGACGCAGCGCCGCGTACTCCTCGAAGTCGCCCAAGTGGCAGCTCATCGCGGCGCGGTAGCCCTCGAGCCCCTCCTCGTTCTTCTGCACCTGACGCGAGATGCCGACCACCGAACGGTCGGCCTGGAACTGCGCGAACGACGTCTCCAGCAGCTCGCGGGAGCGGTGCCGCCCGAACTGCGAGACCAGGTTGACCGCCATGTTGTACGACGGCTTGAAGGAGGAGCGCAGCGGGTACGTGCGCGTGCCGGCGAGTCCGGCCAGCGCGGTCGGGTCCATGGCACGCTGCCACAGCACCACCGCGTGGCCCTCGACGTCGATGCCGCGCCGCCCGGCCCGGCCCGTGAGCTGGGTGTACTCGCCGGGCGTGATGTCCGCGTGCTGCTCGCCGTTCCACTTGACCAGCTTCTCCAACACCACTGACCGCGCAGGCATGTTGATGCCCAGCGCAAGGGTCTCGGTGGCGAACACCGCCTTGACCAGACCGCGGACGAACAGCTCCTCGACGATCTCCTTGAACGTCGGCAGCATGCCGGCGTGATGCGCGGCGACGCCCCGCTCCAGGCCCTCGAGCCACTCGAAGTAGCCCAGCACATGAAGGTCTTCGTCGGGGATCGCGGCGGTGCGCTCCTCGACCAGGGTCCGCACCTTCCGGCGCGCCCCGTCGTCGTTCAGCCGCAGCCCCGCGGCCAGGCACTGCTCCACGGCGGCCTCGCAGCCCGCCCGGCTGAAGATGAAGGTGATGGCAGGCAGCAGGCCCTCGGCGTCGAGCCGGTCGATGACTTCGACCCGGCTGGGCGTCCAGATCCTGCTGCGCTGCCGGCGCTCGCGCTCCCGGTCCGCCTCCCGCCCGTTCTTCCGGCGGCGGTCCCGGCCGTTGAACGTCCGGGTGTTCTCCATCCGCGCCAGCCGTACGAGGTCGGGGTTCACCTCGCGTCTGCCGCCGCCGGGCCGGCCGTCCCTGGCGTCCTTCTCCTCGAAGAGGTCGTACATCCGCCGGCCGGCGAGGACGTGCTGCCAGAGCGGGACGGGCCGGTGCTCGGCGACGATCACCTCGGTGTCGCCCCGCACGGTGTCGAGCCAGTCGCCGAACTCCTCGGCGTTCGACACCGTCGCGGAGAGGGAGACCAGGGTCACCGACTCCGGGAGGTGGATGATGACCTCTTCCCAGACGGCGCCGCGGAAGCGGTCGGACAGGTAGTGCACCTCGTCCATGACCACATAGCCGAGGCCGGCCAGCGCCTGCGAGCCCGCGTAGAGCATGTTGCGCAGCACCTCGGTGGTCATGACGATCACCGGGGCCTCGGAGTTGATGCTGTTGTCGCCGGTCAGCAGGCCGACCCGGCGGGGGCCGTAACGCTTGACGAGGTCGTTGTACTTCTGGTTCGACAGGGCCTTGATCGGCGTGGTGTAGAAGCACTTACGGTGCTGGGCGAGCGCCAGGTGGACGGCGAACTCGCCCACGATGGTCTTGCCGGAGCCGGTGGGCGCGGCGACGAGGACGCCCTTTCCGGCCTCCAGTGCCCGGCACGCCTCGATCTGGAAGGGGTCCAGCTCGAAGTCGTACATCTCGCGGAAGGGGGCGAGCGCGGTGGCCTCTTCGACCGCCCGGACGCGGGCGGCGGCGTAGCGCTCAGCAGGGGACATGGACTCGGTCATCGTGTCTACGAGCCTACCGGCCGTCTCTGACAGTGGTCGCGATCTTTACGGTGCCCGCCGACCGCCCTCCGGTGCGCCCTGCCTCGGGGCCGGGACCTGCACGGATGCGGGACCGAGCGCCACGGTGAGCGGGAGCGGGCCGAGCGGTTCGCCGTCGGCGCAACCGGTGATCCCGGCCGCCTCCGCAGTGCTCCGGGCGCCCGCGCAGCACGGATCACACCCCGCCGGCGTCAGGTCACGTCGTCGAAGCCGTCGCGGCGCCGCTCCGGTTCGGAGGGTTCCTCGGGCAGCATCCGCGATGCGGCGACCGGATCGATGGCACCCACCGCCTCCGGAGTGTGGTCGAGAACGGACGCCTCGTCGTCGTCGAGCTCCGCGTCGGGGTCCTTACGCCTGCGGCGGCGGTCGTTGGCGAGTGCGATGCCGACGGCGGCGTAGTAGAGCAGCACGATCGGTGCGGCGAGCGCCAGCATCGTCATCGGGTCGCCCGTCGGGGTGGCCACCGCCGAGAAGATCGTGATGCACATGATCATCCAACGCCACCAGCCGAGCATCCGGCGACCGGAGACGACCCCGCCGAAGTTCAGCAGGACGAGCAGCAGCGGCAGCTCGAAGGCCAAGCCGAAGACGATGACCAGGCGAGTGATGATGTCGAGATAGTCGTCGAGCCTGACCAGGTTGCTGATGCCCAGACCGTCCGGGGTCAGCCCGATGAGCGCCGCGGCGCTGGTCGGCAGGATCAGATAGGCGAAGTAGCCGCCGCCGAGGAAGAGCGGGATGCCGGCGCCGACGAAGCTGAGCGCGTACTTCTTCTCGTTCTTGTGCAGGCCGGGTGCGAGGAAGGCCCAGAGCTGGTACAGCCAGACCGGGCACGCGAGGACCACTCCGGTCATCAGCGCGACCTTGATCATGACGGTGAACGCGCCCAACAGCCCGTCGATGGTGAGCTGAGCGCAGTTGGCGCCCTTCTCGGCGATCTCCTGGAAGCTCGCGGTGCAACCGACCGAGTCCCGGATCGGAGCGGTGAGGAAGGCCGCGATCGGCTCGTAGAAGACCGCGGCGGCGATGGTGATGACGACGACCGCCACCACCGACTTCACCAGTCGATTGCGCAGCTCCCGCAGATGCTCGGCAAGCGGCATCCGCCCCTCTGGGTCCTTCTCCTGTTGGCGGGCAGACTTCAGCAACCCACGTCCTCGTCTCGTCTGGCAGCTTCGTCAGCCGGGAGTCAGCTCTGCGTAGTCCGGTTCGGCTCGGTCACCGGACGGGAGCTCGTCACATCGCCGGGCGCGGCCTGGATCGTCCGCTGGGCGGGCTGCTGCGGAGCGCTGGAATCGGCAGCGGAGGCACTGCCCGCCGCGGGCTCGTCGTCCTTCTTCATCGCCTTCGCCTCGCTCTTGAGGATGCGAGCGGACTTGCCGAGCGAACGGGCCATGTCGGGAAGCTTCTTGGCACCGAACAGCAGCAGGATGACAGCGACGATCAGGACGATCTCAAGGGGCCTAAGATTGCCGATCATGTGTGACTACCTTCTCACCGAGGCGGCATGGGGTGGGGCTTGTCCGACTTGCCGGACATGTATCCGTTATCCGTCCGACTGTCGCGCTGGCAGCGATCGTAACCCGCAGGGGTAAACGCTGAGCAATCCCCCTACGTACTCCCGGTTGCGGCCCTCGCCTCGCTCTTCGGGCCACTGCTGCAGCGTACCGTCCAGGCGTACGGAACTGGGGCCCGGATCTGGTCTCGCCAGGCTTCGCCAGCTTCAGTCGCGGTCCAGCGTCCGGGCCTTGGCCGCGAGCGGCACCGCGGCTTGCTCGAGGTCCTGGGCGGCGCGGGTGATCCGCTCCGAGCTCTCCCCCACCTGCCGCGCCAACCGCCGTACTTCCAGGGCGACGCGGACCGCGAGAGGTGCGAGGACGGCGATTCCGCAGAAGCCGAGGGCGACGGCGAGCATGGGCCAGAACATGGGGGTGAGCCTAGTGGAGCGCCCGGTGTGCCGCGCGAGGGCCTCACGTCGTGTGCAGCCGCAGCGTCCGTACCCCGCCGCCGGTCAGCAGTTCCACGATGCGGTCCCCCGCCGGCTTGCGCACGGTCGCGCCGCAGTCCGGGCAGGTGAAGGAGTAGAAGGTGGTCTCCCGGCGCGCCCCGATAGCCAGCCGGATGGCCTCAGAGGACAGTTCGAACCGGCCCCGGCAGTCGGGGCAGGCGGCCTTGAACATCACCGTGCCGTGCACTGCGGGCGCCATGCGTGTCCGTCCCTTCACTCACCGTAGGCCGCGAGGGCTTCGCGGGCCGCCTGCCGTGCGCTGTCCGCGAGGTCCTGCGGAGAGACGATGCGACCGTCCTGGCCCAGCCGCAAGGCCAGGCGGCGCAGCGAGGACGGATCGGGGGTGCGAAGGGTGATCCGGAGTCCTCCGTCCGGCAGCTCCTCGGCGCGGTCGTGCGGGTAGTACTCGGCCACCCAGCGGCCGGCCGGCCCGACCTCGACGACGACTTCCGGATCCTCGGCCGCGGGATGGACCAGCCCCTCGGACAGATCGCGCAGCTCGACCGGCGGCGGATCGGCCGGCTCGTCGAGCAACTTGATCTCGGCGACCCGGTCGAGCCGGAAGGTGCGCCGGGCCTCGGACAGCCGGCACCAGGCCTCGACGTACGTATGGCCGACGGCGAAGAGACGGATCGGGTCGACCTCACGCTCGGTGAGCTCGTCCCGCGCCGGGGAGTAGTAACGCAGCCACAGCCGCCGCCGTTCCGAGATGGCGCGGTCGACGTCGGCGAAGACGCCGCCCTCGGACTCGAAGGTCACCGAGAGCCGCGAGCTCGCGCCCGCGGCCTCGCCCGCCGCCGCCTCGAGCTTGGCGGTGGCCCGCAGCAGCGCCTGACCGTCGCTCTCCCGCAGACCCGGGAGGGTGGCGACGGCACGGGCCGCCACCAGCAGGGCGGTGGACTCGTCAGCGGCCAGTCGCAGCGGCTCGCCCGTACTGCTGCCGACGGCGTCCGGGTTGTGCCACCAGATGCGGTCGCCGTCCGTGTCGATGTCGAGGAGGTCGCCGCCGCGGAAGCTGGTGCCGCACATCGGGAGCACTTCGAGATCGGCGATCAGCTCGTCCTCGCTGATGCCGAAGGCGCGGGCGACGTCCGCGACGCGGGCCCCGGGGCGCTCGCGAAGATAGGTGACCAGCGAGAGCATCCGGCGGGTCTGGTCGATCGCGTTGGAAGCCATGAGGTCGTTGGTCCTCTCAGCCCTTGGCCACGGCGCGCAGCCGGTCCAGGACGTCGGCCCGCAGCTCCGTCGGCTCCAGTACGACCACATCGGGGCCGAACTCCACCAGCCAGGCGTCGAGTCCGTGCCCGTACGGGATCTCCAGCTCGTCCCAGCCGGCCCCGGCCGCGCGGGTGCTCATCGCCCTGGCCCGCAGCGGGTAGCCGGCCCCGGCCCGCAGCCGGATACGGGCGGTCCCGGTCGCGGTCTCCCCCGCCCAGCTCTCGACGGTCTCCCGGACCGTGACGTGGTCGGGGACGGGGGCGGTGAAGGCGGTGGCCCGGGAACGCACCCGCCCGGTGATCCGGGAGAGCCGGAAGACCCGCTCGGCCTGCCGGTCGCGGTCCCATCCCGCGAGGTACCAGTGGCCGCGCCAGCACTCGAGCGTCCAGGGTTCGACATGGCGGGGCTCGGGGCGGGCGGCGCTGGCTTTGCGGTAGTCGAAGACGACGGGGCGCCGGTCGCGGCAGGCGAGCATCAACGGCTCGAAGGCGCTCTCGTGAACGGGGATCCGCGGCTCCAGGGCGCTGTGCCCCTCCTGGTACGGGTCGTCGGCGAGCGGCATGCCGGCGGCGCGCAGCTTCTGCAGGGCGCCGCTGGCGGCTCCGGCGAGCCGGGCCTGCTGCCAGACCTTGGCGGCGAGGCCGAGGGCGGCGGCCTCTTCGGCGTCGAGAGCCACGGGCGGGAGGCGGTTGCTGTCGCGGCGGGCGAGATAGCCGGTGTCGCCGTCCAGGTTCTCGACCGTCTCGATGACCAGGCCGAGTTCGCGGAGGTCGTCCTTGTCGCGCTCGAACATGCGGTTGAAGGCGTCGTCGTTCGCGGCCGCGGCGTTCCCCGGCCCGAAGGTCTCCACGTAGGCCTCGATGGAGGCGCGCAGTTCGCGCTTGCTGAGCGGTCGTCGGGTCCCGAGCAGGCACAGCGCCAGGTTCATCAGCCGCTCGGCCTTGGCAATGGCCATCGACGCCCTTTCTCGTTGTCCTTCCGCACCGACGACCGTACCGGTCCCGGGACCGGCGACCAAAGCGAAGCCGGAAGCCTCGGGCCGCCGATACCGGCATGCGTGTGGGCAGTCGGGGCGTCAGACCGAGACGAGGTCGCAGACGAAGATCAGCGTCTCGCCGGGCTTGATCCGGCCGCCGGCACCCTTGTCGCCGTAGGCGAGGTGCGGCGGGATGGTCAGCTGGCGGCGCCCGCCGACCTTCATGCCCTGCACACCCCGGTCCCATCCGGGGATGACCTGGCCGACGCCGAGCTGGAAGCGGAGCGGGGTGCCGCGGTTCCAGCTGGCGTCGAACTCCTCGCCGCTGCTGAAGGCCACGCCCACGTAGTGCACGGAGACCGTGTCGCCGGCCTTGGCGACCGGACCGTCACCCTCCCAGATGTCCTCGATCTCGAGATCGGCCGGGGGCTCGCCGCCCGGGAAGTCGATCTCGGGCTTCTCGATGCTCACTGCGGTGCTCCTAGAGACGGATCCAGTCGGAAACGGTGCCAGTCTTGCAGAAGACGATCACGAACCTCACACCGTGCCGAGGATGTCGACCGAGAAGACGAGGGTGTTCTTGCCGAGCTCGTGCTGCGGTGTGCCGCCGTAGCCCAGCGCCGGCGGGATGACCAGCAGCACGCGGTCGCCGATGTTCTTGCCGACGAGCGCCTGGTCCCAGCCCTTGACCACGGACCCGGTGCCGATTTGGAACGCGGTGGCGCCGCCGTGATCCCAGGAGGAGTCGAACTTCTTTCCGTCCTCCCACTTCACGCCCGTGTACTGGGCGATCAGGCCGTCACCGGCCTTCACCTTGGGTCCCTTGCCCTTGATCAGGACCTGCTGCTGGAGGTCCTTGGGGGCCTTCTCGCCCTTGGGGACGGTGATCACTGCGGCCTTCTGCGACTTGGCCTCGACCGTGGGCAGCCCGGCCTTCGTGGCGGCCTGTTCGCCCTTGGCCTCGGCCTTCTTGTCCACCGCCGCGGCCCCGGCGATGTCGATGACCCACACCAGGCCGTCGTCTGGCTTGACACCCGCCTGAGGGTTCAGCTGCTCACCGAGTACGGCCTTGGCGGTGCCCTCGACCTCGACGCGGCTGCCGACCTTCTGACCAACGAGGGAGTCGAGCACCTTGGCCGGCAGGGCCTGGTTCGGCTGCCCCAACTCATGGACCACCTGGGTCCGGGGCGCCTTCGGGTCGGTGCCGGGCCGCTTCTCCCAGGTGCTGCCGAGGTTCTGCCCGCCCTTCATGGTCTCCCCGGCGAAGTCGAAGCGCACCAGGTCGCCCTTCTTCACCTCGGCGCCCTTGCCCGCCGTGACCGTCTTCACCACGAGCTTGTCGGGCGCCTTGGCATCTTTCGGCACCGAGATCTCGGGCTTCGCGCCGGCCTTGCCCTCCACCGTGACGACCGCGGCATCCGACGAGCCACCGTCATCGGATCCACACGCGGCGGTGATCAGTAGAACGGGTACGGCCAGCGCCGCGGCGAGGCGGCGGGTGGTCTTGGTGTACGAACGGGGGTGTGGGGGGAGTCCCCCGAGGAAATTCAGCATCAGTCCAACTCGGGCTCGTGAGGTCTGTGGGCAGTCCCGCCACTCTACGACCTTGAGCCGCATGGGCCACGGTGCACGACACAGCCGGGTGACAGCGATGCGCGCCGGAGCCAGGGCTCCGGCGCGCATCGCTGTCTGCGCCACATCCCGGTCACATCCCGGCGATCAGCTTCTCCACGCGATCGTCGACCGACCGGAAGGGGTCTTTGCACAGCACGGTGCGCTGCGCCTGATCGTTGAGCTTGAGGTGCACCCAGTCGACGGTGAAGTCGCGGCGCTGTTCCTGCGCGCGGCGGATGAAGTCGCCGCGGAGCCGGGCCCGGGTGGTCTGCGGCGGCACCGACTTGCCCTCGAAGATCTTCAAGTCGTTGCAGACCCGGGCGGCTTGGCCGCGCTTCTCCAGCAGGTAGTAGAGCCCGCGCCGACGGTGGATGTCGTGGTACGCGAGGTCTATCTGGGCGACCCGCGGGTGCGACATGGTGATGTTGTTCTTGGCGCGGTACCGCTCGAGCAGCTTGTACTTCATCACCCAGTCGATCTCGGTGCCGATCCGGTCGAGCTCCTGGGTGCGGATGGCGTCGAGCGTGCGCCCCCAGAGCTCGAGCACCCGCTCGACGGTGCCCGTGACGATGCCGCGCCGCTCGCAGAAGTCCACGGCCTTCTCGTAGTACTCCTGCTGCACCTCGAGGGCCGAGGCCTCACGCCCGCTGGCGAGGCGCACCTTCCGCTGCCCGGTGATGTCATGGCTGACCTCGCGGATGGCCCGGATCGGGTTCTCCAGGGTGAGGTCGCGCATGACGGTGCCCGCCTCGATCATGCGCAGAACGAGGTCGGTGGCACCGACCTTGAGCAGCATGGTCGTCTCGGACATGTTGGAGTCGCCGACGATGACGTGCAGTCGGCGGTAGCGCTCGGCGTCGGCGTGCGGTTCGTCACGGGTGTTGATGATGGGCCGGGAACGGGTGGTCGCGGAGCTGACGCCCTCCCAGATGTGCTCGGCGCGCTGACTGACGCAGTAGACGGCGCCGCGCGGAGTCTGCAGCACCTTGCCCGCACCGCACAGCAGCTGCCGGGTGACCAGGAACGGGATGAGGATGTCCGCGAGCCGGGAGAACTCGCCGTGCCGCGCCACGAGGTAGTTCTCGTGGCAGCCGTACGAATTGCCCGCCGAGTCGGTGTTGTTCTTGAAGAGATAGACGTCGCCCGCGATTCCCTCCTCGTGCAGGCGGCGTTCGGCGTCGACGAGCAGGCCTTCGAGGATGCGCTCGCCCGCCTTGTCGTGGGTGACCAGCTCGATCACGTTGTCGCACTCGGGCGTTGCGTATTCCGGGTGTGAGCCCACGTCGAGATAGAGGCGGGCGCCGTTGCGCAGAAACACATTGCTGCTGCGGCCCCAGGAGACGACACGGCGGAAGAGGTACCGCGCCACTTCGTCAGGCGACAGCCGACGCTGTCCCCTGAACGTGCACGTGACGCCGTACTCGTTCTCCAACCCGAAGATGCGGCGGTCCATGCCTGAACATTACGCCTGATGGCCTGCGCTGAAACCGGGTTCGGGGGCACCGTTTCGATCATTTTCTGCCGTCGCCTCACCATCCCTCGTACGCCTGGGAACTGCGAGGACGCGCCGGGTGGCGAGGAGCACCAGCAGCGCGGTGAGCCCACCGGCCCCGGCGACGGCGTAGCCGGCGGGTGCGCCACGGAGCTCGAGGGCGGGGCCGGCGGCCGCCGTTCCGACCGAGGCCCCGACGGTGAACGTGGTGACGATCCAGGAGAACGCCTCGGTGACGGTGCCGCTCGGCGCGTGCCGGTCGACCACGATGAAGGCACAGGCGACGGCCGGGGCGAGGAAGACACCGGACACCACTGCAAGGACCGTCATGGCGGGGACGGCCGGCACCAGAGTGAGGGGCAGATAGCCGAGTGCCAGCAGGCCCACGAGTACCCGCAGCTGCTGCTCGGGGGAACCGGGCCAGTGCCGCGCCCCGTACATCACCCCGCCGATCAGTGCGCCGAAGCCGAGAGCCGCCATCAGTACGCCGTACACCGTGTCACCGCCGTGGCCGTCGGCGTAGGCGACAGCGGCGACCGTGATCGAGCCGAGGGCGACCCCGACGAAGAAGAACGAGCCGAGCAGCGCCAGGAGCCCGGACGAGCGGAGCGCGCCGAGCCAGTGCGACTCCCGCGGCGCGGAACGCCAGCCCCGGGAAGGCCGGGAGACGACCACGGACAGCGCGCCCAGGACCCCGACCGCGTTGATGATCAGCAGGGCGGCGGCCTCGGACCAGACGGCCACGAGCAGCGTGACGAGCAGGGGGCCGAGCGTGAACATCACCTCCTGCGACACGGCGTCCAGCGCGTACGCGGCGTGCACCCGGTCCTCGCGCCCCAGGACGCTCGGCCACAGGGCCCGCAGGCCGCCTTCGAGCGGCGGCGTGAACAAGCCGGCCACCAGCACGGCGGCGTACGCGACCGGCAGCGGCTCGAGTCCGACGGCCGCCAGCAGCGCCATGCCGAGCGCGGAGAGCAGTGCGGCGGGGAACATCACCCGCGGCTGGCCATGGAGGTCCACGGCCCGGCCGAGCAGCGGCTGGCCGGCTGCGTTCGCCAGTCCGTAGACGGCCGTCAGGACGCCGGCGAGGGTGTAGCTGCCGCCTTCGGCGCGGGTGAAGAGCACGATGGCGACGTGTCCGGTGATGTTCGGCAGCCGCCCTACCAGGGTCCCGGCCAGCAACCGCGCCGCGTGCCGCGTCCGTAGCAACTCCGCGTAGTGCGCGGCCATCGGCTGCCCCTTCACTTCAGGTCGAGTTTTACGTATAACTGGTGGCGTCATACGTACCATGACGGGGATCCGCGAGTCCACCGGTATACCTGCGGTTGGGCATCACGATCACCGATGGCGGAGGAACACGTGAGGCGCGCCAACAACCCCGTCGCCCCGCGGCGGACGCCCCCCGGCGGCACGGCCGGGGAAGCCGCCGACGGCCCGGGCCGCGGCGAGACCCCATACCCGGCGGCGGCCACCGGCTCGGCTGCCGGACCGGATCCGGACAGCCCGGCGTCTCCGGGCCGTTCCGCGCACCAGCCCGCCGGCACCGGCGGCAGCGAGGCCGCGTCCCCCCGTACGCCCCACAGGCGGGCGACACCCCGCGCCGACGCCGCGGCGGAAGCCGCGCGACACGGCGGTAAGGCAGGCCACGGGGGCGAACCCGGCACCGGCCCCGCAGCGTCGAGGGGCGCCCACAGCTCCGGGGCGGGGCGGCCCGGCGACAGAGCAGGGCCGGCGGAGCACCCCTCCCCGGGGGCGGCCGACGTCGCACGCCGCACGGCGGCGGGCGGCGCCACGGACCATGGCGGCGCGGCACGGGCCGGCGGCGCGCCGCAACAGCCCGGTGACCCCGCGAGGCGCGAGGGGCATCCCGCCCCGCAGCCGGCTGATGCGCGCGCCACGCGCCGCACGGCGGCGGGCGGCGCCACGGACCATGGCGGCGCGGCACGGGCCGGGGGCGGACCGCGACGGCCGGGCACGGGCGCCGCAGGCGGGGACGTCGTCCCGCCCGGCCCGGCGGGCACCCGGGTGACGAGCCGGGACGTCGCCCGCTCGGCGGGGGTCTCGCAGGCCACAGTGTCGCTCGTGCTCGGCGAGAAGTGGCGGGGCCGGGTCTCGGAGCGGACAGCCGATACGGTGCGCTCGGCCGCCCGGGAGCTCGGTTACCGGCCCAATCTCGCCGCCCGCAATCTCCGGCTGGGACGGACCCGTACCGCCCTGCTCGTGGTCCCCGCCCTCACCAACGAGTTCTTCGCCCGGGTCTACACCGGCGCGGCCCGGGTCGCCGCCGAGAACGGCTTCGGAGTGGTGCTCTATCCGTCCCCCGAGGGCGTGGGGCCGGCGCGCGACCCCTTCGACTCCGCCCGTGCCGCCCTCGACGGCGTGATCGCCTCGTCGATGGCGGCCGACGCGCTGGCGGACGTACGGGGCGGCGGGGGGTTGCCACTGGTGATGCTGGACAGCGATCCGGCCGACACCGAAGCCGCGGCGACGGTGAATCTCGACATCGCCGAGGGCATGCGGCGCGTCACGCGCCACCTGCTGTCGCTGGGTCACCGCCACTTCACCCACCTCGCGTCCGCAGTGGACTCCTGGACCTTCCGGGTACGCGCCCGCGCGCTGGCCGAGGAGCTGGCAGCCGTCCCGCACGCGGTGCTCCACACCGAGCCCTCCGCGCTCGACGTGGACGAGGCTCGGCGCCGTGCGGAGCGGGCACTGTCCCGCCCAGGGGCCAGACCCACGGCGCTGATCTGCGACGACGACATCCTGGCGGCGGGGGCCTGCAAGGCGGTACGGCGGCTGGGACTGCGCGTCCCGGAGGACGTGTCGGTGACCGGGTTCGACGACCTCGCCCTGGCGAGGGCGGTGGAGCCGGAGCTGACCACTGTGCACCTTCCGGCGGAACAGGTGGGGGAACGCGGCATGGCGGCGCTGCTGGCCGTGCTCGACGGGCGTCCCGCCGAGAGCCGGGCCGTCCCGGTGGAGCTCATGATCCGGGGCTCGACGGCCCCGCCCCGTCGTCAGGCTCGTTCCGCGGACTGAGCCCGCCGACGGGCGACACCGGCCACGCGCCGCACGCCCCGGTCGGCGATGGATGCCGACCGGGACGCGTAAGCGATACGGGGAAGGACCGGACTACTCCTCCGACGAGGCGCCGGAACCGGAGTCCGAACCGGTGTCGTCGTCAGAGGTCTCCGAGGTGTCCGTGGCCGCCGAGTCCGACGAACTCTCCGGCTCCAGCAGGCGGGACAGCTGGCGGCCCAGCACCCGCTTGAACTTCCGCTTCTGCGGCCGAGTGCGATCCAGGACCGCCACCTCCAGCTGCTCGGCCGTCAGCGTGCGCTCGCTGCCGTTGCTGTCCCGGGTCAGGGACTCGACGGCCAGCTTGAGCGCCTCCGCCAGGGTCATCCCGTCGCGGTGCCGCTGATCGAGGAAGCTGCTGATCTGGTCGGAGTTACCGCCGACCGCGACCGAGCCGTGCTCGTCGACGATGGAGCCGTCATGCGGCAGCCGGTAGATCTGGTCGTCCTCGGGGCCGTCGCCGGCCTCGGCGACGATCAGCTCCACCTCGTACGGCTTCTCACCGACGCTGGAGAAGATGGTGCCCAGCGTCTGCGCATAGACGTTGGCCAGGCCGCGGGCGGTCACATCGGCGCGGTCGTAGGTGTAACCCCGCAGGTCGGAGTAGCGCACACCACCGATGCGCAGGTTCTCGAACTCGTTGTACTTGCCGACCGCCGCGAAGGCGATCCGGTCGTAGATCTCGCTGACCTTGTGCAGCGCACGGGACGGGTTCTCGGCGACGAAGACGATGCCGTCGGTGTACTGCAGCACGACGACGCTGCGGCCGCGCGCGATGCCCTTGCGGGCGTACTCGGCCCGGTCCGCCATGGCCTGCTGGGGTGAGACATAGAACGGCGTCGACACCGGCTATCCGTCCCTTTCTGTCAGTGACTGTCTCGTCTCGGTCAGAGCAGCGCAGCCCGGGGGCCGTCCGGCTCCTCGAGCCGCCGCTCGTGAATGGACCGGGCGATCTCGGAGGCCTCGGCCTCCGACAGCTTCCGGAAGCCCTCCTCGGTGATGGCCGTGGCGATCGGATAGATCCGGCGCGCCATGTCGGGGCCGCCGGTCGCCGAGTCATCGTCGGCCGCGTCGTACAGGGCCTGGACGATCAGGGTGAGTGCCTGCTGTTCGGTGAGGTCCTCGCGGTAGAGCTTCTTGAGCGCCCCCCGGGCGAAGAGCGCGCCCGAGCCGGTGGCCGCGAAGCCCCGCTCCTCCGAGCGCCCGCCCGTGACGTCGTAGGAGAAGATCCGGCCCTTCCCACGGTCGACGTCCCAGCCGGCGAAGAGCGGGACGACCGCGAGCCCCTGCAGCGCCATGCCGAGGTTGCTACGGATCATGGTGGAAAGCCGGTTCGCCTTGCCCTCCAGGGAGAGTTGGGCACCTTCGACCTTCTCGAAGTGCTCGAGCTCCAGTTGGAAGAGCTTGACCATCTCCACGGCGAGACCCGCCGTACCGGCGATGCCCACCGCCGAGTACTCGTCGGCCGGGAAGACCTTCTCGATGTCCCGCTGAGCGATGATGTTGCCCATCGTCGCGCGGCGGTCGCCTCCCAGCACCACGCCACCGGGGAACGTCGCCGCGACGATCGTCGTGCCGTGCGGCGCCTCAATGGCACCCTGCACCGGCGGCAGGTGGCGGTTCCCCGGGAGCAGCTCCGGGGAGTGCTCGGACAGGAAGTCCATGAACGACGAGGAACCGGGCGTCAGGAAGGCAGCCGGCAGACGCCCTGTGCTGCGAGTGTTGGCTTCCACACGTTTCCTTCCACGAGATCTTGAATCTGCACGGACCTTACCCGGCACCGGGAAAGTCATCCGTCCCGCGTCCCCTTGTCGTGAGGACGCGGGACGGACAGGGCAGGCTGCTACTGACCGCCCTTCTGTACGAAAGAACGCACGAAGTCCTCGGCATTCTCCTCGAGGACGTCGTCGATCTCGTCCAGGACGGAGTCCACATCGTCCGAGAGCTTCTCCTGCCGTTCCTTGAGGTCCTCGGAGACCTGCGCATCCTGCGCGGTCTCCTCGACCTCCTCGGTGGTGCGCGAAGCCCTCTGCTGCCCGCCGCCGCTGTCCTTGGTCGCCATGTCCCTCACCCCGCTCGTTTCGTCGTACAAGATCAGACCCTACAAGCCGGGTCCGACATCGGCCCCGCACTTGGCTCAACGTTCGGGAGCCACCCCGATGATTCCCGGATCAGCGCCTTTTCAGCCGCGGCTCAGCCCCCGGACAGCACGCGGACCAGGTCCTCCGCCGTGCGGCAGCGGTCCAGCAGCTCCTTGACGTGGTTGCGGGTGCCGCGCAGTGGCTCCAACGTGGGTACCCGTTGCAGTGAGTCACGACCCGGGAGATCGAAGATCACCGAGTCCCAGGAGGCGGCGGCCACGTCGTCCGCGTACTGCTCCAGGCAGCGACCGCGGAAGTAGGCCCTGGTGTCCTCCGGCGGCTTCGTACGGGCTCGGTGAACCGCATCCTCGTCCACCAGCCGCTGCATCCTCCCGCGGCTCACCAGACGGTTGTACAGCCCCTTCTCGGGCCGTACGTCGGCGTACTGCAGGTCCACCAGATGCAGCCGGGCGGCGTCCCAGCCGAGGCCGTCCCGGCGCCGGTAGCCCTCCAGCAGCTCCCGCTTGGCGACCCAGTCCAGCTCGCCGGCGAGGCTCATCGGATCGCGTTCCAGCCGGTTCAGCACGTCCTCCCAGCGGGCCAGGACGTCCTTGGTCTGCTCGTCCGCGTCCGCGCCGAACCGATCCTCCACATACTTCCGGGCGAGCTCGAAGTACTCCATTTGAAGCTGCACGGCGGTGAGTGTCCGGCCGCTGCGCAGCGTGACCAGACGGGCGAGCGTCGGATCGTGCGAGACCTGGTGCA
Source organism: Streptomyces sp. KR80 (assembly GCF_052245555.1). Taxonomy (NCBI): domain Bacteria; kingdom Bacillati; phylum Actinomycetota; class Actinomycetes; order Kitasatosporales; family Streptomycetaceae; genus Streptomyces; species Streptomyces sp. KR80. The sequence goes on from NZ_JBQQCD010000002.1 coordinate 400,902, forward strand.
GGGTGCGTACGGGCTGGTCGACGGCCAGATCGACGGCGATGAAGCCGTCCTCGATCATGGACAGCACCAGAGCCGTGGTGCCGAGCTTCAGATACGTCGAGATCTCCGACAGATTCGCGTCGCCGATGATCACGTGCAGCCGGCGGTACTTCTCCGCGTCCGCGTGCGGCTCGTCCCGGGTGTTGATGATGGGCCGCTTGAGGGTGGTCTCCAGGCCCACCTCGACCTCGAAGTAGTCCGCTCGCTGGCTGATCTGGAAACCGTGCTCGTGCCCGTCCTGGCCGATGCCGACCCGGCCCGCGCCCGTGACCACCTGGCGGGACACGAAGAACGGGGTGAGGTGGCGCACGATGTCGGAGAACGGCGTCTCCCGCTTCATCAGGTAGTTCTCGTGCGTGCCGTAGGAGGCGCCCTTGTTGTCGGTGTTGTTCTTGTAGAGGTGGATGGGCTGGGCGCCGGGGAGCTGGGCGGCACGCTCGGCGGCCTCGGCCATGATCCGCTCGCCCGCCTTGTCCCAGAGCACCGCGTCACGCGGATTGGTCACCTCGGGGGCGCTGTACTCGGGGTGCGCGTGGTCCACGTAGAGCCGTGCGCCATTGGTGAGGATGACGTTGGCCAGGCCGATGTCCTCGTCGGTCAGCTGGCTGGCGTCCGCCGACTCGCGGGCGAGGTCGAAGCCACGGGCGTCCCGCAGCGGGTTCTCCTCCTCGAAGTCCCACCGTGCACGGCGCGCCCGGTGCATCGCCGCCGCGTAGGCGTTGACGATCTGGGATGAGGTGAGCATGGCATTGGCGTTCGGGTGGCCGGGGACGGAGATGCCGTACTCCGTCTCGATGCCCATTACTCGCCGTACGGTCATGCGGCCCTCCTTGCCCGGCGCCGCCCCCGGATGGGGTGGGCGCTCAAGTACCGCTGCGTCTTCGTTGCGTGCGCGGTGCCCGTCCCCACACTGCGCGACACGGCGGTACCGATGAGCCTAGAACGCCTTCGCGGCGGTGGGGAGATCATTCTGGTCATTCTCGGACCCCGTCGGACGACCCGCGACCCCGGAAAGCACCCGGCTGCGGGAGCCCGCACCGGGCGCCCGCAGCCGGACTGCCGTTTACAGGTACTGGCCGGTGTTCGCGACGGTGTCGATGGACCGGCCGGTGTCCGCGCCCTGCTTTCCGGTGACGAGAGTGCGGATGAAGACGATCCGCTCGCCCTTCTTTCCGGAGATCCGGGCCCAGTCGTCCGGGTTGGTGGTGTTGGGCAGGTCCTCGTTCTCCTTGAACTCGTCCACGCAGGCGGCGAGCAGATGGGAGACACGCAGACCCTTCTGGTTGTGATCGAGGAAGGCCTTGATCGCCATCTTCTTCGCCCGGTCCACGATGTTCTGGATCATCGCGCCCGAGTTGAAGTCCTTGAAGTACAGGACTTCCTTGTCGCCGTTGGCGTACGTGACCTCGAGGAAGCGGTTCTCCTCGGATTCCGCGTACATCTGCTCCACGACCGACTGGATCATGCCCTCGACCGCGGCTTCCTTGGAGCCCTTGTGCTCCGCCACGTCGTCGGCGTGCAGCGGCAAGGACGGGACCAGGTACTTCCCGAAGATGTCCTTCGCGGCCTCCGCGTCCGGACGCTCGATCTTGATCTTGACGTCGAGACGGCCGGGTCGCAGGATCGCCGGGTCGATCATGTCCTCGCGGTTCGAGGCGCCGATGACGATGACGTTCTCCAGGCCCTCCACACCGTCGATCTCGGCGAGCAGCTGCGGGACGATGGTGTTCTCCACGTCCGAGCTGACCCCGGATCCGCGCGTGCGGAACAGCGACTCCATCTCGTCGAAGAAGACGATGACGGGGGTGCCCTCGCTCGCCTTCTCGCGGGCGCGCTGGAAGACGAGACGGATGTGCCGCTCGGTCTCGCCCACGTACTTGTTGAGCAGCTCGGGGCCCTTGATGTTGAGGAAGTAGCTCTTCCCCGCGGGCCGGCCGGTCACCTCGGCGACCTTCTTGGCAAGGGAGTTGGCGACAGCCTTGGCGATGAGAGTCTTGCCGCAGCCGGGCGGCCCGTACAGCAGCACGCCCTTCGGCGGCCGCAGTTCGTGCTCCTTGAAGAGGTCGGGGTAGAGGTACGGGAGCTCGACGGCGTCCCGGATCAGCTCGATCTGGTTGCCCAGACCGCCGATCCGGCTGTAGTCGATGTCCGGGACCTCTTCGAGGACGAGCTCCTCGACCTCGCTCTTCGGCACGACCTCGTAGACGTAGCCCGACCGGGGCTCGAGCAGCAGGGCGTCACCGGGCCGGATAGTGGCGTCCAGCAGCGGCTCCGCGAGCCGCACCACCCTCTCCTCGTCGGTGTGCCCCAGCACCAGGGCGCGCTCGCCGTCCTCCAGGATCTCCTTGAGGGTGACAATGTCCCCGGCCCGCTCGAACTCCATGGCCTCGACCACGTTGAGCGCCTCGTTGAGCATGACCTCCTGGCCACGCTGGAGCTCGTCGAGCTCGACGCTGGGGCTGACGTTCACCCGGAGCTTCCGGCCACCGGTGAAGATGTCCGCCGTGCCGTCGTCGTTCGCCTGCAGGAAGACCCCGAAACCGGCCGGAGGCTGCGCGAGCCGGTCGACTTCCTCCTTGAGGGCCACGATCTGGTCGCGGGCCTCACGGAGCGTGTTCGCGAGCCGCTCGTTCTGTGCGGAGACGCCGGCCAGATTGGTCTGCAACTCGACGATCCGCTCTTCGAGAATCCTCGTGTGACGCGGAGAGTCGGCGAGCTTGCGTCGCAGGACGGCGATCTCCTGCTCGAGATAGGCAACCTGTCCCGCCGGGTCCTCTGGACCACGTCCGGGCCGGATGCCGCGGTTGATGTCGTCGTCGTGGGCTGCCACGGTCCTCACCTCCTCCAAGGGGAGCTGGACGCTTCCTGACCCTACCTGGGCCGGTGTCGGTTGAAACCCCTAGATCACAAAGACGGTCGGGGGTGTGTCCGATCTTCACCCTTGCGCACTCCCTTACGCCAGGGGAATACCCACCCAACAACATCGGAAAGCGACCGGTTGTATCGTCGAGACGGTCAACACCCGTCAGGGCTGGCTCCAATTGATTCCCGTACGCAGGAACGGCAGGCGAGATGACCACGCAGAACGACCCGCTCGAGGTGTGGATCGATCAGGACCTCTGCACCGGCGACGGGATCTGCGCGCAGTACGCCCCGGAAGTCTTCGAGCTCGACATCGACGGGCTCGCGTATGTGAAGGGACCTGCTGCGGAAGGGGTCGAGGCCGACCTGCTGACCGAGCCGGGAGCCACAACGCCCGTCCCCCTGCCGCTCCTCCGGGACGTGGTGGACTCGGCCAAGGAGTGCCCTGGCGAGTGCATCCATGTACGTCGCGTTTCGGACAGGGTCGAGGTCTACGGCCCCGACGCAGAGTGACGGATCACACACTCCCCGCGACGGGGAGCGCGATCAGCGCGAACTTTCCGTCCCGCCAGCGCCACTTGACCTTCCGCTGCTTGTCCGGGCAGCAGCGCGGCACGTTCTTGGAGGAGTAGCCCAGCAGCGTCGCGGAGACCGTACGGCCGCGCACCGCGAAGTCCGTGACGCTCAGCCCTTCCTTCGGGTCGAGGAAGGTCTCCGCGACCCGCGGGGCTCCGTTCGCGGTGGCGGGGTGGGTCAGGACGTAGATGCCGCTCGGCGGGGTGCCGAAGCCGGTCGCGCACCGCACGACGGCCACCGTCTCCTGCCGTCCGTCGCCGTCCAGGTCGCCCGATCCCCGGTCGATGACCTCCGGCTTCTCCGGTCCGCAGTCGACCGGATACACCGCCTTCTTCGGATCCGGTGCGCCGACCGGTGCGGACGCACTCGGTGCCGGGGTGCCCTGCCTGGCCGGCGGAGGCGTCGCGATGGCGCCGGACGGCTGGACGAGGGCCGAGACGCCCAGCACGGCGGCGAGTGCCGTCGCGGTGGCGATCCAGTGCACCGGACGGGCGCGGGTGTGGGGGAGGTCCGGCTGAGGCGACGGGAAGGACACAGAGCCTGGCGAGGGCTGCACGCTGGGTGTCTCCTGTGAGAGCGGAGCCGACGGGGTGGCCGCAATCGTGCCACATCTCACATCGGACCGGAAACGACCTCCCGCCCCCGGCGCGACCCGTCCGGCCGGCTCGGACGCCACGCCGCCGCCGATTTCCCGGCAGGAAGTCGGCGGCGGCGCCTGGGTGTTGGGGACAGGACGCGCCGTCAGGCGCCGTCGGGGCCGGGGCCGGCTTTCCGCTCCTCACGCGCGGCCGGCGCCTTTTGCTCCCGCCCGCCCGGCGCCTTTTGCTCCCGCCCGCCCGGCGCCTTTTGCTCCCGCCCGCCCGGCCCTGTGTAGTCCTCGCCGTAGGCGCCCTTGGCCGGCCGGCGGCGGCGCAGCGGAGGCTCCACGCCGTCCGCGAGACGACGCGCGGTGAGCAGGAAGCCGGTGTGGCCGACCATTCGGTGATCGGGGCGCACGGCCAGGCCCTCGACGTGCCAGGTGCGGACCATGGTCTCCCACGCCGTCGGCTCGTTGAAGGTGCCGTGCTCGCGGATCTCCTCGACGGTCCGGGCGAGCTGGGTGGTGGTCGCCACGTACGCGCACAGGATGCCGCCTGGGACGAGGGCCTTGGACACGGCGTCCAGGCACTCCCAGGGGGCCAGCATGTCCAGGATGACGCGGTCGACGTCGGTGTCGGAGAGGTTGTCCTGCAGGTCGCCGACGGTGAGCTGCCACGCGGGGTGGTCGGCGCCGAAGTAGCGGCGGACGTTCTCCGCGGCGATCTCGGCGAAGTCGGCCCGGCGCTCGTAGGAGTGCACCATGCCCTGGTCGCCGACGGCACGCAGCAGGAAGGTGCTGAGCGAGCCGGACCCGACGCCCGCCTCGACGACGCGCGCGCCGGGGAAGATGTCGGCCATCGCCAGGATCTGCCCCGCGTCCTTGGGGTAGACGACGGCGGCGCCGCGCGGCATGGACAGGACGTAGTCGGGGAGCAGGGGGCGCAGCGCGAGGTAGGCGACGTTCCCCGTGGTGCGGACGACGCTGCCCTCGGGGGCACCGATCAGCTCGTCGTGCGGGAAGGCGCCCTTGTGGGTGTGGAAGCTCTTCCCGGCCTCGAGCGTGAAGGTGTAGTGGCGTCCCTTGGGGTCGGTGAGCTGCACCTGATCCCCGACCTGGAAGGGCCCGCGACGGCGGGCGGCACCGGTCGGTTCGGACATGTGAACAGCGTACCCGGGCGCGCGGACGGGACTGGACACACCCTGGGAAGGCGACCGCCAGGAAGGCGTCCTCCAGGAGGGCGTCTTCTAGGAAGGCGTCCGCGCCATGGCCGCGACGAATGCGCGTTCGACGTCGGCGGTGGAGAGCACGCCGTACACCTCGCCCGTCTCCTCGACGACCAGATACTCGGTGGCCGGGGTGGCGCGCAGGGTGTCCAGGAGCTCCTCCCCGGAGAGTTCGGCGGAGATCCGCATGCCCTGCTTGATCTCCTGGGCGAGGCTGCTCACCGCGACCCAGGGCCGGCGGTGCTCCGGAACGCCCACGATGGCCGCCTCCCGGACCACCGCGGTGGGCGTCCCCTGGCCGTCGACGACGACCAGGGCGCGGGCTCCGGCCTCGTTCGCCCGGCGCAGCGCCTCGGACAGCGGGGTGTCGGATTCGACGGGGACGGCTCGGCGGGTGAGCGCCCGGACCCGGAGCTCGGGCAGGTGCTCGCGGAGCCGGGCCATCCGCAGGCTGTTCCCGGCGCCGGTCCAGATGATCGCGGCCAGGATGGCGGCCAACAACGCGTCCGTGATCGTGTCGACTCCGCCGACGTCCTCGCTCGAGCGGCCGAATGCGCCGCTGTGGGTGAGCAGCGGGAGCCCGACCAGGACGGCGACGGCCAGCGCGCGACCGGTCCAGGCCGCGGCGACCGTGCCGGTCATGGGCTTGCCGCTGAGCTTCCAGATCACGGCACGCAGCATCCGGCCGCCATCCAAGGGCAGCCCGGGCAGCAAGTTGAAGGCGGCGACGATGAGGTTGGAGATCATCAGGCCGGCGAGCAGCACACCGGGAACGGTGCCCGGCTCGACCGCCTGGACGCCCAGATAGAAGACTCCCCCCAGGACCAGCGAGAGCAGCGGTCCGACGAACGCGAGGACGAACTCCCGGCCCGGTGTCTCGGATTCCTTCTCGATCTCCGAGACACCGCCGAAGAACTGCAGCTGGATGCGGCGGACGGGCAGCTTGAAGGAGAGGGCGGCGACCGTGTGGGCCAGCTCGTGGACGAGTACGGAGGCGTAGAAGGCCACCGCGAAGAACAGCGAGACGAGGTAGCGCGCGGCGCCCAGATCGGGCAGGACACGGTCCAGCTGCCCGCCGAAGACCCAGGTGATGAGCGCGGCGACCAGGAACCAGCTGGGGGCGACGTAGACGGGAACGCCGAAGAGACGCCCCATCAGGAGACCGCCACCCGTCTCACGAGGGGTCCCCTTGCCACCTCCCCCTGCCGAAGCCTGGGGGCGTTCCCCCTGCGGCCTCCCGCTCTCGCCGCTGTCGTCCACGGTGTCCCCTCGTTCGCGTCGACCCCCGCTTCCGCCCGGATCGCTTCGTGCGATCCCACGATCATGCCGGGCAGAGGGCTCTGCCGTCGATGGTATGCGGCCGGATGTCAGTGACGGGTCATAGGGTCGTACGCCATGGAAGCCAGCACCGACATGACCGGCGGCGAAGCGGCCGCAAGCCCCGACAGCACCGATTCCTCGGGTGCGGGCCGCGACGGCGAGGGGCCGGCCTGCGAGCCGCCGGCGTCGCTGTCGCCCTCGCGGGCACGCGACTTCGTGACCTGCCCGCTGCTCTATCGGTTTCGGGTGATCGACCGGCTGCCGGAGAAGCCGAGCGAGGACGCGACCCGTGGGACGCTAGTGCACGCGGTGCTGGAGCGGCTCTTCGACGATCCGGCGGTGGAGCGTACGGCCGCGCGGGCGCGGTCCATGGTCGCGGGTCAGTGGGAGCGACTGCTGGCCGAGCGGCCCCGGCTCGCGGAGCTGTTCGCCGAGGACGGGGACACGCCCGGCGAGGAGCCCGAGGACGGTGCCGGGCCCGCCCAGATGCGGCTGGCGCGGTGGCTCAGCGAGGCGGAGCAGCTCGTCGAGCGGTGGTTCACCCTCGAGGACCCCACGCGGCTGGAGCCCGCCGAGCGCGAGCTGTTCGTCGAGACCGAGCTGGACTCCGGGCTGACGCTGCGCGGCATCATCGACCGGGTGGACGTGGCGCCCACGGGCGACGTGCGCATCGTCGACTACAAGACCGGCAGGGCCCCCCGGCCCGAGTACGCCGCCGACGCGCTCTTCCAGATGAAGTTCTACGCCCTGGTGCTGTGGCGGCTGCGCGGGGCCGTGCCACGCCGCCTCCAGCTCGTGTACCTCGGCAGCGGGGATGTGCTCACGTACGACCCGGCGGAGGACGATCTGCGGGCCGTGGAGCGGAAACTGCAGGCGCTGTGGGCGGCGATCCGGCGTGCGACGGAGACGGGCGACTGGCGCCCGCGCCGGAGCAAGCTCTGCGGCTGGTGCGATCACCAGGCCGTCTGCCCGGAGTTCGGCGGCACTCCCCCTCCCTACCCGCTGCCGGTGCCCCTCCCCCAGGAGTCGCCCGTTCCGCAGACCAGCCGCGTACCCGCCGGGGCGCCCCCCGTGCCCACCGTTCCGCGGCCCACGGTCCCGGCCGACTCCGCCGATCGCCCCCAGGGCAGAATGGGGCAGATCTAGCGAAGGAGCTCCTGTGGCGATCCGCGTCCTGCTGGTCGACGACCAGCCACTGCTGCGCACCGGCTTCCGGATGATCCTCGAGGCAGAGCAGGACATCGCCGTCGTCGGCGAGGCCGGCGACGGGTTGCAGGCCCTCGACCAGGTGCGGGCGCTCCAGCCCGATGTGGTGCTGATGGACATCCGGATGCCCCGGATGGACGGCGTGGAAGCGACCCGGCAGATCACCGGACCGGACCGCGACGGACCGGCGAAGGTCCTGGTGCTCACCACCTTCGATCTCGACGAATACGTGGTGGAGGCGCTGAAGGCCGGGGCCAGCGGCTTTCTGCTCAAGGACGCTCCCGCGGCCGAGCTCGTCCAGGCGATCCGGGTGGTCGCGGCGGGCGAGGCGATGCTGGCGCCGAGCATCACCCGGCGGCTGCTGGACAAGTACGCGGGCAAACTCCCGTCCGGCGAGGAGCCGGTGCCGGACACGTTGGACACGCTGACCGAGCGCGAGGTCGAGGTGTTGCGGCTGGTCGCTCGAGGCCTGTCCAACGCCGAGATCGCCGCCGACCTCTTCGTGAGCGAGACGACGGTCAAGACGCACGTCGGGCATGTGCTGACCAAGCTCGGGCTGCGCGACCGGGTCCAGGCCGCGGTCTATGCCTACGAGAGCGGACTGGTGCGGCCCGGCGCACAGTGAGCACGCCGGGCCGATCGGTCCCGGGCCGGGCAGGACCGCTCATCCGCCTGTGCCCTAGGAGCTCTTGCTGATCTCCCAGAAGCGGAAGACCGTCGACGCGTCGAGGGTCCACTCCAGGCCGGAGATGTTCTCCCGGGTCACCGCGTACTGCTTGCCCTGCCACAGCGGCAGCACCGGCACCTCGTTCGCGACGATGTTCTGCAGCTCGTGGAAGCTGGCGTTGGCGGCCGCCCGGTCGGGTTCGGCCGCGGTCGTCGGCATCAGCTGCTCGATGATCCGCTTGGACCAGTAGTTGTTGCCCAGCACATTGCCGTCGCCGAAGAACGGCGCGGTGAAGTTGTCCGGGTCGGGATAGTCGGGGATCCACTCCTTGACGAAGACGCCGTACTCCCCTTTCGCGATCCCCCTCTGGTACTCCGCGCGGGGGACGGTCTTCACCTCGACGTCGAACAGCCCACTGGCGTTCAGCTGCTGCGCGAGCGCCTCGAACGCGGGCGTGGTGCCGGTGGCGTAGCGCGCGGGCGTGGTCCACAGGGTCAGCTTCACCGTGCCCTTGATGCCCGACGAGCGGAGCGCCGCTGCCGCCTTGGCGCGCTGCGGGTGGTCGCCGTAGGTGTCGAAGAAGGCCGTGTTGTGACCGGTGATTCCGGCCGGAATGATCGAGTACAGCGGCTTGGCGGTGCGCTCGTAGGCATCGCGCACCAGTGCCTGGCGGTCCACGAGGTACGCGATGGCTCTGCGCACGCCCGGCTTGCCGGCCATCGGGTGCTTGACGTTGAAGACCAGGTGCTGGACCTCGGCACTGGTGCCCTCGACGACCTCCACGCCCTGCTGGTCACCGGTTGCGGCCTCCAGGTCCGCGATGTCCTTCATCGCCAGCCCCCGGTAGGCGAGATCGACGGTGCCGTCCTGCACGGCCTGCTTGAGCGCCTTCTGGTCACCCTGGAAGAACTTCATCGTCATGCCGGAGTTCTGGACCCTGGCCGGGCCCTTGTAGTCCGAGTTGACGGAGAAGGTGGCCTCCGTGCCGCGGTCGAAGGAGTCCAGCCGGTACACACCCGAGCCGACGGCCTCGCCATCGGTGCGCAGCGCGTCCTCGGGGTACTCACGGTGGTCCACGATCGAACCGGCGGCCGAGGCGATCTTCATGGGGAAGGTCGCGTCCGGGTTCTTCAGGCGGAAGACGACCGTCTTCTGGTCCGGCGTGTGGATGCTCTTGATGCCCGTGAGCATCACCGCCGGACCGTTCTTGTCGTTGATCTTCAAGGTCCGCCGGAAGGAGAACGCCACGTCCTCGGAGGTGAGTTCGTTGCCGTTGGTGAAGGTCAGATCGTTCCTGAGGACGCACGTGTAGACCTGACTCGTACTGTCGTCGAAGCCGCAGCGCTCGGCCGCCTCGGGTTCCGGGGTCGTGCCGCCCCGCGGGAAGCTCATCAGCGACTGGAAGACGTTGTTGAACAGCAGCCAGGAAGCCGGGTCGTAACCGGATGCCGGGTCGGTGGTCGTAACCCGGTCCGTCGTTCCCATGACCACCGGCTGTCCGGTACCTGCGGCACCCGCGTCATCCGAGCCGCACCCGGTGAGCAGGCCCGCAGCCAGTCCGGCCCCGAGGGAGGCAGCCAGCCACTGATGACGTTTCCGCACGGGAGTGTTCCTCACAGTGTTCTCGAAGGCGTTGCGATTGTTGTCGTCCGGGTTGCCGGACGGGTTCACCGTGCTGCGGTGGATCAGTCGCCGGCCGAGCGGCCCAGCTCCCAGAGCTGCAGCACATGCGAGGAGTTGAGCGACCACTCCACGCCCGTGATGTCCTCGCGGGCGGCGATGTACTGCTTGCCCTGCCACAGGGGAAGTACGGGCACGTCCTCCGCAACGATGTCCTGTGCCCGCTGGAAGCCCTTGTAAGCCCCGCTGCGCTGGGCCTTCTGGCGGGTCTGCGGGATCAGCTGGGTGCGGATCGTCTGGTTGTTGTAGGGCGTGTTGAGGAAGTTGTCCTTGGCGAAGAACGGCGCGATGAAGTTGTCGGCGTCGGAGAAGTCGGGGAACCAGCCCATGCCGTAAATCGCGTAAGCGCGCTTGGACTGCTCGGGACGGAAGGTCTTCCACGGCACCCCCTTGATCGACACATCGAACAGACCGGACCGGTTGAGCTGTGCCTGGAGCGTCTTGAACTCCTTGGCAGTGGCAGAACCGTAGTGGTCCGTGGTGTACGTGAGGTTGAGCCGTACCGGCAGGCTGATGTTGGCTGCGTTCAGTGTCTTGCGCGCTGCCGTCACATCGGGCTCGCCGTACTTGTTGAAGAAGGAGTTGACGTGCGAGCCGACGCTGGCCGGAATGATCGAGTACAGCGGATCGGCGGTGCGCTGGTACACATCGCGGACCAGCGCCTGGCGGTCCACCACCTGCGCCACGGCCTGGCGCACGGCCTTCTCGCCCGCCGTGGAGTCGTCGGTGTCGAAGGCGAGGTAGCGGATCTCCTGCCCGGGCATCTGGACCAGTTCGATGTCCTTGGCGTCGGTGCGCTCGAGCCGACCGATCTGCTCGGGCGACATGGACCGCCCCATGACGTCGATCTCGCCCTTCTTCAGGGCCTCCTCCATGGCCTCCGCGGAGGGCAGACGGCGCATCTCGACCTTGGGGTTCTTCAGCCTGACCCCGCCCTCGTAGTGCGGGTTCTTCGTGAAGACGGCTTTGACGACGCGACCGTTCTTCACCTCGGTCTTCAGGGAGTACGGGCCGGAGCCGTCGACCGCGAAGCCGTGCCGTAGCCGGCCTATGTCGTAGACCTGGCTGTCGACGATGGCCGCGGCGGGGGTGGCCAGCTTGTGCGGGAACGTCGCGTCCGGGCGCTTGAGGTGGAAGACGATCTCGTTCTGCGAAGGGGCCTCGACGGTGTCGATGTCCGACAGCAGGGACGACGGACCGGCGGGGTCCTTGATCTTCAGGCTGCGATCGATGGAGAACTTCACGTCATCCGCCGTGAGGGCGTGCCCGTTGGCGAACTTCATCCCGCTGCGCAGCGTGCAGCGGTACGACTCGTTCCGCCGGTCGGTGAAGCCGCACCGGGTCGCGGCTTCGGGCACCGGTTCGCCGCCGGAGCGGGGCAGCGCCATCAGCGTCTGCAAGGTGTTGCGCAGGACGTTCCACGAGCCGACTTCGTAGGCGAGGGCGGGGTCGAAGGGCGCCGGGTAGTCCTTCGAGACCACGAACTCGTCCGTGGTGCCGACGACGATGGGGCTGCCGCCCGTTTCCTCCTTCGAGGCCCCACATGCGGCCAGCAGCGGTGCCAGCAGGCCGGCCAGGGCCGGCAGCACAAGGGTCTTGCGATTCATCGTCGGAGGTCTCCTGCACAGCGATCATTCCCGGGGCGATACCGACGAGAGGGCTCGCTGGTCACGGGTTACGGCACATTCTTTCGCCATGAGATTAGTAGGAGGTGCCATAGGCGCCGGAACACCCCGAAGTTGAGGCGATATAACGCATGGATCACGGCCGACAGCTGTCCAGCATCTGGACGTTGGAACGATACGTGCACCGACCCATCAATCCGGACAGAAGGGTGGCTGCGCACTGCAGGAGAACCACTCTGGACCAGGCGGCGGGAGCCATGTCGAGAGGGCGGGGCGTGAGAAACGTCACTCATTCAAAAGTGGCTGAGGTGGCGCGGAAAATGATCGTTGCCTCGATTACGGAAAATAAGCGATCCGGTGCCCAGAGTTCCTGACTACTGCTGGGGTGGCCCCAGGAATCATGAAGCACATGCTGTGTGCACGTCAGTGCATTCCCGTGATGAGGCCGCGGAGAAAGGAAAGGTCGACTTCCTCGAGCGAGCGGACGACCGTGCGCCCGGCGGCGGGCTCGATCGGCACCACCGACGGTACGGCCACCACGACGCAGCCGGCCGCTTCGGCAGCCGCCACCCCGGTCGCCGTGTCCTCCACCACGGCGCAGCGCGCCGGGTCGGCACCCAGCCCGGTCGCGGCCACCAGATACGGGTCGGGGTGCGGCTTCGTCCGCTCCAGCTCGTCGCCGGCCACGGTGAGCGCGAAGTGCTCCGGGCCGATCGACTTGAGCACCCGGTCGATGATGCGGCGGTGCGAGGCGGACACCAGGGCGGTCGGCACCTGGTGGGCGGCGAGCTCGGCGAGCAGCTGTGCGGCGCCGGGCATCAGCGGCACTCCGCGGTCCACCAGCTCCTCGAAGCGGGCATTGAGCAGGTCGGAGAGCGCGGGCAGGGTGATCTCCGCGCCCGTGGCCTGGATGAGGTACGACGCGCTGCGCGTCATGGGGCCGCCGACGACCACCTCGCGGTGCTCCTCGTCGAGCATGTGGCCGAGTTCGGCGAAGACCTCGACCTCGGCGTCCCACCAGAAGCCCTCGGTGTCGACGAGAGTGCCGTCCATGTCGAGGAGCACCGCCTGGAGGGCCGATCCGTCGGCCGATCTGGTGTCGAGTGCGGGGACGATGCTGGTCATCCGTGCTCCTCTCGTCAGGTTTGCCCCCAGAGGGACAAAGGGGCCGGCCGCCGCCCCCAGGTGGGGCGCCGACCGGCCTGCACCGGACCGACCAGTGTACGACGCTTCGGTAACCGAACGGGTGGGCACACCGAGGCGGCACCGCGGAGCGGGCGGAGCCGCGTGGCGCCGCCGCCCGCCCGAATCTCCGCCCCTGCCTTCACCACGCGTTCCGGGCCGTGTCCCCCAGGCCCCGTGGATCAGCCCCGGCGTCTGGTGTGGGCACTCCCCCGGCTTCCTCCCTTGGGGGAGCACCTCCCGGGCCGTACGGCCCGGGAGATACCCACCTGGAGGATCCGGGGAAGATCGCGGACCGCTGTCTAGCGGGCGTTGAAGTACTTGGCCTCGGGGTGGTGGATGACGATGGCGTCGGTCGACTGTTCGGGGTGGAGCTGGAACTCCTCGGAGAGCTGGACGCCGATCCGCTCGGGCCGGAGGAGGTCGGCGATCTTCGCCCGGTCCTCCAGGTCGGGGCAGGCGCCGTAACCCAGCGAGAAACGCGCGCCGCGGTACTTCAGGGCGAACATGTCCTCGACATCGGTGGGGTCCTCGGCCTCGAAGCCCAGCTCGGCCCGCACGCGCGCGTGCCAGTACTCGGCCAGGGCCTCCGCGAGCTGCACCGAGAGGCCGTGCAGTTCCAGGTAGTCGCGGTAGGAGTCGGCCGCGAACAGTTCGGCCGTGGCTTCGCCGATTTTCGAGCCGACGGTGACGACCTGAAGGCCGACCACGTCGGTCTGGCCGGATTCTTCGGGGCGGAAGAAGTCGGCCAGACACAACCGGCGCCCCCTGCGCTGGCGCGGGAAGGTGAACCGCGTGAGCTCGGTGCCGTCGTCACCCAGCAGCACGAGGTCCTCGCCCTTGGAGTAGCAGGGGAAGTAGCCGTAGACGACCGCCGCCTCCAGCAGGTTCTCGGTGTGCAGCTTGTCGAGCCAGCCGCGCAGCCGGGGACGTCCCTCGGTCTCCACCAGCTCCTGGTAGCCCGGGCCACCTCCGGTACGGGCCTCCTTCAGCCCCCACTGGCCCTTGAAGAGCGCGCCCTCGTCCAGCCACGAGGCGTAGTCGGCGAGCTGGATGCCCTTGACGACCCGGCTGCCCCAGAACGGCGGCTCCGGGACCGGGTTGTCGGTGGCGACATCGGACCGTACGGCGCCCTGGTCCGGCTCAGGCTCGCCGATCTGGAGGTCCCGCTTGGGGACGCGGCGCTGCTTGAGCTCGGGGAGGGCGGCGCCGGGCACGCCGCGCTTGACCGCGATGAGCGCGTCCATCAGGCGCAGGCCCTCGAAGGCGTCGCGGGCGTAGCGGACCTCGCCCTCGTAGATCTCGTGCAGGTCCTGCTCGACGTAGGCACGGGTGAGGGCGGCGCCGCCGAGGATCACCGGGTAGTCGGCGGCCAGCTTGCGCTGGTTCAGCTCCTCCAGGTTTTCCTTCATGATCACGGTGGACTTCACCAGCAGCCCCGACATGCCGATCACATCGGCCTTGTGCTCCTCGGCGGCGTCCAGGATCGCCGAGACCGGCTGCTTGATGCCGAGGTTGACCACGTTGTAGCCGTTGTTGGACAGGATGATGTCGACGAGGTTCTTGCCGATGTCGTGGACGTCGCCGCGGACGGTGGCCAGCACGATGGTGCCCTTGCCCTCGTCGTCGGACTTCTCCATGTGCGGCTCGAGATGGGCCACCGCGGTCTTCATGACCTCGGCGGATTGCAGCACGAACGGCAGCTGCATCTGGCCGGAGCCGAACAGCTCGCCGACGACCTTCATGCCGGCGAGCAGCGTGTCGTTGACGATGTCGAGGGCGGGGCGGTCCTGCAGGGCCTCGTCGAGGTCGGCCTCCAGCCCGTTGCGCTCGCCGTCGATGATCCGCCGCTGGAGGCGCTCCTCCAGCGGCAGCGCGGCCAGCTCCTCGGCCTTGCCCGCCTTGAGCGACTTGGCGGTGGCACCCTCGAAGAGCTCCATCAGCTTCTGGAGCGGGTCGTAGCCCTCGGAACGGCGGTCGTAGATCAGGTTGAGGGCCGTCGTGACCTGCTCCTCGTCGAACCGCGCGATCGGCAGGATCTTGCTCGCGTGGACGATCGCCGAGTCCAGGCCCGCCTTGACGCACTCGTCAAGGAACACCGAGTTGAGCACGATGCGGGCGGCCGGGTTGAGGCCGAAGGAGATGTTGGACAGGCCGAGCGTGGTCTGCACGTCCGGGTGGCGGCGCTTGAGTTCCCGGATGGCCTCGAATGTGGCGATGCCGTCCTTGCGGGACTCCTCCTGGCCGGTGCAGATGGTGAAGGTGAGGCAGTCGATGAGGATGTCCGACTCGTGGATGCCCCAGTTGCCGGTCAGGTCGGCGATGAGCCGCTCGGCGATCTCCACCTTCTTCTCGACCGTACGGGCCTGGCCCTCCTCGTCGATCGTCAGCGCGATCAGCGCGGCGCCGTGCTCCTGGGCGAGGCGGGTGACCTTGGCGAACCGTGACTCCGGCCCGTCCCCGTCCTCGTAGTTGACCGAGTTGATCACCGCGCGGCCGCCCAGCTTCTCAAGACCGGCCTTGATCACGTCGACCTCGGTGGAGTCCAGCACGATGGGCAGGGTGGAGGCGGTGGCGAAGCGTCCGGCCAGCTCCTCCATGTCCGCGACACCGTTCCGGCCCACGTAGTCCACGCACAGGTCGAGCATGTGGGCGCCCTCGCGGATCTGGTCGCGGGCCATCTCCACGCAGTCTTCCCAGCGGCCCTCGAGCATGGCCTCGCGGAACTTCTTGCTGCCGTTGGCGTTCGTCCGCTCGCCGATCGCCAGGTACGAGGTGTCCTGCCGGAACGGGACGGTCTGGTAGAGCGAGGCGGCACCCGGCTCCGGGCGCGGGGAGCGCTCGGTGGGCCGCAGGTCGCGGACCCGCTCGACGACCTGCCGCAGGTGCTCCGGGGTCGTACCGCAGCAGCCGCCGACCAGGGACAGGCCGTACTCGCGGACGAAGGTCTCCTGGGCGTCGGCCAGTTCGCCCGCGGTGAGCGGGTAATGGGCGCCGTCCTTGCCCAGGACGGGCAGGCCCGCGTTCGGCATGCAGGACAGCGGTACGCGGGAGTGGTGGGCCAGGTAGCGCAGGTGCTCGCTCATCTCGGCGGGTCCGGTCGCGCAGTTCAGCCCGATCATGTCGATGCCCAGCGGCTCCAGGGCCGTCAGGGCGGCGCCGATCTCGGAGCCCAGCAGCATCGTGCCGGTGGTCTCGACGGTGACCGAGCAGATCAACGGAAGGTCGGCCCCGGCGGCGTCCAGGGCGCGGCGGACGCCGAGGACGGCCGCCTTGGTCTGCAGCAGGTCCTGGGTGGTCTCCACCAGCAGCGCGTCCGCGCCGCCGGCGATCATCCCCTCCGCGTTCTCCTGGTAGGCGTCGCGGAGCGCGGTGTACGGGGCGTGGCCGAGGGTCGGCAGCTTGGTGCCGGGGCCCATGGAGCCCAGCACCCACCGCTGCTGCCCGGAGGAGGCGGTGAACTCGTCCGCGACCTCCCGCGCGATCCGCGCCCCGGCCTCGGAGAGCTCGAAGATCCGGTCGGCGACCTCGTACTCCCCCAGTGCCGCGAGGTTCGCACCGAAGGTGTTGGTCTCCACGCAGTCCACGCCCACGGCGAAGTACGCCTCGTGGACCGAGCGCACGATGTCGGGGCGGGTGACGTTCAGAATCTCGTTGCAGCCTTCGAGCTGCTGGAAGTCGTCCAGGGTCGGGTCCTGGGCCTGGAGCATGGTGCCCATGGCTCCATCGGCCACCACCACGCGGGTGGCGAGCGCCTCGCGCAGTGCTGCGGCGCGGTCGGAGACGGCGACTGATGGCTTCACGGCCATGGAGATACTCCCTGGGATGCGACGGCTGTCGGCTATGCGCCCTGGGGGAGGGCGCACCCGGCCAGAGTAACGTTCGGCGCCCGTCCCGGCTCCGGACATTCCAGGGGACGGACAGCCACCGTCTTCATGGGCCCGGCGGCCCCTCGGCTGGGCGGGTGAACTCGTGTCAGTTCCGCCAGGTCGGCATGGACCGATAGTGTTCAGCATTGTCGAACCTGTGTGAAGGAGGTTGCCCGATGGCGCGGACGATCCAGTCGCTCGAGCGAGCGGCTGCGATACTGCGGCTGCTGGCCGGCGGCGAGCGCCGACTCGGCCTCTCGGACGTGGCCGATGCGCTGGGCCTGGCCAAGGGGACGGCCCACGGCATCCTCCGTACGCTGCAGAACGAGGGCTTCGTCGAACAGGACCCGGCGTCGGGCCGCTACCAGCTGGGCGCGGAACTCCTGCGCCTGGGCAACAGCTACCTGGACGTGCACGAACTGCGGGCCCGGGCCCTGGTCTGGACCGACGACCTGGCGCGCTCCAGCGGCGAGAGCGTCTATCTCGGCGTCTTCCACCAGCAGGGCGTGCTGATCGTCCACCACGTCTTCCGCCCCGACGACAGCCGTCAGGTCCTGGAGGTCGGCGCCATGCATCCGCTCCACAGCACGGCCCTGGGCAAGGTGCTGTCCGCGTACGACCCGGTGGCGCACAGCGAGGTGACCGAGGCGAAGCGGCAGCCCCTCACGGACCGTACGGTGACCGAACTCGACGACTTCGAGGAGATTCTCGACCTCACGCGCGCGCGGGGCTGGGCGTCCGACGTGGAGGAGACCTGGCAGGGCGTCGCCTCCGTCGCCGCCCCGATCCACAACCGGCGTCGGATGCCGGTGGGCGCGGTCGGCATCACCGGTGCCGTGGAGCGGGTCTGCGAGGAGGGCGAGCTGCGCTCCGGCCTCGTCGCGGCCGTACGGGACTGCGCCCGCGCGGTGTCCCGGGACCTGGGGGCCGGGCGCTTTTGACGCCCTGCTCACGCCGTGCCCCGCGGTCTCGGCGCAGCTCGCTGTCACGCTTGGACAACGGAACGAGATTGCGGTCCCGGGCCTATTGACGCGGTCGTAGCGGTCGAGAAAACTGCCGTTCACCGGTCGGCATTGTCGAACACCTACCGACAACTTCGCTATGGTGTGCAGTGCCACGGACCGGTGACCGCCCTCACCGAGGGCGCGGGCCAACGGGCGGGACCCCGTGGGCCTGCCTTCCTCTGGACGAAGGACAAGGAGTCGCTGGTGTCCAGCTCCGACATCTTCATCGGCGAGACCATCGGGACCGCCATACTCATCCTCCTCGGCGCCGGCGTGGTCGCCGCCGTCATCCTGAAGCGCTCGAAGGCATTCAACGCCGGCTGGGTGGCCATCACCTTCGGGTGGGGCTTCGCAGTCCTGACCGGCGCCTACATAGCCGCCCCGCTGTCCGGTGCGCACCTCAACCCGGCTGTCACGGTCGGCGTCGCAGTCTCGAGCGGCGAGTGGGGCAACGTACCGGTCTACTTCGCCGGACAGCTGCTCGGCGCGATGATCGGCGCCACGCTGGCCTGGCTCGCGTACTACGGCCACTTCAAGGCACACCTCACGGACCCGGAGATCGTCAAGGCCGAGGAAGAGCACGCGGGCCTGGTCGACCGGAAGACCGAGCCGGGCGCCGGGCCGGTGCTGGGCGTCTTCTCCACCGGCCCCGAGATCCGGAACACGGCGCAGAACCTCGCCACCGAGATCATCGGCACCACCGTGCTCGTCCTGCTGATCCTCACCTTGGGGCTGACCAAGGGACTGGGCGTCTCCGGCACCGGTGTCCTGATCGTCGCCCTCGTCGTGGTCGGTATCGGCCTCTCCCTGGGCGGCCCGACCGGCTACGCCATCAACCCGGCGCGTGACCTCGGCCCGCGCATCGTGCACGCCCTGCTGCCGCTCCCGAACAAGGGCGGCTCCGACTGGAGTTACGCCTGGATCCCGGTCGTCGGCCCGCTGATCGGCGGCGCCCTCGCCGGCGGTATCTACCAGCTCGCCTTCGTCTGAGCCGTTCCCGACCTCTTCCTCACCTCCAGGAGCACACCGTGACCGACGCGCACCCGACCGCCGCCTCCTCCCACGGGCATGGCCCGTTCATTGCCGCTATCGACCAGGGCACCACCTCCAGCCGCTGCATCGTCTTCGACCGGGACGGCCGGATCGTCTCCGTCGACCAGAAGGAGCACGAGCAGATCTTTCCGAAGCCGGGCTGGGTCGAGCACGACGCCACCGAGATCTGGACCAACGTCCAGGAGGTCGTCGCCGGCGCTCTGACCAAGGCGGGCATCACCCGTCAGGAACTCAAGGCCATCGGCATCACCAACCAGCGCGAGACCACCGTTCTGTGGGACAAGGCCACCGGCGAGCCGGTGCACAACGCGATCGTCTGGCAGGACACCCGTACCGACGCCCTGTGCAAGGAGCTCGGCCGCAACGTCGGTCAGGACCGGTTCCGCCGTGAGACCGGTCTTCCGCTGGCCTCTTACTTCGCCGGCCCGAAGATCCGCTGGCTGCTGGACAACGTCGAGGGCCTGCGCGAGCGCGCGGAAACCGGCGAGATCCTCTTCGGGACCATGGACTCCTGGGTGATCTGGAACCTCACCGGCGGCACCGAGGGCGGCGTGCACGTCACCGACGTCACCAACGCCTCCCGCACCATGCTGATGAACCTGCACACCATGGAGTGGGACGAGAAGATCCTGGCCTCGATGGAGGTCCCGGCCGCGGTGCTGCCGGAGATCCGCTCCTCCGCCGAGGTGTACGGCACGGCGACCGGCGTCCTGGAGGGCGTGCCGGTGGCGTCCGCGCTCGGCGACCAGCAGGCGGCGCTGTTCGGCCAGACCTGTTTCTCCGAGGGCGAGGCCAAGTCGACGTACGGCACCGGCACCTTCCTGCTGATGAACACCGGCGAGAAGGTGATCAACTCCTACAGCGGGCTGATCACCACCGTCGGCTACCGGATCGGCGACGAGCAGGCCGTCTACGCCCTCGAGGGCTCCATCGCGGTCACCGGCTCGCTGGTGCAGTGGATGCGCGACCAGATGGGCCTGATCAGCACCGCCGCGGAGATCGAGACCCTCGCGAGCTCGGTCGAGGACAACGGCGGGGCCTACTTCGTCCCGGCGTTCTCGGGTCTGTTCGCCCCGTACTGGCGCTCCGACGCCCGCGGAGTCATCGCCGGCCTCACCCGCTACGTCACCAAGGCACACCTGGCCCGGGCCGTGCTCGAGGCCACCGCCTGGCAGACCCGGGAGATCGTCGACGCCATGCACAAGGACTCCGGCGTCGACCTGACCGCGCTCAAGGTCGACGGCGGCATGACCTCCAACAACCTGCTGATGCAGACCATGGCCGACTTCGTGGACGCCCCCGTGGTGCGCCCGATGGTGGCCGAGACCACCTGTCTCGGCGCCGCCTACGCAGCCGGCCTGGCCGTCGGCTTCTGGCCCGACACCGATGCGCTGCGGGCCAACTGGCGCCGTGCCGCCGAGTGGACCCCCCAGATGGACGCGGACATCCGCGACCGCGAGTACAAGAGCTGGCTCAAGGCCGTCGAGCGGACCATGGGCTGGATCGACGACGAGGAGTAAACATGAGCACCCTGCAGAGCGTCCCGACTCTCGGGACGCCCCCGGCTGCCGGTTCCCGCACGAACCGCGCCGAGACCCGGGAACGGCTCTCGAAGGCCACGTACGACCTCCTGGTGATCGGCGGCGGAATCCTGGGCACCTCGGTGGCCTGGCACGCCGCGCAGTCCGGGCTGCGGGTGGCGATGGTGGACGCCGGCGACTTCGCCGGCGCCACCTCCTCCGCCTCCTCCAAGCTGGTCCACGGCGGTCTGCGCTACCTGCAGACCGGCGCGGTCAAACTGGTGGCGGAGAACCACCACGAGCGGCGGGTGCTGGCCAAGGACGTGGCCCCGCACCTGGTCAACCCGCTCACCTTCTACCTGCCGGTCTACAAGGGCGGCCCGGTCGGCGCGGCCAAGCTCGGCGCGGGCGTCTTCGCCTACTCGGCGCTGTCCGCCTTCGGCGACGGCGTCGGCAAGGTGATATCCCCGGCCAAGGCCGTGGCGGGCAACCCCGCACTCCGTACGGACAACCTGAAGGCCGTCGCCGTCTACTACGACCACCAGATGAACGACTCGCGGGTGGCCGTGATGACGGTCCGCGCGGCCGTCGAATCGGGCGCCGTCGTGCTCAACCACGCCGAGGTCACCGGGCTGCGCTTCACGCACGGCCGGGTGACGGGCGCGGAGCTCAAGGACCGCCTGGACGGGACCGAGTTCGGGGTGAACGCCCGGGTGGTGCTCAACGCCACCGGCCCCTGGGTCGACCACCTGCGCAAGCTTGAGGACAAGGACGCCGCCCCGAGCATCCGGCTCTCCAAGGGCGCGCACATCGTGCTCAAGCGCAAGGCGCCCTGGAAGGCCGCCATGGCCACCCCGATCGACAAGTACCGCATCACCTTCGCCCTGCCGTGGGAGGACCAGCTGCTGCTGGGCACCACCGACGAGGCATACGAGGGCGACCCGGCGGACGTCCGCGCCACCGAGTCCGACATCCAGCAGATCCTGGACGAGGCCGCGTTCTCGGTCCGGGACGAGCACCTGTCCCCCGACCTGATCACCTACGCCTTCGCGGGTCTTCGGGTGCTGCCCGGCGGCCCGGGCGGCGTGGAACAGGCGAAGCGCGAGACGGTCGTCACCGAGGGCCGCGGCGGGATGCTGTCCGTCGCGGGCGGCAAGTGGACCACGTACCGGCACATCGGCCGCACCGTGATGAACAAGCTCGCCACGCTGCCCGGAGGACCGCTGACCGAGGACATGGAGCCGGTCTCCAGCCTGGTGCGCCGCGTGCCGCTGCCCGGCATCGCCAACCCCAACGCCGTCGCGCACCGGCTGCTGGTGGACCGTGAGCCGGGCACCCGCATGGATCCGCTGACAGCCCGTCAGCTGGCCACCCACTACGGCTCGTTGTCCTTCGACATCGCCCGCCTCGTCAACGACGACCCGTCCCTGGGCGAGCGGATCCACCCCGACGGCCCGGAGATCTGGGCGCAGGTCGTCTACGCCCGGGACCACGAGTGGGCCGAGACGGTGGACGACGTGCTGCGCCGCCGTACGACCCTGACGATCCGCGGTCTGGACACCGACGACGTTCGGGCCCGGGTGCAGGACATGCTGGACCGCAAGGGCTGACCGCCCGAGGTACACGTCGGACGCCGGCCGGGGACCGCCCGGGCGGCGTCCGGCCGTTTCGGCCCGTATCGGGTACGGGGCATAATGAGCCAGACATCGGAGGTCTCGGCCCCCCACACGAGGCCGACCCCGGACAAGGGAGAGCGTTCATGGCCGTCACCGACGAGGCGATCGAGAAGATCAAAGGCATGATCGTCTCGGGCGCGCTGCGCCCCGGCGACCGGTTGCCCAAGGAGAGTGAACTCGCGGCGGAGCTGGGGCTGTCGCGAAACTCGCTGCGCGAGGCGGTGCGTGCGCTGTCCCTCATCCGCATCCTCGACGTACGGCAGGGCGACGGCACGTACGTCACGAGCCTCGATCCGCAACTGCTGCTCGAGGCGCTGAGCTTCGTGGTGGACTTCCACCGCGACGACACCGTGCTGGAGTTCCTGGCGGTCCGCCGCATCCTCGAGCCGGCGGCCACCGCGATGGCCACCACGCGGATCAGCACGGCCGAGATCGACGCGCTCGGCGCCCAGCTGGACGCCCTGGGGCCGGAGCCGTCGGTGGAGGAGCTGGTCGCCTGCGACCTGGAGTTCCACCGGGGCATCGTGCAGGCGGCCGGCAACTCCGTGCTGTGCTCCCTGCTGGACGGGCTGTCCGGGCCGACCACCCGGGCCCGCGTCTGGCGCGGTCTCACCCAGGAGGATGCGGTGAGCCGGACGCTGCACGAGCACCGGGCGATCCTGGCCGCCCTCCGCGACCGTGACGCGGACGCGGCCCGCTCCTGGGCGATGGTGCACATCGCGAGCGTGGAGCAGTGGCTGCGCACGACGCTCTAGCGCCGGCCGCGGGCCGGCCGGTGTCGGCCCGCGGGTCAATCCTGCTTCTCACCGCTCGCGAAGCGGGAGATGACGAGGGCGAGGATGATGATCGCGCCGTTGAGGAACTGATTCCACAGCGGCGGGACGCCGCCGAGCGTCATCACATTGACCACCAGCTGCAGGGTCAGAACGCCGGTCAGCGCGCCGAAGAGCGTTCCGCGTCCGCCGCTCAGGCTGATCCCGCCGATCACCGCGGCGGCGAAGACCTGGAAGATCCAGCCGTTCCCCTGACCCGCGGAGACCGAGCCGTAGTGTCCGGTGTAGAGGATCCCGGCGAACGCGGCGAGCACTCCGCCGATGCACAGCACGATCCAGGTGATGCGGTCGACCCGGATGCCGGCCGCCCTGGCGGCCTCCGCGTTGCCACCGATCGCGTACAGCGCACGCCCGTGCCGCAGATAGCCCAGCGCCGCACCGCCCGCCGCGAACAGCGCCAGGCAGATCCATACGGCTGCGGGCACACCCAGCCAGCTCGCCTTGCCCAGATAGCGGAAGGAGTCGGGCACGGTGACGATGGACTGGCCCTCGGCGATGCCGATGTGCAGGCCGCGCAGCATGGTGAGCATGCCGAGCGTGGCGATGAAGCCGTTGACCCGGAGTTTCAGCATCAGGAAGCCGTTCACCCAGCCGATCAGCGCGCCCACGAGCAGGCACACGGGGATGGCCGTCCAGGTGGGCAGCAGCTCCAGTCCGGCGAAGCGCGAGCCGCCGACGGGCAGCACCAGCCACATGGCGATCACCGGCGCCACACCGATCGTCGACTCCAGCGAGAGGTCCATCCGCTTGCAGATGAGGATCAGCGCCTGGGCGAGGACGAGCAGGCTCAACTCGGTGGACTGCTGGACGACACCGACGAGGTTGTCGGCGGTGAGGAAGGCCGGCGAGACGATGAACCCGATCAGACAGAGCACCAGGATGACCGGGACGAGCGAGAGGTCACGCCAGCGGGCGAAGTCGAGATGCCGGTGCGGGCGCTCGACCGGCTCGATCACGCGATCGGCGGTGAGCTGGGTGGTGTCGGTCATGCTGAAGCTCCCTCGTCGCCATGCGCTGCGCTGATCCCTTCCATCGCGGCCACCAGTTCGCGATCGGTCCAGCCGCTGTCGAACGTCGCGATCACCCGCCCGTGGAAAAGGGCGAGCACCCGGTCGCAGACCCGCAGGTCGTCCAGCTCGTCGGAGACGATCACGCCCGCGCTTCCGGCGTCGGCCACCTGCCGTACGACGCCGAGCAGCGCGTCCTTCGACTTCACGTCGACGCCCGCGGTCGGGCGGATGGCGACCAGCGCGCTGGGCCGCCGGGCGAGCGCCCGGGCGATGACTACCTTCTGCTGGTTGCCACCGGACAGACCGGACACCGGCTGGCCCGGTCCCGAGGTCTTGATGTCCAGTGCATTGATCATCGACTGGGCGAACTCCCGGGTTTTGGACGGCAGGACGATTCCGTACGGCCCGAGCTGGTCGGTGACGGTCAGCGTGGCGTTCTCGGCGACGCTGCGGTCCAGCACCAGGCCCTGGCGGTGCCGGTCCTCGGGGACGTAGCCGATGCCCGCGTCGAGCGCGTCGGGCACGCTGCCGGGGCGTACGGTCCTGCCACGTACGGCGATCCGGCCGGCGGTCGGCTTGCGCAGGCCCACCAGGGTCTCGCCGAGTGCGGTGTTGCCGCTGGCCGTGGCACCGGCGAGGCCCACCACCTCACCGGGGCGCACAGCGAGGTCGATGGGGTCGAACGCGCCGTCCAGGGTGAGGCCTTCGGCACGCAGGACCGGTTCGGCCGGCCCGCCGTTCTCCCCGCTCCCGGTGACGTCGGTCATCCCTGCGGCAGTACGCGGGGCGAGCGCGCTCCCCGCGACGGCGTGCCAGGAGGACGCGCCCGCGACCGCCTCCCCGGTCATGGCTTCCACCAGCTCCTCCTTGGGCAACCCGGCCACGGAGGCGGTGAGGACATGTCGGGCGTCCCGGTAGACCGTGACGGTGCTGCACAGCTCGTACACCTCCTGGAGGTGGTGCGAGATGAAGAGGAACGCGACGCCCTGGGCCTGGAGTTCGCGCAACTTGTCGAAGAGCCGCTGGATGCCCGCCGCGTCCAGCTGCGCGGTCGGCTCGTCCAGGATGATGAGCCGGGCGCCGAAGGACAGCGCCCGCGCGATCTCCACGAACTGCCGGTGCTCGACACTGAGGTCCTTGGCCCGAGCCGCCGGATCGACCTGCACCCCGTACTCGGCGAGCAGCTCGGACGCCCGCTCGCGCAGCCGGGGCCAACGGATCCACCGCCGCCCCCCGTTCTCCTCCTCGAAGCGGCCCAGGAAGAGGTTCTCGGCGACGGTGAGGTCGGGCACGACCATCGACTTCTGGTAGACGCAGGCGACCCTCGCCCGCCAGGCGGGAAGGTCGCCGAAGGCGGGCGCGGGCTCCCCGCCGAAGGTGACCCGGCCCGCGTCCGGCCGGTGCAGGCCGGTGAGCACGCCGACCAGGGTGGACTTGCCCGCACCGTTGCGTCCCACCAGCGCGTGCGACTCACCGGGGCGTACGGTCAGCTGGACGCCGGCGAGCGCGACGGTGGGCCCGAAGCGCTTGACGACGCCCTCGGCGTGGACCGCGGCGTGCTGCGCTGTCATGGCTACGGCTTCTCCAGCTGGTTGGCCCACAGCTTCTCGTCGTCCACGTTCTGCTTGGTGACGAGCGGGGCGGGCAACTGGTCCTCGAGTCCGCCCGGGATCTTGACGATCTTGGAGTCGTGATCGGTCGGACCGGGCTTGAACGTGGTGCCTTGCAGCGCGTGCCGTGCGTAGTGGAGCGCGTATTTCGCGTAGAGGTCGGCGGGTTGGGAGACGGTGGCGTCGATCTTGCCCTCCCGTATCGCGTCCAGCTCCTGCGGGATGCCGTCGTTGGAGATGATGGTGATGTGGCCCTTGGTCCCGGCCGGCTTGAGCAGCTTCTTCTGTTCGAGAAGGGCGAGGGTGGGCTGCAGGAAGACACCGCCGGCCTGCATGTAGATCCCGTTCAGGTCGGGATGCTGGGCGAGGGTGCTCTGCAGCTTGGCGGAGGCGACGTCGCCTTTCCAGTCGGTGGGCAGCTCGAAGACCTTGATGTCGGGGTAGTTCTGCCGCATGCAGCGGGCGAAGGCCTCGGAGCGGTCCCGGCCGTTGATGGAGTCCAGGGCGCCCTGGAGTTCGGCGACCTTGCCCTTGCCCTTCAGCTGCTCGCCGAGGTACTCGCAGGCCTTCTTGCCGTACGCCCAGTTGTCGGCCCGTACGACCATGTAGACCTGGCCCTGGTCGGGCCGGGTGTCCACGCTGACGACCGGGATCTTCTTCTCCGCTAGGCCGTCGAGCGTGGAGGCGATGGCGCCGGTGTCCTGCGGGGCCATGACGACTGCCTTGGCGCCCTGGTCGGTGAAGGACTGGACATTGGCGACGAGCTTGCCGATGTCGTTCTGGGAGTTGGACAGCGGCAGGGCGGAGACCTCGCCGCCCGTGATGCCCTTCTCCAGGTACTGCTGGTAGGAGTTCCAGAAGTCGCTGTCGGTGCGCGGCATGTCGATGCCGACCTTGCCGGTGGCGGCACCGTCGCTCCCGCGGTTGCAGCCGGCCACGGCGGTCGCGGTCAGCAGCACGGCACAGGCCACGGCGGTGGTGGTACGCGTCCGGTGCGGGCGCGGTGGGCGCTTCCTCGGGGTTCGCAGCATGGTTGACGTCCTTTGCGGTGTGTCGGCTCAGGGGGTGGGGCGCAGGCGCAGGCCCTGCATGCCGCCGTCCACCGCGAGCGAGGTGCCCGTGACGGCGCTGGCGGCGGGGCCGGCGAGATGGACGATGGCCGCCGCGACCTCCTCGGCGGAGACCAGACGGCCCATCGGCTGACGGGCTTCCAGGGCGGCGCGCTCGGCCTTCGGGTCATCCGCCTGGTCCAGGAGCCGACCGATCCACGGGGTGTCGGCGGTACCGGGGTTGACGCAGTTGACCCGAACGCCCTCGCGGACGTGGTCGGCGGCCATGGCGAGGGTGAGCGAGAGGACGGCTCCCTTGCTGGCGCTGTAGAGGGCGCGCTGCGGGAGCCCGGCAGTGGCCGCGATCGAGCAGGTGTTGGTGATCGAGACTCTGCCCGGGCGGTCGGCGGCAGCGCGGCGGAGATGGGGCAGGGCGTGCCGGGCGGTGCGGACCATCCCGAGGACGTTGACGTCCAGGACCCTGGTCCACTCGTCGTCGGGGTTGTCCTCGACGGTGCCGATCGCGCCGATACCGGCGTTGTTGACGACCGTGTGCAGGGCTCCGAGACCCTCGACGGCCTCGGCGACGGCGGCGCGTACGGCTTCGTCGGAGGTGACGTCGGCCTTGACGGGGAGGGCTCCGTCGGGGGCATGGGAGGGATCGCGGTCGAGGACGGCGACCCGCGCCCCGCGCGCCATCAGGAGGGTGGCGGTGGCGGCGCCGATGCCCGAGCCGCCACCGGTGACGAGGGCGGCCATCCCCGCGAAGTCGTGCGACTGCGTCATCCTGTGACCCCCTCGGGCTCCCGGGCCCGCCAGACGGGGCCGTCGGGATAGCGGTATGCGGCGATCGACTCCGGGCGCATACGGGCGGAGAAGCCCGGCGCGCGCGGGGCACTGTAGCGCCCCCCTTCGATGACGGCCGGGTCGATGAAGTGCTCGTGTAGATGGTCGACGTACTCGATGACCCGGTCGTCCCAACTGCCGGACACGGCGACGTAGTCGAACATGGCGAGGTGCTGGACCAGTTCGCACAGGCCCACGCCACCGGCGTGCGGGCAGACGGGGACGCCGTACTTCGCGGCGAGCAGCAGGATCGCCAGATTCTCATTCACCCCGGCGACGCGCGCCGCGTCGATCTGGACGAAGTCGACGGCTCCGGCCTGGAGCAGCTGCTTGAAGACCACCCGGTTGGCGACGTGCTCGCCGGTGGCCACCTTCACGGGCTGCCCGGCGCGTACGGCGGCGTGGCCGAGGATGTCGTCGGGGCTGGTCGGCTCCTCGATCCAGTGCGGCTCGTACGGCGCCAGCGCCCGCATCCAGCGCAGCGCGTCGGGGACGTCCCAGCGCTGGTTGGCGTCGATGGCGATCCGCACCCCGGGACCGACGGCGGCGCGGGCGAGCCGCAGGCGGCGGACGTCGTCGCCGAGGTCGGCGCCCACCTTCAGTTTGATCTGCCCGAACCCATCGGCCACCGCCTCCTGAGCGAGCTTGACGAGTTTCTCGTCGGAGTAGCCGAGCCAGCCGGGCGAGGTGGTGTAGGCCGGGTAGCCCTCGGCGCGCAGCCGGGCGGCGCGTTCGGTGCGTCCGGGTTCGGCGGCGCGCAGCAGCGCGAGCGCCTCCCCGCGGGTGAGGACGTCGGTGAGATAGCGGAAGTCGACGAGCTCGACAAGATCCTCGGGCGGCATGGCGGACAGAAACTCCCAGACCGGCTGCCCGGCCTGCTTCGCCGCCAGGTCCCAGGCGGCGTTGACCACCGCCCCCGCCGCCATGTGCATCACCCCTTTCTCGGGTCCGAGCCACCGGAGTTGGGAGTCGTGGGTCAGTTCCCGGTGGAGGGAGGCGAGATCGACCGCGGTACACGGGACGGGTCTGCCCACGACGTACGGACGGAGCGCGGTGATGGCCGCGGAGATCACATCGTTGCCGCGGCCGATGGTGAAACAGAAGCCGTGTCCCTCGGAGTGTTCGGTTTCTCCGGCCCCCGGCGCGTCGGTGTGCAGCACCACGTACGCTGCCGAGTAGTCGGGGTCACCGTTCATGGCGTCCGAGCCGTCGAGCTGATCCGAGGTGGGGAACCGGATGTCGTGGACCTCGAGCTCAGTGACGGTCGGAGTCATGCACGCCCCCAGCGAAGAACATCGGACCTTTAACGGTGATCCGATGTATAGCCCTGCGAGCGGCCGAGCGTCCAGAGGCTCTACTGGATTTTCACGACAACAGCTCGGATGAATCTCCTGGCGAGTCTGTGCAGGGGGCTGCGGGCGGAGCGTCGCCAAGTCGTAGGCTTGAGGCGCACACGCAATGGAACGGCAACCGGGAGGGTCGTTGGCGTTCTCCCCCCGGTCGGAAGGAGGCGCTGGGTGATCGAGCTCGAGGGGGTTCCCGAGCTGATCGACCCGGTCATGGTGGCCGCGTTCGAAGGCTGGAACGACGCCGGCGACGCCGCCTCCACCGCGGTCGGGCACTTGGACCGGGAATGGAAGGGAGAAGTCTTCGCTGCGCTCGACGCCGAGGACTACTACGACTTCCAGGTCAACCGGCCGCATGTCTTCCTGGAGGGCGGGGTCCGGAAGATCACCTGGCCCACCACGCGGCTCTCGCTGGCCAGGATCGGCGGGCCCAAGCCGCGCGACCTCGTGCTGGTGCGCGGCACCGAACCGAGCATGCGCTGGCGCTCGTTCTGCAACGAGATCCTCGGCATCGCCCACGAGTTGGGCGTGGAGATGGTGGTGATCCTGGGTGCGCTGCTCGGCGACACCCCGCACACCCGCCCGGTCCCGGTCAGCGGCGTGACCTCGGACCCGGAGCTGGCCCGGACGATGGATCTGGAGGAGACCCGCTACGAGGGACCGACCGGCATCGTCGGCATCCTTCAGGAGGCTTGCACGCACGCGGGCGTGCCGGCGGTGAGCCTGTGGGCCGCGGTCCCGCACTACGTGTCACAGCCGCCGAACCCCAAGGCGACGCTCGCGCTGCTCAACCGGCTGGAGGATCTGATCGGGATCCGGATCCCGCTCGGCGAACTGCCGGAGGACGCCCGCGCATGGCAGCTGGGCGTGGACCAGCTGGCGGCCGAGGACAGCGAGGTGGCGGAGTACGTCCAGTCGTTGGAGGAGGCGCGCGACACCGCAGAGCTGCCGGAGGCCTCGGGCGAGGCCATCGCGCGCGAGTTCGAGCGCTATCTGCGGCGGCGCGACGGCCAGCCGGGGCCCGGAGCGCCGGGGCACGTGACCGAGGGCGGCACGACGGCAGGAGGGCCGACGGCCGACGGGCGGGAGGGCGGCTCGTACCTGCGCGACACCTCGAGCGGGCGGACGCGGCCGCCGAAGCCACCAGCGAAGGACAGCGAGGACGAGCCGGGCTCCGGGCCCGGACCGGAATCCGCATCGGGCGACGACTAGGTCCTGTCCGGTCGATCAGGCCGGATCAGCGAGCGGCGTCTGGTGCAGGGGGCACCTCCCAGCGATAGCTGGGGGAGCATCGCAAGGCGGAGGTGGGGGCACCCCCAGCGGTAGCTGGGGGAGGAGTCCATGCGGTGGGGGCACCTCCCAGCGGTAGCTGGGGGCCATCGGCGACCGACGACAACGCAGCGAGGTGCGGTGCCAGGCGGTGCGAGCCCGGCATGATCGGCCGGACAGGACCTAGCCGGGCGGCGCCGAGCGGAAGCACGGACACCGAGTATCCGGACCGGCCGCTCGGCTGACGGGGTGTCGCCGGCGGGGCAGCAGCCCCCGCGGCTAATCGGGGCGCTCCCCCCGGCGGGAGGAGCGCCCCAACGCAGCAACAGTGATGGCTTACAGTGCGACGCCCAGAAGTGCGTCGACGGCGCGCGACACCAGGCCGGGCGCCCCCTCGTCGGTACCGCCACCGGACCGCTGGAGCTCGGCCCAGCGGTCGACCGCGGCGAGCGCGGACGGCGCGTCGAGGTCGTCGGCGAGCGCCTCGCGGATCTCCTCGACGAGCGCGTCGGCGGACGGCCCGTCAGGCCGGGAGACCGCCGCTCGCCAGCGGGCGAGGCGCTCGACGGCCTCGTCCAGCACCGCGTCCGTCCATTCCCAGTCGGAGCGGTAGTGGTGGGAGAGCAGCGCGAGACGTATCGCCACGGGGTCGACCCCTTCGCGCCGGAGGGTGGACACGAAGACCAGGTTGCCCTTGGACTTCGACATCTTCTCGCCGTTCAGGGCCACCATGCCGGAGTGCACATAGGACGTGGCGAAGGGGTGCTCACCGGTGAGGACCTGGGCGTGGGAGGCACCCATCTCGTGGTGCGGGAAGGCGAGATCGGAGCCGCCGCCCTGGACGTCGAATCCCATGCCGAGGTGATCGAGCGCGATGGCGACGCACTCGATGTGCCAGCCGGGGCGGCCGCGGCCGAGGCCGGCGCCGTCCCAACTCGGCTCGCCGTCACGGGCGGCCCGCCACAGGATCGGGTCGACGGGGTTCTTCTTGCCGGGGCGCTCCGGGTCACCGCCGCGCTCCGCGGAGAGCCGGCGCATCGTCGCCGAGTCGAGCCCGGAGACCTCACCGAAGGCGGGGTCGGACTCCACGGAGAAGTAGATGTCGCCGTCGAGTTCGTATGCGGCACCGGCCTCGCGCAGCCGCTCGATGAGCGGCACGATGCCGGGAATCGCCTCGACGGCCCCGATGAAGTGCTGCGGCGGGAGGATCCGCAGGGCGGTCATGTCCTCGCGGAAGAGGGCGGTCTCGCGCTGGGCGAGCGCAGTCCAGTCCTCACCGTCGCGCTCCGCCCGCTCGAGGAGCGGATCGTCGACATCGGTCACGTTCTGGACGTAGTGCACCTGCCGCTTCGTGTCGAGCCACACGCGCTGAACCAGGTCGAAGGCGGTGTAGGTCGCCGCATGACCCAGGTGGGTGGCGTCGTACGGGGTGATTCCGCAGACGTAGATGCGGGCGACGGGACCGGGGTCGAGGGTGATCGGGCCCCCGGTCCGCGTGTCGTGGATTCGGAGGTCGCGGCCACTGCCGGGCAGGGCGGGAACCTCAGAAGCGGGCCAGGCATACATGCCTTGAGCGTAACCGGACGCCTGTTCCGGATACGAACCGGACCAGCGGGGTTGACCGGAAAGGCACCCTTGCGGGAATGCGTCCCAGGTGGCCCGATACAGCCCGTTACCTCTTACCTCTGGCGGGGCGTGGCGCCGCCGGCCCGGCCCGTACGGGGTCAGACGGGCGGCCAGGGGATCGCCGGCCACCGGCCGCTCGGCTCGGGGTGACGCCCGGTCCGCAGCAGGGCCACGACCCGGGTGCGCACGGCCTCGAGTTCCGCGGCAGTGATCAGTTTCCCGAGGCGAGCCGCCAGCGGGCCGCCCTCGGACAGGTCCACCGACAGCCGCCGAAGCACGCCCAGCACCTCCTCCGTGAGCGGCTCGCCCGCCCACCCCCACAGCAGCGTGCGCAGCTTGTCGTCGGCGTTGAAGGTGACCCCGTGATCGATCGCGTACAGCCGCCCGTCGGCGGTCGGCAGCAGATGTCCGCCCTTGCGATCGGCGTTGTTGATCACCGCGTCGAACACGGCGAGCCGCCGCAGCCGCTCGTCGTCCGTGTGGACGAGCAGGGCGGTGCGCCCCTGCCCCACTTCGGCGAAACCGACCGCCTTCCACCCCGGTCCGGGCTCGTCGCCCTCGACCAGCGCCAGCAGCTCGACGTCCGCGTCGGCCTCGATCCACAGCTGGCACATGCCCTCGCCGTACGGCCCGTCACGCAGCACCGTGGGAGGCACCAGGTCCCAGCCCGTCGCGCGGGAGAGCTCGTACGCCGCCACCTCGCGCTGCGCGAGGGTGCCGTCGGGGAAGTCCCACAGCGGCCGCTCCCCGGCGACCGGCTTGTAGACGCAGGCGGCCCGCTGCCCGTCCAGCCGCACAGCGCAGTACAGCGCGGCGTTCGACGCCTCGCGGATCCGGCCGCGTACAGTCAGCTCGCCGCGCGCGAGCAGCTCGTACGCTTCATCGCCGTCCGGACGGTCCGCCGGTGGGGACGGCTTCGGCGGCGTCTGGGCCGACGTCACTCCCCGCGGCGGTATCCGTTCTGGCGCGGACATACGTGTCCCTCCGGGTCGAGCGGCAGGCTGCACAGCGGGCACGGCGGGCGTCCGGCGTTCACCACCTCGAGCGCCCGCTTGGCGAACGCGCGGGCCATGGGCCCGGTGAGCCGCACCCGCAGCATCGGCGGGCCGTTCTCCTCGTCCTGGAGCAGCCGCTCCTCGGCCTCCGCGAGGTCCTCCTCGGTCTCGGCTTCGAGCTCGACCAGGGCCTGCGCCTCAACGATCATGCGCTGCTCCTCGCCGTCCCAGGCCAGCGCCATGGTGCCGACCCGGAACTCCTCCTCGACAGGGATGTCGAGCGGCGCGGTGTCGGTGAGTTCGGCGGGGGCGACGGCCGGCACGGGAGCGTTGCCGCCGGTGCGCCGCACCACCTCGTCCAGCAGCTCATCGATCCGCTCCGCGAGCGCCGCCACCTGCATCTTCTCGAGCGCGACGGTGGTCGTCCGACCGGCCCCGGTCGCCTGGAGGAAGAAGGACCGGCGGCCAGGCAGCCCGACCGTACCGGCGACGAAGCGTTCCGGAGGGTCGTAGAGGAACACCTGACGGGACACGTCCTGCTCCCTTTTGCGTCGGATGCGGTCACTGAACTGGGGTGATCGAAGGGCCGTGACCGTCGGCCCTGCACGGTCACATGTGTCCGGGCCACGGTTGTCCACCCTACTGCGCACGGCGATCACGGTGCGCCCGCGGCACCGCCCACGGTCGCATCGCCCTCGCCGCCTGCCGTGACCCCACCGTCCGGCGGCGCCAGCGCGCCGAACTCCCCGGTGTCCCCGAGCCGGAGCAGGAACGGGCGCAGCGGGGTGTAGCGGATCGCGGTGACCGAGCAGGGCTCGACGGAGATGCGCTGGAAGAGATCGAGGTGCAGACCGATGGCGTCGGCGACGAGCGATTTGATCACATCGCCGTGCGAGCACATCAGGTACACCGCGTCCGCGCTGTGCTCCGCCTCGATCCGGGCGTTCCAGTCCCATACGGCGTCCACTGCACGCGCCTGCATGGCCCGTACGGACTCGCCCTCTGGCCCGGGAAACGTGGCCGCCGACGGATGCCGCTGCACGGTGCTCCACAGCGGCTCGTCGGCGAGCTCGGCGAGTTTGCGGCCGGTCCAGTCCCCGTAGTGGCACTCGCCGATGCGCTCGTCGGTGTGCAGCGGCAGATCCGGGCGGGCGTCCATCAGGGGGCGCAGGGTCTCCCGGCAGCGCTGCAGCGGGCTGGTGACGGCGGCGACGAGCGGCAGGCCCGCCAGCCGCCCGGGCAGCGCGGCGGCCTGTGCCGCGCCGCGCTCGTCGAGGGCGACACCGGGCGTCCATCCGGCGAGCACCGCTGCCGTGTTGGCGGTGGAACGGCCGTGCCGGACGAGGATCAGCGTGGGCATATCCGCAACCCTACGGGCTCTGGGAGCCCTGCCGCGGGTGCATGTCCAGGCCGGGGCAGGGCAGAATGCGCCGCGTGATCGTTGACTGTGCCATCTACCGGGACGGCCGCCGTGCCGAAGGCCCGGCCGACTTCTCCGACGCCCTCGACGAAGCGCGCGCCGAGGGGAACTCCTTCCTGTGGATCGGTCTGCACAAGCCGACGGAGAAGGAGTTCGAGCTCGTGACCAGCGAGTTCGGACTCCACCCGCTGGCCGTGGAGGATGCGCTCACCGCGCATCAGCGCCCGAAGCTGGAGGTGTACGACGACTCCCTGTTCCTGGTCCTCAAGCCGGTGATCTACGACGACACGGTGGCCACGGTGACCACGAGCGAGCTGATGGTGTTCGTGGGCGACTCCTTCGTGGTGACCGTCCGGCACGGTGAGGGTGCCCCGCTCGCCGAGGTCCGGCGGCGGCTGGAGGAGGACCCTGATGTCCTCCGGCACGGCCCGACGGCGGTGATGTACGCGGTGAGCGATGCGGTCGTGGACCACTACATCGACGTGGCGGCGGAGCTGCAGGTGGACCTGGAGGAGCTGGAGGGGGAGGTCTTCGCTCCGGCCGGTGGCGACACCAAGCACACCGCATCCAGGATCTACGCCTTCAAGCGTCAGGTCCTGGAGTTCCGGCGGGCCAGCGGCCCGCTCGCCGAGCCGATGACGCGGCTGTCGGGCCCGGGCGTGCCGTTCGTTCACGAGCACGCGCAGCCGTTCTTCCGCGACGTCAGCGACCATCTCACGCGCGCCAACGAGTATGTGGAGGGCCTCGACCGGCTGCTCTCCGACATCCTCGCGGCGCACCTGGCGCAGATGGGCGTGCGCCAGAACGACGACATGCGGAAGATCTCGGCGTGGGCGGCGATGGCCGCGGTGCCGACGATGGTGGCCGGCGTCTACGGCATGAACTTCCGGCACATGCCGGAGCTGACGACGGTGTGGGGCTATCCGCTGGTGGTGGTCCTGATGGGCGGCGCCGTGCTCGGGCTCTTCCGCCTCTTCAAGCGGCGCGGCTGGCTGTAGCCTGCGCCCTCTCCCGTCGTCGTACGAGAGACGGCGCGCGTCAGGCGAATTCCGGGGCCGCCGGGGCAGGGCCCCCCAGCGCGTCCAGCCGCTCCGGCATGCTGAGGCTGACCATCCGGCGCCAGCCGCCCAGCCGTTCGTACGCGTACACGGCGTGGATACCGGCCGCGAGCAGTGCCGCCTTCGCCTTCGGCCAGCCCAGGATGCGGCCCATGTGCGCCATGACCGCGAGGCTCACGTCGCGGTACACCCGGATCTCGGCCAGCGCGCTCTCCCGCAGGATCCGCTGGATCGTCCGGCCGTGGCCCGCGGCCGCGAGCCGGAGCAACTCCTCGTGGCAGTACGCCAGGTGGTTGTCCTCGTCATGGGAGATCATCTTGACCGCCCGGCCGATGTCCGGGTGGTCGGCGAAGTGCTTGCGCAGCAGTTGCATCTGCTCGGCGGCGCGCTGTTCGGTGACCCGGCTGTGCGCCAGATAGCTGACGATATCGAGCTCCGTCAGCGGTTGGTCGGCGCGCAGCTTCTCATGCGCGAGACCGATGCCCTGCCGCTCCAGCAGCATGGTGTAGTCGGTGTCCCCGGGGACGTCGACGGGATCGAGCCCGCGCTTGCGCAGCAGGGCGTTGAAGATCCTTCCGTGTTTGTCCTCGTCGGCGCCGTGCCGGACGATCTTGGGGCTCAGTGCGCGCTGGGTTTCCGGGACGAGTGCCGCGATCCGGCCGTTCTCCCAGCCTCCCTGCGCCTCACCGCTGGCGGCGATGGAGCAGAACAGCTGGAACGACTCGTCGTCGTCGAGGATTTCCTGGAACAGGCTCTTGGCCGAGAGCATCACTGCCACCTCCGTACGGGCGTCCGCAGAGACACAGTCAAAGCGGGTGCGCGGAGTCCGGCAACAGCTCAGTGGGGCGGCTCCGCCGAATGGAGGAGCGCGCGGGTGTGCCCGGCGCGTAACCACTCGGGCAGCGCCGCGTTGTGCTCGGTGACGGCCGTGGCGGGGAAGACCCCCGAGCCCCCACCACGGCCGCAGAAGCCTCTCGGCGCCTCTCCCCCGCTGTCCCTGGGTAGGGTGATTGAAGAGCCTGGAGGGGGTTGTGTAACGGGTGGGGAAGTTCAGCAAAGCCGCGCGGATTCGGCCCATGCAGCGGAGCGTGGGGCCCGTCGGCTCGGACTGGTCGTCGTACGAGCGCCTGGACGATGCCGTACGCGCCTATTTCCTGCACGCCGAGGTCGCGTTGGACGCCATCACGGGCGTGCTGGGAAAGCACCGGGTGCAGGGCTTCACGCTGGAGCGCGTAGTGGACCTGACGGAGGCGGGCACCTCGGTCTGGCAGGAGGCGGCGGTCTGTGACGGCCGGCGGCTCATCCTGTGGCACAGCGAGGAGGTGGTCGACGAACAGGTGCCGGGCGGCACGGTTCTCGACTCGTCCGTGCAGGTGCTGCCGCTGGGTTCGATCCGTCATGTGGGGATGCGGACGCTGGTCGGGCGGGACGCGTCCGGGCGTCCCGTCGACCGGGGGGTGCACCTGGTGCTGGCGACCGGCACCCCGCATGAGCTGAATCCGGTGCCGGGCGGGGACCCGGAAGCGCCGTTGACGGCGGCCAGGTTCCGGCCCGAGGCCTTCCGGTTCAGCAAATCACTGGAGGACGGCGGACCGGGACAGGTGGCGCGGCTGGTGGCGTTCGGACGGCTGCTGGGGCGGCTGGTGCCAAGCTAAGGCTCCACTGCCGACCGCCCCGCCGTCCGCGGGTCCGGCGTCTCGTAACGTCGCCCCTCCCACGCCTCACGGCCGGGCGTCCGCGGCCGTGCGGCGTGCCGTTCCGCGACCTGGGGGCACGCCCCCAGCTACCGCTGCGGGAGGTAGCTGAGGGAGCCGGCACCGGGGTTACTCGGCGAGGCCCGCGCGCTCCAGGGCCGCTACGCCCGCGCGCAGCGAGGCCAGGCGCTCATCGAGCGAGAAGCCCGCAGGCGCCAGGGACAGGGTGGTGACACCGGCCTCGGCGTAGGCCTGCATGCGGTCGGCGATGCGATCCACAGAGCCGAGCAGCGTGGTGGAGTCGATGAGCTGCTGGGGGACGGCGGCCGCGGCGCCGTCCTTGTCTCGGGCGAGGTACTTCTCCTGGATCTCGGCGGCTTCCTTCTCGTACCCCATCCGCTGAGCGAGCTTGTTGTAGAAGTTCTGCTTGGCGCTGCCCATGCCACCGACGTAGAGGGCGGTGTACGGACGGAAGAGATTCGCGAGGGCGTCGACGTCGTCGCCGATCGCCATGGGGACGGTGGGGACGAGGTCGAAGCCCTCAAGGGTCTGGCCGGCCTTCTCGCGGCCGGTGCGGAGGTGGCCGAGGGTGGTCTCCTCCGCGTGCTCGGGGGCGAAGAAGACGACCAGTGCGCCGTCGGCGATCTCACCGGTCTGCTCGAGGTTCTTGGGCCCGATGGCGGCGATGTAGAGCGGGATGTGTTCGCGCACCGGGTGCACGGTGAGCTTGATCGGCTTGCCGGGGCCGCCGGGCAGCGGCAGCGTCCAGTGCTCGCCCTCGTGGGTCAGCCGCTCGCGGGACATCGCCTTGCGGACGATCTCCACGTACTCGCGGGTGCGGGCGAGCGGCTTGTCGAACTTCACGCCGTACCAGCCCTCCGAGACCTGCGGGCCCGAGACGCCGAGGCCGAGGCGGAAGCGCCCGCCGGAGAGCGAGTCGAGGGTGGCGGCGGTCATGGCGGTCATCGCAGGGGTGCGGGCCGGGATCTGGAAGATGGCCGAACCGACGTCGATGCGCTCGGTCTGGGCCGCGACCCAGGACAGGACGGTGGGGGCATCGGAGCCGTACGCCTCCGCGGCCCAACAGACCGAGTAGCCGAGCTTGTCGGCCTCGCGAGCGACCGCGAGGTTGTCCGCGTCCATCCCGGCGCCCCAGTAGCCGAGGTTGATCCCGAGCCGCATGCCGCTCACCTTTACCCTTACCGATCAGTAACGTTCCTGCTCCGGGACTCTAGCGTGCGACGGGAGCGAGCCAAAGAGGGCGCCCGTTATCCACAGCCCGCCGCGTGCGGGCCTTTGGCCAGTAATCTCAACGGTCATGGAGCAGAGGCACCTCGGCCGCACGGGCCTTCGTGTATCGCGGATCGGACTCGGCACCCTCACGTGGGGGCGGGACACCGAAGAGCACGACGCCGCCGACCAGCTCAAGGCCTTCTGGGAGGCCGGCGGGACGCTCGTGGACACGGCGGACGTGTACGCCGACGGGGGCGCCGAGTATCTCCTCGGGCAGCTGATCACCGACCTGGTGCCGCGCCGCGACCTGGTCATCGCGACGAAGGCGGGCAGCGTGCCCGACCCCGAGCGCCGCTTCGACGGTTCGCGCGGCCATCTGCTCGCGGCGCTGGACGCTTCGCTGGAGCGGCTCGGCACGGACTACGTCGACCTGTGGCAGGTGCACGCCTTCGACCCGACGACGCCGCTGGACGAGACACTGCAGGCGCTCGACCTGGCGGTGAGCAGCGGCCGCGCGCGCTATGCAGGGGTGTCCAACTTCTGCGGCTGGCAGCTCGCCAAGGCGGCCACCTGGCAGCTGGCCGCGCCCGGCTTCCGCACCCGGCTGGCCAGCACGCAGATGGAGTACTCGCTGCTGCAGCGGGGCGTGGAGCGGGAGGTCCTGCCGGCCGCCCTGGATCTCGGGGTGGGGCTGCTCCCGTCCTCGCCGCTGGGCCGCGGAGTGCTGACCGGCAAGTACCGGCACGCGACCCCGGCCGACTCGCGGGGCGCCTCACCGGAGTTGGCCGCCTTCGTGGCCCCGTATCTGGACGAGACCGCGAGCCGGATCGTGGACGCGGTCGCCACGGCAGCGGACGGGCTGGCGGCGACGCCGCTGCAGGTCGCCCTCGCGTGGGTGCGCGACCGGCCCGGCGTCACGGCCCCGATCGTCGGCGCGCGCAACGCCCAGCAGCTCACGGCGGCGTTGTCAGTGGAGGCGCTTAGTCTTCCTGACGAGATCTGCGAGGCGCTGGACGACGTGTCGGCGCCTGTGCACCACTATCCCGACCAGGACTGGAGCACCCTGTGACCACGGACCGCCGCGCCGCCGAGGCCACTGCGCCAGAGGCCGCCCGCCCCGGCGCTGCTCCCCCGGCGCCGGACCGCCCAGATCTGACAGCCCTGGATACGCCACCCGCCCCCGATGACCGCGGTGACCGGTCAGAAGGCGGGACAGGGGCCGGGGAAGGCCAGGGCGGCACGGAGCGTGGGCGGCTGTCGGAGGAGGCGGCCGCAGCTGTGGGCGCCAAACTCGGTGGGCAGGCCGCAGAGTTGCTGGCGGCCGTGCGGGCCGTCGAGAGTGGGAAGGAGTCCGCAACCTCGTTCTTCACCACTGCCGTTACCACCTCGCAGCCCGCGGCCGGGCGCGGAGGAGGCGGCCCGGCCACCGCGGACCGTAGCCGTAGCGAGGCTCCGGCCACGGGGAGTGCCGGTGGGTCGGCCGCCGAAGGCCGGCCGGCTGCGGCCGCGCCCGCGCGGGAGCCTGGCCCGGCACAGCCGCCGCCGGGGCGACGCGTCCCACAGGGCGACATGGAAGCCGTCCGGCAGGTGCTGAGCGAAGGCGGCGCGCCGACCACGCTCGCCTCACAGGCGGTCGAGGTGCTCGGCGAGGCCGCCCCGCAGGCGCTGCGGGAGGACCCGTGGCAGCTGCTCGCCCTCCCCGGCGTTCGCCCCGAGCAGGCCGACGGCTTCGCCCGGGCCCTCCTCGGGTCGGAGTGCGGGCCGGGCGACGAGCGGCGGGCGCAGGCGCTCGTCCATTGGCTGCTGGAGCGGGCCGCTCTCCAAGGGCATACCGCTCTGGAACCCGCCCAGCTCACCGCCGCGCTGGCCGGGCAGTCCGTGCCGGATCCGGAGGAGGCGCTGCGTACGGCCATCGCGAGCGGTGGGGTGCTGGTGTTCCAGGACGCTCTCGACAGCACGGGCGCAGGGGGCACGGCGGCCGGAGACGGCGGGGGCGACGAGGAGCAGCCGGTGCGCGTGCTGCTGGGCCTCGACCGGTATGCGCTCGCGGAGGAGAGCCTCGCCGACGGTCTGGCGCGGCTGGCCAACACCTTCACAGCGGAGGAGGGTTCGGCATCCGGCCCGGACCCCAGCGCCCGGTACGTGCAGGGAGGTGCTCCGGCCGCCGAACGTCGAGGTGTCGAGCGCCCGCGCGCCGCCTCCCCGGGGTCCAACACCCTGTATCCCGGCTCCCCGGACCCCGACTCCCCAGGCACCGACTCCGCCGGCGTAGGCGGACTCGCCGGGACCATGCCCTCGCCCAGCGACTGGGCGGCTGCCGCCCAGGCCGCCGCCCCCTCGCCTTCCGCCGGCGAGCTGATCCGCGCGGTGGCGGCCAGTGGCCTGGTGGCCCACACCGGCGGCGAGGCCGCCCGGGCCGAGCCCGCGGCCGTCGTGGCGGCGGCCCGCGCGCTCGGTTTGCGGGCCTACGCCGCCGCGCACAGCGAAGACGGCCGCCGACGCCTCGCCCGCCTGATCGACGCGGCCGCAACGGGAACCACGCCCGCGGCGCACGCCGCCGCCGGGCCGGCACAGCCGGACACGACCGGATCGCCTGCAGGGCCCCAAGGTCCGGGTCCAGGAACCGGTGCCCGGGGAGAGGCCGAGGGGCGGGCACCGGGCATCGAGGGCCGAACGCCCGGTGCCGACGACCGGGATTCGGCAGCCGTTGGGCACGCGCCCAACGCCGGGGGACGCGCGGATGGCGCCGCGAGCCGAGGACCGACCGCTGTCGGCGGACTCCCCGGACAGGCCCCAGAAGCCAGCGAGCACGGTGGCCGCGAGGGCGTGGCCGGTCCCGCCGTCACCGTGGCCGGGCTGCTGTCCGGCGCCGAAGGCCCGGGCCGCGACGCGGACGGCGCGCTCGCACTCGATGTGCTCGCCGTACTGGACGCCCCGCAGCTCGACGTGGAGACGGCCGCCATGCTGGTGGAGTCCCTGCCGGACGGCGCCCGGCTGGTGCTGAGCGGCGACCCGGGCGTGCTGTGGTCGGCCGGGCCGGGCAGGGTCTTCGCCGATGTGATCGCCGCCCGCGCCTGCCCCCAGGTGGCCTCCCGCACCCCGGACCCGGGCCCCATCAGCGAGCTGGTGTCGGGCGTCGGCGTCGGCGAGTTGAACCAGGTGGCGGCGCCCGGCAAGGAGGTGGTGATCGTCCCGGTTCGGGACGCCGGAGAGGCGGTGCACCGCACCGTGCAGCTGGTCGCCGACTCCGTGCCGCGCGCGATCGGCGTGCCCTCGGAGCACACGCAGGTCATCACACCGGGGCATGGCGGCGCCGTCGGCACGCGGGCGCTGAACGCCGCCCTGAAGGAGCGGCTCAACCCCGGCCCCGGCCGCTTCGGCGGCTTCGACCCGGGCGACCGTGTGACCTACGCACCGGCCCCCGGTCGGACCCTGCCGGGCACGGTGGTCTCCGCTGATGCCGACGGACTGCATCTGGACTGTGCGGGCGCTGCCGTCCTCGTGCCTCCCGATCGCGTCGCCGAGACCGTACGGCACGGCTGGGCGGTCACCGCGCACCAGGCGGTCGGCCTGCGTTGGCCCGCCGCCGTGGTCGTGCTGCCGGGCGATGCCACCCAGACGCTGACCCGGTCCTGGGTCTACACCGCCTTCAGCCGTGGCGAGCGGCATCTGTCCGTGGTCCACGGTGCGGGCCATGCACTGCCCCGGGCGGTCGCCGAGGCGCCGGTGACGGAACGTACGACCCGGCTGGGGACGCTGCTGCAGACGCTCGCGCCGCCGGCCGGTTGAGCCCGGCCGACGGCGCGAGTCGTCGCGTTCGTCAAGGGCGGGAAGGGGCGCTCAGCGCCCGCGGGCGAGCGCGTCCCGTCAGTCCTCGTCCTCCTCGTCGAGTTCTTCGTCGAACACGGAACTGACGTCGAAGCGGCAGAGGACCCTCTCGGGGTCCGCCTGGTCGAAGGGTGCCTGCAGCCACTCCCCCGGCTCCGCCGGTTCGTCCGCGGCCACCACCCACAGCGTGGAGTCGCCTTCCTCCAGCCCGAATTCCTTGTGCCGGGAAGCGATCTCGTCCGGCTCGTACTCGCCGAACACCACCCCGAGCGCCGCGTGGACGCTGCTCCCCGCCTGGCTCCCGGCGTCGGCCTCCCCGGCACCGTTCCGCCGGTCGTCGACGGGCGCCGCGTCGGGGTCGAGGTCGGTCACCCGCTGGGCCTGGGAGAGCAGTCGCTGCGGTTCGACAACGGTGTAGTCCCGGCGGATCAGCACGCTCAGCGCGCTGGGCTCCTCCGGGCCGGTGTAATCGGGGATCGTGCCGTCGCTCGGGATCTCGAACGGCGTGACCTCGTCATAGGCGTCGTACAGCAGCTCGTCGTACTCCTCGGCCGCCGCGGCCAACTCGTTGAACGCGGCGGAGACGGCCGGATCATCCTCTCCCGACCGGCGTTCGACCGCGTCGAGGTGGCGGTCGAGCGCGGCTTTGATCGCCTCGGCGGCGGCACGTACCTCGGCAGCGGATGGCTGCGCAGCATCAGACATAGTGCAGACGCTATCCGCAGAGGGGCACTGCCCGCACAATAGATGCGATGCCGGAATACGAATTTCGCGACGTGTACGTGCCACGCGGGGTCTCCCGCAAGGCCACCACCCGTCTGCTGACCGACCATGCCGAGTACGGACACTGGGAGTTGGACCGACTACGTCTGAACCCGGACGGCAGCCGCCGAGTACGGCTGAAGCGCCGGATCATTCGCCAGTTGCACGCCACATGGTGAGATACAAAACGGGGAAAAGGGGAAAAGACGGCAAACCGATCGGACCCTGTACCCGCAGGGTCCGATCGGTTTGCCGTTGTTCAATTGTTGACCGCCCGGTCTACGACCTCGATGCCGCCCGGGAACGGCGATAGAGCACGGCCCCGCTGATCAGCAGCACGGCGCTCGCAGTGGCGGTGGCGCCGAGCATCTCGGTACCGGTCGCCGCAAGCTGCTCCTCACCCTTGGGAGCGGTGACGGTCTGCGGCTCTTCCACAGCGCCACCGGCACCGGGCTCACCCGGCTTGCCTCGGTCACCGGGGGCGCCCGGAGCCCCGGGCTTGGCCGGATGCCCCGGCTTACCGGGGTGCCCCGGCTTCCCTGGCTTTCCCGGCTTCTTCGGCTTGTGCGGCTTGCCCGCCTTGCCGTCGTTGACGCACTTGTTGCCGCCGGTGACGTTGAACGCACCGGCGCCCGTGACGTTGTTGCCGCAGACGTTCACCGGCACATCGATCGGCACCTGCACCGTGTTGCCCGAGAGGACACCACCCGAGTTGCTGCTCCCGCCCCGGGCCTTGGTGTCCTTCTTTCCGTCCTTGCCGCCATTGACGCACTTGTTGCCGACGGTGGGGCTGAGGACCCCGACAACCTGTGCCGTATTGCCACAGATATTGATCGGCACGCGCACCGGCACCTGGATCGTATTACCGGACCCGACGCCGGGAGAATTCCGCGCACCTCCTTCCGCGCCCGCGTCCGCGTGCGCGTAGCCCCCGGTCACGACGAGCATTCCGCTCGCAGCCGCAACCGTGATCAGGCTCTTTCTCGCGACCTGTCGCATAGGTTTCGTTCCCCTGCTGCCTATCTTCGAAAAGCTGACGGGCGATTGCCCGCTCGCGGATTCCCAGCGGCCTCGACATGCATGGCGCGCACCTCGGGCCCCGGGATCACACCCCTACGGGGCGTGACACAACGTCACGTGTGGACGCAGGTGTTGCCGAAGGCGGGATTCAGCAGCCCGATCTCGGAGACCGTCTCGCCACGGATGCGCACCGGCTCGCGCACGGCCGGCGACAGCCGCAGCAGCGACGACCTTCTCGATCACTCTTCCTCCTAGTCGGCAATGCGCTCCCAGCCGGGATCGCATTGCCTGTAACGAGGAAGGGGGAACGGAGCTACGGGTATGTTCGGTCCATCACTCGTTTCAGCTAAGTATCCGGAAACCCCCGATCAGCGGCTTTTCGTTTCAGTGCCACGATCATTCACCGGATTTCCTTGTCGCGATCTTTCCCGACCTGATCAACATTGATCGAGAAAACGGTCAAGCACGCGTACGCCGAATTTCAGTCCGTCCACCGGCACCCGCTCGTCGACACCGTGGAACATCCCCGCGAAGTCCAGCTCGGGCGGCAACCGCAGCGGCGCGAAGCCGAAACACCGGATGCCCAGGTCGTCGAAGGACTTGGCGTCCGTACCGCCCGAGAGGCAGTACGGCACGGCGCGGGCGATCGGGTCCTCCGCCCTGAGCGCCGACTGCATCGCCTCGACCAGCGCGCCGTCGAAGCTGGTTTCCAGCGCCTTGTCGGCGTGCACGTCCTCACGCTTGACGCGAGGGCCGAGGATCCGGTCGAGGTCGGCCAGGAACTCCTCCTCGTGGCCCGGCAGGAAGCGGCCGTCGACATGTGCGGTGGCCTGCCCCGGGATCACGTTGACCTTGTAGCCCGCGCCGAGCATGGTCGGGGCCGCGGTGTTGCGCAGCGTAGCCCCGATGATCTTCGCGATGCCGCCGAGCTTGGCGAGGGTCGCCTCCATGTCCTCCGGGTCCAGGGGGGTGCCGAGGGCGTCGGACAGCTCGTCCAGGAAGGACCGCACGGTCTTGGTGACGCGGACCGGGAACCGGTGGCGGCCGAGCCTCCCGACCGCTTCACAGAGCTCGGT
This sequence comes from Streptomyces sp. KR80, assembly GCF_052245555.1. Taxonomy (NCBI): domain Bacteria; kingdom Bacillati; phylum Actinomycetota; class Actinomycetes; order Kitasatosporales; family Streptomycetaceae; genus Streptomyces; species Streptomyces sp. KR80. The sequence continues at coordinate 445,659 of NZ_JBQQCD010000002.1, forward strand.
GATGGCATTGTCGTCGTTGGTCATCGAGCCGTGCCCGGCAGTGCCGTCCACGGTCAGCCGCATCCAGTGCATGCCTTTCTGGGCGGTCTCCACCAGATAGAGCCGCAGATTCTCGTTGACCGTGAAGGAGAATCCGCCGACCTCGCCGATGGCCTCCGTCACGCCCTCGAAGAAGTCGGGGTGCCGGTCGACCAGGTGGCGCGCGCCGTAGACGCCACCGGCCTCCTCGTCCGCCAGGAAGGCGAGCACGATGTCGCGCGGCGGCCTGCGGCCGCTGCGCAGCCGGTCCCGTACGACGGCGAGGGTCATCGCGTCCATGTCCTTCATGTCGACCGCTCCGCGGCCCCATACGCAGCCGTCGGCGATCTCGCCGGAGAACGGATGGTGGGTCCAATCCTCCGCGTTGGCCGGGACGACGTCGGTGTGGCCATGGATCAGCAGCGCGGGCCGGGAGGGGTTCTCTCCCTCGATCCGCACCACCGTCGAGGCCCGGCCGGGGTGCGACTCGAAGATCTGCGGCTCGAGCCCGACCTCCGCGAGCTTCTCGGCGACGTACTCGGCGGCCGCCCGCTCCCCCGGGCCCGAGTGGTCGCCGAAGTTGCTCGTGTCGATCCGGATCAGCTCCCGACACAGGTCGACGACCTCGTCCTCACCGGTGATGCCGGTGGTCATCACGTCCGAAACCGACTCGCTCACACTGCCTCCTCAGGTTCGCTGCCGCGGACGCCCGAGTGCGGCCCCGTGGGCCGCGGTCGGGGGGTCCACCGCCATCCTCCCCCGCCCAGCGCCGCAGCCCAAGGCCGTCATGCCGCCGTCACACGGCCGCCACAGGCGGCGTCCTCCGCACCCGGCCGGGCCACCCGTCGGGGTGATCGGGCATGGGCCCGAGTTTGCTATGGTTGCCCCGTCGGGGACCGGCCCAGGGCCGGGCCGCGAACACCTTGTCCGGGTGGCGGAATGGCAGACGCGCTAGCTTGAGGTGCTAGTGCCCTTTATCGGGCGTGGGGGTTCAAGTCCCCCCTCGGACACGGACCATATCCCTAACTGGTGCGGGTCGAGCTTCGCCTCGGCCCGCACCAGCTGCTTTGAGGGCTCGTAGTCCAGCCGAGGACCCAGATGCCGATAGACCTCGGCCTTGTCCTTCGGCTCCGCCTCGGCGAGCACATCACGGATGCTGCCCAACGCCTCCACCAAGGCACGGATCTCCTGCCGGCTCATCCGCCGCCGACCGTTCGATCTGCGGGACCGCGCCAGCGCGGTCGTAGTCGATCTCCGGCCGGAGCGCGTCGAAGAGCCGGACAGATCGTCAGGCAAGGCCGCTCCTCACTGCTGGCCATGTAACTTCCACGAAGGTGCGTGATGAGTCGTGTGGGTGGTTCGAGGTGCGCCTCGGTGCTCGTCGAAAGGGCCGGAGCCACCGCAGACTCCGGTCCCGGGCAGGGTGAGCTCGACGCGTTCAGCGGTTTCACGGTCGCCGGCCAGTGCGGCGGCGATGGAGCGGACCTTCTCGTTGTCGGCCATCGCGAGGAAGTCGGCGCTCAGCGACGGTTGCCGCGGGGCCGCTTCTCCGACAGATCTGGGCCGCCGGTGATGCGGTGCCGCCGCCCCCGAGAAGGGCGACCAACATTCCCGCTCCAGCGGCATCAGAACGAGTCAGCGTGAGGGGCGCAGCCCAGCGAGAGTGACCGTGACGAGCCGGTGGACCGAGGCTTTCGACGGCAGACTGCTCGCAGCTGTGAGGGCGTGGAGACAGTAGCTCGCGAGCTCGTCAGGCGCGACATCGTCCCGGATGTCGCCGGTGGCTGCGGCATCGGTCAGCAGGTCTCGGATCAACTCGATGAGCTGCTGCTGCGCTTGGGCGACGTTCTCACCTCGATGCAGGAGTGCGGCGAGTTCGGCGCCGTGGTGCTCGCGGTGGTGGGAGATGAGCGCGTAGGCCTCGAGTACGGCTTCGACCCGTTCGCTGGCATCGTCGGCTTGGTTGCGGAGTTGGGCGAGATGCTCGAGGTGGGCGGTGATATGACGTTGGTGCCAGGCGTCGAGGATCGCTTCGACGTCGGGAAAGTACTTGTACAGCGTCGCTCGTCCGATGCCCGCCTTCTCAGCGATCTGCGACATCGTCACCGACGTCAGCCCGCGCTCGGTCACCAGCGCCCAAGTGGTCTCCAGAATCGCGTCGCGCACTGCATGACGGTGCGCCTCAATCGTCTCGTTCCATAGCCTCGGCACCACAACAGTGTACGTTACGACGATCTCGCGACACCACGATTGGATAACGACATCTTGTCTCGTAAACTCCTGACATGAGATCCGTAGCACCCGCGTAAGACGGACGAAGGACACGCACATGGCTGACTCGCCCTCCCACCCCGGCACCACCGGCGAAGGGCCCGGCCGCGAAGCGCCCCCCAGCGCGCCACGCTGGGCGAAGGTATTCGGGATCGTCGCGCTCGCCGCCCTGGTCGTGGCGTTCGTCCTCATGCACACCCTCGGCGGCGGCATGAGCAGCCACTGATCGTGAGGACCATGAACCCTCGCCTCCGCAAGTTCGCGCTCACCGCGCATGTCACAAGCTCGGTCGGCTGGCTCGGCGCCGTCGTCGGCTTCCTCGCCCTCGCCATTGCCGGTCTGACCAGCCAGGATGCTCAGACGGCGCGCGGCGCATATCTCGCGATGGAGGTAATCGGCTGGTTCGTCCTCGTCCCGCTGAGCCTCGTTTCGCTGCTTACCGGGCTGGTCCAGGCGCTGGGCACCACGTGGGGCTTGTTCCGGCACTACTGGGTTCTGTTCAAACTGCTGATAACCGTCCTCGCGACCATCCTTTTGCTGGTGCACATGCAGGTGGCCAGCCACATAGCAGGCGTCGCGGCCGAGAGGAGCCTCTCCAGCGGCGATCTCGTCGGGATGAGAATCCAGCTCCTGGCCGACACCGGCGCCGCCTTGCTCGTGTTGCTCGTGGCCGTGACGCTGTCGGTGTACAAGCCGAGGGGCCTGACCCGGTACGGGTGGCGTAATCAGCAGGAGCAGCGTCCGGCGTCGCAGCCGTAGATGGGCGACTCCTGCTGGCACGAGCGCCGCCCCGGTGCGCATGCAGGCGGCACACGGGTACGCCCGTGGCGCGCCGCAGCCGCCGTCCGCCCGAAGGTGACCGCACATGGAAATCCTCGCCTGGACCCTGATCGTCCTCGGATTCGCAACCACCGCCGCCTGCGCCGTCCATCTCACTCGCCGTCGCCAGCGCGACGCCTCGCAGCTGGCCCGCTCCCTCCACCGCACCGCACCCGCCCTCCTCGCGGTCGGTCTGCTGCCCCTTCCCGCGCTCCTTGCTACCGACGCGCCCGCGACCGTCTGGGGCCTGTGGGGCGCAGAAGCGATCGTCGCTGCCCTGGTCTACGCCGCCGCCGACGCCCGCCGCGACATCCCCGGCCCGGGGGCGGCGTCCCGAGCCCGGAGTGAGCCGTGACCACACGAGGCCCGAACGGAACGCAGACGGGCAGCCCAATCTGAACGTGCAGTGCTGCGCAGCGTGGATCTGGCGCCGACCTTGGGTGAGACCCACCGGTCCCCGAATACCGGACCTCCATGCGCGGTGGCGCGGCGGTGCACGTTGCTCGAGAGCCGGATGGAGACAGAGCTCACACAGCCACTGCGGCGTTTTTTATACGATTGACCAGATCTGTGACTGATTGCGTGAGGCATGTCCGTGCGACGCGAAGGCCATCGACAAGGAGATTCAGTGCATCGCTTTTCGCGCCTCGGCATACCCGTCGGCATCACCGCGGCCGGTCGTCGCCGAATACACGCTGTCGCGCTCGTAGCGGGGGCGGTAGGACTTGGTTTCGGCGGGCTGTATCTGGTGGGCCTGCTGGCGTCCGGTGACGACGTCCCCGCGGGCACCCGGGTGCGCGGCGTGGACATCGGGGGCCTGAACCGCTCGCAGGCCAAGGAGAAGCTGGACAGGCAGCTGGGTGCGGCCTGGTCGTCTCCGGTGAAGATGCGCATCGGCGACCGTACCGACGCCATCGACGCGCGTGCGGCCGGCTTCTCTCTGGACAGCAGGGGGACCGTCGCCCGTGCCACGCGACTGGGGGCCGACCCGCTGACCGTGATCAGCCGCTTGTTCACCTCCGGCGACCGCGACGTCGAGCCGGTAATCCGCGTGGACGAGGCAAAGGCCCGCGCGGTGCTGGCCAAGACGGCGAAAGCGCACGACCACAAGGCCCGGAACGGCGCGATCACCTTCGAAAAGGGCAAGCCGGTGCCTGTACAGCCGGTCACCGGTCAGTCTCTGGACGTGGACCGCGCACTCGCGGCCCTGAGCACCGCTGACCTCAGCCACGGGGCCGACCCCGTCCGGCTGCCGGTCCGGCAGACCGAACCCCATATCGATGCGGCAGAAGTGTCCCGCGCCATACGGGAGTTCGCCACGCCCGCGATGTCGGGCCCGGTCACCCTCACCACAGGCGGCCGTCAGATCGAAATCAGCCCGGCGACGGTGGGTGAGCACCTCTCGATGAAGCCGGACAAGACGAACCGGCTGACACCCGGCCTCGACGGCGAGGGGCTCCGCAACGATCCGGCGGTGGCCCGCCCCCTGGCGCTGGCCACCGACGAGGCGGTCGAAGCGAAACTGCGCCTGGACGGCGAGCGGGTGGTGGCTGAAGAGCGAACCCGGGCAGGAGGTCACGGCCAAGGCGGTCGAGCAAGCCGTACTGTCCCTGCTGACCAGGACCGGACCGGCCCGCACCGCAGCGGTAGCCACCGAGCGGGTGCAGCCGAAGGTCACCCGTGACACCCTCGACCGACTGGACATCAAGGAGAAGATGTCCAGCTTCACCGTCAGCTTCGAGCCCACCCCGTACCGCACGAAGAACATCGGCCGTGCCGTGGAACTGATCAACGGGTCGCTCGTGCTGCCCGGCGAGACCTGGAGCTTCAACCGCACCGTGGGTGAGCGGACCAAGGCCAACGGCTTCGTGGACGGCGTCATGATCCAGAATGACCAGTTCACCAAGGCGTCCGGCGGCGGCGTCTCCGCCGTTGCCACCACCGTCTTCAACGCCATCTTCTTCGCCGGTGTCAAACCGGTGGAGTACGGGGCTCATTCCTTCTACATAGAACGCTACCCGGAAGGCCGGGAAGCAACGGTGGCCTGGGGCAGTCTCGACCTGAAGTTCAACAACGACTCGGGCAACGCCATCTACATCCAGGCGAGTGCCACGGACACCTCCGTCACCGTCACCTTCCTCGGCACCAAGAAGTTCGACTCGGTCGAAGCGGTCACAGGCCCTCGCACCAACGTGAAGCAGCCGGGGAGTCGACCAGGGGCCGCGGAGAACTGTCAGCCGCAGACCCCGCTCGAAGGCTTCGATGTCAACGTTGACCGGGTCTTCAAGTCCGGTAGCAAGGAAGTCAAACGAGAGACTTTCAGGACCCAGTACGTACCCCGCGACAGCGTCACCTGCGAGTGACGAACTGCCAGGTGACCGGTTGACTACAGACCGCATGGTTGATCCGTGGCATTCCAGCAGGAAAACAGCCCTGGGCGGCACCACGGGAACACGCCGCGCGGCATCGGCATGCCCGAAAGGGCGGCCCAGCCTCACAATCGGACCGGATACCGCTGCGCTGGGTCATATTTCTTGCCGTGCCCGGGACCTTCGGGCCTGCGAGTCTGCTGGGCGCCGGCGCGCCAGGCCCCGCTGGCGAACCAGTCGGCAACCTCCTGCGCGCTCGGACGGTCTTCCGGCTGCTTCGCCAGCATCCGGAGCAGATACTCCTCGAACGCCCCGGGCAGCTCCGGATGCCGCAGCGAGGGTGGCGGGGCGTAGCGTCGACGTGCACGTGGAGCACGGCCGTCGAGGTATCTGCCTTGAAAGGTGGTTCGCCCACCACCAGTTGGTAGAGGACGCAGCCTAGGGCATACACGTCGGAGCCGGGTCCGGCGGGCTTGCCCAGCGCGCGTTCGGGGGCGAGATAAAGGCTGGTGCCCATGATGTGGCCGGTGCTGGTGAGCGCGGCCGCCGCGTCGTCGACGAACCGGGCTAAGCCGAAGTCGGCGATCCTCACTGTGCCGTGGGCGTTCTGCATGAGATTCCCGGGTTTGATGTCGCGGTGGATCACCCCCTCCCCCGGTAGGCCGCGGCAAGGCCGGCGGCCGCCTGGGCGGCGATCAGCCCGCCACGGCGCTCCCTCGTTGCGGCCTTTCCAACACCGAGCGGTGCGCAGGCATCCCTGATGAGAGCATTCCTTGCTGAGGACACAACGGGACCGAAGCACACTGGGGCGATGAGGTCCTGTCAGTCGCGGCACGAGCAGGCAACCAGTGCGCGGTCTGCGGCGACGAGGACAATGGCCGTGGCGGCGACGCCGGTGTTCTCAGGGAAGGACCGTGCCCGCTTGGAGTTGCCTTGATTGCAGCCGGCCGACGAGCCCCGCGACCTTCAACCACGCCGCGCTGTGTCGTGAGGCCCGCGACTGCTGCACGATCTTCTCGCGGACCTCACCGACATGCACGATCGCGCTCGCGGACAATCCCATCATCTGGGATCTGCAAGCGCGTTTTCCAGTACATGAATCGGATGCTCCCGGAAAGGGAGCCGACCGACCCGAATTCAGTCAGAGGCGGCGCATCCGGGCGGCGATCCCATGTCCGAGCAGAAGGTAAATCACGGCGGGCAGGCCGTAATTGAGGAGGACTCGCAGCCCTTCGGTTTCCATGGTGAAGATGTCCTGGGCCCATCCGGCGAGCCAGCTCGCCACGCTCTCCACAAAGCCGACAAAGACATTCCCCTGGTTGGCTTCGAGCAGGTACAGCAGGATCCACAGGCCCAGGAAGCCCGCTGCGATGTCCCCGATCGTGTGGATGATCAGAGCTGCCCGGTTTCTCCCCTCGCCGTCCCGTCTACGGCCATGGCCCGGATTGTTGCCATAATCCGGGTTGTTGGCATAGGCCGGGTTGTTGCCGTAGGGATCGTTTGCGGGCATGGGGTCATGGATATTGTTCATGCCCCCGCTGCTTGCCGAGGATGAGTTCGCTAAACCCTTCTGCCTCTGCGATTTCGCATCAGTCCTCCGGGCTCTCCACCCGCACCTCGAGCTGCGCCGCAAACGACGGGTGGGGGGCAAGCGGGCGCAGGTTTCCGTGTCGGGAGTTCGGCGCGCACGCCGAGCAAGCGTACCGGGCGGTTGTGCTCGAACAGCTCCAGCACTGCCAGCGCCAGCGCGGAGCCACGGAGGGGCGGCACCTGACTTGGCATGCCCTCCGGAGCGTGGCGGAACGTGCCCTGACCTGCCAAAACGCCCTCCGCGAGGGCGCCCCTGGTGTGACACTTGCAGCCACCGAGAACTGTCAACTTCTCGGCCCTGAAGGACCGAGCTTGTTGACTCAGTTCCTTTAAGCCAAGTCGCGCTCCCGACTGCCCCCTACGACAGGGCGGTCACGGGTCGCATCCACCACAAAGGCGTGCGGTCACGTCCCTCGCGGTGCGGGTCCGTTGACGAGAACCCACGCCGAGCGTGCACGGTTGCGCACGTTGACCCCGGCGACGACGTCGGCCGGGCCAGCGAGCCCGCACCGACGACAGCAGAAGTGATCCCGAGTGGGCCGGTTGGCCTTCGCGGTGTGCCCGCATCTGGGGCACATCTGCGAGGTGTAGGCCGCGTCCACCCAGATCACCGGCACCCCGGCACGCTCGGCCTTGTACGCGATGTACTGGTCGAGCTGGTAGAACGGCCAGGAGGAGAGCGCGGCCCGCTGGTCGCGGCCAGGCCGTACCCGGTCACGGATGCCCCGGAGCTCCTCCAGGGCGATCCCGCGTCCGGTGCGTTTCGCGACGGCCACGCACTCCTTGCTGATCGTGTGGTTGATGTGCGCGGCGTGCCGCGCCTCCTTCTTCGCCCGCCGCTTCAACCGGCGCCTGGCGGAGCGGGTCTGCTTGGCCTGCAACTCGGCCTTCTTGCGCGCCTGCCACCTGCGGTAGCGGGTCAGCCTCCGGCCGGAGTAGTGGGTGCCGTCCGAGGTGGTGGCGAGGTTGACGATGCCCCGGTCCACACCGATCCAGTCCACCGGATCAGCATTCAGCGGCTCGGCCGGCACCTCGCACACCGCCACCAGAAACCACTTCCCATCCCGGCACACCAGATCGTTTTCGCCTTTGCGGAACGCGGCGAGCGTCTTGAGCTGGTCAGGGGAGCCCACGAACCGCAGGCCCTTGAGCCGTCCCGAGGTGGTCCAGATGCTCACCGTCCCCGCATCGTGCTGCCAGGACAGAATGCGGTCATCGAACGGCTGCGCCGCATCCTCACGGAAGATCACCGGCTTCGAGGTCGCCTTCCCACGGCGCTTCGACCCCTCCGGGCCCAAGCGCCCCGCCCGCACATTGGCACGCAGCGTCGCGTAAGCGTCCACGACCTTCTTCACCGTGCGTACAGCTGCCTGCGCACCCAGCCCGAACTCGGCCTTCAACCGGCCATAGACAAGCTTCTGCACGTCATTCCGCGAGGTCACGCCCTTCTCGAACGCGACCGCCGACACCACGTTCGCCCCAGCGTTCACAGCGCGCAGAGTCGCTGCAAGCACCGACGCCTCATCCGGCGTCGGCAGCAACCTGACCTGCACCACGATCTTCACGCCTGCAGGCTAAACGGAGGCACTGACAACGTCCGCTGACCAACAATCTCGCAGCGATGCCGCGGCGCTCCGCACCGCAATCCCCAGGACGCTTTTCCTCCCGACCCTGAAGGACCGGGCCACCAATCGAGAAGTCCGGTGAGATCGCTGGAGCGCGACCGCGCGAACCGCTTCGGGGCGACATCCATAGGCGTCACGATGACGCGTGCGCGGATTGGCGCTCGATCGCGATGAGGGCGGCGTCATCGCCCAGCCGTCCGCCGACGTAGTCGAGCAGATCACGCCGGAGACGATGCAGGAACGCCTCGGGGTGGCTCTCGGTCCAGCCCGTGATTCGCTCGGCGAGTGGATAGAAGGCGCCGGTGGAGTCTCGGGCCTCGATGACACCGTCCGTGTAGAGCAGCAGGAGGTCTCCGGGCTCAAACTTGAATGCGTCGACGTGGTAGCGAGGGTGCGCCACCTCACCGAGGCCCAGCGGAGGCGCGGGTTGGTAGGCATCGATCGTCGTGGCACGGCGGTTTCGCAGCACAATCGGCGGTGGGTGCCCGCAGTGGACCATGTCGATACTGCTGCCCTGGTCGGGGATGTCCAGGATGACGGCGGTGATGAAGGTCTCCCCCACCCGGTCCGTCTCACCGGGTTCCGCCAGGTTCCAGCAGACGCTGCCGTCGAGAAAGGCCACCAGCTCGGCCAGCGTCGCCTGGCGGTGGGCGGCGGCTCGGAACGCTCCGAGCAGCAGGGCGGCGTCACCGACGGATGTCATGCCCTTGCCCCGCACGTCACCGATGATCAGCCGAGTGCCGGAGCTGGTACGCGCGGCCGCGTACAGGTCGCCGCCGATCTGGGCCTCGGCCTCGGCAGCAAGATAGAGGGAGGCGACTCGCAGCGGCCCGATCTTCTTGGGAAGCGGCCGCAGGACGACCCGCTGGGCGGTCTCGGACACGTACCGGACCTGCGTCAGCTCCCTGGCGCGACGCTCACGCAGCACGCAGAAGATCACAAGACTCGATCCGACCAGTATCAGGGCCCCGATCTGTGCCTGGTGGTTCGCCGAGAACAACTCGTCGCGATCGCGCAGCACAGCGATGAACGCCTGAGCCACCACGGCGAGGGCGGCGACCAGCCCGGTCAGCCAGGGACCGGCGAACGAAGCCGTGATCGCGGGGCCGGCGACCAGCAAAGGACCCAGGTGAATGTCCGGCGGCGCAAGGACGTCGATCACGACGATCGCCACCATCAATGCGATCGGTATGACGACCATCGCATGACCCGCTCGCGCCGACCGGCGAAGCACGGCGAGGCGCTGCAACACACCTCCTCTCTACACCTGACCCACCGCGGTGCGCACTACGAAGAGGGCTGGCCCGTCACCTCGGAGCCGAGCCAGCCTGGAGTGGACGGGGGAACACAACGAAAGCAACGGCATCGAGGTCGTGATTTGCGGGTCGAGAACCTCAACGATCTGTGGCCCACCTTGGGGCTTCTCAGGACTGCCGCCCGACGACAGCCATCCGCCGCCGAACAGGGCCAGAGACCGCGCCAACCCATGAGACGACCTCCCAGACCCCCGCAACGACTAGGGCCGCCACGGTGTCCGTGGCGGCCCTTTGGGTTGCGTTTTCGCAGTTCAGATCGTTTCTGCCCGGTGAGCGTCGGTGGGGCGGGGGGGCGAGCAACGGAGTGCCTTACCGACGAAAGGGGCCCCGCCCTCTTCGTCCGAGGGTGGAGCCGCGCGGCTTCTTCGCAGGTCAGCCGCATGCCTAGAGGGGATCGCGCTGGAGCCGAGCGAGCCTCTTTGCGCCATTGGCAGCGGCTCCCACGCGGATCGGCTCGAATAGATCCATGACGACGAGGGGGACGCCCCGGGCAGGGGCACGCCACACTCAGCTCCGACGGGCCGCCGCACGGAGGGCGCTGCCAGCCGCGTCTCGGCTGCGCGCTCCGTTGGGATCGCGGCAGCGCGGCCAGCGCCGCCGGGCCACGGAACGACCCCGCACAAGCACTGGGGTGTCAGGTACCGACGAGCCGCGTGCCAGCGCCGGGGACAGCAACCGTGCTGTCCCCAAGGGCACGGGCTGGTGGGCGCGACTGGACAGTTGGGCTCCTAGTGAGCATGGCCACACTTGCAGTCGCCGGTTTTACCTGGGTGTCGATCAAGCAGGTCAACAGCGAACAGGGCCTCACCCGGGAAGGACAGATCACCGACAGGTACACCGCCGCTGTCGACAACCTCGGCAACGACTCGCAGGGCGTGCGCATGGGAGGCATCTACGCCCTCCAACGCATCATGCAGGACTCTCCACGCGACCAGCCCAGCGTGGTCGACGTGCTTTCCCCCCTTCATCCGCGCCCATGCCCCGAAACCGAGAAGGGGCAGCACCGGCCCGGCCTACCCTGCTAACGATGTCGCAGCCGCACTCTGGGTCCTCCACGAAAGGGATCCCAGTCATGACGCTGCTGGTCACAGGGTGGACCTCTCGGGCGCGTACCTACGCGGAGCCCATCTGGGACGCGGCACCCGACTGAGCGGCCTGTTCACACAAGGTGCCTCGCTGAAGTTCATGGACCTGGACGGCGCGGATCTGTCCGCCGCGAACCTCTCTTTCCTGACACTGCGTTATGCGAACCTGAACGACGCAAACCTGTCCGGCACAATGCTGGTCGGCGCGGACCTACGCGCCGCGAACCTGTCCGGTGCGGACCTAGAGCCTGTTGCGAAAGTGTGCCTCTCCCATTGGCGAGGTCGGTCCAGCATGAATGTCAGACGTGTCTGTCAGGCTCTGGTTATGGAGATGACGCTGCAACTGACGATCGACTGTGCCGACCCGCAGAGGCTAGTGGCGTTCTGGAGCGAGGCTCTGGGATACATACCCGAACCTCCACCGGGGGGCCATGCCACGTGGCGGGAGTACTGGGCAGCCATGGGGGTGCCCGAGGAGGAGTTGCCTGTAGGTGCGGGCGACATCCCGGAGTCGATCGTCGATCCCGCAGGACAAGGGCCCCGGGTGTGGTTCCAGCAGGTTCCGGAACCCAAAGCCACCAAGAACCGAATACACCTCGACCTGAAGGTCGGCGGCGGGCGCGACGTCCCGTTGGCGGTCCGCACGCAGCGGGTCACCACCACAGTGGAAAGACTGATCAAAGCCGGCGCCAGCGTGCTTCGGATCACGGATGAGCCGGACATGGGGCAGTACGCCGTCCTGCTGCAGGACCCGGAAGGCAACGAATTCGACGTTGTCTAGGAATCATTTGGCCATGCTGCTCACAGCCACTCGGTGATCGCCGCGACGAGGACGGTCGCTTCGTAGCGGACCGCGAGCTTGTCGTATCGGGTTGCGACGGCACGGTGCCTCTTGAGCCGGTTGATGCCGCACTCAACGGCATGCCTTTCCTTGTAGTCGGCCTTGTCGAACTTCGGCGGCCTGCCACCACGGGGGCCGCGCCTTTTGCGGTTGGCGGCCTGGTCAGCCTTGTCCGGGATGGTGCAGAGGATCCCGCGTCGGCGCAGGTAGGCGCGGTTCTTGCGGGAGGCGTATGCCTTGTCGGCGCGGACTCGGCGGGGGCGGGTGCGTGGGCGGCCCGGGCCGAGCCGGGGCACCCGGATCCGCTCCATCACGGCCTCGAACTGCGGGGAGTCGCCGCGCTGCCCGGCCGTGATCACGATGGACAGAGGCTTCTGTTGCTGCTCGACGGCCAGGTGCAGCTTGGTGGTCAGCCCGCCGCGCGAACGTCCGAGCGCGTGGTCGGCTTGCTCGACAACGACCCCACCGGGCGGCTCCTTCTGGAGATCCCCCTCTTTCTCGCACTCGCGGCGTGCTGGTGGGCCCGGCATACGGTGGAGTCGATGTTGATGTCCCAGGCGATCAGGCTCTCGGCGTCCGCACGGGCCTGCAGCGCGGTGAAGATCCGATGCCAGGTGCCGTCCCGCTGCCAGCGGCGGAACAGGTCATACGAGCGCATCCACGGGCCGTACTCCGCGGGCATGTCCCGCCAGGGGATGCCGGTACGGACCCGAAAGCGTACGCCGTCGATCAACTGCCGACGCGGCCATATCGGAGGCCGACCGGACTTCCTGCCCCTGGGCAACAGTGCTTCCAGCACTGCCCACTGTTCGTCCGTCAGATCTCCACGCGACACAAAGCAAGATCATCTCATGCTCAAGATTCACTTTCGAAACACGCCCTAGGTGGGGCGCTTCTGTCCGGCGCGGACCTACGCGGCGCGAAGCTGCGCGGCGCCACTGAGGACGGAGACGCCGACGTCAGTGTGCAAGAGCTCCTGACTGCCCGGCTCGATAAAGGCACTCAGCTGCCAGAGAAGCTGGAGAACGATCCGCGAGTTCAGAAGGCCATGGCATCGGAAGGCAGCGGCTGAGCACCGCGCAGCGCGGACGCCTCAGGCATCGCTAGGGCTTGTCCGGTCGATCAAGCTACCGGCTTGCGGTAACGGACGTACTCGTTCTGTCGCCGGAACCCTACGCTCTCGTAGAGAGCGTAGGACCGGTGCGGATTCGCCGTGCCCGTGTACAGCCGGGCAGTCGCTGCACCCTGCTCGCGCAGGCTGCGCAGCCCGTCCAGCAACAGGGCCCGGCCGATTCCGAGACGTCTCCGATCAGCCCGGACACTCAGCTCTTCGACCTCGCCCACGGTCCGGTCGTAGCGGCGGATGGAGCAAAGGGCGACGCCGACCATCAGGTCCCCCTCCCACGCGGCCCTCCAACATGCCGCGTCGGCAGTTTCGACGAAGTCCTGGAAAGTCCACTTCTCCGTGAAGGCCGTATCCGCATATGAATCAACAACCGTCTTCCAGGCCGCACGGTAGTGGCTTGTCCTGACAGGCCCCGTCCTTATCCCGACCGGCAACTCGCTGCCCCGCTCGGGCAGCTGCCGCAGATCGCACAGTTCCAGCTCGACCAGGCTGAAGACACGTCGGTAACCGGCCCCGAGCAGAAGCGCCGTGGCATCCTGCTCGGAGACCATGGCGTTCGCGCCGAACGCTGCCGTCAGCGCCGTTCCATGCTGCCTGACGAGCTGGCGAATCCGCTCTTCGGCCCAACTCAGCATGGCTGAGCCGATTCCTTGGCCACAATGCTCGGGCAGGAGGTAGCCACGGTGCAGGTACAGCCACGTACCGTCCCGCTCCTGCCACCACCGGATCGTCGAGTAGCCGACGACGTCCCCGTCATGAACCACCAGGATCTGGTTCTCGGACGGCTCATCCAACGTGGCAGAGACTTCGGCGATCTCGGCCTCTGTCGGGAGCCCTTCCACAACTGAGTGGACATCGACCCTCTCGCTCTGCACAACCCAGCCGCACAGCGGCCATGGCGCCATGGTCTGCGTCGCCGCGATACGGCCGGAAACCGAAGCCGACTGGGAGATCAAGAGACGGAAGGCGACGACCGTCGTTCACGCCCACACCAACCTTCCCTTCAAGCCCGACCTGCTGAGTTCACCGGTCAGTGAGCGTAGGCCGTTCCGATCAGACAGCGGAACGCGTTTTCCACAGCATGACCGTTCGTGGAGACCTGACTGACGACGCGTGAGCGTAAGGCCGACACACTGGCCGTGCCCGAGGCACTCATCGACCGAAAGCCCCTGAAGAGCCTGTCCGACGTCGACTGGCACTAACACGAGACAGGAGCCAGCGCGCCAGCTCCCCCGGCCGCTCCGGCATGGACTGCTCGGCAATCAGCGCACGGCCGTACCGTGCCGGAGATCCGCAACCTGCGCAGATCTCCGGCACGCTGCATCCACCGCTCTGCTGCTACGCAAGATCACGGCAGGAAATTTCGGCCATCGAAGATCTCCACCAGCTAGTCGAAGACGGTGCGGGCTCACACGGGTGCCATCCGTGGTGATGGCGGCGGTGAGGCCTGGAGGGCCAGTTGCGGGAGCGGCGCTCATATCGTCGGACCGCGCCCCGGGCGGGGACGTCTAGGCGGAGCCTGCACCGGTCCGTGCAGCAAGCCCCTCCCCTGGCAGACCTGGACAAGGTGCTCAAGACCGGCGAGGTGCAGCAGTAACCGACGTACAGCAGAGAGCGATCGTGTTGCGGGGAACTGGGGGCGTGGTTGCATGGAAGTACGTGTGCTGAGTGGCGCGGGCCCGAGGCCGAGGAGGCCGCCCGAGCCGCAGTACACGCCAGGTGTCGCCGTTGAGCACTTTTCCGCGCGTACCGGAACGTAGTGCCGCCCGCGGAGCGCCTTCAGCCCATGGCGCCTCGGAGTCGGTGGCGACCAGGCGGCTTCTGATACGAGTCCCCCCGATGTCGAGCAGAGCCCTCGGAGGGAGAAGGCACGATGACGAAAGTCGTCCGCCACCCGCCAGGCAAGGAGCGGCCACGCAACGCCCCGATGTGGAGTTTGCCGCTGAGGCGTGCGGGGGCCTGGGCCAGGTGGGCTCTAGCGTCCCGCTGGCACAAACTGATGACCCGCTGGGAGGCTCACCGCGGCACCACACGGCCCAAGAAGTGGCGCAGGTGGAGCTCTTACACCAACGCGACGCGAGTTTTCTGCCTGTTGACTGCACTTGTGGTCCTCGCCTGGTGCGCGGAGGGCTTGTACATCGTGGCCACCGGGGAAACGACCCCCTTTGAGACCTGGCGGAAGGAGAATGCAGGGTTCGACACACTCATCCGCTTCGTCGGCCCGGTACTCACCGCCGGAATCGCCACGGCGCTCTTCCTGTTCTTGTGGTACAGCTGGACCAAGCGGCGCTACCTGGCGAAGGCGCGGAAGGCGCCCGAGGAACTGGTTCTCACTGCAGGACCGGATATTGCAGAGATCGTCGGGCGACAAGAGCTCGCCCAGGTCATCGCACAAAGGCTCCGCGACCGCAGTACCCGCAGACCCTATCTGCTGGTCGGCGGCGTGGGCTCCGGAAAGACCGCGGTACTGGTGCGACTCACCGAGTTGCTGGCCCGGCAGCACGCCGTCCCCGTGCCCATCCGGCTGCGCGACGCCGCGGACCAGCCCTACCTGAACTTCGAGCAGATGGCCAAGCAACGCTTCTCCGAGGAGGCGCCTCAGGGCATCCTGGCGCGCACCAAGAACGAGAGGGTCTGGCAGCAGTTGCTCGCGGACGACAAGCCGGTCGTCATCGCCGACGGGCTGGAGGAGGCCGTCCTGGACGAGAAACTCCAGGACAACCGGGACAACATCATCCGTCGCGCCATCGAGCGCGCCTACCAGGAGAAGCTGCCACTGGTCATCGCCTCCCGACCGCACACTCCCCTGGAGGGGACCCGCTCTGCGATCATCGATCTGGAGCCGCTCAGCGAGGAGGCGGCGCTAGAGTTCGTGGAGTCGCACGCTCCTGAGGCGGACGAGCGCCGACTGGATTGGATCGTGGAAACCGCGGAGGTCACCGAGTCACCGATCTACCTGCAGATCGCACGGGAGCTGCACAACCACGACGCCCTTGAGCGCGACCGCCCCCGGAACGACCCGCAACGGTTGGACACCCGCAGCGGAGACCGCTCCACGCTCCGGCTGTGGCTACTGGAGACCTGGTACCACGCCCTGGTGGACGGCAAACTGCACGACAGCGTCGAACTGCTCCCACAGGACCGCAGCGACACCCTCGAGGTCGTCTCTGCGCTCGCATGTGTCGGACTACTCCAGGACAAACTCGAGGTCGCCTTCGCGGACCTGCTGGACAAAACCGTCCACCCCAGCCTGCCGCAGCGGGCTGGGACCAAGGTCGAGCATCTCTGGACGCAGCAACGCCGATTCGACCCGTACGGCAAGCGCGGGAACGCCCTTTCCGGGTGGCACCGCGAACAGATCTGGAACATGCTTCTGGCGAAGCTCAGCGAGGAGAGCCGGCGTCCGCTGGAGGGGAACATCGGCCAGTGCCACGCCGCACTCGCCCGCTTCACGCGCAACGCGGACCTGCTGCAGTTGGTCGAAGCGTTCGAGAAGAAGGTCCGTTTCCCGCACAGCATCCTGCAGGCGTATTTCGGCTTCCGGATGCTCCGGCATCTGGGCGAGCATCGCGCCGGTGCGCTCATTGCGCAGATGCTGCAGCCGCCCGGGCCCAGCCGTGAACTGCTCATCGCCCTGGTACTGCTCTCCCGTGAGCGGGCGGCCTCGCGCGCGGGAGAGAGAAGTAGCGTTACAGCCGAGGCGAAGAAGTACGTCCACGGGGTGTTGCAGCAGGCTCCACTGAGCGGCAAGACCATCGCCGAGCGACTCTATGACGCCGCGAACGAGCGCATGGACCCGAAAGCTTTCGACCTCTACGCGGCTGCCCTGGAGATCGAGAGCGTGGAGGACAGACCGAGACTGCTGAAGGCCATCACCGACAAGCTGCAAGCACGCTGGCACAGCATCAAGGGCGACAGGCGAACCCTGGACGAGGCGAAGCTCAGACTGGTCAAGCAGTTCGGCGCTGCCCTGCGCGCGGCCGCCAAGAAGACCGACACCACACCGCTGTACGAGCAGCTCTTCAAGCTAGGCATCAGGGACAGCTCCTACTCCATCCGCCTTGCCGCCGCCCAGGAGTTCGGCAACGGCGGCGACCCGGCGTTCGCCGTGATCCGCCAGTGGATCGGCACCCACCCCGACCCGGTGACGGAGTACCAGGCACGGGTCAACGAGCTGAGGGACAAGAAGAGGCAGAAGTACGACGCGTCCGCGGCCGCGATGGAGAAGGTGTCGGCTATGAGGAGGTCGCCGCGGACCGTGCGCGAGAAGATGGAGCAGCTCAACCTCGAACGGCAGGAGATCTTCCGGCGCTACCGGGAGAACCGGGTCCTCCTCTGGCGTGAGTTCGTGATGCGGGCCTGGCTGATCCCCATGCTTCTCGGCTCCGTCAGCGACGGCCACCGTGACGAGGCGCGGCAACGCCTCATGAAGTGGCTTCGCCACCTCGACCCCAAACACACCGGCGGAACTCCCGACCTGCCGCTCTCCCTGGAGAACGCCCTGGCCCAGGGCTTCAAGTACGCGGCCAACCGGCGCAAACGCCATCCCCACACCTACCACGGCGGCCGCACCGACCTGATCCGTCATGCGGAGACCATGCTCCAGCAGACCCGGTGCTGGTACTCGCAGCTCAGCCTGCTCCAGGCACTGTGCCTGTGGGAGCTGCCGGACAGCATCGCCCGCGACGAGCACGGCAGGAAGGCCGCGGCAGCGCAGTGGGACGGCCACGACGGCGCGCGGGAGGCCACCGGAGGCTATCGCGGCACGACCGCCGTGCAGACCGTGGAACGGTGGCTGTCGATGGCCGGCTCCGCCCGGGCCACGGCCGCCCCCGCCGCACGGGACGGCGCCGAACCCCGCAAGAAGGAACCCCTGCACCCGTTTATCGCCGAGGCCGGTGACCTGGTCGCCCTCGCGCTGGAGACCAGACGGCCCGAACGCTACATCTGGATCGACGAGAAGGGCATCGCCGACAACATCGGCTCCCGCACCGGCGGCCCGCAGCACTACCGCAAGCACAACCTGTGGATCCCGCCGTCGGTCGGGTGGAGCACCCTCGACTGGCGCGCTCAGCGCCTCGTCGCCGACGTGCTGGTCATGATGAACCTCATCGAGCGCGACGGGCAGCCGGACGAGGTCGAGGACCGGCTGGACCACGCGAACCAGCAGAGCACGCCCCTGCCGCCCTGCATCACCACGGACCGTACCCCGCTGCACCCCAAGCTGACGGTCGGCACCTCCGACCCACCAGCGCCGGGCACCACCTGCCTGCCCACTTGCAAGTTCAAGTTCTGCCCTTACCCGCCCCGGGGCACCCAGCCCCGGACCGAGATCCGCGAGCCCTTCTGCCGCCAGCAGCAGGCACTGCTGCCCGGACGCGTGCGCCGCCGCTTCCCCAGGACCATCCGCAGGAAGACACCTCACTGGGTCAGCATGCGGGTCCGGGAACTGCACCAGTTCTGGGAGGCGATGGCCGACCGCACGCGCAGCTAGGGCGGATAGCGAAAGTGGTTCCGGAGCGGTTGTCGGACCGCTCCGCTACGTTGCCGCCATGACGGAATTCGTACTGGTTGCAGGCGCGTGGCTCGGATCGTGGGCGTGGGACGAGGTGGTGCCGGAGCTGCGTGCGGCCGGCCACGGCGCCCACCCGTTGACGCTGTCCGGCCTCGCCGACAAACAAGGCGTGCCGGCTGGGCAGCAGACCCATGTACAGGACATCGTCGACGAGGTCGAACGCCTCGATCTGCGCGACGTCGTCCTGGTCGGGCACAGCTACTCGGGCATCCCGGTCGGTCAGGCCGCCGAGCGGATCGGCGACCGGCTGGCCCGCGTGGTCTTCGTTGACTCCAATGTTCCGACCGACGGCGAGTCGTTCGTCTCCGGCTGGTGGGAGGGCCCGGCGAAGCTGGAGGCTTCGATCACCGGGAACGGCGGTTTCTGGGCACCGCTGACCGCGGCCGACTACGACGGACAGGGCCTTACCAATGAGCAGATCGCACGGATCGTGGGCGGCTCGACGCCGCACCCGGGTGCCTCTCTGGCCGAGCCGGCCGTGTTGGCACGGCCACTCGGCGAGCTTCCGGCGACGTACATCAAGTGCCTGCTCGACGGCGCCGAGCCGAGCGACGACGTGGCCAAGCTGCTGAACAGCGAGCACTGGCGGCTGGTCGAGATGGACACCGGCCACTGGCCGATGTTCTCCCAACCACGCGAACTGGCGCGGATCTTCCTGGACGCAGCCCGGGAGTGACCGCAGTTCCATGCCGACGGGCTCCTTCTGGAGGTCGGCGAGGTCCGACAGAGCACGCCGGACACCGCGCCCCAGCCCCTTCGGGCGGCCCCGGCCTGGCGGCTCGCGATCTGCGAGCATCGGGGAATGACGGGCACCCACCTGGACATCAAGGACCTCATCATCGACTGCGACGATCCGGAGCGACTGGCCTCGTTCTGGTCCCAGATCCTCGGGAGATCGATCGCAGCGAGGTCGGGTCCGTATGTCTGGCTCGCGTGTGGCAATGGCCCAGGAGTGGGCTTCCAGAAGGTCACCGAGCCAAGAGTCGGCAAGAACCGCATTCATTTCGATATCGCCTCGCCGGACCCGGCTGCCGATCAGGGGCGGGCCGAGGCGTTGGGCGGTCGGCTACTCCAGCAGTATGTGGCGGGAGGCTTCCTGGTCATGGCCGACCCCGAGGGGAACGAGTTCTGCATCATCCCCGAGGGGGCGTTCGAGCTCGACAACGACGGGCGTGCGAGCTACCTGAACCACAGCACCTCTCCCCAGTCACCCTGAGGTTCATCCGCCGGGGTCGGAACGCGACTCGAACTTGGTCGCTTGCCTGGGCATTCGCCGGACGCACTGGTGGCCCCGGCCCGATCAGGTGCTCCGACCAAGGACACACGTGACCAGACCGGGGCCGTGGAGATGAGTGTGCTGCAACAGCCCGTAGGGTTCGTTGTGAAAGTGCGTATAGCAATTCGTTGATGGCAGCGACCAGCACGGTCGCGTGATAGCGGTGAGCGAGCTTGTTTGTACGGCCGCGGAATGCGAAATGGCGAGGTGCCGTTGACGGTCGGCAGGAGCCGAAGGCTCACCCGGTGCAGCCAGGCCCGCCGCGCACGCGCCGCACGAGGTCGTCGGCGGCCTCTGGCCACTGGGCGTGGTCGAAGGCGAAGCCCGCTTCGAGCAGGCGGCCGGGGGCGACGCGGCGGCTTTTCAATAGGAGTTCGGTGTCCGAGCGCAGCGCGAACGCGCCGAGCTCGGCCATCCACTTCGTTGCGGGCAGGCCCACCGGAACACCCCACGCGGCGCGCAGCGCACGCATGAACGTGCGCTGCGGCAGAGGAACGGGAGCGGCGAGGTTCACCGGCCCGGCGATGTCGTCCCGGTCGGCCAGGAACTCGACGGCGCGGACAAAATCGCGGTCGTGGATCCATGACACGTACTGCGCGCCGCCCGCGACCGGGCCGCCAAGGCCGAGCCGCGCCAGCCGCAGCAAGACGTCGAAGACGCCGCCGCGATCGGGACTCATCACCATGGCAGAGCGCATGGCGACCTTGCGCGTGTACGGGGTTCCGGCTCGCTCCTGCGCCCGCTCCCACGCTTTTGCGATCTCGACGCTGTAGGCCCAGTAGCCAGGGACGCCGAATTCAGTGCCGCCGATCACGCCGGTCGCCTCGTCGTTGGGCGCGTCGAAGCGGTGGGAGTAGACAGTGGCAGTGCTCATCTGCAACCAGACCCGGGGAGGCCGCGCGGCGGCTGCGATCGCCTCACCCACAACCCGGGCGGAGTGCACACGCGAATCCATCATGGCCTGCAGATTGGCTGCGGTGTAGCGGCAGCTGACGCTGCGTCCGGCCAGGTTGACCACGACGTCGCTGCCGTCGATCTCCTCCGCCCATGGACCCAGGGTCTCTCCGTCCCAGCGGACTTCACGGTTGCGCACCGGCCGTCTGGTCAGGACCACAACTTCATGGCCTGCGGCGGTCAGCGCGCGGTTCAGGATCGTGCCTACCTGTCCGGTTCCCCCGGGTATCACTATCTTCATCAGGCTCCCCCTTGGCGTGTGGGGGCGAGCCTAGCGCAGAAAGTTGAACGCGTTCAAAAGTGAGTGATGGCCACATCACGGGGACCCAGCACAGATCTGGGCTGCGGAACCGGGAGGACTGCGGGTTGGTGGACCTCGCGCCGGCTTGGCGCCTGTGCCTGAACCCCCTTGCGGGCCCCTGGGCCCCGTCCGGGCCCCTGGAAGGACCCTGGGCCTGGCCCCTGAAGACGCGGTGAGAAAGCTGCAACGCTTTCCGGCGGAGGCGCTGGTCACCGCTGTGAGCGAGGAGCACCCCGAACACGAGCGCAGCGGAGTGCCTTACCGATGCAAGAAGGCTCCACCCCCAGAGCCGGGGGCGGAGCCTAGCGGCCGTTTCCGCAGGCCAGACGTCTTTCGTCAGACTATCGCGTCGACCCCGCCCATCGACTGCCCATCCGCGGTATTCGCAGCGCCCCTGCCCACGGGGGAACCGACGGAGTGCGCTGGGCAGTAAATCGTGCTCTGCGCGCCGGTCGCCCTCGGGCGCGACCCTCGGCTGTTCGAAAGACCCGGCCGTTCCACTCGAGGATCACTCTCCCGCGCTACGGGGCGGCATAGCAGGCGGCATCAGGCCGACGTTCTACGGCCGGGGAGTCGCCCCGGCTGCCGGCAGCACACCGCCTAATCTGCCAGAACCGACGTCCCATCATGAAAGGAAGATCTCTTGCCTTCTCGACTCAACCCGTACATCAGCTTCGACGGCGACGCCCGGCAAGCCATGGAGTTCTACAAGGAGATCTTCGGCGGCACCCTGGCGGTGAACACATACGGTGAATTCGGCGAGAAGCAGGCCGGAGACGCCGCCGACAAGATCATGCACAGCATGCTCGAGACCGACAGTGGCTTCACGCTCATGGGCGCCGACACCCCGCCCGGGATGGAGCACAAGCCCGGGAACAACATCTCCGTGAGCGTGAGCGGGGATGACGCCGACGAACTGCGCAGCTACTGGGACAAGCTCTCCGCAGACAGCACGGTCTCGGTCCCGCTCGAGAAGCAGATGTGGGGCGACGTCTTCGGCATGTGTACGGACCGCTTCGGCATCACGTGGATGGTCAACATCAGCGAACAGCAGGCCTGAACGGACAGCGCCGCGCCAGCCCCTCCCCGAGGCAGCTGGCCGCTCCACGCCAATGACACGGGATAGCCCCGGCCGTCAGGCCGGGGCCACCCGGTGGGTCAGTTCACTTCGGCATGGCTCTCAGCGCGCGTCTGGGAGAGGCGTTCGGCTCGCTGGTCTCGGGCGATGGCGAGCATCCGCGATCACGGCGGGGGTACGGGCCCACGGCGTGAACGACCTCGCCGTGACCAGGGCGGCACAGGCGTATCCCACTGCGGCGATCAGGCCCCACGCTGATGCGATGTGCCGACGGGAGACAGCAGCCCTACCACGAGCGCCGACACCACGCACACCACCAGCACCGGCCAGTCCCATCGCCGCCTGCCGCGAGAGGACTTGCCTGCGGAGCAAGCCTCCGACTCCTGCTCTCGAACAGCTAGTGACATCAGACATCAACCCTTGAAGAGCACATGAGGATCGTTGAGGGGACCGCGGCGAGAGAGGTCCCCCCGGCGCCGGAGTACTTCCGGGAGGCGTTCCGCATCACGGCGCTGAGGGGGTGGCGGTGGTCCGGCCACGGGGACGTCCCGGAGCTGGGCTTTGGTGGACTCGGATGACTCGGGACGGGCGGACGTTGGGGCGGCGGGGGCTCTGTTCGAGGGAGCGGAACGTCGTCCGGCAGAGCGTCAGAAACAAGGCGAAGACGGGGAGCCAGGCCACGCGGGCCGCCACCCAGGTGAGGTTGTCCGGGAGGGTGTGCAGCCCCGGGAGGTGGCCCAGGGGGAGACCTGTGGTGGTGGTCGCCATCAGGGACGTCTGGTGCCAGAGGAAGATCGTCATCGCGGAGAGGTTCACCAGCGCCACCGCCGCCCAGGCCAGGGGGCGGTGCATGGCGCGGCGCAGACGGTCCCGCAGCAGCAGGGCCAAGCCGCACTGGGCCAGGCCGAAGGTGACGGCGGCCAGCGTCGGCGGGTTGAGGTTGGAGACCCCGGCGCCCGAGACGCCGACCATCGATGCCGGATAGCCCGCCCAGGCGACGAGTGCTGTGGTCACCGCAGCCCCGCCGGTGAACAGGAGCCAGCCCGCCCGGCGGCGGTCCAGCTCACCGCGGGTCCAGGCCGCGCCCAGGACGTACGGCACCAGCCAGCCCGCGGCCACGTTCACCCAGCCGAGCCAGGAAGGGCCGCCCAGGCCGAACCGCAGCAGGTCCACGTGGAGTACGACGGCGAGGGGCCACAGCAGGTGGAGCCGCGTCAGGAGGGGGGTAGCCGCCGTCAGACCGGCGAAGACCACGAGGAACCAGAGGGGTGAGAGGGCCAGTTTCACGAGCGTGCGGATCGTCTCGAACTCCGCTCCTGCGAGGAGGAGGGCGACCGTGATCACCGTCCACACGGTCAGGACCGCGGCCACCGGTTTGAACAGTCTGGACAAGCGGGCGGCCAGCCAGTGTCCGTACGTCGTGCCGCGGGCGCGCGCCGAGGCATAACTGCGGGTCGCCACATGGCCGCCGACCAGGAAGAACACGGCCAGCGTCTGGAAGACCCAGGAGATCGGGGCCAGCCAGGGCATGTGCTGCAGCGGGCTCGCGGTGTGCAGCGCGCGGCCGTCCGCGACCAGGGCGGTCACCAGCCAGTGGCCGAGCACGACGCCGAGGATCGCGAGGGCGCGCAGGGCGTCGACGGCCCGGTCCCGCTCCACGGGGGTGGCCGCGTCGACCCGGTCGGCGCCCTGCCGTATGCCCTCCCACGCGCGGCGCCGGATCGTCCCACGCCCGGACTCGCGCACGGCTTCACGCACGGGTCACCTCCGATGTCTCGCCGAGGACGATCCGGGCCAGGTTGGTGAGGGAGGCCGAGCCCGGTCCGAAGTAGTCGCTGTGGCCGCCGTCGCCGGCGGCGAAGACGCGCGCGCCGAAGGCCGGGGACACGGGGTCGGTGCCGAAGCCGACGGTCGTGCCGAACAGGTCGGCTCTGACGTGCGGGACGTTCTCCACCCAGTCGTCGGCGCCGCGCGCCGCCCAGATGCGGGCCGGTGTGTGCAGGCCCGCGGCCGAGCCAGCGCCGGTGCCGGGGCTGCCGATGAACGCGATGTCGTCCACGTCCAGGCCGGAGGCGGCGCGGCCGCAGACGACCGCGCCGTACGAGTGGCAGAGCAGGGAGATGTGGGCATCCCCGCCCGCTATGCCGCGCAGCTCGCGTACGAACGCACGCAGATGCGGGGCCGCCTGCTCGGCGCGGCCCGTCGTGAGGACCGTGGCGCTGACCGTGCCTGGCGTCTGGTAGCCGAGCCAGGCCACGACCGCCGTACGGGTGCCGGCGGGGGCCTGCCGGGTCAGCTGGTGCTGGAGGGCGACGGCTCCCGCGCGGAAGCGGTCGTACGTGTCGAGGCTCGTGTCGGAGCCCGGGACCAGGACGGCGACGCGATCGGCGTGGGCGAGGTCCCCGAAGACCTCGGTCGCCCGGCCGGAATCGCGGCCGTCGAAGGCGAGGAAGCGGCGCGAGGGGTCGGCCATGGCACGGTCCGCCGCGGCGCGGTGGGTGTCGCCGTGGGCGGCGGCCACGCGGGACGCTTCCGCGGCGTTGGCGCGGTTGGCCGCGTACGCCTCGTCCAGCGTGGCGGCCGTGACCGGCGCGAGGACCGCGGGGGCCGGGGCGGGGATCCGGGCTTGGGCGGCGGCGGAGAGAGGAGCCACCACGGCACCGGTGATGAGGGTGGCGAGGAGGGCGCGGCACCATCTGTGGGTGCGGCGTGGCTTCTTCGTACGGCGGCGTGTGGCCTCTTCCGCAGCCTCGGTCTGTACTTCGGCCGCAGTCTGCTCTTCAGCTGTCGTCTCGGTGGCGAGCCCCATGGTCGTCTTCCCTTCCAGTCCGCCCGGCCATCGGGCTTGGCTGGTTGGGAAGTTACGGATCCGGGCTCGTCGTCCACGTCACGCCGGAGAGCCCTTCTGCGACGTAGCTCTCAGGTATTACGGGTATGAGAGGGCCGCGTCACCACGCCAGTTGCGCGATCTCCTCCGCCACCACCGCACGCGTCCACCGCCGGGTCGATCAGCGGGAAGTGGCCGACGTCCTCCAGGAGCGTCAGGCCCGCCACCTCGCCGGCCTTCGCCGCCGCGTCCGCGTACGACTCGGCGACCCCTGCGGGGCGTCGACGTCCGTACGTCCCTGGACGAAGACAGAACGCATCCTCCGGGCCGTCGTCACCGGCCTGACACAGGAAACCGCACCATCCCGGCACTGGCCAACAGCGCACTCCGCACATTCTGCTCAACACTCTCGTCGGCGTGCCGCCACCAGCGGCTACGCAACCGCCTTCACCGCCGCGGCCGCACTGCTGCTCACCGGAGCCGCACTGGCCACCTGGGCTGCTGCCCTCCCGCCGCACCACCACGCCATGACCTCACTTCACCCGCGTATGAGTGAGCCAAGGGCCGAACGGGGGGTCTCGGAACGGGATTTGAGGCTGAGGTCACGGGGGTCACATAGGCTCGGCGAGTGGCGAAGTACTTCGACGTGCACCCCGAAGATCCGCAGCGACGCGTCATCGGCAATGTGGTGGAGAGCATCCGCTCCGGCGCTCTCATCGCCTACCCGACAGACTCCTGTTTCGCCCTGGGATGCAAGGTGGGCAATCGGGAGGGGATCGCCCGCATCCGGGCGATCCGGCATCTCGACGAACGACACCACTTCACCCTCGTCTGCCGGGACTTCGCGCAGCTGGGCCAGCTCGTGTACGTCGACAACAACGTGTTCCGCGCGATCAAGGCCGCCACACCCGGCAGCTACACCTTCATCCTCCCCGCGACGAGGGAGGTGCCGCGCCAGCTGCTGCACCCGAAGAAGAAGACGGTGGGTGTCCGGATTCCCGACCACGTCGTCACTCAGGCCCTGCTCGCCGAGCTCGGTGAGCCGCTGCTTTCCAGCACACTGCTCCTGCCCGACGAGGACGAGCCGATGACGCAGGGCTGGGAGATCAAGGAACGCCTTGACCACGTGGTGGACGCCGTCGTCGATTCAGGGGACTGCGGCACCGAGCCTACGACGGTCATCGACTTCTCCGGCGGGAGAGCCGAGATCGTACGCAGTGGGGCGGGCGACACCACGCCGTTCGAGTAACCGTCCCTCTTCGGCCGACGCCCTTGGCGACCCCGTAAGAGGTGCCGCCAGGGTGTTGGGTACCTGTACGTGTTGACCAACGGCAGGTCCCGCTGGTCGATGCGGTCAAGGCCCCAGGACAGGGCCGGAGTCTGAGTGCCCGTGATCTTCACCGTGCGGCTCTGCTGCACGTACTTCACCGCCGGGTTGGCCGCGAGCCGCTCGGCCGCCGCCTGGCACCCGCACCTCGAAGCCCCGCAACGCGTGGCGGTACGTGTGCCCGACCGTCCCCCCGTACCGCTCCGCGAGGCTGCGGGCGTTGTTCGAGACCGCATCCCGCGCCACGGTGTCCTTGAAACCACGATGTAGGAGTCGGCGACCGCGGTCGCGCCGCCCGCGTTCAGGATCGTGACCTCGGCAGGAGAGGCTCCTGCCTGAGGGCTGACCGACACGGTGCACAGGATCGCGGCCATGCCCGCTAATCCGAGCCGCGTCAGCCATCGGTGCCGGACCAGACCTACAGTGGGGTTCGTAAGAAGTCGGTAACGCCTCTCGCCGCACGGCGCAGGCTCGTGCGCATCGAGCAGGCTGAGGTTCGTGCTGCACACGGAGATGAAGAGCGCCGTAGCTGGCGGGGACGGAATCGAGGTCCCCCGGGCCCGGCGACCATTTAACTCGTCCTGGTGAATGCTTACCCTCGATGGTCCTGTCAGGAAATGGCCAGCACTATCCGGCAGGCATTTTCATCCGCGGTTCTGGCTTCGATCCCCCGCGTGCCCTGTTACCCGCCATGCGCCACTGCCTCACAACAAATACGGCAGGTAGGTGCGCTCTGTCCCAAGGCGAGCTGGCGGACGACACGGAAACGGCTCATGCCTCATAGCAAGACATCCAGAAGAGTTCAGGTGGGACCTGACCACGGTCAACGACCAGAAATACGTAAAGCTCAGACTGTCAGGGCACCAGTACTGCCCGGCCGGACACCCGTCCTGCCTCGACGTCGTGCAGCACGTCGGCGGCCGCGTCGAGCGGGAATACCGTCGAGTCGACCGCCACGTGTCCCTGCGCCACCAGGTCCATCAACGCCACCAGGTCAGCGTGGGTGCCGACTTGGTTGCCGAGGATCGTCAGCTCCCGATTGATCATGTCGAGGTGCTCGATGCGGACACCGCCGCCGTAGCCGACGATCGCATATACGCCGCCCTTGGCCAGCATGCCGAGGGCGTACTCAGGAACATCGCCCTCGCCGACCAGGTCAAGCACGATGTCGGCGCCCCGCCCGGCGGTGAGGTCGCGCACCGCGCTCGCGGCTGAAGGTGCCGCCTGTTCGAGCACGACATGGGCGCCGAGCCGTCGCGCCGCCTCCGCACGGTTCGGGTCTATCTCGACAACCACCACCCGGGCGGTCGTGAGCAGCCGGAGCAACTGCACCGCGATCTGCCCGACACCGCCTGCTCCGAACGCGACAACCGTCGATTCAGGCGAGGTATACGGGACCAGACGGCGCACCGCGTGCATGGCGGTGAGGCCGGCGTCGGCGTGCGGCGCCAGCGGTGCGGGGTCGGTGCCGTCGGGCAGACGAACGAGCGACCGGGCCGTGGTGCGCATCAGTTCGGCGTAGCCTCCCGGCCAGCCGTCCACGCCGGGGAACCTCCAGGATGGACAGTGCATGTCGTTGCCGATCCGGCACGCCCGGCAGTGCCCACAGGTGACGGCGGGATGGACGAGGACCGGATCGCCGACCGACAGGTGGGTCACGGCCGGCCCGACCGCATGTATCCAGCCAGAGTTCTCGTGACCGAGCGTCAGCGGCAGACTCGGATGAAATGCCGCATCCAGCTCCCCGTGCAGGATATGCACGTCGGTGCGGCAAATGCCGGCGCCCGCGATCCGGACGATGACGTCAAATGGGTCGTGTAACTGCGGTTCCACAGCATCGACGACCACGAGGGGCTTGCCGTACGAAATCACCTGCGCCGCACGCATATCACCACTCCTGACCACGCGGCCACCCCGCCTCATGCGACGGGCGGAAATTGACCCCGGTCATTGTGTTGCGGGCCTGCGAGGGGGTCAAGTTTCCGTTGTCGCCGCTTTCGTTGGCCGACGGACGTGGCCTGTCCCGGAAATCGAGGCATCGGAGGTTGACGGATATGAGGGCGCAGAGTAAAAAAGCGCACGTCTTTTAACAAAGCCAACACGACTGGAGCGGCTGTCGCGTTGACGATGCACCGAGGAGGAGCCCCGCCATGATGGTGCCAGCCACTGGCCCGGTGCTGTCGATGCAGGGGATCACCAAGCGATTCTTCGGCACCACGGTGCTTGACGGCGTCTCGCTGACCTGCCACAGCGGCGAGGTGCACGCGATCGTGGGTGCGAACGGCGCCGGCAAGTCGACATTGATCAAAGTGCTCGGCGGCGTGTACCAGCCCGACGGCGGCCAGCTGGTTCTCGACGGCAAGCCCGTACGGTTCCGCGCCCTCCACCATGCGCTGGCCCGCGGGATCGGCGTCATCCACCAGGAGTTCACCCTGCTGCCGGAGCGCAGCGTCGCCGACAACATCCTGCTCGGCCGGGAGCCACGGCACCGCCTGGCCATCGACCGGAAGGCGATGCATGCGCAGGCTCGCTGTCTACTATCCGAACTCGACGCTGAGCAGATCCCGACCCATCGGCTGGTACGGCGGCTGACCGTCGCCCAACGGCAGACTGTGGAGATCGCCAAAGGGCTCTCCCATCGCCCG
Source organism: Streptomyces sp. KR80 (assembly GCF_052245555.1). NCBI lineage: Bacteria > Bacillati > Actinomycetota > Actinomycetes > Kitasatosporales > Streptomycetaceae > Streptomyces > Streptomyces sp. KR80. The sequence goes on from NZ_JBQQCD010000002.1 coordinate 474,702, forward strand.
CGCATCCTGGTGATGGACGAGCCGACGGCCGCGTTGGCCCCGGCCGACGTCACCGCACTGTTCCGGCAGGTGCGCCGGTTAGTCGCCCGAGGGCTGGCCGTGCTGTACATCTCCCACCGCCTCGACGAGGTGTTCCAACTTGCGGACCGCGTCACGGTGCTGAGGGACGGCCAGCATGTGACGACAAAGGACGTGAGCGCGGTCAACGCCGTAGAGCTCGTCCGGCTGATGGTCGGCCGTGACCTGGCCGGCCGCGAGAGCCAGCCTCCACCCCCTGCCCGGACCGGCCCCGTCCGGCTGGCGGTCCGTGGTGGCCAGGGGCGCAAGTTGAGCGGCATCGACCTCGAGGTGCGCGGCGGGGAAGTCGTCGGCGTGGGAGGGCTGGACGGCTCGGGCCGCTCCGACCTGGCCCGTGCGGTGTTCGGCGTGGACCCGTTCCACGCGGCGGCAGTCGAGGTCGACGGGCGGCGCCTGCGCATCCGGTCGCCCCGGGCAGCGATCAGAGCCGGGATCGGTTACGTCAGCGCCGACCGCAAGACCGACGGGCTTGTACTGCCGTTGCCCGCCACGGACAACGCTCTGCTCGCCGTGCGTGCGCTCGGCCGTCACCCGACGCAGGAGGCAGGCGGGACCTTGTCCCGGCTCGCCCAGCGGGTCGGCCTGGCAACCGAACTGCTGCGGCGGGAATCTCGGGTGCTGTCCGGCGGCAGTCAGCAAAAGGTCGTCCTGATGAAGTGGCTCGCCACCCACGCCGGGATCTATCTGTTCGACGAACCGACCCGGGGTGTGGACATCGGTGCCAAGACCGCAATCCACGAGCTGATACGCGAGCTCGCCGACGCCGGCGCGGCCATCCTCTTGATCTCCTCTGAACTGCCCGAGCTCGTCGCGCTGAGTCATCGCATCGTCGTGATGCACCGCGGCGTCATCGCCGGGGAGTTGCCCACCGGCGCAAGCGAAGAGGCCATCATGCTCCTGGCGACCGGGCAGGGCGGCAGCGACGCGGGCCCGGGCGGGCGCCGGTGACAACGCTGTCGTTCCCCTCCGACCTGACCCGGATACTGCGCTCCGACCGACCAGAGGGCTCCAGCCTGCCGATCTGGCTCACTCTCGGGGCCGTATTCGTCGCCGCGTGGGTGGTCGTCGACGCAGGCGGAGGCAGTTTCGTCACCGTCCAAAACCTGCAGAACATCGCACAGCGCACTGTCGCATTAGGACTGGTGACGGTAGGCCAGGCTATTGCCGTCCTCGCCGGATCACTCGACCTTTCGGTCGCGTACGTGGTGAGCGTGTCAGCGATGACCGCATCGGTCGTGATGGCCGGTGACCCCGACCGCATCCCCATCGGAGTGGCGGCCGCGCTGGCCGCCGGTGCGGTCGCCGGGCTCGCGAACGGGTTGGTGATCACGCGGCTGCAAGTCAACGCGTTCATCGCCACACTCGGCGTCGCGATGATCATGCGCGGGGCTCTCAACGCAACATTCGACAACTACGCCGGTGCCGTCCCCGACCAGTTCCAGTCGCTGGGCTACGACGTGGCGGCCCTGGTACCAATAGGCGTCTTCTTACTCGCCGCAGTGGTTGCCTGCGTCTGGTACCTGATGCACCGCACCCGCTTCGGCCACCACGTGTACGCCGTGGGAGGCGACGCGGAGGCGGCGCGGCTTTCCGGCGTCCGTCCGCACCGTGTGCTGCTGGCGGTGCACGTACTGTGCGGGCTGTGCGCCGCCACCAGCGGACTGTTTCTGGCGAGCCGACTGGGCGCCGGGGCTCCGTGGGTCGGTCCCGATGGCGGGTACGACCTGGAGTCCATCGCCGCGGTCGTGCTGGGCGGAATCGCGCTGGCCGGCGGGAAGGGGCGGCTGCTTGGCGCCCTCGCGGCCGTAGCGATCCTGGCTGTCGTCGACAGCGTCTTCAATCACTTTCAGGCCGACCCGTTCCTGCGCACCCTGGTCCGCGGACTGGTCATCGTCGGGGCGGTCGCGCTCTACGCGCACCGCGGCGAACGCGAGCTGTCGTGACCGAGACCGGGACCGAACGGGTCAGTGCCCACGACGCCAACGCGGCCACGAGCGGGTGGCGCCGGCTGCGTATCCGAGTGATCCCGCCGATCCCGCCGATCTGGCTGGTCCTCACGGCCGTGGCGGCCATCGTCGTGTGGCGAGACCCGCTGTTCGCCGAACCGGCGTCGCTGGCGGCGTTCCTGAAGCGGTCCGCACCGCTGCTCGTGCTGGCGCTGGGGCAACTCTTCGTCATCGTCGCCGGCGAGTTCGACCTGTCGGTGGGTGCGCTCATGACCGCCTGCGTGGTGATCGCCGCCAGAGTAGGAGAGGGCGACCCGAACCGCACCTGGTGGATCATCCTGTTGCTGGTGGGCCTCGGCCTGCTGGTCGGTCTGGTCAACGGCGTGGTGACCGTGCTGCTGCGCGTGCCGTCGTTCATCACCACGCTGGGTGCGATGTTTGTGCTCAGCGGCGCGGTGTTCCTGTGGACCGGAGGCTCGCCGACCGGCGCGCTCGCGGAGAATCTGCGTCAGTTCGGGCGGTCGACCATGACGGGGGTACCGCTGCTCGGCTCACTGCCGTATGCGGTGCTCGTCGTGGTCGTGGTGGCCGTGCTGGCCACCGTGCTGCTGCACCACACACGGTTCGGGCACCAGTTGTTCGCGGTCGGTGGCGGGGTCCGCGCCGCGATGCTCTCCGGCGTCGACGTCTGGCGGATCCGTACGGCCGGTTTTGTGATCTCCGCGCTGTCCGCGGTGGTCGCGGCCGTCCTGCTGGCAGGGTTCGCCGGCCTGTCCGCCGATGCGGGTGCGGGTTACGAGTTCCAGGCCATCACCGCGGTGGTGCTCGGCGGAGCTGTGCTGGGCGGGGGCCGCGGAACGACAGCCGCCACCATGGGCGGCGCCCTGACCCTGCAGGCGTTGTTCACCCTGCTCAACCTGTTTGGTTACGCCAAGCCCCTGCGCGACAGCGCAGAAGGGCTTCTCATCATCGCGGCCGGCGCTTACACGGCGTACCGGACGCGGCGGTCGGGCTAGGAAGGGGTATTTCATGCGGAGAAGCACATCGGCGGTCACCGCGGTACTAGCGGCGACCGTGGCCTTATTGGCCGCCGCGTGCGGCACGACCAAGCCCGACGGAGGGCTCAAACCGAGGGGAGCTCAAGGAAGCTCCGGCGCCGGACAGACGAAGTTCTTCAACCAGGCCGACTTCGACCGCCAAATGAGCCAGCGCACCGTGAAGCCGGAGGGCGACCCGGCGAAACCGTGGTTGCAGATGATCAAACCCTCCCTGGTGGACACCGGCAAGTACACCAAGCCGGGGGGAAATTGGCACGTGTGCTTCTCCAACGCAAGCCTGGATAATCCGTGGCGGGTGACCGGCCTGACCACGATGAAGGCGGAGGCGAAACTCCACCCGGAGATCAGCAAGTTCACCGTCGTCGATGCAGGCGGCAAGGACGACAAGCAGATCTCCGACCTGGCCGACCTGCAGACCAAGGAATGCGACGCCCTGATCGTGTCGCCCAACACCACAACCGCGCTGACTCCTGCGGTGAAACGGGCGTGCCAGAGCGGCGTACCGGTGATCGTGTTCGACCGCGGAGTGACGACGGACTGCCCCATCTCGTTCGTGCACCCGATCGGCGGATACGCCTTCGGCGCGGCCTCGGCCGAATTCATCGCGAAGAAGGCCGGCAAGGGTGGCAAGGTGCTCGCTCTGCGCATTCTGCCGGGCGTGGACGTGCTGGAGAACCGGTGGGCGGCGGCAAAGGTGGTCTTCGAGCGGGACGGCGTTGATGTCGTCGGCGTGGAGTTCAACAACGCCGACCCGGCCAAGGCAAAGACCATCGTCGGGGATTACCTGCAACGGTTCGGCAAGCTCGACGGGGTGTGGCTGGACGCCGGGTTTGCCAGCGTGGCCGTGGCAGAAGCGTTCGTGGATGCCGGCAAACCGGTCCCGCCGTTGACCGCCGAGGACCAGCAAGACTTCCTGACGTTGTGGCAGAAGAAGAAGCTGACCGCGATCGCCCCCACGTACCCGGTATATCAATGGCGGACAGCCGTCATCGCCGCCACGAAAATCCTGTCCGGCAAGCAGGTGCCCAAGGAGTGGGTCCTGCCCCAGCCGGTCATTACTGCGGACAACCTCAGTCAGTACCTGACGCCGGGCATGCCGCCGCTGTTCTTCTCCACTTGCGGCTGCCAGAAGATGCCCGGCTTCCCGAAGAACTGGGGCGGAAAATAAGCACCCCGGCTGATCTGGACCCACCAGCTCGGCCGGATGCACTAACCGAAGATGGAAAAGGTGGAACCCGATGCCGATACGCGGAACAGCACTCATCGTTGCGTTAGCCGTCGCGACCCTGGCGACTGCCGCGTGCAGCAGCACCCAGCCGGTGAGCGCCGGCCAACCGAGCAAAGCGCCGAGCACCGCCGCCAAGAAAAAGACCGGCCAGTCGAAATACTTCAACGAAGCTGATTTCAATGAGCAGATGGCTCAGCGCCGGATCGCCCCCCAAGGAGACCCGGCGACACCGTGGTTGCAGATGATCCAACCGTCCCTGGTGGACACCAGCAAGTACGCCAAACCGGGCGGTAATTGGCACGTGTGTTTCTCCAACGCCGACCTGGCCAATCCGTGGCGGGTGAACGGCCTGACCACGATGAAGGCGGAGGCGAAACTCCACCCGGAGATCAGCAAGTTCACCGTCGTCGATGCAGGCGGCAAGAATGACAAGCAGATCTCCGACCTGGCCGACCTGCAGACCAAGGAATGCGACGCCCTGATCGTGTCGCCCAGCACCACAACCGCGCTGACTCCCGCGGTGGAACGGGCCTGCCAAAGCGGCGTACCGGTGATCGTGTTCGACCGAGGAGTCAAAACCGACTGTCCAGTGTCGTTCGTGCACCCGATCGGCGGGTACGCCTTCGGCGCGGCCTCGGCCGAGTTCATCGCGCTGAAGGTCGGCAAGGGGGGCAAGGTGCTCGCACTGCGGCTGCTGCCCGATGTGGACGTGCTGGAGCACCGGTGGGCGGCAGCAAAGGTCATCTTCGAGCGGGAAGGCGTTGATGTCGTCGGCGTGGAGTTCAACAACGCTGACCCGGCCAAGGCAAAGACCATCGTCAAGAAGTATCTGAAGCGGTACGGCAAGCTCGACGGGGTGTGGCTGGACGCCGGGTTCGCGAGCGTGGCCGTGGCCGAGACGTTCATGGCTGCCGGCAAACCGGTCCCGCCGTTGACCGCCGAGGACCAGCAAGACTTCCTGGCGTTGTGGCAGAAGAAGAAGCTGACCGCGGTAGCCCCCACGTACCCGGTCTATCAATGGCGGACAGCCGTCATCGCCGCCACGAAAATCCTGTCCGGCAAGCAGGTGCCCAAGGAGTGGATCCTGCCCCAGCCGGTCATCACCTCCGATACCCTGCCTAAATATCTGACGCCGGGCATGCCGCCACTGTTCTTCTCCACCTGCGGCTGCCAGAAGATGCCCGGCTTCCCGAAGAACTGGAGCAAAATCTAGTCACTCCGCACGCGACCGCTCGGCCAGTTCTCTCGAGCTGGCCGAGCTGGGTGCTATCGGGCCTGCCTGCGTTTCGAGGTGTGTTGGAGCACCGTAATCAAGGCGTCCCGGACAGACAATCGGTCGCGTGCGTCAAAGGTGATGAGCGGCGTGCCGTCGTCGATCGCCAGTGCCCACCGCAGCTCTGCGAGGTCATGGTTCAGCTCGCCATCGAAGAGGTTGATGGCCACCACAAAAGGCAAGTCCAGCTTCTCGAAGTAGTCGACTGCGGGATAGCAGTCACTGATACGACGCGCGTCCACGATGACCAGAGCGCCGAGCGCCCCGCGGGACAGGTCGCGCCACATGAAGCCGAACCGCTCCTGCCCCGGCGTGCCGAACAGGTACAGCTTGAGACTCTCGTCGATGGTGATGCAACCGAAGTCCAGCGCGACCGTCGTTGAGGTCTTCGCTGGGACCTCGTCGGTGCGGTCGGTCGTGGCGCCGACGGAGGTGAGCAGGGCCTCCGTGCTCAGCGGGCGGATCTCGGAGATCGCCGATACCGCGGTTGTCTTGCCCACCCCGAAACCACCGGCGATGACGATCTTCACGGGCATCGGCGGCCGCTGCGGACCGGACCGCCGCTCAGCGGAGAGCTTTAAGCCCACGGATGACCCTCTCAATCACGTTCGTGTCCTGCGAGAACGGCAAGCTCGGGCGTTGGACGAGGAGATAACCCTGCGCCGCGAGGTCGGCCACGAGCACCCGGGTGACACCGATGTGCAGATGGAGGCTGGCGGCCACCTCACCGACCGACATCGATGTCGCGCACAGCTCCACGATGTCACGCTGCTCGAACGACAACGGGGCCGTCCTACCCAGTTCCGTTGTCATGACTTGCGACTCGATCTCCAGCGTGTGGTCCACCGGCTCGGCACGCCCGGACGTCAGCAGATACGGCGGCAGTCGTGAAACGGCAGCGTCCGGTTCAGGTGCGGCGTCGCCGGGATCTCCACGCGTGGCGGAATGCGATCTCACTTCGCTGGACGATGGCTCATCGACACCGCCCAGTTTGTCGTCCAGCATCGGCTTCAGGATCCCACGGTGTGCTTCAGTTCCTTGATGAGGCCGGGTGAGAGCGCTTCGCTGGCCCGGTTGGCGAACACCGCTATCTCGTATGCGACGGTGCCCAAACTCACCTGGTTGGACGCCAGCACACCCAGGACACAGCCCATACTCAGGGTGCAGATGAGCAGATATCCCTGGGCGAGTTCGATCACTACCTTGTCCGGCTCGCCGAGCGGGTAGGACTCCGCTACGCCATGGGCGAGGTTGAGCGTCGTTGAGCAAATCGCTGCGAGACGGTCAGCGTTGGCCCGCTCCAGCTCGGGTGACAGCGCAATCAGCAAACCGTCCGACGAGACGGCCATCGTGGCGTGCACGCCCGCGGTGTCGTCCGTGAAACGCTTGACCAGCCAATTGAAGTTCTTCGCTTCGGCACTGACATCAAATCCGGGCGCAGTCATCGTCTGCTCTCTCCCTGCGAGGTGGTTGCGAATCATGGCTGTTCGGAGTCGGGCTCTTCCTTGGCTTCCGCCCAGGCTGTGGCAAATCCGTCATAAGCCATGCGTTCGGCGTCGGGATCACGTTGCGGTGCGGCAGTCACCCGGCGGGCGGGGGTGCTGGGGGGTGAGTGGCGGAGGCCGGGTGGCAGGCTGGCCCCGGGCGTGCGACGTACCGGTGGCGCCGAATGCGTGCTGGCACCCGGCGAGTCGGCGGCTCGTGCGAACCCGCTCTGGAGACCGTCCATCGCGGTACGCAACGCGGACGCGTCGTGCACATGACCCGCAGTTGACTGGTCGGGCGACGGTGGTTCAGGGACAGGGAGTTGTGCGCCCGGCACCCGGCGCTTCAGAGACTCTCGACGTTCCTCCGCCCCCACCGCTGCTGGCGCCTCGCCCGCCGACACGGTCGGACTGGCCTCCACACACTCGGCGGCCGCATCCCGTGCGGCTGTCTGCGGCTGTGCCGTCTCCGTCGCGGACCGCGAGGAACTGCCGGGAACGATCGGTGCCGTGGCGGCAGCGGTACGCGGTGGCGAGATGGCCGGCCGCCGGGAAGGGGCGAACGGCACCTGCTCCGGTACGGACCGTGCCGCGGCGGTGCCCGGGGAGTAGAGCGAAGGCGGAATGGCGACCGTGGCGGTGATGCCCTGGCCCGGCGTCGGTACCAGCTCGACCGCGAGTCCGTGCCGACGGGCGAGCCGACCGACGACGAACAGGCCGAGGACGCTGGTCGGTGCGATGTCGAGCCGTTCGCGCTCCACCAGCCTGCGGTTCTCCTCGGCCAACCGCTGCGGTGCCATCCCGATGCCGTGGTCGACGATGCTGACCTGGCACCACCCGTCGTCGCTCAGCGTGGTACGCACGTCCACGGTCGAATCCGGTGGTGAGCACGCCGTCGCGTTCTCCAGCAACTCGGCGAAGACCAGGACGAGGTCCGACACCAACGGACCGGCCACGGTCCCCTCGTGCAGCGTATGGAGGTTGACCCGCCGGTAGTCCTCGATCTCGGCGAGCGCCGAGCGCAGGACCATGGCGAGCGGTGCGGGCGCGGCGATCCGGTTCTCGTCCTTGGCCCCGGCGACGACCAGCAGGTTCTCCGCGTTCCGCCGCAGCCGGTTGGACAGGTGGTCCAACCGGTACAGCTCACTCAGCAGGCGGGTGTCCTGCTCATCGCGTTCGAGCTCGTCGATGAGGATGAGCTGACGCCGCACCAGATTCTGCGTTCGCCGCGCCACGTTGGCGAACATCAGGCTGACATTGCGGCGGGTGACGACCTGCCGTTCCAGCAGCAGGGCTGCGGTGGCCTGGACCTGGTTGAACGCACCGGCGAGTTCGCCCACTTCGTCGCTGGACAGCACGTCGATCGCGGTCAACCGAGGCGACTGCTCGTCCCTCTGTTCGGCATCGGTGACCCGCATCAGTTCGGCATTGGTCAGGTCGGTCACGACCTTGGCGGCACGGGTCAGGCGCTGCAAGGGATGGGCGATCGACCGGCTGATGATCACTGCGAGAGCAATGACCAGCGCGAAGAGCACCGCGGTCCCCACACCCACCGTCCATGCGGTGGTGCTGGCGACGTCCGCACGTCCCACGGCGGCGTCGGTGATCTGGCTGGACACACGGTCCTGGGCAAGTCGGCGCAGCCCCGCCTGTGCCTCGGCTCCGGCGAGAGCTCTACGCGCGAACGTCTGGACCGCGTCCGGGTCGCGAGGGTCGGGCAGATGTTGCGCCAGATCGTCGATTCGACGCGCCGTCTCCCCCTGGTCGACGAGCACGACCAGCGCCGCCTGGTCGACGTCGGCCTGCTGAGCGAATCGCTCGGTGAACATCTGCGTTTGCGCCGACGCATGGGTCAAGAGTTCCCCGCCGGCTGAAGGGTTGACCGCCGCGGCGATGAGCGCCATGCCACGCAGCGCGCTCTCCTCATGGGCGCGCAGCATCGAGTCAAGTGCGGTGAGCTGCTGCGTCCCCTCGGCGTCACTGGTTCGCTGCGGTACCAGCCGCAGCGCGTCGATCAGCGCGTCGATCACCGCGTGATAGGCGCGTGCGACGCTGTCCAGCGGCGCGCCCCGGTGCCGGGCGCTTTGGCGAAGTTCGGCGAGCGAGCCCAGGCGCACCAACGCGCCGGATAACTCGTCGGAAGCATTCGAGCCCAGCGACCGGCGCACGGACTCGGCGCTGTCCTCGACGGCCTGTTGCTGAAGCAGCATGGTCGTCGGTTCGGCGTCCCGGTCGGCCAGATATCCGGCGGTGATCAGCCGCTCCCGCTGCAACTCCCAGATGAGCGTGCCCAGCTGACGCGTCGTGCGAGCGGAGTCGGCCGTGGTCTTCGCTGATCCGGCGTTCTGGATCTGGCCGGCGAGGAACGGCACGGCGACGAACACGACGGCAATCAAGGGCAGCAGGAGCAGCAGGTTCAGCTTCCCCCGGACCCGAAGCCTGTCGATGATCAGCACGGTCCTGTCGTTCCCCTCGTTTCTGCCGCGCGTTGCGCGTTTACCGACTGGGTCGTTAGCAGCTCATGCGTCCGCAAAGTCGGGGGTGCGTTCGGGACGGTCGGGTCCGACTTGTGCGGCGTCGGCTGGATGACCGCGGTCAACGGTCTTGTCGCCGGGAGCGCCGGCACCAGGTGCTGCTGGCGCGGGTACCCGCAGCCACAGTAGAGCCCCGAGGGCCAGCGGGACGACCGCGCCGACGAGCAGCAGAATCCGGTAGTGCCTGGTGTGTTCCGCAGCCTTCGCCGTCAGCTGGGTGTCCAAGGTGTTGAGTACCCCGGTTTCCAGCGCGAGTGCCGCCCTCTTCGCCCGGGCACTCGCCCCGTCGATACTGTCACGGGCGCCACTGTCCGACCCGCCGGGCCTGGCTGTCGCCTGGCTCAGCCGGTCCGTTGCGGAGACGAATGTGTCAAGCGGTGCGAGCAGGCGGAGATCGGCAACGTGGCCGGCCGTCTGGCCGGAGCCGGCCCGCAGCAAGACGCCGATTCCGCCAGCGGCCCGGGCGAGCCGATCTTCGGCGACCGCCGATCGGGGATCGGACTGGGCGGCGGCCCGGGCAGGTTGGGCCGACGTGGTGCCCGCTGCGCTGTCAGCCATGAACGCCAGCGCGGCCACCTCGTCCGCGGACACGACGACATCGGGGAGCCGGCGCAGCGCCACGTCGAGCAGCGGGTACGAACTCGCGGGACGGCCGCTGGCCTGGGACGAGTCGGCGATCCGGGTGAGCAGCGCCTGAGTGAGCGCGACCGGCGCGGCATACGCACGGAACGCGGCAGAACCACTGGTGTTCCGGGCGAGTGTGCTGTCGATTTCGTCGGACAGCCGATCCCACCGTTGCCCGGCCTGCAGCAGATCGCCGAATCGGCGGTCGACGCCGTTGACCTCCTTGGCGGCGGCTTTCAGCTTGGAGACATCGACGATCTCCGCCCGTACAGCCGCGCTCCGCACGTCGACCAGTGCGCCTAAGAGCCTGCTGAGTGGCCGGGCGTAGGCGGTGGCGGCGCGTTCGGTCGCCACGCTCTCGGCCGCGTTCCGGTTCAACATCCAGAGCTGGCCGAACATATAGACCACGGGTGCGAGCAGCACGACAGCGAGAATCATTCCGTAGATCTGCTTGGCACGTCGGCGTGGCCTGTACCGCGGGCTGTGTGGCGTGGCGGATTTTGTCATGGTCATCGACTGCCCTTGAGAGTCGAGAAGCGACGAGGAACTGGCTCGGATCTCCTGCGCAGAAGCAGGAGATCCCTGCGTAACCGGTGGCATCGGTGCTGCGCTGACAGGGAGCCGGGTGGCGGTCGCGCTATCGCGATCCTGGTTATGACGAGGTTCATGGCTCGATTCCTGATCTGGTCGGTGCGGGCTACACCGTGTCCGCCCGCTGTGGTCAATCTGACGCTTGCTTGACAAACCGCTCGTCCAGCAGACCGGCCGATGAGGGGCGTTTCTCGACCATGCCGGCGTCGACGATGAACTCGGCGATTTGGGCAGCCTGGTGGTTCAGGTGCTTGGGAGTCGTACCAGGCGTGAACGCGTCGAGTGCCTGTCGCCGCGTGAAGAGGGTTGTTCCGGCGGCATAGGTCTTGTACTCATCGATGCCCACGCCGCTCGCCTTGGCCATGATGTCGATGGCGGCTTCCTTGTGGTTCTTGATCCACTCAAGTGTGTCGAACCACGTGTCGACCATGGCCTGCACCAACTCCGGGTGCTCGTCAATCAGATCAGGCCTGACCACCAGGTGGTTGGGTATGGCACCGGGGAACTCGACGGACGTGGCGATCGCATGGCTGCCGGAACGCTGCAGAGCCTTCGTGGTGAACGGCGCTGACGCACTGACCGCGTCCACCTCACCAGCCGCGAACGCCGCCGCTGCCGCTTCCCCGGTGGACTGCGGTTGCAGTTTCACGTCCTTCTGGTCCAGCCCTGACTGCTTGATGGCGAGCAGCAGCAGGTAGTGGTTGGCGGTTCCCTGGACAACCGCGATCTTCCGACCCTTAAGGCCGGCGACACTAGTGATGCCGCCATGCGCAATGATCTTGTCGTTGCCGGTGGAGTTGTCGTTGACGAGAACAATCTTCTCTTTCGCTCCGGCACTGACTGAGATGAGTGTGTCGTTCAGCGTTTGGCTATTGGCGTCGAGGGCGCCGGTTTCCAGGGCGAGGAGGCTGTCGGTGTAATTGCTGTAGTACTTCAGCTCGACATTGACGCCGTGCCGGGCGAATAACTTCCGTTCCTTCGCGACCTGCCACGGCAACCAGCCGGGCCACGCGGTGACCCCCAGCGTGATTCTTGTCGTGTCCACTTTTTTGGTGATGGGTCCAGAGCCCGCGATGAACCCCGCGCCGAGTATGACGAGGCCAAGCACAATGGACTGCAGGCGCAGGTAGGGGCGACTGAACATGTCTCTCCTACGGTGTGACTGCTCAGGCCCCTGTGTGACCTGGGCATAGTCGGTTCGTTGGTCGGTCCGTGGGCCTCACCAGGCGTCGTCTGCGATGCGGGAGCCCGATCGCCGTGGACGCGACGCCCTCGGGGTGCGTGTGGGGCCAGGTCTTCGACCCCACGGCTGATCGTGACCGCGTACCGGATGCTGAAGTTGGGTTGCGCGCGCGGGCATGTTGCCGGCACCTCGATCTCCGAGGGCTTCGCCGCGAGCGCCCCGACGCGGGCCGAGTCCGTGCCGGCACCGTTCGCCGACCGGGTCAAAACTCTGTTGCAAGACGAGCAACTCGTAACGCTTAAAGGCACGAACCGCTGGCTGACCGTGCGCGCCTAACTCTCCGTCGCCCGCAAGCACGGGCCTCAACCCCCTTGCCGCCCTCCGCGACCTCTTCGCCGGAAACCTCTGGCTGCCATCCGCGCACGCGCAATCAGGGACCTGAGCAGTCACCCTACGGTTATCGCAACGGACCGGGACGGAGGGCGCACTTCTCGGTAAATGTTTCGCGCAGATCGACCGGCTGACAGAGTATACGGAGCGGGGCCCGTCAGGAAGATCTTGTAAGTCCGTGACCTGAGAGGGCGGCGGGGCGATGACCACCGCCCCTTCGGAAGGGCAAGATCGCGTGACTGAGACGCACAAGTCCGAGCCTGCTGGCGTGGCGATACCCACGTGTGCGGGGCGAGGCGAGCCTCGGCCCCGCACAACGTTGCCTTCCGGGCTCGTCCCGGCCGTCCGCGTTTCAGACCCGCCGTCAACTTCCGCCTTCAGGTCGGTGTTGAGCGAGCGAGGCTCAGGGCTTCCCGGCGATCTGCTGAAGGGCCTTCTCGGCACCGGGGTTCAGCGGAACGGGTTGCGTCCGGCCGCCCTTCGCGGGATCGATCTCGGCCGCGGCCGGGTTCACCTTCTCCAGATCGCCCCTCTTACCGTAGATCAGCTTGACGATCTCCGCGGCGAGGCTGGGATCGAAGTCATCCTTCACCAGCAGCACGTTGTCCACCACGACGGTCGGAACGTCGTCCGGCTGCTTGTACACCGACGCCGGCATGGTGCCCGACTTGTAGACGTCGCCGTACTCCTCTTTCAGCGCGGTGAGCTGCGGGGTGACGTCCAGGAAACGCACCTTCTTCTTCAGCGTGGTGGTCAGGTCGGTGATGCCACCGCTGGGCAGTCCACCCGACCAGAAGAGCGCGTCGACGGTGCCGTCCTTCATGGCGTCCACGGTCTCCGGCAGACCGAGCCGCTGCGCCTGCACGTCCTTGTCGGGGTCGAGTCCGGCGGCCTTGAGCAGCCGACGGGCGATCACCTCGGTGCCGGAGCCGGGCGAACCGGTCGAGACGCGCCTGCCCTTCATATCCTTCACGGACCTGATGTTGGAGTCGGCCCGGACCAGCACTTGGGTGTAGTTCGGGTAGAGCCGGGTCAGAGCCTGAAGCGGCTGTGGCTCGGTGAACGTGTCCTTCCCCTCCACGGCGTCGCCGGCGGTGTCCATGAGCGAGAAGGCGATGTCGTACGTGCCCGCCTCGAGGCCCTGGATGTTCTGCACGGACGCGCCCGTGGCGGTTGCGATGGCCCGGTAGCCATCGATGTCGTCCGAGATCAACTTGGCGAGGCCGCCGCCGAGTTGGTAGTAGACGCCAGTGGTGTTCCCAGTGGCGATGGTCAGTCGGCCGCCGTGGTCGCTGCCGCCCTTCCCGTCTGACTGCTTGCCCCCGCAGGCGGTCGCGGCGAGGGCTATGACGAGGGCAGCGGCCGCCAGGCGTGCGGCGCGCAGGCGATGTCTCATGAGGGGAGGTGTCCTTTCGTGAGGAGTGCTTCTTCCCGGGTCAAGGCAGCGGCGGGGAGCGCCCCGGCCCGCTGTCGGCGGCGCACCAGGTGGATGCCGAGGGCGAGCGCGAGCACCGCCGATCCAGCGGTGATCGAGACGGGCTCGAGGTAGAGCAGGAGGAGCGCGGCGACGGCGCACAGCCCGCGCTCCAGCGGTCCGGCCGACCCCAGCAGCCGGCCTCCGGTGGCCGCGGCCAGCGCGGCGACCGCGACCGCGGAGACGGCCGTGGTCCAGATGACGCCCGACAGGCTTCCCTCGCCGAGCAGCCGTGCCCCGTTGTCGGTGAGCACGAAGGCGAACGGCACCAGGAACGCGGGCAGGGAGTACTTCCAGGTCGCCATCATGGTGCGCATCGGATGGCCCCCGGTGATGGCGGCGGCCGCCGCGGCGGCGAGCGCCGTGGGCGGGCTGACCTCGGACAGCACGGCGTAGTAGAAGATGAACATGTACGCCTCGTGGGTGGCGACCCCGAGGGAGGTCATGGCCGGCGCGATGATCACCGCGGCGATGATGAACGAGGCGGTGACGGGGACGGCGAGCCCCAGAACCGACACCGAGACCGCTGCGAACAGCACCGTCAGGACCAGTTTCACCGTCGCGTTGTCGCCGACGGCACCGGCGGCGTCGACGATGATCGCGGCCAGGTTGAGACCGAGCCCCGTCTGGGTGACGACCGCGACGACGACCCCGGCCGCAGCGCAGGTGGCGACGACCGGAAGCACCGATCGGCTGCCTTCGGCGAGCGCCGCGTACAACCGCCGTGGCGTCATCCGGTGCTGCGGGTCCAGGAACGAGAGCACGAACTGCACAGCCGTCGCGTAGACCACGGCCTTGAACGGTGGCTGGCCCAGCGCCATGAAGCCGACGATCAAGAAAAGCGACAGGAAGTGGTAGCCGAACCGGCCCAGCAGCTTCAGCGCCGAAGCGCGCTCCGTGCGCTCCGACTCGACGGCCTGCGCCCGATGGTTGCGGGCGTCGATCTCGACCGCGAGCAGGATGCCCAAGTAGTACAGGAGCGTGGGCACCAGGGCGTAGAGCAGGACGGTGAGGTAACTCTCCTTGAGGTACTCGGCAATGACGAACGCCGCGGCGCCCAGAGTGGGCGGGGAGAGGATCGCACCGATCCCAGCGGCGGCGAGCACCCCGCCGCCTTGCTCCTTGCCGTAGCCGGCCCGGCGCAGGATGGGCCAGGCGACCGAGCCCAGGCTCACCGTGGTGGCGGTGCCGGAGCCGGAGACCGTGCCGAGCAGGAAGCCCGCGGCGGTCACCGTCCGCCCCGGGGCACTGCGGGAGCCGCGGAAGGCCGCGAAGGACAGGTCGATGAAGAACGTGCCGGCTCCGGAGAGGTCGAGGACTGCGCCGTAGATGGTGAACAGGACGATGTAGGTGGCGGCCACGCTCAGCGGTATGCCGTAGACCCCGTCGGTGCCCATGAAGAGGTGGGCCGCGATCGCGTCGATGTCGAACCCGCCATGCGCCAGCGACCAGTCGTAGGGCAGCAGTCCGCCGTAGTAGGCGTAGAGCAGGAAGGCCGCACAGAAGGCCGGCAGCACCCACCCGGTGGTCCGTCGGCAGGCCTCCAGAACCAGCAGCACCAGGACGACTCCGGCCGCCACGTCGAGCGAGGTGGGCAGCTGCCGCCGCTCCAGGAAGCCGTCGAAGTCCAGCAACGGGTAGACGCAGACGGCGAGAGCGACGGTGGCCACCATCCAGTCGAACCATCCGGGATCGTCCCGAGAGGCGGCCGGTCGCGCGTCGGCCGGCGTCGGGCGGCAGCGGCGCCAGGGAAGGCGCACCGCCGGGACGCGCACGGTGCCACGGTGGGTGAGGAAGATGAGCGGCAGGCTCACGGCGAGGAAGATCGTGAGGTGGTACTGACCACCCTTCCGCAGGGGGAAGAAGATCGCGTAGAGCACGAAGACGGACAGCGCGACGCACACCACGGCCACGGCGGCGGCCACCCGGGGTGAGAGCTTGCGAGCCGGCCGCTCCTGATCGTATTCGGCCACCAGTTCCTCGACGGTGGGTTGCGCCGACTCGGACGATGGCGTTGCGCTGCTCATCTCGGCCACTCCTGCCACGGGACGGGGACGTTTCGTCTAGGCCCCGACGGTGGCAGCGGTCACAAGCCGGCAACAGAATCCGCGTGATGACTTAACACAGGTTTAGGATTTCGTGACGAGGGTCACGTCGGCGCCGGCCGCACACGCTGTGGCTCTCATGGGCCGTGTGGCCCCCACTGCGGCCCCTGGCTGGCCGCTGCGGCTCGGCGGCAGCGGTGCATACCCCGGCGGGCCCGGCGAACCGGGAGGCAGCGTGCGGATCCTGCTGGTCGAGGACGACGACCGGGTCGCCGGCGCCCTGACGGGTGCCCTGCGCCGCCATGGGTACGACGTGCGGCGGGCGGCCACTGCGGCCGACGCGCTGGCCGCCCCTCCGGTCGACCTCGTCCTGCTGGACCTCGGCCTGCCTGACCGGGACGGGATCGAGGTGTGCCGCAAGCTGCGGGCTCGGGGCGGCGTTCCGGTCATCGCGGTGACCGCGCGCGGAGGCGAACCCGACCGGGTCCGGGGCCTGCGCAGCGGCGCGGACGACTACGTGGTGAAGCCGTTTGGCACCGCCGAGCTGCTCGCACGGATCGAGGCCGTGCTCCGCCGCAGCATGGGCCATCGCGCGGAGCAGACCGGACGGCTGACCGTCGACGGCGTCGAGATCGACCTGGGTCGGCGCACGGTCGCCGTGGACGGACGGCTGGTGGCCCTGACCCGCAAGGAGTTCGACGTCCTGGCGCTGCTGGCCCGCGCGGGCGGCGCCGCCGTCCCCCGAGACCGCATCGTGGTGGAGGTGTGGCAGACGACGTACGAGGGGATGTCCCGCACCCTCGACGTCCATGTGGCCACCATGCGCGGCAAGCTGGGGCGGGCGAGCGGGCTGGTGCAGACCGTGCGCGGCTACGGGTACCGCCTCGCCGCCGGGGCCGGCTGACGGGTAGGACGCCACCATGCGGCGCCGACTCCTCGTCATCGTCTTCGTCCTGGTCGCCGGGCTGATCGTCGCACTCGGCGGGCCACTGGTGCGGGCTTCGGCGGAGCGGGTGTTCCAGACCTCGTTCATCGGGCGGGTCGAGGACACGGCGTGGTTCGCGGATACGGCCGCCTCGGCCCTGGAGTCGGGGCGGACCGGCCGGTTGGAGGCCGCCGCCGACCGCTACGACGAGCTCTACGACTCCCGGGTCGTGGTGGTGGACGCCGACCGCCGGGTGGTGGTCGCCTCCCGGCCCGTCGACCTGGATACGCCGCCGGTGCGGGGTGCGCTGTTGCTGGCGTTGGCGGACCGGCCGCCGGAGCAGCCGAGCGTGGTCTGGCCGTGGGACGATCAGGCGTTCGTGCTGGCCGAGTCGGTCAAGCGGGACGGCCGGGTGCTGGGCGCCGCCGTGATCGTCTCGCCGACCGACCGCCCCCGTGCGGCGGTGGCCGAGCATCTGACGCTGGTGGCGCTGGGCTGCCTGGCGGCACTGATCGTCGTGGTGCTCGCGGTCGCGGCACCGGTGGTCCGCTGGGTGCTCCACCCGGTCGAGGACTTGGACCGGGCCGCGCACGAGGTCGCCCTCGGCCGCCTGAAGACCCGGGTCTCGGAACGGGAAGGGGCGCCTGAGCTGCGTCGCCTCGCCAACAGCTTCAACGTGATGGCGGACAGCATGCACGCCTCCCAGGAACAGCAACGCGCCTTTGTCGCGCAGGCGTCGCACGAGCTGCGCAACCCGCTCACCGCGCTGCGGCTGCGGGTGGAGAACCTGGAGGAGTTCGTCGACGACCAACGCGGCCTGAGCGAGCTGCACTTCGCCGTGGAGGAGGCGGACCGGTTCGGCGAGATCCTGGACGCCCTGCTGCGCATGGCCAGGGCCGAGGCGTCCGAGGCCGAACGCGGCCCGGTCGACGTCTCCGCGGTGGTGAGCCGCCGGGTCGACGCGTGGCGGGCCGCCTATGCGCGGGCGGGTGTCCGGCTGACGGCGGATGTGCCGGACGGGGTGGGTGCGCTGTGCCTTCCCGACTGCCTGGACCACGCACTGGACACCCTGCTCGACAACGCGCTCAAGTTCGGCGGCGGCACACCCGTCGACATCTCGGTCACCCGCGTCCCGGACGGTGACGACGCGAGTGGCGCCCGGGCGGAGGACAGGGGCGGCCGGACCGTGGAGGTGACGGTGCGCGACACCGGCCCCGGACTGTCCGCGGAGGAGCTGGCCAAGGCGGGCGGGCGGTTCTGGCGCAGCCCCCGGCACCAGAACGTCCCGGGCACCGGGTTCGGCCTGGCGCTCACCCGCACGGTGGTGGAGGCGGGCGGCGGCGAGCTGCGCCTGGCGACGACGGTGCCGCACGGCCTCGCCGCGACCGTACGGCTGCCTGCCGCGCCTGCCCCGTCGGGCGCCGTCCCGACCACTGATCCGGCCTGAACAGGCCCTCAGGGGTGCGCCTCGCGGTACCAGCGGGCGGCGCCCGGGTGCAGATCGAGCGGGTGGGTGGCGATCGCCGTACGCCGGTCGAGGCGCCGGGCTTCCGGGTGGGCGCGGATGAGCGGCGCCTGCCCCTCGAAGAGCAGCCGGGTCAGCCAGTACGCGTCCGCGTCCGGCATGTCCCGCCGCACCACCAGGAAGTTCGGAACGGTCACCGTGGTCACCGCGCTCTGCGCCCCGTAGACGGCGGCGGGCACGGTGGTCTCGGTGTAGAGCTCGCCGAAGGAACGGGTCAGTGCCCCGACGACGTCGCCGAGGTCGACCAGGCGGATGGACGTGGTCCGGCGCAGCGCGGTGATCGCTTCGGTGGGCAGGCCCCCGCTCCAGAAGAAGGCGTCGATCCGCCCGGCGTCCAGGGCGGCTGCCGACTCGCGCACGCCCAGCCGCAACGCGGTGAGGTCCTTGTCCGGGGTGAGCCCGGCGATGTCGAGGATGCGTTCGGCGATCGGGGCGGTGCCGGAGCCCTCGGCGCCCAGAGAGACCGGCCGCCCGCGCAAGCTCCGCACGCCGTGGATGGGGCTGTCCGCTCGGACGACCAGCTGCACGTAGTTGTCGTAGAGGGCGGCGAGGGCCACCAGGGGCAGCGGGCTGGAGAAGGGCGGGCGCCCGGTGACGGCATCCGCGGCGGAGTCGGCGAGAGCGAAGCCCGAGTCCGCCTGGCGAGTGGCCACCATGCGCAGGTTGTCGACACTGCCCCCGGTATGCAGCACCTGGACGGACGTCTTGGGCAGCCGGCGCCCCAGGAGGTCGGCGTATCCTGCGCCGTAGTCCGCGTAGACACCACCTGGGTTGCCCGCGGCGACCCCTATGGCGCCGGTCGGGCGAGGCGGCTCGTCCCTCCCTGAGCACGCAGCGAGGAGCAGCGCCACCGCGACGGCGGCTGCGAACCAGCGTGCCACCCGCATGTGGGCCTCCTTGGCCTGTCGTGCCGCCTGCCCGTCGCCGCGCCCTCACCTCAGGGCCTCGAAAGAGCGAAGGGTCGCCCCGACGGACCGACTCGATCAGCCTAGCCGAGCGGCGGGGGCCGTCCGTCCGCCGTAATGGATGGCAGGGACGGTGCGGCGCAGAGCGCCGCCCCGCGCGTGTGGCGTCTCGTGGTGGCGTCACTCCCCGCGGTGGTGGATGAGGTAGGTGGCACCCGGGACGGTCTCGAAGGCGATACGGCCGTCGGTCGGGCACCGCTCCGGGCGCCTGCCCGCGGCCGGGCGGCATGAACACTACGAGACCGCGTCAACCACAAAAAGGCCATTGCAGGTTGCTGAACTAACGCCATCTGCGGCCTCTCGCCGTAATATTGACGAATCGTTCCGGGGCTCGATGAGATCGCCGCACTGGCGGCCGTCCTAGGAACAAGGCGCAGCCCGCGACATTAAGAATTAAGCGTACGGTCATGAATTCTGGACCTGGCCTCTGGGGACCGAGTAAATTGCATACTCACACGCCGAATTGACCGTACCAGAAATTCGACCACCTGTTACGAGTGGCCCCATTCCTCGACCGCGGGATTCGGAACCTCGGCCCATGGCTGTTCTGCCGCCGCCTGGCAACTCGGAACGGATCGACTTCAGAGGCAGGCCCGCCGTGCCCGGATGGGCCGAGAACGGAGGCGAACGTGAAGAGAAGCCGTCTGTCAGGCGCGCTCGGTGCCCTGACCTTGACCCTGGCCGCGGGAGCAGTTGCCGGTGCCGCCGCGCCGGCTTCAGCAACGTCAGCAGAGGCGCGGGGCGCCCCGACGGGCGCCGCCGCGGCGACCGTCGAGGGTGCGGCCGGCGACATCAATGACAGCGGCGTGGTCACCGGGTACGTCTATGCCGAGAGCGGCAACACCCGGCCGGTGCGATGGAACGCCGACGGGTCGATCCAGGACCTGGGCACCCTGCCCGGCGATGTAAATGGCAACGCCTGGGGAATCAACAACGCCGGCCAGATCATCGGCAACTCGTGGACCGGCGATGAGAACCGTCAAGATGTGCGGTGGAATGCCGACGGCAGCATCACGGCGTTGAGGCCGTTGCCGGGCGAAGAGAACGGCAGCGTGCACGGGATCAACGACAGCGGCATCACGGTCGGCTTCACCTTCGGGGACGGGATGCACGCGGTGAAGTGGTCCGTCAGCGGCGTCCCGACCAGGCTGCACGGCCTCCCCGGCGAGAAGAACAGCTATGCCAAGGGCATCAACAACGACGGCACCGCCGTCGGATGGTCCGGGCTGGCCGACGGCACCACCTCCGCCGCGCGATGGGACGCCGACGGCACGTTCACCGCACTGCCGCCGCTCGACGGCCACGAGGGCAGCAGCGCCTATGCCATCAACGGTAAAGGCGTGGCGGTCGGGTTCTCGTACGACAAAGAGACCTCCTCGGCCCACGCGGTGCGGTGGGCCTCGGACGGTACGGTCACCGCGCTCCCCGCCAAGCCGGACATGAAGCACAGCAAGGGCGTGGACATCAACGACGACGGCACGATCGTCGGCAACTCGCAGAGCAGCACGAACGTGATCGGTGCGGTCCGGTGGAACGCCGACGGAACCATCACGGACCTGGGCAAGCTGCCGGGCGACGCCAACAGCGATGCCAAGGGCGTCAACGCCGGCGGCGCGGCCGCAGGCGACTCCTCCAACCCCAACAGCCCGCCGCACCCCGTTATGTGGCGGGCGGACGGCACGCTGGTCGCCCTCCGCGGACTGTAGGAGGGCGAACGCCGCGCGTCGCCTGTTTCCTCGACCGCGGCATTCGACGTCTGAGTGGCTGGCCTGTTGCCGCTCGGCAACTCGGAACGGATCGACTTAAGAAGCCGGCCCGCCGTGCCCGGATGGGCCGAGAACGGAGGCAAACGTGTGGAGAAACCGGTTGTCAGTTGTGCTTGGTGCCCTGACCTTAACCCTGACCGCGGGAGCAGTTGCCGGCGCCGCCGCGCCGGCTTCAGCAGAGGCGCGGGGCACCCCGGGGGGCGCCGCAGCGGCGCCCGTCGAGGGTTCGACCGGCGACATCAATGACAGCGGCGTGGTCGCCGGATACGTCTATGCCGAGAGCGGCAACACCCGGCCGGTGCGATGGAACGCCGACGGGTCGATCCAGGACCTGGGCACCCTGCCCGGCGATACAACGGGCGAGGCCTGGGGAATCAACAACGCCGGCCAGATCATCGGCAACTCGTATACCGACGATGAGTATAGGCGTCAACAGGTGCGTTGGAATCCCGACGGCAGCATCACGGCGTTGAGGCCGTTGCCGGGCGAAGAGAACGGCAGCGTGCACGGGATCAACGACAGCGGCATCACGGTCGGCTTCACCTGGGGGGGCGCAATGCACGCGGTGAAGTGGTCCGTCAGCGGCGTGCCGACCAGGCTGCACGGCGTGCCCGGCGAGACGTACAGCTATGCCAAGGGCATCAACAACGACGGCATCGCCGTCGGATGGTCCGCGCCGCAGGACGGCTACGCCTCCGCCGCGCGATGGGACGCCGACGGCACATTCACCGAACTGCCGCCGCTCGACGGCCACGAGGCCGCCGAGGCCAGGGCCATCAACAGTAAAGGCGTAGCCGTCGGAGACTCGTACGACGAGCAGACCAACACGCTCCACGCCGTGCGGTGGGCCCCGGACGGTACGGTCACCGCGCTCCCCGCCAAGCCGGACGTGAAGGGCAGCGAGGCCTTGGACGTCAACGACGACGGCACGATCGTCGGCTACTCGCAGAGCAGCACGAACGTGATCGATGCGGTCCGGTGGAACACCGACGGCACCATCACGGACCTGGGCAAGCTGCCGGGCGACGCCCAGAGCGAGGCCGAGGGCATCAACGCCGGCGGCGCGATGGCGGGCGACTCCGGTAACTCGCAAAGCCCGCCGCACCCCGTCATGTGGCGGGCGGACGGCACCATCGTCGCCCTCCGCGGCCTGTAGGAAGGCGGCACCGGGACACCGAGGTACGGGCGGCCCCGAGGGAGCACCTCGGGGCCGCACCCGCTCAGCTGTCGTCCCACCACCAGCGGATGCCGAACGCTCCCGGCCCGAAGTCCACAGCCAGCGCATGCGCGCACCTTGAACTGTCCAACGTGAGGCGCCGGGTACGACACGGGCCACCCGCCGGCTCGCTGAACTCCTCGCACCCGGCGGGCAGCGCGTCCGGGTGGAAGACCACCTCCAGCAGGTACTCGCGACTCTGCATCCGCAGCGTGCGCCCGCACCAGTCGGACATCCTGGGCAGCGAAGGGGTGTGGTACACGAACTCGTGCTCAGTGATCAGCGTGTCGCCCTGCCGCAGCGGCTGGTCGAACAGCAGCTCGGCAACGAGGATGCCGGCCCCGGCGTCCGTCAGGACGCGTCCGGTACGGCAGTTGCGCAGCCCGTACAGCTTCGGCAGTGGTTGGCCGATCTTGTCGGTGTAGAAGACCACCACCCACCGGTCCGGACCATCCTGGTCGGCCCGCAGGACCTGACGTACCCGCAGTGAGCTCTGCGCGTGGCGGGCGCCGACCCGGACACGGTCGTGCTGGTTGAGGCGTACCAGGTGCTCGTCCCACCGGGTGTCCACCCCGGACAGCAGCCGCGCCACCTCCTCCTGCTGCCCCCACAACGTACCCAGGGGGAGCATGCGGGACTCGCGACGGCCCCGCCCGCGGGGCCGTGGCCGGCTGAGCAGCCTGCTCAGCGCGCCGACCGGAACCTCCAGGACCTCCTCGAGATGGTGCAGCGCCCGCAGGGATCCGGCCCGTTCCGGCTGGGTACGGCCGCTCTGCCAGTAGCTCAGCGTGGCGACGCTCACCGGCGTGCCCCGGTCGTACAAGCGCTGCTGGATGCGGTCCAGGGGCAGGCCGCTGGCCGCGATCGCCGCCCGAAGGGCGTACGGGAACGAGCCCTGTTCCGACCGCGGAACGGGCACCCGCCCGGTGGTGTCGGCGTCCGTCACCATGTGCGACTCCTCGAGTCGAGGTGGTGGGCCGGCGTACCGGCCCACCACCTCCTGCGGTCATCGACCCGCGATTGTCTGATACGCCCTGGTGATCGTCTGGGTGACCGCGTTGCCGTGCACGTCCTCGGCCGTGATGCGCAGCGACACGTAGCCGTCACCCGCCGGGTGGTTCAGCACTGCGCCACCGCGGTTGCCGGAGAAGGAGGTTCGCGCCGGCGTCCAGGTCGCCCCGTCGTCGTAGGACGCCTCGACCTTCAGCGCGGCCAGCCGTACGGCGGGGGCGCCCGGCTGCGACTGCGCGGTCAGCACCAGCGGGTACAGCCGGCCCGCCGGCGCCCGGCTCTGTTCGTCGACCTCACCTGTGGCGCGTACCACCAGCAGCGGCAGCGGCTTGGCCGGAGCCGAGGCGCCCGGTTCGTCGAACGTCCACGTCACGTCGGCCTTGGTGCCGACCACCGACCACGGCACCTCGCGGGTGGCGGTGGCGTGCAGCGTGTACGTGCCGGCGCTGTCCGGGATCTCGAACCGACCGAACGCCGCGTACTTGGACGTACCGATCACCGTGCCGTCCCGGGACAGCGTCGTCTTCCCGGTCACGCCGTCCGCGACGCCGTTGTACACATGCGGGTCGCTGGACGAGAACAGGCTCACCCCGACCTTGAGCGCGGGCCCCTCGCGGAACACGCCCCAGCCGAGGGACGGGTCCCCGAACGCAGGCCCGATCGGCGCAGCGTTCCAGTGCGACCGGTAACGGCCGGGCTGGTACGAGCGGTACGACCGGTGGTTCTCGTAGTCTCCCGACGTCGAGGTGCTGACCTGCAGCAGGTGCGCCCAGGTGACGTCGGGCCCTGCGGTGTAGTACTCGGTTCGCCGGCTCGGCAGCGCGTGGGAGAAGGAGTCCGTCTTGCCGCTGCCGGCTCCGAAGGGATACCTGGCGAAGTCGGATCGGACCGCGAAGTCGGTCTTCGCGCCCTGGGTGTGGTAGTGAGCGTCCACTGTGGCCAGATCGCTGTCGGCCACCCGGAACGTAGTGTCGGCCGGGACGCCGCCGGACTTCCAGAACGCCAGGTGGTAAACGGATCCCGCGGGATCGCTGTCGGGAGCTGCGGACGCGAGGGTGGCTCCGAAGAAGAACGCGTGGCGATGGTCGGTCACACGTATGCCGCTCGGTACCGCGCGGAGCTGGGTGCGCGGCGTGCCCGCCACGGCGACGACGCCGCTCGCCTTCTCGCTGCCCGAGTAGAGGCCGAGCTCGCCGAACTGCCGCTTGGCGCCGACCTGGTCGACCACGGCCTCGACCGGCTTGCCGGCGGCGGGGTCGAACGTGAGCGAGGTGTCCTCGGTCAGCGCCACGTTCGCCCGGGACATCACGGTGGCCACGGTCGGCTGCTGCGTGTTGCCGGGGTCGCTTGAGACGTCGAGTACGTTGACGTCCCAGTCCCCCTTGACCAGGCGCGCCGTGGCGACGCCGCTGCGGTTGAATTTCATGGGGCGTACCTCGCCGGTGGTCGTATTGACCAGTTGGGCGAAGGCGTTCTGGAACTTCCCGTTGAGGCCGCTGTCGCGGACCGTCAAGGTGTAGCTCTCCGGCTCCAGAAGGGTGCCGAGCGCGGTCTGCACCACGGTGTCACCGGCGGTCGCGGTGAGTCGGCCACCGTAGAAGCCGGCCACCCCGGCCGAGGGTTTGACGGCGATGGCGACCTCGGCCGTTCCGTGCGCGGGCACGGTGACCTCGCTTGCGGACGCGGTGAACAGGCCCGCAGGGGCCGGCTTCCCGTCCGGTCCGGTCACGGCCAGGTCGAGCTTGAGCGTCGCATCCGCGTCGCCGTCGTTGCGATAGGTCACCTTCTTGACGACGGGTTCCTGGCTGTGCGGCCAGGGGAAGAACCCGTAACTGAGGCTGCCCCCCGTCGCCCACACGCGCTGCTTGACGGCGCGGCCCACATCGACCCGCCCGGCGCCTTGATCGAGGATGCCGGCGGTCGGCTTGGCGGTGCTCATCAGCGCCGGCTTGAGCTGGGTGGCGCTCCAGTCGGCGTGCTGTTGAGCCAGGATCGCCGCCGCGCCCGCCACGTGCGGCGTGGCCATCGACGTGCCGTTGAGCTTGGCGTAGTTGTCGTCCACCGGGTTGTGGTCCCCGACCGGCGTGCCCTTGGCTCGGGCGGCCACGATCCCGCTACCCGGCCCGCCGATGTCCGGCTTGACGGCGTGGTTGCCGACCCGCGGGCCCCGGCTGGAGAAGGAGCTGGTCTCGTCCTGCTTGGTGACGCTTCCTACGGACAGCGCGGCGTCGGCCGTGGACGGGGAGCTGACGCTGTACGCGCGAGGGCCCTCGTTGCCCGCGGCGATGACGAACAGCGTGCCGTGCTTGGCGGTCAGCTCGTTGACGGCCACTTCGATCGGGTCCGTGCCGTCGCTCGCACCGCCGCCCAGGCTCATGTTGACCGCTTTGGCCTTCGGCGCGATCCACTCCATCCCGGCGATGATCGCACTGTCCGGGCAGCCCTCGCTCATGCAGACCTTGCCGTTGACCAGCATTGCGTCCGGCGCGACGCCGCGGTACTTCCCGTTTGACGCGGCGCCGGTCCCCGCGATGATGCCTGCGACATGGGTGCCGTGGCCGATCTCGTCGCCGCCGGCCGGATCCACGCCGGTGAAGTCCTTCGATTCGACGACCCTGCCGGTCAGATCGGGGTGGTCGGCCTTGATGCCGGTGTCCAGTACGCCGATGTTCACGCCCGCTCCGGTGAAACCGGCCTGCCAGGCGGCCGGGGCGCCGATCTGCGGCACGCTCTCGGCCAGTGTCGGGTGGGCCATGCCGTCCAGCCACACCTTCGCCACGCCGGCGGTCAGGGTACGCGGTTGCTTCGTGTCGCCGGTGAGCCACTTCCAGAACGTCGCGGCGTGCTGCTTGTCCTCCCGTACGGCGGCGCCGTTGATGCTGGGCAGCTTCCGGGTGGTCTTCACGGCGGGCGGCGCGGTCGCCGCCTTAGCGGCACCGCGGGCGTACCTGACGAGGAGGGGCAGGTGGCGGGCGGACTTGTCGGTGAAGCCGTCCCGGACCAGCCGGGTGACGTTGAACAGCCGGGAGTCCAGGCGGTCGGCGGACAGCAGCGACGCGGCATCCGCGGGGATCACGCTGGTCTCGCTGCCGGACGGTCCGCGCCGGGCGCTGCGGACGAAGGCGATGTGCTCCCGGCCGGCAGCCGGTTCGATGCTGACGGACTCGGCGCCGGGCCGGCCGGTCACATGGACCCGGTCACCGGTGATCAAAGTGACCGTGCGGACCGCTCCGTTGGCCCGTGCTGCGGCCGCGGCGACCGAGACGGGCTCGTCGGGCCGGGCGACTGCCTCCGACGCCGGCACCGCGGTCGCCAGAAGGACCGCAGAACTGAGGATAGCGACTGCTCGTAATCTCACGGGTTGCCACTCCTTCGTCAGCGCGCGCTGCGATGCGGCGTGCATGACAACACTAAAGGTCTGGACCAATACCCTTCGTGTCGGATCTCCGCCGCGTCGGCATTCCGACGCGCCCTCCGGACGCACCAGGAGCGGCGTTCGCAGCGGAGCGACTTCGTACCGCCGTAGCCCTTACCCGGGCGGGGGTGCCGTCGTGGAGCGGATGACGAGCTCCGGGTCGAACAGCAACTCCCCCACCGGCACCTCCCGGTTGGCGACCAGGGCCAGGACGCTGCGACCCACCTCGGCGGCGAGCCGGTCGGAGGGTTGCCGCACGGTTGTCAGCGGCGGATCGAGGAACTCGGTGATCCGCGACCCGTCGTACCCGACGACCGACACGTCGTCCGGGACGGAGTACCCCTGCCGACGGATGCCACGGATCGCCCCCAACGCCATGTAGTCGCTGGCGGCGACGATCGCCGTGACGCCCAGCCCGAGGAGCGTCGTCGCCGCGGCCTGACCGCCCTCGACGGTGTACGCCTGCCGGATCACCCAGCGCCCGGGGTCCTCGATCCCGCGCTTCTCCATGGCATGGAGGAAGCCCTGAACGCGCTTGTCCGCAGGGTGGTTGCCGGTCGGGCCCGACGCCATGCCGATCCTGCGGTGGCCCAGTCGGTGGAGATGGTCGACGGCCAACTCGGCGGCGAGCAGATCGTCCGTGGAGAAGACCGGCGCGGGCCGGCCGTCGGCGAACTCACCGTTGATGCCGACGTACGGGATGCGCCGGGCACGCAGCATCTCGTACGTCTCGGTGTCCGCGCCGTCGATCGTGTTGGACGCGGAGAGGAAGACCACGGCGGCGACGCCCTTGTCCACGAGCGAGGTGATGAACTCGCGCTCCTGCACCCCGCCCGGAAAGGCGGGGCACAGCACGGTCTTCAGTCCGTGCGGGGCGAGCGCGGACTCGATCCGCTCGGCGACGTCGGCGAAGAACGGGTTCGACACGAACTCGGTGACGACGGCCACGAGTTGGCCGTGGGTGGGCCGCTCGTAGCCGACCTCGGCCATGGCCCGCTCGACCGCCTCGCGGGTCTTCCTCGAGACGCCCTGCCGCCGATTGATCACCCGGCTCACGGTCGCCTCGCTGACCTGGGCACGGAGCGCGACCTCGGTGATGCCGACTTTCATGTGGTCCTTTCCGTGATGGCCAGTGTGGCCAGCCCCATCCGCGGGACGGGCAGGGTGTGCAGGCCGGGCGTGAGGCGGGGGCGGCAGCGCTCGATGATACGGCCGGAAGGGTCGTGGACGGTCAGCTCCGCGGCCCTCTCCGGACCACTGCACTCCAGCACGAGCCGGTCCGCCGTCGCGCCGTTGACCAGCACGATCTCCCGATAGTCAGCCGGCTCGACCGGCACGGTCCGCTCGCTGTGCACATCGAGCACGAGCACCCCGTCCGCCTCCGACTCAACGAGCGTATAGAGATCGTCGGGACGGCCCGGCTCGACGGTCCCGTCCAGCAGCGCCCCCCTGAGCCGCCGCCACTGAGCGAGCCAGAAGGCCAGCGCCTCCCGGTGTTCTTCGGTGAGCCGGTCGAGGCGTACGGAGATCTGCGGTACGGAGTGCAGGGTGCCGATCAGCTGCCGGGCCGCGGCCTCGACGGGTGCGTCCAGGTCCCACAGCAGCATGTCGGAGTGGACCGCCCCGCCCACCGCCAGAAGCGAGGTGTCGAGCGTGCGCACCCGGTTCGCGGTGGCGTCGGCCGGGCAGTCGAAGGAGCGCAGCATATTGCCGTAGGGGGCCATGCCGGGCCCGACGTACGGCTGACGCAGCTCCAGCAGCGGCTCGGGATGTACGGCCTCCAGCGCGGCCCGCACCTCGGTGAGCAGGTCGGTCATCGCTCGTCCCACGTCGCCGCCGCCGTCGTCCGCATAGGCCATCGCGTCGTTGAGGAAGTCGACTTTGAGGCCGTCGAGTCCGTAGTCGCGTACCAGCGCGGTGCACAGCTCGACGACGTGGCGCCGCACCTCGGGCCGCCGTGGGTCCAGGACATGCGCTCCCGGCACCCGGCCCCGCGCCGGGGCGCACGCGACCCACTGATCGAAGCATTCCGCGTCCGGGCCGAGCAGCAGCGGCGCTATCCACGCCATATAGCGCAGCCCCATGTCCTGTACGCGGGCCACATGGGCGGCGAAGTCCGGGAACTTGGCGCGGTCGGGCCGCCAGTCGCCGCAGCCGGCGTAACCCCGGCCGTGCCCCAACTCCTGCCAGCCGTCGTCGAGGATGAGCACCCCACAGCCCAGCCGGGCGGCGAGCTCCGCCTGCCGTTCGACCGCCGTGGCGTCGACGTTCTGGTTGAAGGCGTACCAGGTGGAGTAGACGGGCGTACGGGCGGCGTCGGGCACCGGCATCGGCGTCACCGGCCCTCCCCCAGCTACCGCTGGGGGTACCCCCGGCCCTGCGGCATGGGGAACCCCAGTGGCGAACCAGCGGCGCAGGACACGCATCGCGGCGGCTACCGAGGGTGCCCGCGGCACGAACAGCAGCCGGTGCGGCTCCTCGGCGGCGGGCAGCTGGAGGTGGACCACATGGGTGTCGTTCTCCTCCGAGACCCCGAACCGCAGGCTCGCCTCGGGCACCGGGTCGGCCGCGGCGAAGGTGAGCAGCGTGGCGCCGGAGTGGTCGTACAGGCAGCCCGCCGCATGCCCGTCGACCAGCGAGACCCGGGACCGTCCGGCCCAGTCGGCGAGCAGGGTGCGCTGCCATCCGCTCTGCGGATGCCAGTATCCGGCGGCGTCGCCGAGCGGCACGGAGAGCCGGATCTCCACGGGCTTGGGCACATCGGTGCCTACGCACAGCATCCGCAGCCCACCGGGGAGTTGACTGATGTCCAGGAGCTCCCAGTGGACCTCGGCGCCCGGGGCGAGCACGGCGATGCTCACCTCGTCGAGCAGCGGCTCGTACGGCACCTGGATCAGGCCGGCCGTCGTGACGGCGTCGTCGTCGCTCAACACGCTCGCTCCTTCGGTGTTCGGTTGGCTCACTCCTTCACCGCCCCGGCCAGCAGCCCGGAGACGAAGTGCCGCTGCAACAGGAGGAACACGACGGCCATGGGAATCGCAGCGACCGCCGTTCCGGCCAGGATCGCCCCGTAGTCGGTGGACTCGACACCCTGCAGCGAGGCCAGGGCCACCGGGATCGTGAAGGAGGCGCCGTCCCGCAGCACGATCAGTGGCCAGATGAAGTCGTTCCACTGGTAGAGGAAGAGGAAGATCGCGAGCGCGGCGAGCGAAGGCTTCATGGGGGGAAGGGCGACCTTCAGGAAGAGCCGGAACTCACCGCAGCCGTCCATGCGGCCGGAGTCGAGGAATTCATCGGGCAGCACGGCCATCGACTGCCGCATCAGGAAGATCCCGAGGGGCAGCGCCAGATTGGGCATGATCACGGCCTGGTACGTGTTCAGCCACTCCAGCTCCGCCATCAACTGGAACAGCGGGATCAGGGTGACCTGGGTGGGAATCACCAGGCCGAGCATCAGGAGACCGAAGAGCGGATCGCGGCCGCGGAAGCGATACTTGGCGAAGCCGTACCCGGCGAGCGTGCACACCACGCCCGCGCACACCGTGTAGATGACGGCGATCAGCAGGGAGTTGGCGACCACCCGGCCGAACTGAGCGTCCGTCTGCAGCGTGGACAGATTGGCCAGCAGGTGGCCGCCGGGCAGCAGCGCGGGCGGGCTGCCGAAAATCTCCTTCGCGGTGTGCGTGGAGGCGACGACCACCCAGTAGAACGGGATGAGCACGGCGGCCAGCACGATGGCGAAGGACGAGGTCAGCAGGATGCCGGCGGTTCGGGAACGGGGCTTCATGGCTTGTCTCCCAGCACACGGAACTGGATCACGCCGAGGATTCCGATGAGGACGGCGAGCACATAGGCGATGGCCGACGCATAGCCGAAGTCGAAGTACTTGAACGCGTTCTGGTACAGGTACACGCCGATGGTGAGCGTGGCGTTGTCCGGCCCGCCGCCGGTGAGGACATACGGCTCGTCGAAGATCTGCAGGGTGCCAATGGTGGAGAGCACCGTGGTCAGCAGGATCGCGGGGCGCAGCCCGGGCAGTGTCACATGGCGGAACGACTTCCAGGCACCGGCGCCGTCCACGGCGGCGGCGTCGTACAGCTCGCCCGGGATGGTCTGCAGCCTGGCGAGCAGGATCACCGCGTTGAAGCCGGTGTAGTGCCAGGTCAGGGCGATCCCGAGGGAGATCTTGGCCCAGACCGGGTCGTTCAGCCACGGCACTTCAGCAGTGCCGAGGAAGCCGAGCAGCCAGTTGACCAGCCCGTAGTGCTGGTTGAGCAGCACCGAGAAGATGATCCCGTACGCCACGAGTCCGGTGACCATCGGCATGAAGAAGCCGAGCCGGAACACCGAACGGCCGTGGAGCAGCCTGGAGTTGAGGGCGACCGCGAGGCCGGTGGCCAGGGCCAGCATCACCGGCACCTGCACCACCAGGATGACGGTGGTGTTCTCCAGCGCCGTCCAGAACAGCGGATCGTCGAGCAGCCGCGTGTAGTTGTCGGCACCGACGAAGACGTCGACCCCGTCGACGGTCTTGTAGAGGCTGAGGAAGAAGGACCAGCCGATGGGGTAGAGCTTGAAGGCCGCGAAGAGCACCAGCGCGGGGAGCACAAAGAGATAGGGCGCTGGACGCCGGCGGCGCCGCGGGGCCGGTGCGGCCGCCTCCGCGACGGCGAGCACCGGCGTCGGCTCACGGACGGCTGTGGTCATCGGACGACCGTGCGCCCGGTCTGCTTGGCGAGCTGTTCGGCGGCATCCCGCAGCACCTTGGCAGGGTCGGCCTTCTTCAGCAGCACCTTGGTCTGGGCGTCGGTGACCAGCTTGAGCGCGCGGGCGTAGTCGGCGGAGTAGTTGAAGGCCGGCGACGGGGCCTTGAGCGCCTCCAGGAAGACCTCGCCCTTCTTCTGGCCGCTGAAGAACTTCGACGGCTCGTGGAAGACCGGATCGTCGTAGGCCTTCATCAGAGCGGGTGCGATGCCCTTGGACTTGTAGATCTTCACCTGCGAGGCGGGCCTGGTCAGCACGTACTCGATGAAGGTCCAGGCGGCGGCCTGGTTCTTGCTGCTGCCGGCGATGGCGAGATGGGTGGAGTTCACGGTCGCCGCGGTGGCGCCGCCCCGGCGGACGGCTGGTGGGAGGCGGACCTTCCACTTGCCGGCCTCCTCCGGCACGAGACCTTCGATGATGCCGCCGAACCATGTCGGGAAGGGCAGTACCGCCGCGGTGCCCTTCTTGATCGAGCTCTCCAGGGCGCTCCAGCCGCCGGACAGGTCGCTGACCAGCCCGGCGTCGTTCATCTCCTTGATGATCGTCATCGCCCTGACGCCTTCAGGAGAGTCGAGCGTGATGTTGCCGTCGAGGTCGAAGTAGAACTTGCCCTGCAGCTGCAGCAGCATCTGGAAGAAGTTGGCCGAGTCGGCCTGGGAGGCGGGCTTGTCGATGCCCAGAAGATACGTCCCGGTCTTCTTCTTGATCTTCTTGCCGGCCTCGATGGCCTCGTCCCAGGTCTGCAGCGCCTCGCCGTCGACTCCGGCCTTCTCGAAGATGTCCGAGCGGTAGTAGAAGCCCGCGGAATTGGCCTCCCAGGGGAGGGCGTTGACCCTGTTCCCCTTGGGGGAGACGGTCTCCCACAGGCCCTGCGCGAAGGCGTCCCGGTGCTTGCCGGCGCCGAGTTTGCTCAGGTCCGCGAGGCCGTTCGGGAACTTCTCGACGTATCCCGGCAGATAGTCGACGCCGATGTGCAGCACGTCCGCGAGGCCGTCGCCGCCCGCCGCCATGGCAGTGGTGATCTTGTCCCAGATGGCCGGGTTGCCGATGTCCTCGACGGTGACCTTGATGTCCGGGTACTTCTTGTTGAACTCCGGTATCAGGGCCTTCATTTCGGCGGCCGGGCCCTGCCAGCTCCACACGGTGACGCTGCCCTTGTTCTTGTCGCCCGCGCTGCCGGTCGCACCCGTGACCCCCGTGCCGGAGCAGGCGGTCAGGCCGGTGAGCCCGGCCCCCGCGGCGAGGGCACCGCCGATCCGGAGAACTCTGCGGCGTTCAACATCCATGGCTGACCCCTGACTTGGCCCATGAGGAAGTGGAAGGAAGCTGACGGGCCGGGACGCTAGCCCCGCCACCGCGTCACTTGCAAGAGTTCATTGAAAACTTTCTGCCTCGCACGGCAATGAGTCTGCCGCAGGCGACGAAAGTCACGCATGACCCCTATGCGGGTGCTGAACGGCGTTGCTAGCGTGCGCCGTTCGGAGCCACCCCCCGCAGCTCCACGTCGCTGACGACCCCTGGAGTACCCGATGAGGCCTGCCAGACTCCCTCTGCTCACCGCGCTCGCCCTGCTCGTACCCCTCGCCCCGCTGACTGCGGCAGCCGGCACCGCGGCCGCCGGCCCCGCGCTGCTCACGGTCACCAACCCGGGCTTCGAGCAGGGCTCAGAAGGCTGGACGTTTACCGCCGGCACCGGGGTCGCCACCAACTACCCGCACGGCGGCAGGCGGCTGGTCTATCTGGACGAGGGAGCCGGGAAGAAGGTCAGCCAGACCGTGACCGCGATCGGCGCGGGCAGGTACGACATCTCGGCGTGGATCGCGACGGGCGGCGCGAACGGTATGTTCGTGGTACGGGTCAACGGCACCGCCGCCGGCACGGTGAAGCTGCCCAGCCGCTCGGCGTACGGCCGCTACACCGTCAGCCGTGTCGCACTGAACCCGGGCGACAAGCTGGAGATCGCCTTCGAGTCCGGCGACAGCTGGGTCAACGCCGACGATGTGATGCTCTCCCCGGCCGCACCCGCGGACCCCAGGGTCAGCTCCTCGGACCCGAAGATCGTGGAGATGTTCGGCTGGTCGAAGCGGAAGGCGGGCAGTTGGGTTCATCTGCCCGGCACCACCGGCCCGCTCAACGTCGACGAGAACAATCCCTCGGGCTCCGGCTCGGGCACGTACGCCCCCTCCTACTGGGCCGGATACGCCAACCGGAGCGGCTACTACGCGCGCGACATGGCCCACCAGCTGGCGGGCGCGGCCGTCCTCGGACTGCATGCCGAGAACCAGTCGATGCTGCGGTCGTATGCCGCCTCCGCCACCTCGGAGCACAAGTACTACCCGGTGTGGGCGTTCAACTTCGACGCCAAGACCTATCTGAGCATCGATTACAAGAGCCCCACCAACTTCGTACGCGAAGTCCCCGCGCCTTTCGAACTGGTGGAGAAGGCCAACCAGGCCTACCGCTGGAGCGGCGACAGCGGGTACGTGAACGACCCGGTGCTGTGGGACTACTACCGCCATGCGACGAAGGACTTCGTCGAACTGCACGACGGCAACAAGCCGAATGGCGTCGCCGAGGGCACGGGCAACGGCATCTTCGCGGGCGCCGCCAGCTACAACGAGCAGGGCCATGAGCGGCTGGCCGAAGCCGGTGACGCGATCGCCTCGCAGTACCAGGCGTACCGCGCGATGGCTGCCCTGGCCCGGGACAAGGGCGACACCGAACTCGCCGCGACGTTCGGCAAGAAGGCCGCCGACCTCAAGTCGTACTTCAACTCGGCCTGGAGCGGCAGTGGTTCGGGCGGCGCGATGGTGCGCGCCTACAACACCGGCGGCCAGGCGCTCACCGGCTGGGGCAAGGAGAACAGCTGGTTCATGCCGATGAAGCAGATCATCGACCCCGGAGCCCGCAACGACGCGTACCTCGACTACATCGACCAGCAGGCGAGCGGCGGCGGCAAACCGAGCAACATCGAGGCGATCACGTATCTCCCCGACACCTTCTTCAGGAACAACCGCAACGACACGGCCTGGAAGTGGATGCAGTACGTCTACGACCAGCGGAACGTGCAGCACGTCAACGCCAAGCAGGGCCCGAACGGCGACTACCCCGAGGTGTCCTTCACCCTCCTCGGCCAGACCGTGGAGGGCCTGATGGGGGTGGCCCCCGACGCCCCGAACACGGCACTGGTCACCCAGTCCCGGCTGCCCTCGGGCATGAGCTGGCTGCGGATCGACGATCTGTCGATCGGCGGCAACACCTTCAGCCTGCGCCATGACGGAGCGACCAAGTCGACCCTGACCAACGGCTCCGGGCCGGACTACACCTGGGAGGCGCGCTTCCCGGGGGAGCACAGCTCGGTCACCGTGGACGGCATCGCCCGGCCGGCGGAGACGAAGGTGGTGGACGGGGTGACGTACACCTACGCCACGGTGTCCGTCGCCCGCGGCCGGACGGTGACGGTTCAGGTCGGCTGAGGCTGCATCGTCGGCGCCGGAAGGTCATGACCTGACGACAGATTCGCCCGCGGTTGTGGGGCCGTGCCGGTGGCGGGAGACTTGATCCGTAGGGCGACTCACGGTCGCTGCGACCGGCGGCCCTGAGGTCATTGACGGCCTCCGGGGTCAAGATCACCGGGTCCAGATCACCGGCGCCACGGGAGGTGGACCCCATGCCCCGCATCACCGTCGCAGTGGAGGCGACCATCGGATCCACCATCGGTCCGGCCCGCTTCTCGACGGAGGAGCTCACGACGCAGGGCTGGCCGGTGGGCAGAGGATGGGTCCCGGACACCCTCGACGAGGACGCCGACCCGGTCGAGGCCCTGGTGCTGATGCCGGAACCTGCTGTCGGCGGCGTCTGGGTACGGGCTTGGCCGGTGGCGGTCCTCCATCTGACCGTGCAGGACCGTCCCGAGGATGACGTCGTCTGCGTGGCCGACGACCCGTCCTGCGGAGAGCTCGTGGCTGCCGGCGACCTGGCGTCCTGGCGCGCGGAGCCCGACGCCTGGACGACCGCCCTGGCCAGGCTCAGTCCCGGACCCATTGGGGTGGTGACCGGCTACGGGCCGCGTGAGGAGGCCGAGGCGCTGCTGGCGCAGGCACATCGCGCCTACGAGCGGCTCACCGGCTGTCTGGACTGAGGCACCGTGCTCCTGGTCCCGGTGAGGCGATGGTCCGCACGCAGCCGCGAGGTTGCCCGCGGCTGTCCGTACGGGGCCCGGTCATGACAGCGCGGCCGGTACGACGGTTGATCATTCTACGGCACGCCAAGTCGGCCTGGCCCGAAGACGTGGCCGACCACGACCGGCCGCTCGCTCCGCGCGGGCGGCGTGACGCCCCGGCCGCGGGCCGCTGGCTGCGCGACGCCGGCTGTGCACCCGACCTCGTCGTCTGCTCCACCGCCCGCCGTACCCGCGAGACCTGGGACCTCGTCGCCAGTCGGCTCGACGCGAGCCCGCAGGTGGTCCACGACCCGCGGCTGTACGGCGCCGACGTGCCGGTGCTGCTCGACGTCGTACGCGAAACCCCTGCTCACATCGGGACGCTGCTGCTGATCGGCCACAACCCGGGCCTTCAGGAGCTGACGTTGCGGCTCGCCGGTGAGGCGGCCGGCACCGCACTCGAGCGGGCCCGGACGAAGTTCCCCACGTCCGCCGTCGCCGTGTTGACCTGGCAAGGTTCCTGGTCGGAACTTGCCCCTGGGACAACCCGGCTGACCGAGTTCGCCGTCCCCCGCGGCGCAAAACCCTGACCGTGGTGGAGCAGCAGACGACACAGCCCCGAGCCACTGGCCGGGGCTTCTCCATCCCCTCGTAGCCGAGGCGGAGCAGCCCGGGGTGCCCCGCCGATGCACATCGACACCTGACTGTCCGTCACGTATGTGCTCTCACCTGGCTATTGGTGGCCGAGGTGACGGGAATCCGACACTTGGCCGCCGACACGGTGACACGGCCCGCGGCAACCCGTAGCCTCCAGTATTGGTCTAGACCGCCATGTCAGCACTCATGACCAGCGCGCGCCCAGGTCTCGGCCAGGGCCACCCAGCGCTGCCCATGGAAGGCGGTAACCCCCCATGACCAGATCCATGCTCAGCAGACCCCTGGCCCACCTCGCGGCGGCGATCGTCGTCCTGCTCGCGTTAGCCGTGCTCGAGCCGGTGACTGCTGCGGCGTCACCGGGGCCGGGCTCCCCCAAGGGTGACCGCGGCAACGGTTCCCTGCGCCCCGGTGCACCCAACGCCCCCCGGCTCGCGGTGTCATCGACGGTCTGCGACGGCGACGGCAGCAGCGGCAAGCGGGTCCAGGCCCTCTACGTACGGGGCGACGCCCAGGCCGACCGCTACCAGCAGTACAAGGGCACGTTCCAGACCTTCGCCGACCAGATCGACGCCGCGTTCGTCGAAGGGGCCGGCCGCACCGGCGGAACCAGGCACGTCCGCTTCGTCCACGACGGCAACTGCCGCGCCGTGATCGACAACGTTGTCATCCCTCAGTCCGCGATGAGCAGCGTCGACAGCATCACCAATGAACTCAAGGCGCGCGGCTACAACCGTTCCGACCGCAAGTACCTCTTCTACCACGACAGCAGCGGATGCGGGCTCGCCTACGGCAACGGCGGCGACGACCGGCCGGGGGCCGACAACCCGTACAACGCCGGTCCGCACTACGCCGCGATGGGCACCGGCTGCTGGACCTGGCAGGCCAGCGCACACGAACTACTGCACAACCTGGGAGCGGTCCAGCGGAGCGCGCCCCACGCCACCCAGTACGGCCACTGCTGGGACGACGAGGACATCATGTGCTACGACGACGGCGGGATACCCAACCCACCGGGCGGTCTGCAGAAGCTCTGCTCGGGCGCGCCCGAGAACCAGATCGACTGCCGCAACGACGACTACTTCCACACCAATCCGCCGTCCGGCAGCTATCTGGCCACCCACTGGAACGTGGCCAACAGCCAGTACCTGATCTCCACCGGGAGCAGCAGTCCGACCGGAGAGATCACCGGCATCGGCGGCAAGTGCGTGGACATCTCCAGCTCCAACACCGCGAACGGCACTGCGATCCAGCTCTGGGGCTGCAACGGAACCGGTGCGCAGCAGTGGACGGTGTCCGGTCAGACCCTGCGTGCGTTCGGCAAATGCATGGACGTCACATCGGGCGGAACCGCGGACGGCACGATGGTCCAGCTCTGGGACTGCAATGGAACCGGTGCGCAGAACTGGGCCGCGCAGGCGGACGGGACGCTGCGCAACCCGCAGTCGGGCCGCTGCCTCGACGCGACCGGCCAGTCCTCCGCGGACGGCACCCGGCTGCAGATCTGGTCCTGCCACGGTGGGTCCAACCAGGTCTGGCGGCTGCCTTCCTGATTCCGCAGACGTCGGATGTCCGCCAATTCGTCTGGACCAGTTGACGATCCGCCGCTAGATCGGAAGGTTCGGCACCCCCCATGAATCTGGATTACGGAAGGCACATCGACTCGTGAAGAAATTCGTCCTGCTGTCTGCGGTGGCTGCTGCGGTGGGGAGTCTGACCGTGGTCGCCACCGGTGCGATCGCCGGCCCCGCGGCCCCGGCCGCGCCCGCCCTGGTCATCGAGAGCCTCGACGGTCCGGTGACCAGCAAGGAGATCAGCAGCTTCGTCGATCACATGAAGGCCGTCCAGCCGCCGACGAACAACATCGGCAACGCGATGGTCTACGGAGCGGGCGGGCGCAACCTCGAAGCCCTCGGCCAGATGTACGAGGTCAGCGGCAAGACCGAGATCCTCGACCAGAAGATCAAGTACGCGGATACGTTCCTGGCCGGCCGCAACAACCCGCAGTCCGGCCGGGTGCTGTGGACCGGCAAGCGCGAACTGGCGTGGCCGAACAAGGAAACGTCCGCACCGGATGCGACCTACTCCGGGACGGAGAACGGCGACGTCATCGCGCACATCGCGTACGCGGCCAAGACGATCCTGCAGAAGAAGTCGCTGTGGGACACCAAGGTCCCGTTCGGTGATCCGCACGGCTACGGGGCCACCTACCTGGCGCGGGCCAAGACGTACGTCAAGGAGCTCGACCGCACCATCGACACCTTCCTGGCGCCGCACTTCGTCAAGTCCGGCAGCAACCGCTTCTACTTCCCGGACACCGATGCCTGGTCGAAGATCGGCCCGCGTTACGAGAGGAGCCGTGGCAAGCCCGTTCCGTGGAACCAGCAGGCGATGCTCGGGGGCGGCTTCCAGCGGCTGGCCGAGTGCCACCAGCTGCTCGGGGACGATCCGGCTCGGGTGTCCCGGTACGACGCGATCGTCAAGGCGAACATCGACTGGTTCCTCAGCGATGTGAAGGAGAAGACGGTCAATGGACAGCGGGTCTACGACTGGGGCTACTCGCTGGGCCGCACCTCCGAGGACGTCGGCCACGGTGCGTACGACATGCTCGGCCTGTACCGCGCCTTCACCAGGAACGCGTACCAGGTCCCGAAGGACAAGGTGCAGACGTTCGCCCGGACCCTGAACAGGGTCATCTACCTGGGGAGCAACCAGTTCGCCAAGCGGGTGGACGGCACGGGTGGCACCCAGAATCACATGCTGGGCGAGTGGCTGGGACTGGCCTCGGTCGACGGCGGCGTCTACAAGAACGTGGCCGCCGCGGACGTCGCCTCGGGCCGGCCCAAGAGCACCCCGGCGCTGCATGCCGCGATCGTGTGGGTCAAGGACGCCCGGCACAAGGGGACGTTCCCCAAGTGATGGACGCCGTGGAACGACGCGGCACGTGAACGGGCAGCCACCGGCTGATCACCCGACATGCCGACGGTGGCGCCCAGGCGTTGCTCGCCTGGGCGCCACCGCGCTGTCGCCGGTTCCCCTCAACTCATCGGATCTATCGAACCGCACCTGGCCGATCGAGAAGGTACGCGGACGCCTCTGCCACGGAGAGAGTGAAGATGCTCGTGCGTCGTCGGAAACGGGTCGCCGCCTGCCTCGCAGGGTTGCTGCTCACCATCGGTCTCAGCGGCAGCGGCACCGCTGCCGTCGTACAGTCAGCCCCGGACCGGGCGATATCCGCGGCCGGGTCCCGCGCGGTCACGCTCGTGACCGGTGACCGCGTGCGCCTCACCACCGTGCCCGGTGTGGCCCAGCCGGCCGTCACCATCGAGCCAGGACCCGGCCGCGGACAGCGCATCCAGTTCTTCCAGACCGTGGATACCAGCAGCGGCTTCAAGGACGTGACGGTCACCCCGTCCGACGCACTCCCGCTGGTGGAGCAAGGCAAGCTGGATCGCAGGCTGTTCAATGTGAGCGCGCTGGTGCGCAACGGATTCGACCGCTCCGGCGATACCCTGCCGCTGATCGTCTCCCATGAGGGCCGCGCGCCCCAGACCGTGCTCGGCAAGGTCACACGGGTCACGCGCGCGCTGCCGAGCCTCGATGCGAGCGCGGTCGCGGCCAAGGACCTGACCTCGGGAGCCTTCTGGCACTCGCTCACCAGGAACGGTACGGCCAAGCTGGCGGCCGGCATCGGCAAGGTCTGGCTGGACGGCACCTCGCATCTGATGCTGGATCGTAGCGCCGCCCAGGTGGGGGCGCCCGCCGCCTGGAAGTCCGGCATCACCGGCAAGGGCGCCACCGTCGCCGTGGTGGACGGTGGTTACGACCCCGGCCACCCCGACCTCGAAGGTGTGGTCACCGAGGCCCGCGACTTCACGTCGGATCCGTCCGGCACCAAGGACGGCAACGGCCACGGCACACACGTCGCGTCCACGGTGGCCGGTTCCGGCGCGGCTGAGGGCGGCACGTACCGGGGGATCGCCCCGGACGCCAAGCTCCTGATCGCCAAGGTCTGCAAGACCGACGGCTTCTGCCAGGATTCGGCGATCATCTCCGCAATGGAGTGGGCCGCGGACAAGGGCGCCAGGGCGGTGAATCTCAGCCTCGGCACCAACGAGGCCTCGGACGGCACCGACCCGCTGTCCCAGGCCGTGAACAAGCTCACCGCGGAGACCGGCACGCTGTTCGTGGCCGCGGCGGGTAACGTGGGCTTCGTACGCCACCCGGTCAGCTCGCCCGGTGCCGCGGACGCCGCACTCACCGTCGGCAGCGTCACCAAGGCCGACGCGCTGAGCGACTTCTCTCGCGTCGGGCCCAGGATCGGCGACTTCGCGGTCAAGCCGGACATCGTGGCACCCGGCCAGAACATCGGCGCGGCCCGGGGGGCCGGAACCGCCCTCGGGTCGCACAGCGACATCCCCGGTGACGGCCCGATCAACGACAACTACACCCGCGCCAGCGGTACGTCGATGGCCACCCCGCACGTCACCGGTGCCGTCGCGCTGCTCGCCCAGCAGCACCCGAACTGGAAGGCCGAGCAGTTCAAGGCCGCGCTGACCGGCTCCAGCAAGCGGCTGCCCGAGCTGACCGTCTTCCAGCAGGGCGCCGGACGGCTGGACGTGGCCAGGGCCACCGCCCAGAAGGTGACCGCGCAGACCAGCGTCAGTTTCGGCAAGTTCAGCTGGCCGCGCGGCGAACCGGTCAACAAGACGATCCGCTACCGCAACTACTCCGCCGCTCCGGTCACCCTCGACCTGAAGCTCGACAGCGGTGCGCCCGCCGGGGTGTTCCGGCTCGGGACCGAGCAGGTCACCGTGCCCGCGGGCGGATCCGCCGAAGCCGAGGTCACGATCGACCCGCGCGCGCAGGCGAACCACCTCCAGAGCGGGCACGTCGTCGCCACCTCGGGCGATGTGGTCGTGCACACCGCGATCGGCGCGTTCCTCGAGCCGGAGAGCTACGACCTCACGGTGCGGCTGACCGACCGGGCCGGCCAGGTGGTCACCGGCAACAACACCAGCCACCTGCAGGACGTGGTGAATCTGGCGACCGGAGCGACGCCGACCGCCGAGCACTACGACCCCGCGACCGGCACCCACACCCTGCGGCTGATCAAAGGCGACTACAACCTCAACGGGTATGTGAGCCCGAATGCCACGGGAACCCAGCCGGACACGGTGATCTTCGCCAAGCCGTCGGTACGGATCGACCGGGATATGAAGCTCGTCCTCGACGGGAAGGCGACGGTACCGATCACCACGACCGTGGAGCGCCCGACCGCCGCACCGATCTACCGGTTCGTCGGATTCCGGCAGACGATCGCGGGCCACGAAGTCAGCCACAACATCTCCAGCCTGACGTGGGGTCAGGAGAAGATGCGGGACTGGTACATCACTCCGACCGAGCCGGTCACCGACCGGCCGTACCGGTTCGACCTGCGGCAGACGCTCAGCGAACAGGACTCAGGCTCCGGCAACTACCCGCCCAAGCCCGCCGACTACTGCTACAACCTGCTGTTCGTGGAGCGAGGCGGGATACCTGACAAGCTCCACTACGAGGTCAAGGACGCGGATCTGGCGCAGGTGCGCACGCACTACAACGGCCAGCGGACGGGTGTGACCGCGCCGGACGGCGCCGAGCAGTGGAATCTGTCGATCGTGGACGGTGCGTTCTCCTTCGACGCCCCGCCGTACATCCCCGCCCAAGGCACGGCGATGCAGTACTTCAGCGGCGGACCGCACATCCGCTGGCTGAGCAGGTTCGAGGTCAAGGGACCACACGACGCCATGGAGGAGACTGCGGCCGCCGAGACGCATCTGCCCGGTCAGCGCTACGACCGGAGCTGGAACTCGGCGGCGCTCAGCCCCGCGGATACGGCGCGGCGCATCGAGGACCGGATCGTGTTCGCCAGCTCACCGTTCTCCCCGTCGGAGTTCCGGCACTACGGCTCGGGAGCCTCCGACCCGACCGTCACCAACACGCTCAGCCTCGACGGAAAGGTGATCGGCAAGATGAACAGCCTGACCGGCTCGTTCGGCAACCTCCCGGCCGAGATGGGCCGGTACACGCTCACCACCGAGGCCACGAGACCGGAGTCGTCGCTGACCGTCCTGGGGTCGAGCACGACCGTGACCCGGACGTTCGAGTCCTCGCGCGGCGCCGGTACGACGGAGCTTCCGCTGCTGACGGTGCGGGCGAGCGGTGCCTTCGACCGGGCGGGCCAGGCCCCGGCGGGCCGGAGGTTCGCGCTGACGCTGCGGGTGGAGACCCCGGAGGGTGCGGCGAGCACGACGACCGGAAAGCCGGCCCTGCAGGTGTCCTTCGACGACGGCAAGACCTGGCAGCCGGTGCGGGTGGACGGGCAGCGGAA
This sequence comes from Streptomyces sp. KR80, assembly GCF_052245555.1. NCBI lineage: Bacteria > Bacillati > Actinomycetota > Actinomycetes > Kitasatosporales > Streptomycetaceae > Streptomyces > Streptomyces sp. KR80. The sequence goes on from NZ_JBQQCD010000002.1 coordinate 517,383, forward strand.
CCGGGCGGTCGCGATCATCGACCATCCGGCCGGCCCCGGGTTCGCATCGCTGCGGATGTCGGCGCAGGACGCGGCGGGCAACACGGTCCAGCAGACCATGATCCGCGCCTACGCGATCAGTAAGCAATAAGCACCCGGCGGCCCCCCGGCGAAACGCGAAACCGCTGACACCGAGATGTCAGCGGTTTCGCTGCGTCTGGCGTTCGGGCCGGACCTCACGCGTGCACGACGGTGCGCCCGAGCCGTCGCTGCACTCCGCGAAGCAGCCGCTGGGCCGTGAAGGATGCCCCGTAGACGAAGCGCATGGACGGTCCGAAGGCCGGCGCGGTCAGCAGCCCGGCGAAGAACAGCCCCGGGTACGAGGACTCGAACCGGCCGTTCAGCTCGGGGGCCCTGCCGCCGATCCTGCGCAGCCGGTCACGGACCACCGGGTCCAGGAGCTCCAGCCGCGCGAGGTCGGGTGTGAAGCCCGTCGCGGCGACCACATGCTCGGTCTCCAGTGCCGTGCGCGCGCCGGCGGGCGTGGTCAGGTCCAGCCGTACGCCGCCGGCCGCCGGGGACGCCGCCCGCAGCCGGTGCCCCAGCATCACCGGCACGCCGCTCTCGAAGCGGTCGCGCAGCCACCACGCCCCGGCCGGTCCCAGCGCCGTGTCGGCGATCCGCACCCGGGTGGAGCTCGGCAGCCGACGCACCGCCCACGGGATCTCCGACCAGACCCAACTCGGCCAGCCGGTGCCAAGACCGCAGTGCGGGTCGCGCAGCGAGCGCAGCAGACTGCGGTTCAGGGGCTGCGGCGGGGTGTTCCAGTTGAGCCGGTCCGAGCGGGCGACGACCCGGGGGGTGGCGCCCTCCTCGGCCAGCAGGGCGGCCGTCTCCAGCGCCGCCTGCCCGGCGCCGATCACGGTGACGTCCTTGCCCTTGAAGCGGGACAGGTCGTTGTGGTCGCTGCTGTGCGAGGCCAGGCCTTCCGGGAGGGTGCGCAGCGGCTCGGGGCGGTGGACGAAGGGCATCACGCCGACCGCGAGCGCCACCGCCCTGGCCGGGATCGTCTCGCCGTCCTCCGTGGCGACCACGAAGGCCCGGCCGCTGGGGCGTACGGCGGCCACGGTCTGCTCGTCGATGCGCGGCACGGCACGCTCGGAGAACCACAGACCGTAGTCCGTGAACGTGCCGATGGGGATCGGCTTGCCGTGCTCCGCAGGCAGTCCGCGGGAGGCACAGTACGCGGACAGGGTCCGATCCCCCGTCGGCTCTGACAGGTTCGAGGACCAGGGTTCCGACTTGAGGAACATGCCCCCGGGCATGTGGTCCCGCCAGGAGGCCATCGGGCGGCCGAGCACGCGAAGCCGCAGGCCGGCCGCGGCCGCGTGCGCCGCGATCGACAGTCCGTAGGGGCCGGCGCCGACGACTACCAGGTCGTACATGGGTGGTTCCCGCTCTCTCGTCGTGAAGTTGATGCGCTGTCGGTGGTCGGTGTCGGGCGTCAGGAGGCCGGTACGGCCGCGGGCCGGGGCCGCAGCCGTCGCAGCCCCTTCACACCGCCCCGCCCGAGCCACCCCGCGGCCATGGCCGCGAAGGGCGCCGGGTCGTCGGCGGCGAACCAGGCGGTCTCCGGGAACCGGTACGGACGACCCGTCCGGAGGCGGCGCCGTTCGGGCCGGAGCCGGGGCCGGGCGGTGGTGACGGCCGCGACGCCGGACAGCAGCGCGTAGTTCTCCGCCATGAAGACCCGGCCCGGCACGGGCCGGCCGGCGGCGACCGGCCGCCCGGTGAGGTCCAGATGCAGGGCGCGCACCACGTCCAGCCCGGTCCGGTCCGTGAACAGCCGGAACTGGGCGCCGGGGCGCGGGTTGAAGTCGAGCAGGTGGTAGCTGCCGGTCGTGCTGTCGCGCCGGAAGTCCAGATCGAGGATCCCCCGGTAGCCGACCCGCTCGGCCAACTGCCGGGCGGCGAGCTCGACTTCCGGGTTCGGCAGCCAGGTGCCGACGGCCGTCAGCCCGGTGCCCACCGGCCAGGACAGCTCCTTACGGCCGGTCCCTCCGTGCAGACACACGGCGCCTTCGCCGAAGCAGCCGTGGAAGAACCAGTCGGTGCCGTGGGTGCCGGGCAGATGGCGCTGGAGGAGTAGGCGGCTGCCGGCCCGCCCGCTGTGCTCGTAGAGGAGCCTGGCCTCCCCCGGTGTGCGGATCAGGGTGGTGCTCCGCAGCCCGGCGGCCCGCGGCAGCAGCCAGGGCCTGCTCCATTTCGCGACCACCGGCAGGCCGAGGTCGCGCGCGGTCGCGGCGGCCTCCGGCCCGCTGGCCGGGATCACCGTGGTCGGGTACGGCACGCCCGCGCTCGCGCAGAGGGTGGCCAGCTCCGCCTTGTCGGCCACGCGCTGCGGCAAGCCGGTTGGCTGAGCAGGCATCAGATAGCTGTCGGCGAGGAGCTCCGCGTGCCGGGCCACGACGATCGCACTGACATCGTCCATGGGGATCAGTACGGCGGGGCGCCCGATCCGACGGCCGATCCGGCGGAGCGTTTCGGGCAGCTGTGTGACGGACGGGCCGCCGGGTGACCAGCTGTGCGCACGGTGGACGTAACGGGAGCGGTTGACGGGGCTGTCCAGGGACTCGACGAGGGTGTGGACTTCGATTCCCACCCGTCCGAGAGATCTCACCGCACCGAGCGTTCCGTGGTGAAAGGGATTGTGGTCGAGGCGGATCAGCAGCACCGGTACGGCGGTGTCGAACGTCGGGCGTGATGCAGACGTCGGGGTGGTCTCAAGGGTCGGTTGCGGAGCGGGGTGAGCGGCGGGGTGGTGGTGCACCTGCTCCCCTTCGGGTCAGTGGGCCGTGCGGGCGAAAATTCACGTGACGGACTATCAGTAAGCATTTTGGAGAGAAGTTTACGAAATATGTCCCAATTACTGTCGATGGGTATGCATCCAGTGAGGGTTGCACGCCGGAAGGAGTAGCCCTATGCCCCACCGTCCCCGCAGGCTGGCGACCACCTGCCTCGGAGCGGTCACCGCGGGAGTCCTGCTCGCCGGGACGGCCATGGCGACGGTGGGCGCCGAGGGGGGCTGGCTGCTCAACCCGGATCCGGATCCCGCGCCCGGCGTCCCGTGGGGCGCGTTCCTCGGCTCAGGGCCGGAGGGCGTGGAGCGCATGCCCCAGATGGAGGACTGGCTGGACGGGGCCGACATGCGCGTGGGGCACACGTATCTGCCGGGCAACCGCTGGTCCGACATCGAGGGGCCGCCCGGCCTGCTGGAGCCGTGGGCGGAGTGGCGACGCGGTCACAAGGACCGGCTGTTCGTGCTGAACGTGCCGATGCTCGAGCGCAATGAGGCCGGGGTGCCCGACGAGGAGGTGGCCTCCCTGCTGGAGGAGGGTGCCACCGGGGCTCACGACCAGGTGTTCCGCACCCTGGCGCAACGGCTCGTCACCCTGGGGGTCCCGAACACGGTCATCGTGCTCGGCTGGGAGATGAACGGCGTGACGTACACCGGTCGCTGCGCCCCGCATCCCGAGGCCTGGAAGGAGTATTGGCGGCGGATCGTCACCACGATGCGCTCGGTCAAGGGCCAGCGCTTCCGTTTCGACTTCGCGCCCAGTCGCGGGGAGGACGCGATCGGCTGGACGGAGTGCTATCCGGGCGACGACGTGGTGGACATCATCGGCATGGACGCCTACGACCAGCCGCCGGGGAAGAGCTTCGAGGAGCAGATCGACGAGCCCTTCGGACTGGCCGATCACGTGGAGTTCGCCGCGGAGCACGACAAACCCACCTCGTACCCGGAGTGGGGTCTGTTCCGCAACGGCGACAACGCCGACTACATGCGCGGCATGCTGCAGTGGATCGCCGATCACCCACCCGAGTACCACACCATCACGGACTACTGCCCGCACGGCGTGTGGCGCTGCGAGCAGAACCCGGAGTCCACGGAGATCTTCCAGGCCGTGCAGTCGTCCCTGCCGCCGGACCACGACACCGTGCCGCGCGAGACCGAGTGCCTCGCGCTGGATCTGGGCCCGTGGCTCGAGGCGCTGATCGGCAGGCGCAGGCTCTGTATCCGCTTCAGCTGGGGCGACGACCGGGGCCCGCGGATTCACCCGGCGATGCGGTAGGCGACCGCGCGCCAGCTGTTCAGCCGGGCGCGCCAGGCGAGCAGTGCGGGGAGCCGGGTCCGGACGGCCTCGGCCAGCCGCGGCCGCGACGCCGCCTGAGCCGCGTGGAGGACCAGCAGGGATCCCAGCTCCGGCCGGGCGAGCAGGAGGCGCTGATTGGTGACGACGACCGGCCGCCAGTGGCGCTTGTAGGCCTCGTCGCCGCGCAGCAGGCTCACCACGCCCCGGCCGGTCTCCGCGGCGAAAGCGGCGTCGCGACGCAGCAGCATGGTGCTGAGGTCGGCGCCCCTGGCCCGTAGATCGGGGTGCGCCCCGTAGAGGTAGCCGCCGGCCAGGTCGGCGGAGATCAGGTTCACGTCCACGGCCAGCACCCGCTCCCCGATGCGGTATTCGGTCAGCTGCGCGTCCCCCGCGGGGACCATCTCCCGCAGGGCGCGCACGAGGTGCTCGGCGAAGCGCGGCCTGCTGTGCTCGGGCGTGCCACCGCGGCGCTGCCACTGCAGGGCGTGCAGCCGCAGCATCGTGGCGACCGCTTCGGGCACCTCGTACGCGGGCACGGTGCGGTGCGCCACGCCGAGGGAGTCGAGCTTGCGCAGTTTGGCCCGGGTGCGGCGGGCGCTGGGGCCGGGCATCCGCTCGAGCAGCCGGTCCATGGGGATGCCGGGAAGCTCCAGGCAGACGGAGTCCGCGAGCCGGTGCCTGGGGCCCGCCCAGAGGTCGAAGACCCGCTCCGCCGCCGCGCCGGGGCGCACCTCGCGCAGATCGACGACGGCGCGGCGGGCCGCCCGGCCGAGTCCCGCCGTGAGCGCCGCCGCCGCGGTGTCGGCGCAGCCGTCGTCGAGCAGTACGTCGAAGAAGTCGGAGATGTCCCCGCCAAGCGGTACGAGCGCGGGCAGCGGACGGTACGTCAGCATCAACGGCGCGACGCCGACGAGCCGCCCGTCGCCGCGCCGCACCAGGATCAGTCGGAGGCGTCCGGGGATTCCGTAGGACAGCCACCAGGAGTGGAGCCAGCCGTGGGTCTGGAACGGGGTCGCGCTGCGGCAGCGCCGGTAGAGGTCGGTCCACTCGGGTGCCAGCCGAGCGAACCGGTCCGGATCCCGGCAGACGGCCACGGACAGCCCGCCGGCCGCAGACTCGGGTGCGGCCGGAAGGGACCGCGGTACTGCTGGAGGGGCAACGGTGCGCGCCGTCACCGCGAGCCGTCCCCGGCCAGCTTCTTCGACGGCTTCCTGACCGGCTTTCTGATCCGGCGGGGGTTGGCCGGCTCGGGACGGTTGCGCACGGGGTCGGTCGCGGGCCGCGGTTCGGCCGCGGGAGCCGGGACGCCGGAGCTCGACGACCGCCGGCTGCCGGGACGGACCAGCAGCACGAGGCAGCCGATGAGCCCTCCGGCGCAGAGTCCGACGGCGGTGGAGAGCGTGCCGGAGGGAGTGACCGGGCTGGTGGGGGTGAGGGCCCGGGAGAGCAGGATGAGCCGGACGCCGGTGCTCTTCGTCGAGCCATTGGCGTACACGGTGAGCGCGCGGGCGACCTCGTTCGCGTTGCCGGCCGCCCGGGCAGCCCTGGTGTCGCTGCCGGTGATCTCGATCATTGGGGCGTCGGGGGATGTGACGGCCTGGACCCGGTCCCGGAGATCGGCCACGGACCAGCCCGTCGCCATCTGGGCGCCGCCGAGCACCACGCTGTCGGTGACGACGCGGCCGTAGGCGTGGGCGTATCCGAGGGCGGTGGCGGGATCCGTGCTCTTGTCGGCGGAGACGACCACATAGCTGGTCGCCCGGTACTGAGGGGTCTTCAGCACTCCGTACGCGGCGCCGCAGACCGTGCCCAGCACGGCGCACAGGGCGAGCGGCCACCACGCGGGGAGCCGGAGCGCGCTGCGCAGTCTGCGGTACAGCCGGGTGGGCGCGGTCTTGGCCAGGACGGTGTCGGTCATGACGTCGGTCACCTCTTCGGGTCGGACACGGCGGGGAGAGAGGGGTGAAGAGTCAGCGGGGTGCGCCGGCCGGCGTATCCCCGGCGTCCGGCGGTGCGTTGGTAGAGCGCCGCCAGCCGGTCGGCGCTGCGGGTGATGTCGTAGCGCCCGACGGCGGCGGGAACGGGCAGCCGCCGCGGTCCGGTGGCCGCGTGCTCACGCCGTACGCCGGCCAGGGCGGTGGCGAGCTCCCGTACGCCGGTGCCGATGCGCCGCGCCCCGGGCGCCTCGGCCGCGGGCAGTTCGTCGATGGCCGGGCAGGTGACGTGCAGCACGGGGAGCCCGGCGGCGAGGGCCTCGAGGACGGCGAGACCGAAGGTCTCCTCGGCGGACGGGGAGACGAAGACGTCCATGGCGGCGAGGAGCCCGGGGAGCTGTGCGGACCGGTCGGCGCCCGCCTCGACCGCTCCGTCGCGCTCGCCGAGCAGCAGGGCACGATCGCCGAAGCCGAGCTCCGTCGCGAGGGTGCGCAAGGCGGCGCGCTCCGGACCGTCGCCGACGAGCAGCAGCCGGGCGTCGGGGAACCCGGCCACCGCGCGCAGCAGGACGTCGTACCGCTTGCCCGGTACGAGACGGCCGACTCCCCCGGCGACGAAGGCGTCTTCGGGGATGCCGAGCCGGGCGCGGGCCGCTGTCCTGAGGGCCGGGTCGTACCGGAAGAGGCGGGCGTCGATGCCGTTGGGCACCAGATGGATGCGGTCCTCGGGCACGCCCCAGGACCGCAGGCGGTCGGCCACGGTGGCCGAGACGGCGACGGTGGAGGACCCGAGACGCTCGGTCGCCAGGTAGAGGGCACGGGTGCCGGGCGTGAGCGGACGGCCTTCGATGACGGCTTCGCCGAGTGAGTGCTCGGTGGCGAGCACCGCCCGGACACCGGCCAGCCGGGCGGCGATCCGGCCGAAGACGCAGGCCCGGTAGAGGTGGGTGTGCACGAGGTCGTACCGCCCGGCCCGGATCGCCCGAGCCAGTCGGGGCAGCGCGGACACATCGCGGTTGCCCCCCATGCCGAGGTGGCTGACGCGGGTGCCGTCGCCGCGGATGCCGTGCGCGACCGCTCCGGGGTTGGTGAGGGTGATGACATCGCAGTGCACCGGCAGATGACGGAGCAGCAGCCGGAGTTGCTGTTCGGCTCCGCCCGCTGCCAGGCCCGTGATGATGTGCAGCACCCTCATCGACCGGCTCCGGCCAGATCGGGGCCGGGGGACGCCCCGGTGGGCATCGGGCGGCGGCGCAGCGGGTGCAGCAGCCTTTTGACGGTGAGCCGGAGAGCGGTGTCACGGTCGCCGACGTGGATGCGGGGCAGGGCGTAGCGGCCGGTGAGCGGGCCGGGCGCGATAGCGCAGGCGTAGCCGTAGCCGGCGGCGCGCACCGCTTCGGCCGCCCGGGCGTCGACATCGCCGTACGCGTAGCAGTAGCCCTCCACCGGGCGGCCGGTGATCTCCTGGAGCAGCTCGCGGCTGCGGGCCGTCTCGTGCCGCAGGGCGCTGTCGTCGGCCTCCGGGAGGGAGAGATGCAGCATGCCGTGGGAGCCGACCTCCATCCCGGCCTCGGCGGCGGCGCGGATACCGTCCTCGGTGAGCAGCGGTTTGCGCGGGCCGAGCGGGTCCCACGCGTTGTCGCCGCCGAGCCGGCCGGGCAGTACGAACACCGTTGCGGTGAAGCCGCGTTCCTTCAGCAGCGGGACGGCGTTCTCGGTGAAGTCGGTGTAGCCGTCGTCGAAGGTCAGGCCGACCAGGCGGGCTCCCCGTCCGGCGGCGCGCTCGCGCAGCAGCTCCGCCACGCCGACGCCGCGCAGTCCGCGGGCGGCGAGCCAGCGCAACTGGCGGCGGAGCCGGTCCGGGGAGACGGTGATCAGATAGGGGTCCTCCATGTAGTCGGTCACGGAGTGGTACATCAGCAGCCAGGGTTCACGGGGCATGGCGGAGCTTTCGTTTGACGGCGGAGATGAGCAGCGGGACTTCCGGAGCCCGTACCGCGAAGGCCGCGGCGGCGAAGGCGGCCGGGACGATCAGGCAGCCGGCCAGTGCGGTGCCGAGGGTGGAGGGGACGAGGGGGGCGGCGGCCCATCCGGCGGCGGCCGCCGCTGCTGCGGCGAGACCGAGCCTGAGGAGGTCGGCCGTCACCCGGCGGACGTCGATGGCGATGACCTGTACGACCAGTCCGCGCAGCAGGATCAGCGCGGTGGCGGTGATGCCGGCGGCGTTGGCCGCGGCGATGCCGTGGACGCCCCAGTGGGGAACGGCGGCGAGGGCCCCGGCGATGGTGATCAGCAGGCCGACGGCCATGGCGGCCGCCGGGTGCCAGGTCGGCCGGGCGACGGAGAAGAAGGTCCGGGTCAGGGCCCCCGTAAGGCTGTGCCCGAGCAAGCCGAGGGCGTAGACGCGCATGACGGCGGCCGTCGCGGTGGTGTCCTGGGCGTCGAAGGCGCCGCGCTGGAAGAGCAGTTCGATGAGCTGGGGGGCGTAGGCGATGACGTAGGCGGACCCGATGAGCACGAGGAGTCCGGCCAGGGTCAGATCGCGTTCGACGCGGCGGCGGGCCCGGTCCGCCTCGCCGTCGGCCATCGCCCGGGCCACCATGGGAAACGTCACCGTGACGATCATCAGGGACAGGACCATCGGGACCTGAGCGACCTTCTGCGCGTAGTTGAGGTGCGAGATGGCCCCCGCGGGCAGGGAGGACGCGAGATTGCGCTCGACCAGGACCTGCGCCTGACGGGTGAACGCGAAGAGGGCGGCGGGAGCGAGCACGGCGAGACCGGCCGGCAGGGCCCAGCCGCCCGGGCGGAGCCGAGTGAGCGGACGCATCCGCCCGACCAGGCCGCCCAGATCGGCCGACTGCCGGGGGATCCGGCGGCGGGTGCCCCGGCGGCGGCCGGACCGGGCCGGCAGGTGCCGCAGGAACGAGGGCAGTTGGACCAGCACCATCAGGGCGCTGCCCAGGGCGACTCCGACCGCCGCTGCGCGCACCCCGGAGATCTGGTGCATCACCAGCATCGTGGCGATGATGCCGACGTTGTAGGCGACGTAGATGGCCGCCGGTGGCAGGAACCGCCGGTGTGCTCGGAGCGCGGCGCTGAAGTAGCCGGCGATGCCGAAGCTGAGGACCGTAATGGCGGTGAGCCGGGTGCACTCCACCGCCAGGCCGGGGTCGGCCAGGCCGGGTGCGAGCAGATGTACGAGGGTGGGTGCGGCGGCGACCAGCAGCGCGACGGCGGCTGCGAGGGCGAGGAACAGCCGCGGAGCGGTCGAGGCCACGAGCCGTCCGACGGGGTCGGGCGCCGACCCGGCCTCGCCGGGGTCGAGGGCGGCGCGCCGGGAGAGCGCCAGGCTGAAGGCCGGGACCATCACGAGGGCCATGGCGTCCTCGATGAGCAGGGTCGACGCGATCTCCGGCACGGTCCAGGCGACGAGGAAGGCGTCCGTCTCGCTGTCCGCGCCGAAGAGATGGGCGACCAGTTGGTCCCGTACCAGCCCGAAGACCGCCCCGGCCGCGGTGAGGACCGCCGTGACGGCCGCGGCTCGGGCGATGAACCGCTCGGGCCCGGACGGGGGCACGGGAGCCGCGTGCGGCGAGGCAGTCCCCGGCGGCCGTCCGGAAGCCGGGGACGGCATGGTGGCCGCGTCGCTCATCGGCGTCCCGCCGGGTCGTCGGCCACCGCGTGCGGCGAGAGCGCCCACCAGGCCACCAGGCCGAACATCATGGCGGTGAGCACGGTGGACGGGCCGCCGATGTCGCTGTACACGGAGTCGGCACACTCCAGGACGAGCAGCCCGATGGCGGCCAGTCCGCAGTCCACCGGCCAGCCGGCGCGGCGGGCTCGCCGCAGTCTCCTCAGGCCCAGCACCAGCAGGGCGGTCCAGCTGCCGACGACGGCGGTGATCCCTACCAGGCCCTGCTCGCTGAGGAGGAGCAGATACATGCTGTGCGGGGTGAGCAGTGGTTCGCGCTGGTACATCGCGCCCGCGCCACCGGTGTCGCTGCCAGAGGAGAGGGCAAGCGACGCGTGTGCGTCGCGGTGGGCGGGGAAGCCCTTGATGCCGACTCCGGTCGCCGGGTCGTCGCGCCAGATGGCGGTGGCGGCGTCCCACAGCGCGTAGCGGTCGATGACCGACTGATCGGGCGCGTCGGTCACCTGGGTGATGCTGGTGAGGCGTTCGCTGATGAGGGCGGTGCCCACGCCCGCGCCGCCGACCAGGACGACGAGGGCGGCGATCAGTACGGCGAAGGTGCCGAAGGCGATGCGCAGCCCGGCGAGCAGGAGGACGACCGTGGCCGCCAGCGCGGTGGCGATCCACGATCCGCGGCTGAAGGAGAAGACCAGCGGGATCACCAGGAACCCGGCGCAGGTCAGGGCGGCCGGGCGCAGCCACCGGGGGCTGCCGGGGGACGGGACGAGCCCCAGGGCGAGCGTGAGCACGACCCCCTGGGCGACCGCGCTGGCCATGCCCATCACATCGAGCGGTCCGAAGGTCCCGACGGCGCGGATGTCCTCTCCGGCGTACGAGGCGCCGGTGCGGGTGACGTACTGGTGGACACCGATCACGCCCTGCACCACCGCGACGGTGATCATCGCGCCGGCCACCCACAGGAAGTCCCGGCGCGAGCGGAGCAGCAGCATCGTGGCCGCGGGGACGACGACGAAGATCTGGATGTAGCGAACGAAGCCGGTGAGGCTGGCCGCTCCGTCGAGTGACGCCGCGGTCGAGACCGCGAAGGCGACCACCGGGGCGCTCAGTACGGCGACGGCGGGCCAGGTCAGCAGCCGACGCCGGTCGCGCAGCAGGACGATCCCGCAGACGACGACCAGCAGGGCCGAGGCCACGTCCGCGGCCGTCAGATGGACGGCGGCGGTGATGTCGCTCTCGCGGTCCGCGGGTACGCACAGCAGCAGAACGGCCGCCATGGCGGGCAGCACCCGCCACATCCCGGACAGTCGCGCCCGTACCGGCTCCAGGGCCGCACTCGGCGTCAGCCGGTCCTGCTGGCGCGGCATCGCAGGCCCGGCCATCACCTGACTGCTCATCAGCTTCCTCCGCACCGGAAGAGGGACCCCGCGGTGCGCAGCAGGATCCGCACGTCCTGCCAGAGCGACCACGTCTCGATGTAGTGGTTGTCGAACCGGGCCCGGTCCTCGATGGAGGTGTCCCCGCGCAGGCCGTGTACCTGCGCGAGGCCGGTGATGCCGGCGGGCATCCGGTGGCGGGCCGCGTAACCGGGGTCGGCATGGCTGAACTTGCGGACGAAGTACGGCCGCTCGGGCCGCGGCCCGACCAGGCTCATGTCGCCGCGCAGCACGTTCCACAGCTGGGGCAACTCGTCGAGGGAGGTGCGGCGCAGCAGGTGGCCGACACCGCTCATCCGCCCGTCGTCCGCGACGTTCCACAGCGTTGCCGACTCATGCTCGTCGGCGGGGCGGAGGGTGCGGAACTTCAGCACCGTGAACGGCCGCCCCGCCATGCCGATCCGCTCCTGACGGAAGATCACCCCTGGGCCGTCGGCCCACCGTACGGCGACGGCGCAGACCAGCATCACCGGCGCGGCGATGATCAGCGCCACGACCGAGATCACGATGTCCAGGGCGCGCTTTCCGACGATGCCGATGCGGTGCCGCGGCGGGGCGTCCAATCGCTGGCAGGCGAAGCCCCAGATGTGGTCCGGTCCCCCGGGGCGTCGGGGTCCGGCGTCGGCCGCCGGGTCGCCGTGCACCAGCCACAGCGCGCAGCCGAGCTCTGCGAACAGCCGGACGAGCGCGGCGTCCTGCGGGTCCTCCCAGGGGCTGCGGGTGAAAACGGCGTCCCGTACGGCGTTCTGGATGACGGCGCGCGTGATGTCCTCAGGAGAGGCGAGGACCGGAACGGGCAGCTCCGCGGGGAGCGGCTGCCCTGGGTCGCGTCCCTTCTCGAGCTTCCTGCCCAACTCCCGGTCCAGCTCGTCCCGGCCCGGGCCGCCCGTGTCGTCCACGCTCTCGACGACGGTCTCGGGGGCCGCCCTGTCGGCCGGGACGGAGGCGGGCGCCGGGGCGGGCGCAAGCGCGGACGCCGGACCGACCAGGCCGACCGGCCGCATGCCGTACTCCGGGTGGTCGTGGAGCGCGGTGAAGACCCGACGGCCCGCCGGTCCCCCGCCCACCACCAGAGCGGACTGCGGCCGCCGACGCCTCCCCCGCCGCCGTACGCCGTGGACCGCGCCGCGGAACGCGCAGGCCAGCACCACATGTGCCGACACCACCCCGAGCAGCAGAGCCCAGCTCGGGGCCGCCGAGGAGCGGAGCCCGGCCAACAGGGCGGCCGCCAGGCTCCAGGCGATGACGCACTGGGCCACCAGCCGCGGCAGTTCGTCGAGCGCCGTGGTGGACGGGCCGGGGCGGTAGAGACCGCGGTGCGCGCCCACGAGCAGGCCCGCGGCGAAGGCGGGACCGAGGGCGACGACGAACCGTTGCGCATCGCCGAGCAGCGCCGCGGCGGCCGTCGCGGCGAGGCAGTCGACGGCGGCGAGTGCCGCTGCCGCCCGACCGCCGGGTACCGCCCCGGTGCCTGAGACCGGTGTGCTCCGACGGTAGGCGCGAAGCGGTGCGAAGGCCGGCGTGGCCGGGCGGGACGTGTCGTCGAGCAGGGACACGACCCGCCCGGGATTGGGCACCCCTGCGTTCTCCGTGGTCATCGCCTGATGTGCTCCCTGCGGTCGGTGAACGGTCCCGGTCGGCCGCCGGGTCCGTGACGTGCGTCCGGTGCCGCACGGTCCTGCGGACCGGGACCGGCGGGGCTCGGGCCGAGCAGTTCGCGGTACAGACCTGACACGGCCTCCGCCGTGCGCCCCACGTCGTGGGCCGCGCGTACGTGCTCGTACGCCTGCCGTCCGAGGGTGTCGCGCAGCCGTTGGTCGAGGAGCAGTGCCGTCAGGACGCGGGCGAGTGCGTCCGCGTGGTCCGGCGGCACGAGGCAGTGGGGGGCGTGATCGGGCGCCAGGCTTTCCCGGGCGCCGGCCACGTCGGAGACGACGACCGGCCGTCCGCAGGCCATGGCTTCGAGTGGTGCGAGGGCCATGCCCTCCCAGCGGGACGGCAGGACGACGAGGTCGGCGGCCGCGTACCAGGGAGCGGTGTCGGCCGCTTCTCCGGCGAACAGCGTCCCGTGCGGCGCGAGACGGCGCAGCGCGTCCCGGTCGGGACCGTCACCGACGAGGACGAGCCGCGCTCCGGGCACCCGGGCCACGACCCGGGACCACGCTCGCAAGAGCACGTCCTGGCCCTTCTGCCGGCACAGCCGCCCGACGCAGACCACCAGGGGCGTCTGCGGCAGCAGGGTGCGCAGCGGGGCGAGTTCGGTACGGGCGCGCGCCCGGGCGGCCGCGTCCGCGAGGCGGAAGCGGCCGGTGTCGACCCCGTTGCGGATCACGGCCCAGTGGGCTGCCAGGCCCGCGTCCCGGCCGCGCCGCAGCTCGTCCTCGCTGACGCACAGCACGCAGGCGGCCCACCGGGCCGCGTACCGCTCCCAGCGGAGCGCCAAGCCCGCGGTCGCCCCGTCGACGGCCTCGAAGGACCAGGCGTGCGGCTGGAAGACGGTGGGGATGCGGCCGCGGACGGCGAGCCGGGCGGCGAGTCCGGCCTTGGCGCTGTGGGCGTGCACCAGATCGGGCGCCGTCCGCCGGATCAGCCGGGCGAGCCGCCCGGTCTCACCGGGCAGCCGCGGGCCCGGTGCCCGGCGGGCGGGCCAGGAGAGTACCCGGGCTCCCGACGCGGCGACGGCCTCGCCCAGCATGCCACCGGGTGGGCAGGCAACTACGGTGCGCAGTCCGCTGTGCGCCTGGGCGTACACCAGGTCAGTGACGACTCTGGCGACACCGCCGTCGACGGGCTGGGAGATGTGCAGCACCGTCAACCGGCGTCCTTCACGCTTGTGTTGCGGCACGCGGTGCTCCCCGTACACGGACCGGATGGAATGCATATCCCGGCGGCGAGGACCGCCGGTGTGCTCTTCACCTCGGCGTTGGCGTCAGCGGGCGGTGTCGGCCTGCAGGAAGAGGGCGCCGAGGTGGTATCTCTCCTCCGCGGTGCCGAAGGTGACCGTGAGCCGCCCGGCGCCCTGGGTGAGGGCCGGCCGCAGGTCGTAGACGTCGGAGTCGAGGCCCAGGGTGTTCGCGTAGGAGGGCCGGCGGCCGGACGCCGGCTTTCCGTGGTCGCTGATCGTCGAATTCATGGCGTCGTCGGGCGGGTTGGCGGCGTCGCTCAGCCTGACCGGGGCGGCGCGGTCGGAACCGACGCCGAGGGTGTTCGTGCCCTCGCCGCGGTCGCCGTCGTAGGCGACGACGCCCAGGCTCCCCGAGCCACCGGGCGGAACGGAGAGGCCGTCGAGGGCGACGCTGTACTCACGGCGCTGCGAGCTCATGGTCTCGAAGCCGTCCCAGATGCCGAGTTGGCGCAGCGGTGCGTTCCGGTCCTCATAGGCGACGACCAAGGTCCAGCCGCCCCAGGCTCCGTCCCCGGTGTGTCCCTGGGCCACGTTGACCTGGGCGACGGTGTAGTCACCGGGCTTGCTGTCCCGGACGATGTGGGTGACATCGGCGGAGGCGGCGAACGCGTCGACGCCGTGGTCGAGGTGGTGCCCGATCGTGGTGTCCGCCACGACCTCCTTGTACTCCCCGCCCGGTTCGGCGAAGAGCACCCGCCCACTGTCCCCGGGCGGTTTCTGCTCACCGACCCGCAGATTCGCTCCCCAATACAAGCGGGCGTAGGACACGGTGGCATTCTTGGGCAGCCGCAGCTCCGCCCGGCTGGAGTTATAGGTGTTGCGGTCCTTGTCGACATCGATGTACGTCATGCGGTAGTCACTATTGGTGCCGGCCCGGCCATCTTGGGCGCCTTCGCAGGAGGGCGCCTGCCGCCGGACTGCGGACTGGCAGGTGACGGAGGAATTCGCGGCCCTGACGATGCCGCCGCGCTGAACGGCCCGAAAGCGCTCGGTGAGCGTAATCTTCGGCGCTTCCCTTATCGCCGGAACGGCCACCGTCTGCGGCAGCGCGAGTGCCACGGCCGCGGACGAGACGGCGCACAGCACGCCTTGGCCCGTGCGGCCCAAGGTAACCCGCATGATGGTCCTCCGATTTTCTGCAAGATAAATCCGGCTCAGGGACCATCGCAGATCGAAATATCCAAATCACGCGAGACGCGCCCGAATAGTCCGAGCGTGTAGTCGCCCATTTGGCACACCATCATGGCACGCCGAAAATCCGATGTGCGCAGTACGGCTCCATGTGCTCGTTACATTCTCATCCCGGGAGATGACCAGTTGAATTGAGCCGGATGGGTCATCGGCCCCATGTGTTCCGCCGATACGAGTCCGCGGGGGCGCCCTGATGGCTTCGCCGAGCCATGTCTACGACTACGACCGCTACAGCCAATTGGCCGGGCCGCTCACCGAGCCCGAGCCGGGGCGCCCGTACCGGGTCCGGTACCGGGGTCTGCTGGCCCAGGAGCGCCACCGCCGTCGCGCCGGTCTGCTGCTCTGTACGGCGCCCGTGGTCTCCGCATTCCTCCTCGTGTGGCTGATGCAGCCGAAGCACTGGGTGCACCGCCCGTACGCCTCCCGCTGGGAGACGGTCGCGGACCTGGTCATGCTGGTGTCGATCGGGCTGATCGAGCTCTTCCGCACCCTGAACGTGCTCTCCAACGCACACGCCACCCTCGTCGCCCGGGACCCGATCCCGGTCGTCCCCGAGAACGGCACCAAAGTCGCCTT